>JAGZHZ010000002.1 GCA_018366495.1 Clostridiales bacterium
GCGCCTTTTCAGCGTATGATTCTAGCAATTTATACACAACAAAAGCAAAAAGAGGGATGTGAAAAAACTCAATCGAGTTTTTTCACATCCCCTTTCTTTATTTTTTATTCTTTTCCTTTGAAAGCCTCAGACTATTTTACATATTTTTCTGTACGCTCATCCTGAATCTGTCCTGACCAGTTCAGACCAAATCCAAAGTCATAAGTATTTCCTGCTTCATCTACATAGCATTCCATATCCTGTCCAACGTCTTCAAACTGTTCTTCCACTGTCTTCATATCAATCGGCTGCTGATTCGGCAGTAAACCGGACGGTTCTGTCACACCTGCCAGAATTTCTACTGCTGCCTGGTCTGTGATGCTGTATCCTACTAAGATCACATCTGCCAATGGTTCCACTTCAGACCAAACCATAGGATTGGACACTCTCATGTAAACAGCGACTGGTTTATCTCCCATTGCCTCTTTTGTCTCTTTTAACAGATCTAACATATCTGCATTTGCAGCTGTTACTGTCTTTCCTTTGTAGGAACGGTTATCTACGTCATCTGTGTAGACAACTTCTCCTGTCTCAGAGCTGATAAATTCTGCTCCAGGATCACTTGCCAGAGACTGTTCTCTCGCATATTCTGCTGTGTATTCGCCATACTGTAATGTAATCGGCAGATATCCGTTTCCGCCTGCTGCTTTGTCTTCTTCGCTGTATCCCATTCCACCCTGAGGCGCTTCCATACCAACGAGTGCAAAGTCTGCTTCTTCTGGATTATCTGTCACATTGTAATATTTCTCCAGAACAGATTTTGTGACAGTCGATCTTGTCTCCTCTGTTGTCTCTTTTGTCCAGCGGTTATAGCTTACATAGGTGTATTCCGGAACGTATACTGTCATCTTCTCTGCTGATTTATCATACTTTTTAACAAAATTGTTTTCGTTTTTCAGCATAACAACAGATTTCAGCTGTGCATTGTATCCTGCTTCCATGAAATCTGCATTTCCAACGATTTCTACTGACTGATCCGGATCTAAGTATGGGTCTTCAAACAGTCCCGCATTGAAGATATTTGTCAGCAGTCTTCTTGCTGATTCTGCAAATCTTGCATCTGCAAATACCTGTCCATGTTCTTCAACCATCATATCATACGCTTCCATGATAGGTCCCTTGTCATTATTTCCGCCAAATTGGTCAACACCTGACATAAGAATCTTGTAATGACGTTCTGCTACAGTCAGATCTTCCACTCCCCAAGGAGTTGTTCCGAAAGAGTTGTCATGAGGAGCGTCTTTTGTGATTCCCCAGTCTGTACATACAACGCCATCGTAATTGTATTTTCCGCGCAGTAATTCATTAATCATATAGTTACTGTAAGAGTTGCCGACATTTTCTCCGTTTTCACTCTGCTCATATGAGATTGTATAGTAAGGCATAACTGCGGATGCCATTCCTGTACCGCCTTCCAGATTGAATGCGCCGTTTACAAATACATCAATATGCTCCTGGATGTTATTTCCTGGATAAACAGCAAATTTTCCAAATCCATAATGAGCGTCACGTCCGCTTTCACCTGATCCGCCGCCTGGCCAGTGTTTTACCATGGCATTGACCGATTCATTGCCCCATCCATTTTCACTGCCTTCTGTTGTCTGGAATCCATCTACATATGCTCTCGCCATATCAGTAGACAGCGCTGAGTTCTCGCTGAACGTTCCATTTACACGGCTCCATCTCGGATCAGTGGAAAGGTCTACCTGTGGTGATAATGCGGTAGCAATACCAAGTGCTCTGTATTCTTTTGATACAATTTCTCCATGCTGTTTTACAATCTCAGGATCGAATGTTGCCGCTAATCCGATCATGGACGGCCACAGAGAAATATCTCCTGTATTTCCAATATTATATTCTAATGCCATAGAAGAACTTGCAGAGTTTCTCGGGTCAGAACTGTTATTTGCCGGGATACCATATCCTACGCCTTCTACCATTGCCTGTACATTGTTTGACCATTTTGCTGCAATTTCAGGAGATGCCACTGTTGTCACAAGAACATGGCGCAGATTGTTGTCAATCAGAGCCTCCTCTGTATTTTCAGCAACTGCTTCTTCTTCCACTGCAGTATGAGCGCTGTAAAGCATTAAGCCTGCGATCGCCTCAATTCCCTCACGTCCGTCTGAAACCATCAGATCAGCCAGTCCCTGTGCTCTTGTCTTTGTATCCAGACGCCAGTCCTCATAAGTGTCAAGTTCTCCATTGCGGTTTAAATCTTTAAATGCAAATCCATCGTCTTCCAGAAGTGTCATGCCAGATTCATTTGAAAAGCTCAGTTTTTTTCCATCTTCCTGAGTCACAACAGAAAATCCTTTTCCTGTATCCGTCACTTCGTACTTTTTCGCTGAATCCGCGCTTGCTTCCGCTGCAAATGTTCCCATTGCCATACTAGATGCCAGCATAGCTGTCGTTGCTGCGAATGCGATTCCTCTGTTCAATTTCTTTTTCATGCTTCTTTTCATATACCTACCTCCTGTTTTTTTTGTTCAAAGCCCCTCCAAATCTTTGACTTAGATACAATCTTATTCTATCATATATTTGTATATTTTCCATATGTTTTTTTTGGAACATTCACTATTTTTCTTATTTTTAGCTAATTTTTTTTATTTTTTCAATATTTTTTTATATATATTTTATATTTCCCTTTCACAATTCCATCCGCATCTATTCCAGACGTGAAGCCTCACATGACTAAATTCACAAGCCTGCGGCAGCGAATAGGAAAAAGGTCCTTGCAAAATTCCATTTTTCTTTTGCAAAGACCTTTTGATTTGTCTGATTTTAATTTTACTCTTACTTTTTATCTCAATTTTTCATTCTAGAACTTGTGACTGCTTTCTATCCTATATACTGAATATCATATTCATCAGCCCACTCATGAATCATGGATGAAAATTTTTCATTTTGCGCCTGAGAAAGTAATTCAGCATGGAGGTTTTCTTTTAACGTATCGGTGTATTCAATCGGTCCTCCCTTGATATCGGAATCATAGTATAAGATATAGACTCCGTCCGCACACACTACTGGTTCACTGATTTCTCCGATCTTTTCAACTGCCATCGCTGTATCTACAAAATCTTTATCCCAGAAAATACTGTCTTTATGTACGCTGTATCCGACATAATTTGTGTCTGAAGCATCCACACTGTATTCTTTGATCAGATCTTCAAATGATTCTTTCTCTTTAAATTTCTTTTCGATTTCATCCACTGTATCCTGTACTTCTTCCAGAATTTCACCCTTTAACTGCTGAATTTCTTTTTCCTGCTGCGCATTTGCTGCTGTAGCGTCGGCTGCTGTTGCATCAGAATACATCAGTTCCTGAAGTTCTCCTAATTTTTCTTCATCTGCATCCAGACGGATATGGGTAAAATAACGATATCCCTCCGGAATATAATAAGAACCATTTGATCCATATGCTGCAATTGCCTGCTCATACAGAGGAACATTGTCCGCAAAAGATTCCTGATCCAAAGCTACATACTCCTCATATGTCTCTTTTACTTCTTCATCTGAAACGGATACATCTGCAATGCAGTATTCCTGCAGGCGACGAAATACCTCATCATTTTTCATCTGTTCAAACAGCATATCGCTTGTAGCATATCCATACTGAGCCATTGTTTCTTTTGCTTTCTCTTCTGCATCTTTTTCTTCCAAAGAAGCATCCTGCGCCATATACAGCGATTTATAAATCTCAAATGACTCATCCCACTGTTCCTGCGCCTGTTTCTTCAGCCCTTCCAGCTCCTCTTCTGTGAATTCATCCAGCTTCAATTCCTGTGCTTTTAATTCTGTAATTCTCAGTTGAACCAGCATGTTCATAGCTGTATCTACAATGTGATTCTGAACAGTTTCATCTGTTGTATCATATCCGTTACTCTGATACTGCTGTAAAATATACTGTGTCATGGCTACCAGCTCGGACTGATAAATTTCTTCCCCTTCCACAGTTGCCATTACCGGATCTTTTTCTGCCTCTGCGTCTTTTTCTGTTGTTGCCTCTGTTGTTTTTTCCGTCTCCTGACTTTCTGCTGATACTGCTGTTCCTGTAAAGATCATGCCTGTCGCAAGCACACATGCAAGCATTCTCATTCTTTTTTTCATCCTAAATACCTCCGTTATCAGAGTTGTCCTCTCTCTTTTTTTCTATTTCACATTTTACCTCTTTTCTTTTTGTTATTCCATACAATTTTTTCTCATATATGTTGGATTTTTATTAATTTTTTCTACTTTTTATTTTTTTTCAAATTTTTTTTCGACGTTTTCTACAATTTTTTATTTCTCCCATCCCGCAGTTGAGTTCTGATCTCATACTCTTTTAAAGTTACTTCGCAAAAATCCCATTCGCTTTAGCTTATGGGTAGTTCACTCTCATATATACTTAGATTTTCTTTTATTTCTCTGATATTTTCTGACATTTCCTTTCCCATTTCAGGCGCTATTTAAAAATCAGACGGGGCGCCATTTTTCTGGCTCATCCGTCTGATTTTCTAAAATCTTATTTTACTGCTACAGTCTCTGATAATGGCAGGTTATCCGATGCCGTTCCTACATAAATCACACGTTCTCCCGTCGCAACAGTCCATTTGTCCTTCGTGCCGTCTTCATTTTCATTATATTCTGTCTGAAGAACGTTCCAGTAGGACAGAGATCTCTCAGAAATCTGAATAGTGATTGTCTGGCTTTCTCCCGGCATCAAAACGTCGGTGCGGTCAAATCCGCAAAGCTGGATTTCTGCTGACATAATACCTTCTGGAACATCTGCTTCGCCCAGATATACCTGTGCAACTTCTGCGCCTGCTGTGTTTCCTGTATTTGTGACTGTAAAAGTCACATCATATCCATACTCTGCATCCGGCGTTTTTTCTACTTTCAGATCAGAATATTCAAATGTTGTATAGCTCAATCCATGTCCAAAATCAAATGCCGGTTCTACATCATTTTTGTCATACCAGCGATATCCCATATAGATACCTTCTGCTACGGTTGCATCTTTTAAATTTTCAGAAAGACCATTTGAAATACGTTCTAAATTCTCTCCTGTTGCTGTGTTAAATGCTTCCTGTGAATAAGAAATAGAAGTATCTGTTCCTTTTTTATGGAATGTGATCGGCAGTTTTCCACTCGGGCTGACTTCTCCCAGAAGCAGATCTGCTGTTGCTGTTCCTCCTGCCTGACCTGCAAACCACATTTCTAAGACTGCATCTACTTCGTCCGCCCATCCATTTCCCTCTGGGAAATATGTGTCATCACAAAGTGCAATATTACTTGCCGTGTTCAGTACCACAATCACTTGATTTCCATTTTCTTCTGCAGCATCAATTACATCTCTGAGCAATTTTAACTGGTCTTCCGCAAGAGCGCGGCTTGCCGGAATCACTTCTTCATCAGAAGGTTCCTCCCAAGGCATTCCCCCGCCGCCTTCGCTATTTCCAGTCGTATTGTCATATGCAAAGAAAATTACTTTATCATTTTCTTTTGCAGCCTGAACAGCCGCCTCGCAGTCACTCTCTGGCTGTCCTGCCGGAATCCATGAGAGACGAATCTGCATATCTTTTATATCAGCCAGATCTGTCGGCATATCAATTCCTGTAATTTCTATTTTATATCGCTTTCCTGCTTCCAGACTCATTGTGACAGCATTTCCGATTCCCATACCTTCGCGTGAAGAAATCAGATTGTTCCATCCCCACTGAGTCCCCTGGCGGTTTCCTGCGCCTGAACTTACAGACTGTCCGTCAATCTTACAGTTTACACTGCCTCCGATAGACTGTAAAATAAAAGAATAATCGCCTGATTCTGGAACTTCCAGCCATCCTGTCCATGTATACGCTTCTCCATTTGAGATTGCATTTCCAGGTAAAACAGCATTTTCCTCAGATGCGTTTTCAAAATCTCTTCTTCCGTCAGTATGAATTCCTGCTGTAAAATCAATCACAGGATCAATTCCTGCTACTTCATCCAGATCATATACTTCTCCGGATTCCTGATCTTTTACCATAAAATATGCCTTTTTTGTATTAGAAATATCCTGTACATACACTGATTCATTGGTCAGCCCATTTGCCGCCCAGATATCAGAAGATGCAAATACACCTGTTCCATCTGGTCCCGGAACAAATTCCGGCAATTCATTGCTTTCGGTCTCTGCCTCTGTCTCCTCCTGTGCTGCTCCAGGAGGTCCAAACATACCGCCGGAATTTTCAGCCACCACGCCGTATGTGCGCACAAATCCATGTTCCTCTCCATCTTCTGATGTATAGATATATTCTTCTGGAACAGTTGTTCCTACTAAATCCAGTCCTGCGTAAACAGAAATATTTGCATCTTCTCCCACAATTTTCTGTATCGCTTCATATGGACTGTCAATATAATTTACAACACCATAGGAGCGCTCTGCACCTGTGCCTGTAAAAGCATACGATGCACCCATGCCGATCATTGCAACAGAATTTTCACCTGTATAATCTTCATTTGTCAGCGGAAGAGCATTATTATTGTTCTGAAGCAAAACAGCGCCGCTCTCAGCAATTTCTTTTACAACATCATTTGCCGCATCCATATATTCATCTGTATACTCTTCTTCATAACTGTTAATCAGTGTAATTGCAGTGGAGGCGTCCGCACAATCTCTGTTGACATCACGTTTCACGCGCATCTCTCCGTCTGCTTCATACATATTAGAGAAAGAATAATACAGGTATCCTGCTGTTCCGTAGGCATACAGATTATCTTTTACATTCTGTACAATCGTGTCAAATGTTCCTTCTCCGGCTGCGATTGCTGCTTCAATATTTTCTTTTGTATTATTTCCTGCTGAAGGCATTGCCATTGTATTTCCCTGGAAAGCGCTCATCTCTTTCTGTCCGCCCCAGTCACAGCAGATCATTCCTTTAAATCCGACGATATCGCGCAGGACATCTAAATTAATATAATCATTGCTGTCTGTAAATTCTCCATTTTCTTCCGTAAATCCTGGAACTTCAATGCTGTTGTATGTCGTCATCACAGAAGCGGCATTTCCCTTTTTAATCGCATATTCAAACGAAGTCACATAGAATTCGTGGAATGTCTGCTCATCAATGGAAACATTGACGCCTGTGTCGCCGTTCGTGCCATATCCTGCATAGTGTTTGATCATTGCCGCTACACCTTCAGACTGTACTCCTGCTACCTGCTGTGCGCCAAGCATTCCCGTCAAAAAAGGATCTTCCCCCATTGTATCTTTCGTTCTGTTCCAGTGACCTGTACGCACGACATCCATCTGCGTTCCAAGCTGGAAATTTGATCCGATGATACGATTATCGGCTCCTTCCACTTGTCCATAAGCATATGCCAGTTCTTCGCTGAATGTTGATCCCAGAGACATATTGACTGGAAATCCTGTCGTCTCATAGATGGATGTGACACCCGCCGGTCCATCATGATAAAAGGACTCCGGCACGCCCAGTTCCGGACATCCTGTCGCATATCCCGGATTTCCCTGAATGGCCGTCTTGTCATTATTTCCAGCAATCATTGTATAGAAACAATCCGTGTCTCCATCTGCCAGCAATGTATTTACGATCGCGTCCACGGTCATTTCTATTTCTTCTTCTGTCATGGCAAGTCCTTTTTCTAATGCCTCTTTGCTGTAAGAATCAGGATAAGATACTGTTGTATCTGAATTCTCTGCTTCTGCCGATGAAGCTTCTGTAAGATTCGCTTCATGTGCGGCTGTCTCTTCTGCATTTACAGGTATTGTCCCCCATACCATACTCGATGCAATCCCAAGTGCTACTACGTTCTTTAATTTCATCTTCCTTCTCCTCTCTCTTGGTTTTTCTCGTCTTATTGATATAATTGATTTTAGCACTTTTTCTCTTTTTCATTAATCTTTCCAATCGCCTTTTCACACCTTAAAACATACCTTTCGCACTTTTCTTTCATTTAAATTATATAATTTTTATATTGACCACATGATTTATGATGTATATAATAGACCATGTGGTCAATATTTATTTTTAGAATAAATATGCTTTTCTGGAAGCAGCGAAAACGAACTATTCGTATAGAAATATTGGATTTCATATTAGATCGCAAAATAGCAGGAGGAATATAATGGATTGCGCTGAAGAAAATGTTACTTTTAATAAGTTAATTACATTAGAAGAACCTCAAAAGTTCGTTGAATCAGCTTATCCTTTCATGAAGCTGATGATGCAGTATCAATGTGCCATGCTGGAAGTTCAGACAAAATTTGAAGTGTTGAACCAGCAGCTTTCTCTTGAAAGTGACAGGAATCCTATTGAATCTATTTCCTGCCGTCTAAAAAAAACTATCAGCATTATTGAAAAACTGAAACGCAAAAATCTTGCAATTTCTTTAGAAAGCGTCGAAAAGTATTTATATGATGTTGCCGGAGTTCGAGTAATTTGCTCATTTACAAATGATATTTACCAGCTTGCAGACAAAATCTGTTCCCAGGATGATATTCATTTAATTAAAAAGAAAGATTATATTGAATCTCCTAAGGAAAATGGCTATCGCAGTCTTCATTTGATTGTGGAAATTCCTGTTTTTTTTGCGGATGAGAAAAAATGGATACCAGTCGAAGTACAATTCCGTACGATTGCAATGGATTTTTGGGCAAGTATTGAACATAAAGTTCACTATAAAAAAAATCTTGGTCAAAAAACTGCAGATATTTCAGAAAAGCTGCGCATCTGTGCCGAAGGGATTCATTCCCTTGATCTGCAGATGCAGGAAATCGGAGAATTTATAGAAATGCACCGCGGAGAGGAGTCTAAAGAATGATTTTACAAATTTTAAAACTACTGATTGCTATACTTCTGGCTTTTCTATCAGGAAAACTCATATCAAAGCTAAAGCTGCCTTCTATCCTTGGATGGTTGATTGCCGGAATGATTTTAGGACCTCATGCTCTTTCATTGATGAACCAGGATCTTCTGGATGCTTCATGGTACCAGACTTCCATACATGTTCTCGAATGTGCTGTTGGTCTTATGATCGGAACAGAACTTGTCTGGAAAAAATTAAAACGTTCTGGAAAAGCTATTATTATTACAACACTGACGCAGTCGCTTGGAACATTTTTAACTGTATCGCTCGTATTTGGAATTGTGTTTTATTTTTCAGAAATTCCTCTTTATCTGGCATTTATTTTCGGCGGAATTGCGCTTGCAACGGCGCCTGCGCCTGCGCTTTCCATCGTCCGTGAATTTCAGACAGATGGTCCCGTTACGAAAACTCTAATTCCTATGGCTGCTTTGGACGATATCGTTGGATGTGTTGTATTTTTTACTACCATTGCTATCGTTGCAGGTAATCTTTCTGCTGGTCATCTTCCTGCCTATATGATTGCCCTCGTGGTGATTCTTCCTCTCGTAATCGGGGCGGCTGTGGGAGTTCTTGCTGGATTTCTGTTAAAAAAGCAAAGAAGCGCTCCAATCACACTGGCAATTTTAATTGGAATGATTTTTGTTGCTTCTATTGTCGGATTTTTCTTTAACAACTATATCATGCCTTCTCCTGTTTTGAATTTTATGCTGATCGGCATGGCCTTTTCTGCTGTATTTTCAAATATGGTCAGTGAATCTCGACTGGAACAGATCATGAAAGCTTTTAATCCGATTCTTAATGTAGCAATGATTGTCGTAATTCTCAATCTCGGTGCCCCTCTGGATTATCATTTGATTCTTGGAGCAGGACTTTTTACAATAATCTATATTGCTGCCCGAGCTTTTGGAAAATATTTTGGCGCCTATTTTGGTGCATCGATCACAAAATCTCCTGTAACTGTCAAAAAATATCTGGGATTTACACTTTTGCCTCATTCAGGCGTTTCCCTTGTTTTTACAGGAATTGCTGTTTCTGTGCTGTCCCCATCGGTTCCTGAATATGCCAAAATCATTCAGGGAACCATCGCTGCCGCTGCTGTAATTAACGAAATTATTGCTGTAATTGCTGCTAAAAAAGGCTTTGAATGGGCAGGAGAATTTTCCTCTGACTTACCTCAAAAAGACAGTGAAAGTCTTTCTGTCTAAAATATGATAATCAGATTAAAAACGATAAATGTGTAATACCAAAGAAGGAGCTGGTTTTTCCAGCTCCTTCTTATTTTTCTGAAAGATTTTTCAATTTTTTGTTATTTCTTCTCTTTTTTATTTAATTTCCACATTCAATGCTGATCTGATTAAACTGCTCCAGAATCTGTTCTACTTTTATTTTTTTCTTTTCTTCCCCTGAAACGTCCATCACTGCTTTTCCCTGATGCATCATCAGCAGTCGATTCCCATATTCCACTGCATAGCGCAGATTATGTGTCACCATGATTGTCGTCAGTTTCTTTTCTCGTACAATTTTTCCTGTCAATTCCATGATGCGTTCTGCTGTCTTCGGATCCAGAGCAGCTGTATGTTCATCCAGAATCAGAAAATCGATCGGCGTCATTGTCGACATTACAAGGGACATTGCCTGTCGCTGTCCCCCTGAAAGATTTCCCACTTTGACATCCATTTTTTCTTCCAGACCTAAGTTGAGCTGCCGAAGACAGTCCTTGTAATAGTCGATTCTCTGCTTATTTGTTCCGCGTGTCAGACCAAAAAATTTTCCTTTATTGTCTGCCATGGCCATATTTTCCAGAATTGTCATATTTGGACACGTTCCCATTGCCGGATTTTGATATACTCTTCCAATTCTCTTTAATCTCTTGTATTCTTTTTCACGCGTGATATCGTGACCATCAATCAAAATTTTTCCATCATCGAGATCTATACTTCCGCAAATCAAATTTAACATGGACGTTTTTCCTGATCCATTGCTGCCAACTACGGATACAAACTGACCTTCCTGTATCGTAAGATTGAAATCTTCAAACAGACACATCTCATTGACTGTTCCCGGATTGTAATATTTTTGAATGTGTTTTAACTCAAGCATGACTTTTCACCTTCCTTTTTCGATCCATGCTGATAACCAGAATCAGCAGAAATAGCGCTGCTGTGATTAATTTCATCGCCTGCGGTTCAAAAAACTTGATGGCGAGCGCCACACAGCCCTTATATAAAATTGCTCCGATAAATACCGCTGTTGTCGTCTTTACTTTTGGTATCTTTTTAAATAATGCTGTTCCGATGATAACACTGGCAAGTCCAATCACCATAGAACCCGTTCCGCTTGAGATATCAAATACTCTTTGTTCCTGACAAAAAACACATCCGCCAAGCGCTACCAGACCATTTGCAATCGCCAGTCCTAAAATTTTAACATTTCCTTTATCTTTAGCAAGAGAAGTCACCAGATTATCATTGTCTCCAACTGCACGCAGCAGATATCCTGATTTTGTCTTTAAATACAAATCCAGCAGGATTTTGCTGATCAGTACTACCGCCAGAATCAGCAGCAGTTTTACATAGGCTGGGATTTTTTCTCCAAACAGACCGCTAAGAGCTGCATTTTTAAACATTGTGTCTTTCGAGAATAACGGTACATTATTTGTACCTGCTATTTCCAGATTGATGGTATACAGAGCAGTCATCATAATGATTCCTGAGAGAAGATCCCGGACTTTACATTTGACATGAATCAGACCGGTGCAGATTCCTGCTGCGGCTCCCGCCAGAAAAGAAATCGGAAGGGTCAAATAAGGATTGACTCCTCTCGTGATGAGTGCGGCCGTCACAGCAGCTCCCAATGGAAAACTTCCATCTACTGTCAAATCTGGAAAATCTAATATTTTATATGTAATGTAAACTCCTAATGCAAGGATTCCATAGATCAGTCCCTGCTCTACCACTGTAAGTACAAAATCCATTTCTCTTTCCTCCGTCTTCTCTTGCCAGCTTTCTCGCCTATCTTATTCTGACATGATCTCTGTAAAAATTTCCGCAGCGCGTCCGTTCATCTCTTCTGGGATTGTAATTCCTAAATTTTCTGCCGCTGCGCTGTTAATATACAGACTGCTCTCTGTCAGAAGTTCGTACGGTGTCTCCTCCGCTTTTAATTCCCCTTTTAAAATCTTTGCCGCCATTCTTCCAGTATCTTTTCCAAGATTTACATAATCCAGACCCTCTGCCGCAACACATCCCAGTTTTACCTGTTCGATCTCGCTTCCGAACACTGGTATATTCTGTTCATTCGCCTGATCTAAAATTGCCGGCAGAGAACTGACTACTGTATTATCTGTCAGGTTTGTCAGACAGTCCACTTTATCAAGTAAATCCGCTGTGGCAAGCGGAATCTCAGATGTATTTGTAATTCCAGCCGTCTCAATCTCAAATCCGTATTCGGATGCCAGTTCTTCATATTGTGCAATACTGTAAACTGAATTTGCCTCGCTCGTTGTATACAAAATACCGATTGTTTCTGCATCCGGCATCAGCTCCCGAATCATTTTCAGCTGTGCCTCGACTGGCAGCTGATCACTCGTTCCAGTCACAGCGCCGACCGGCATTCCATTTTCATCGGCAAGTTCTGCCTCTTCTGGATTTGTGACAGCAGTGTAAATAACAGGGATTTCAGAATCTATCGCCGCATTGTATGCTGCCTGAGCGCTCGGCGTTGCGATCGCGCAGATCAAATCTACACCGTCTGAGACAAAGCTCTGGGCAATCTGTGCTGTCGTTCCCATATCAGACGCCGCATTGTTGATTTTTATTGTCAGATTCTTTCCTTCCTCAATTCCTTCTTCTTTTAATCCTTCTAAAAATCCTTCGCGACAGTTATCTAAAGATCCATGCTCTGCAAACTGAGAAATTCCAATCGTATACGAATCTTCCTCTGCATTTGCTGTCATTGCCATCCCGAAAACACTTGCTGCTGTTAACATACTTCCCACCATTACTGACATTTTCTTTTTCATAATTTTTTCTCCTTTACGATTCCTTTTTTTTAATAATTTTTATCCGATTCACAATCCGTCTGTCCACTTGTCATATTGCGATCCACACTTTTTTCTGGATATCAATTAAATTTCTCATGACTAAAGTCGCAGGTATTCTCGCCTTATTTATAAAAAAACCGCCTCAAACTATTTCTAGTTTGAGACGGTAATAAACTTTTTTATTATCGCGGTACCACTCAATTTGACAACTGTCCTCTCTCTTACGTACAACCATACGCTCCTGATTGATAACGGGTTCGGTTCCCGACGATGCCTACTCTTTTCATTTCAGATCGCCCTCGAAAGTCCATTCGGCAATAAAATCCATACGGCAATCTCACCCTCTGCCGCTCTCTGTGATTTCTCTTAGAGCTTACTCTTCTTTCTCATCGGTTTTTCTTTTGATGGATATAGTGTAATACTAAAATTCTGATTTGTCAATCTTTTTTTATTTACTGCCCCTAAAAACAGATAGTTTTCTTTTTCTCATACAAAAAACTCAGGACCGGCTGTCTCAACGACAACCAGCCCTGAAGTTTTATAATAAGGGTAGATTTGTATTGTCCAATTATTTCTTAGCAATGTATTTACGAACGTCGATAGATACAGCCAGGATAATAATGAAACCTCTGATGATATACTGTAAGTATGGGTCGATTCCAAGGAAGTTGAATGCGTATGTGATAACCTGTAAGATTACAACACCGATTACAACGCCTGGGATTGTACCAACACCACCGGAGAAGGATACACCACCGATTACACAACCGGAGATCGCATCCAAGTCGTAGTTCAGACCTGTACCTGTGTTAACAGATCCGATACGTCCTGCCTCTAAGAAAGAAGCTACACCGTAAAGAACACCAGCGATAATATAAACGCCCATGATATTTTTTGCTACGTTTACACCAGATACAGCAGCTGCTTCTGTGTTACCACCGATAGCGAACATGTTTTTACCTAATGTTGTTTTGTTCCAAACAATATACATAATAACAACTGCGATTGTAGCATAGATGATCAGGTATGGAAGTTTGAATCCTCCGATATTGAATGCTCCTGTTACAAAGTTGTTGAATTTTGCATTGAATGTTGACAGAGCCTGCGCTCCACCACCCTGGCTGTTGATGTAGATACATGTGCATCCAAATGCGATCAACTGTGTACCAAGGGAAATAATAAATGCGTGTAAGTGAAGTTTTGCAACACCAAAACCGTTGATTACACAGAAGATCATTGCAACAGCGATACTAGCCAGTAACGGCACGATCAGTGGAAGATCTTTTTCAAACTGATACATTCTGGAACCATATGTAGTAGCCTGAACAAGAGAAGCTGTTACAGCAGCACTACATCCAACGATACGACCAACAGAAAGGTCTGTACCTGCCAACACGATCATACCAGCAACACCAAGTGCCAGAATAATACGTGTAGAAGCCTGTGTTAAGATTTTTGTGAAGTTTGATACTGACAAGAATTTTGGATTTACACAAATAATTACAATCAGCATCAAACCAAGGATAATATACAATGCATAGTTAAGCAAAAATTCGCTTATTTTCTTTGAATCCCATTTTGTTGTTTTTTCCATAGTTTTTCTCCTGCCTTAAACATATTTTGCTGCCAAACGCATGATTTCTTCCTGCATTCCGCCCTTTAAGTCTTCTTTGACGTCCACAATTCCTGCCATGTGACCATTACTCATAACTAAGATACGGTCGCAGATACCAATCAACTCAGGCATCTCAGAAGAAACTACCATAACGCCTTTTCCTTCGGCTGCTAAATCATTAATTAACTGATAGATTTCGTATTTTGCTCCAACATCGATACCACGAGTAGGCTCGTCCAGCAACAAGATCACTGGTTTTGTCAGAAGCCAGCGGCCGATGATAACTTTCTGCTGGTTACCACCTGACAAAGATTTGATATGTGTCTTGTTTGTAGGTGTCTTAACCTTCATACTCTTAACTACCCAGTCTGTATCCTCTTCCATTTTCTTGTTGGAAAGGAGTCCGAACTTATTGCGGTAAGCTTTGATGTTTGCAATTACAGCATTGAACGTGATACTCTTTAATGGAATAATACCAGTAGCACGTCTCTCCTCTGTCAGCAGAGCAAATCCGTTTTTGATTGCTTCCATGGAGTTATGGTTATATACTTCTTTTCCGTTTAATGTAATCTTTCCGCTCTCTCTGTGTGCAATACCATAGATTGTCTCAAGGAGTTCTGTTCTTCTTGATCCAACCAGTCCTGCAACACCGAGTACTTCGCCTTCACGAAGTTCGAAAGAAACATCAATACAGGTAGGCATATATTTTCCTGTCAGACCTTCTACTTTCATCAGAGTCTTTCCAGGTTTATTTGTTTTCGGTGGGAAACGATCAGACATCTCACGACCAACCATCATATTGATGATCTTATCTGTCGTCAGTTCTTTTGCTGGTGTTGTGGAAACCCACTGTCCATCACGCATGATCGTTACATCGTCTGAGATTCTCAGAATTTCTTCCATCTTATGAGAGATATAAATGATTCCTACACCATTTGCTCTCAGTTTGTTGATGATTCTAAATAAGTGCTCTACTTCTTCATCTGTAAGAGAAGAGGTAGGCTCATCAAGCACAAGAATTTTTGCATCATAAGAAACCGCTTTTGCGATCTCTACCATCTGTCTCTGTGATACAGATAAATCACCGATGATTGCTTTTGGATCTACTTGAACTTCAATCTCATCGAAAAGCTTTTTTGTATCATCGTACATTTTTTTATGATCTACCAAGCCAGCTTTTTTCGGAAATTTTCCTAACCACATATTTTCCATAACGCTTCTACGAAGCACCTGGTTCAACTCCTGGTGCACCATTGCAACTCCGTGTTCCAGAGCGTCTTTCGGGTTAGAAAAATGTGTCTCTTTTCCTTCGATCTTGATTGATCCCGCATCTTCTTTGTAGATACCGAACAAACATTTCATCAAAGTACTTTTTCCGGCTCCGTTTTCTCCCATCAGAGCATGAACGCTTCCTTTTTTTAACAAAAGGTTAGCTTTATTCAACGCTTTTACGCCTGGGAACTCTTTTTCAAGATCCCGCATCTCTAAAAGATAACTTTCCGCCATACTTTTATCCCCACTTTTCTATTTTATTTTTCTCTTCCTGACAAAAAAGGAGAGTGAGCAGATACTTTTTACTGTCACCTCTCCTTTCTGTATTTTACCTTATCTTGTTTCTCAGGGAGGAAAAATTCTTATTCTGTCTATAAATCTTAATTATCTGAAATTATTCAGCGTCTGCTGTTGTAGCTTCTACTCTTGAATATGGGATACGTACGGAAACACCATCTTCTGCGATTTCGTATTCTGTTCCTTCAACAAAGTCTTTTCCGTTTGCTGCGTTGATAGCAACTTCGATCAGGGCTTTACCCATAGCATCGCCATCCTGTTTTACAGTAGCTGCCATTTTTCCGCTGTTGATAGCTTCTACACCAGCGTCTGTAGCGTCTACACCGATTACTGGAATCCAGTTTTCAGCTTCAGCGTCTGTGTTGTATCCAACTGCGTTTAATGCGGAGATAACACCAAGTGCCATATCATCGTTGTTGCAGAATACTGCTTCGATTTCACCTTCATGAGCTGCTAAGATAGCTTCCATGGAGTTCTGTGCCTGATCTGTAGCCCAGTTAGCAACAACTGGTTCACCCTGAACGTTTTCCATTTTCATTCCACGTTCTTCAGCCTGAGATACGCTGTAAGATGTACGTGCTTCTGCTTCTGGGTTTCCTGGTTCACCTTTGAATACTAAGTACTGGCATACACCATCACCGTTTAAGTCATATTCTGGATGAGCTTCCCACATATCAGCTAATAAGTCACCCTGCATTACACCAGCTTCGGAAGCTGTTGTTCCAACGAACAGTCCATCACAAGATTCCATAATTTCTTTAGCTGGCTCTCTGTTGAAGAAGATAGCTGGGATACCAGCTTCTTTTGCTTTGTCAGCTAATCCCTGAGCAGATCCTGTATCAACACAGTTGATTAATACAGCGTCCAGATCTTTTTCAACTAAGATATCCATCTGGTCGTTCTGTTTAGCCTGGTCACCCTGTGCATCCTGCATATCTAAGTTAATTGTAACGTCTGCTTCTTCAGCATATTTCTCGATTGCAGCACGTACAGTAGAAATATAAGTATCATCAAATTTGTAGATCAGAACACCTAAGTTGATCTCATCTTTTGCTTCTTCTGCCTGTACTGGAACCATAGACATTGCCATACCACAAGCGAGTAATAATGCTAATCTCTTTTTCATAATAAATAACCTCCATTCGCTTTCTCGCGTTCTTTATTTTGTGTTCTCATTATAAACCAAAGTTTCTAGCAATTCTATACAATTTTTTTAACTCTACTATCGTTTTTCTTATATTTTTATATATTTTCTTGTCATATTGCTTCAAAAATTTCAAAAGTTATTGTGAAAGTAGCCCATCAAGCTCTGCTCTTATATAGCGCTCATTAGTTAGTTTTAAGCTTTTATCCGGCTCTCCATTCAATGCCAGACTGACTGCAAGGGTAAACATGGATTCTCCCTGCTGCTTGCTGTTGCAGATAACAGTGCCATACATTTTTCCTTCTTTTACAGCTTGAATTCCATCTGCAATTCCATCAATTCCTACAATTTTTATATCTTTTTTTATGCCCATTTTTTCAATCGCATCCACTGCGCCCAGCGCCATTTCATCATTGTTGCAGATTACCAGTTCTATATCGTCTCCTTTTTGGAGCCATTGTTCCATCAGTGCAGCTCCCTGACTGCGGTCAAAATTCGCCACTCCTGATTCTACTGCTTTTAGAGGAACGCCTGCGCTGCGTATCGTCTTTATTGACCATTCTGTACGGATGATGGCGTCCTGATGACCCATCTGCCCTTCCATCATCACATATTCCACATCGCCGTCTTTGTCAAGATCCAGTTCTTCCGGGCTTTTCACATACAGATCGGCAATCATTTTTCCTTGGAGAACAGCAGAACCTTTCGCATCTGCTCCAATATAATAGACATTCTTTCCTTTTTTGATATCCTGCTCCACCGGTTCCCGATTAAAGAAGATAAGTGGGATTCCTTCCGCCTCCGTCTTGTCAACTACAACGGAAGCTGTCGTTCGGTCGACTAAGTTGACGCAAAACACGTCATAATCAAGTTGAAGACATTTATCAAGCTGCCGGTCCTGGTCATTCTGATTTTCTTTTGCATCTAATACATCGATCTGGACTGGTATTCCCGTTTCTTCCTCATATGTATATGCCATTTTTTCCATACTTCCGATAATATCAGAAATAAATACGTCTGATTTTTTATAAGCAAATACCGCAACCTTTACTGCTTCTTTCTCTGTCCCATGATAATTATCCCATATGATTTTTCCTGATAGAAGAGCCAGCAAAATAGCAGCTATACAAATGAGATATGTTTTTTTCTTTTTCATGAAAGTTCTCCTTATTTAGAAGACAGGAAACAAAATCTGTTCATATCTTTTACTGTACATCTCATCAGAGAGAATCGTTTTCTGATCAATCAAAAGATTTGTAATTTTATTCCCTTCCAGCAGCTCTACCGCATTTGCAACTGCCAGGCATCCCATATCCATCTCATTGATTGTGGCAATTCCTTCAATGATTCCATTCTCCATACTGTGTACAATACTGCTGTTTATTCCGTTTCCAAAAATTTTTCGACTCTCTTTTTTCTTATTTTCTGCAAGCAGCTCTGTTGTCCTTTTATCCAGACCTACAAAAAGATTTTCTTCTCTTTTGAATATCTCCTGGAGTTCTATTTCGTCGTTCCATATCTGCAGAAATGTCTTGATTCCATGTGACTCCAGTGTCTGTTTTAACGAATTATAAAATTGCCGGGTACTGTCCCACTTTTCTTCTTTCACACCAATCCATGCTTTTTTTTCGCCTTCCGCATTCTCTGCGATCATATCGCCCAGCTGTCTGGCCCGTTCAGTCTCGTCTGCATAGATACAGGAAACTATTTTATCGGACTGTACTTCCGTGTTCAATGTAATCACTGACTTTTCTTTCAGACTGTTTTCAACCAGGAATTGTTGAAATTCCTCCACGTTCACAGGAGATACAATCAGAATCTGCGCTTCTCCCAAAGCTTCTTTTTCTATGATTTCGTTTTGTTTCTGCTGGCTTACTTCATCATACATCGTCAAAAGCTGTACTTCAGCATGATACTGATCTGCTGCATACTCCATTCCTTTCAGAAAGTATTCCCAGTCTGTCTCCTCGCTGCTATCTGCAATCACAGAGATACGATGAACCTCTGTTTTTTTCTCTTTTAAAATAAGATCTGTTGATGACAGTATCCATAAAATTACAATCATCATTCCACAGCCGATAAAAATATATTTTTCTATTTTTTTCATTCCAGGCTTCCCTCCCATGATTCATAAGGAATGGCCGGTATTTTTATCGTAACCGTTGTTCCTTCATCCAGTTCGGATTCAATAAACAGTCCATATTTTCTTCCAAACTGCATCTGTATTCTCTCCTGCACATTTCTCACACCAATGCCGGAACCTCTCTTTGTAGATTCCACCACTTTTCCTTCCACAAGGGCTTGAACCATCTCCTGCGTCATTCCTGGTCCGTTGTCCTTCACGGCAATTAAGATGTCTTCCCCTTGCTTTGTCACATTGATTGTGATCTCTCCATCGCCATACATATATTCCATACCATGGTAGATGGCATTCTCCACAATAGGCTGTACAATCAGCTTTAATGTAGCATTTTCTCCAATTCCTTCCTCCATTGTCACAGAGTAGCTGAATTTATTTTCAAAACGTACCTGCTGGATCATGAGGTAATTTGTGACATGTTCAATTTCATTTTTTAGAGGAATAATCCGCTTTCCCTTGCTCAGACTGATACGGAACAGTCTTCCAAGCGCAGTGACAACTTTTACCGCTTCTTCCTGCTGCTCATTTTCAATCATCCAGACAATGATATCCAGCGTATTATATAAAAAATGCGGATTGATCTGCGACTGCAGGGCATCCAGCTCTGTCTTTCTCTTTTGCTCATATTCTATGACAATGTCTTTCATCAGATTTTTTATCACATATTTCATCTGCGAAATCGCTGATCCTAACTGACAGATCTCCCGGCTGCCGCTCACATTGATCGTCTCATCCAGATTTCCTTCTTCAATTTCATGAACATGAACAGCCAGTTCCTGAATCGGACTGCAGATTCTATTTGAGATATACACATTTAAGATTAAAAGAATCGTCATCAAAATAAAAAACAGCATCATAATAAACAGTTTCCCCTTCAAAGAGGATACCGTTCCTTCCTGATCCAGCCCGATTCCGATGATCTTCCATCCTGTATATCCGATTGTCTGAGAAGAGACAAGATATTTTTCACCATCCATCCGCACGCTGAATGTTCCATCTCTGCTCGGCTGCTCCTTAAAGATTTCTGTATAATCTTTTTCCAACCCCAGAGACACGAGATACTGTCTGGGATCATAAATTGTTTCGCCAGCTTCGTTCAGCATTGCAATCTTAATATTAGAAAGATCTGCTGTATCAAAAATATTTTCAATCCAAGAATACTTGAGGTTGATCAGAAGTACCCCCTGTATGGTCTCCCCATTATAGTCAATCTGAACTGCGCGGCTCATCGGTATCACCCAGTTATACGAATTATCAGAGGCAACGTATAGATTCTGTACTTTCGGATCAAAAAAATGAACGTTCTCATTTTCCTGAATTGCCGTTTGAAACCACTCTTCTTTTTGAATGTCAATCCGTTCATTTAAAATAGAAGGCGGTGAGGCTTCCAGCAAATTTCCCTTGTCATCAAACAGGGCAATGCTCTCGATTGTCTCTGGATTGATCTCGCATACAAGTTTGAATTTGTTGTAGACAGAATCTTCTGGAAAGTGTGCCGACCGGATAACATTGTAATAAAGTGCATCGGAGGCTTTGAGCATACTTCTGATATGCGAATAGAGGGGAACGCTTGCCTGCGAGACAGAACTTGCCAGCTGCTCTTCCATCAGCTCGTCCACGCGTTTTGAGTATTGAAAGTTCATAAACATTCCGATAGACACTGTCACAATAATGGACACTAAAGAAAATGACAGCCATAAAACATAGCGAAAGCTCCAGTTTTTCAAAAGTTCTCTCAGACGCTTCTCTATTTTTCTTATTTCCTTTCCCATACTTTGCCACCGTTTCTTTCTTATCTTTTATAATATTTGCTTGGTGCAACTCCAAATTTCTTTTTAAATACGTAGCTGAAATAATTTGGCTCTGAATATCCTACCTTTTCTGCTATCACATATGTTTTATCTGTCGTATCTTTCAAAAGCTCCAATGCCTTTTTCAGTCTGAGATCTGTCAGATAAGAAACATAGCTTTCACCGACTTCTTTTTTAAAAATGGTCGAAAAATATGCCGGACTGATATGAAGTTCCTGACAGATCATTTCGACAGAGAGCGAAGGTTCCTGATAGTGCATCTCGATAAATGCTTTTGCCTGATTGATCAATTTTAATGTAGCATCTTCCCGCTCTCTTCCTATTTCTTTTTGAATATTCAGACAGATTTCCTTCATCCATTCCTTCATTCTGTCTGCAGATTTAATCTGAAAAATCTGTTCGATGTAGTCTCTGGAGATGTCTTCGCCGTCCCCTGTGTGAACATCACATTTTTCTGCAAATTTCATCAGATTGATGACCAGAGAAATATAATAGATCATCACCTGATTATCATGAATCTTTTTCCCTTCAGCTTGATCTACAATCTCATCAATACATTGGCATACTTTCTCTTCTGATCCAAATTTAATGCTGACCATAAGCTGATCTTCCAGTTTTTCTTCGGAGAGCAGACTTTCATTTTGTCCCGGCTCTACATCCTGAATATAAATTGCCTTTCCTTTTCCCATAATGCGGTAGTAACCGAGCGCTTCCTTTGATTCCTGATAGGAAGATTCTATTTCCATGATATCACTCACAACACTGCCGACTCCTGCTGTGATTTCGATATCAAGCAATTTTTTGCAGGAACGGCAGAAATTGTTTAAAAGCATTACTACTTTTCTGCCCCGCTCTCCTTTTCGTATTCCCAAAATGACACTCCATCCGGATGTTGTCCTCAGAAAGATGTTGTCATATTGATTCTGAAGCATCTCTTCTAAATACTGCTTGACTGAAAAATACTGCATCTCTTCCTGATCAATTCCTTCTATCGCATTCGTCCGGTCTATTTTTTTGTCTGTCAGCATTAATGTCGTCACGAGATACCCTTCCTGAAAAGCAAGCGGAATCTGATACAGTGACATTTTCTGCTGAATCTCTGCTCTGCTCTTTAATTTGCCGTGAATCAAATCGGTCAAGAATCTTTCCTTAATCACAGGAAGACCTTTCATATAAGCCTCCCGCAATTTTTCTATATTTCTTTTCTTTAAAATATCGTCCACAATTGACTGACGGACTTTTCTTAAAATCTCCGTCATCTCTTCGATATTGACCGGTTTGAGAATATATTCAATGACATTATATTTTAACGCCTGTTTTGCATACTCAAACTCATCAAACCCAGAAAAAATAATGACTTTTATGTCAGGATACTCCTCTTTCAGTCTCGATGCCAGCTCCAGACCATCCATAAATGGCATCCTTATATCGGTCAGCACGACATCTGGCTCATTGACTTCTATCAGTTCCAGAGCCTCTCGTCCGTTACCCACATTTCCAATCAATTCGTATCCTAATTTTTCCCACATGATTTTCTTTGCTATTATTTTTCTTACCTGTTCCTCATCGTCTACCAATAAAATCTTTAAAAAATTCACAAATTCCACCCCGTCTCTCATTCTATGCGTATTGTCGCTATCTCTCCTTCGCCAGCTCCCTGTCTGCTCTCTATCCTGTCCCATATCATAGAAATGGAAACTTCTGCTCTTGTTTTTTCTATATCATCTGCAAATAGAACAGGTGCTGCAAAACCGTATACCAGCTCTGCTGACTTCTCCGGTCAGATTCAGCTTTCTTTTTGCAACACCCTCTGCCATCTTTTCTTACTGTTTTATTATTCCATAAATAATCAAAATAACAATCGCTGCAATCGTCACATAAATGATCTTATCCATCGTTTTCAAAGGAATGTGTATGTGGTCATACAGACGGTTTCGCAGTCTTGGAGGAACTGCATTTTCGTCTTCCTCCTCATCCTCTTCTTCTGTCTCTTCGGAAGCCTCTGCGATCTGTGTTGTCTCATCCTCATTTTCTTCTGAGACTTCATTTTCCTCAACTGATTTATTTTTCTCTAAAATTTCACTTTCCTCTTCTGTTTTGTTTTCATCTGATCTTTTTTCCAGATCAAGATTTTCTTCCTTTTTTTGTTCTTCCAACTTAAAATCCCTACTTTCTCTATATGCTACATAGATTTTACAGAACTTTCAGAACGATGTCAACTCTTCCTTTTTATCCCTCAAAGCAGATTGCGCAGCTTTCTCATTAATGATATAATCTAACGGAATGATAAAAAAAGGAGAAAATGTGAATGTTAGTATCTGTTGTTGTTCCTTGTTATAATTCCCAAAACACGATCAAAAATCTGGTGGAGCTGACAATCAAGGAATTTAAAAAAATGCCGGAATATACATATGAGTTTGTTCTGGTCAACGATTACTCAAAAGACCAGACATTTCTTTCCATCAAAGAACTCGCCGAAAAATATTCCTTTGTGAAGGGAATCAACCTTGCCCGCAACTTTGGACAGCATAATGCCCTGATGGCAGCTCTGAACTATGCCGAAGGCGATCTGATTGTTGGAATGGATGACGATCTGCAGACCCATCCGTCTCAGATGCATATCCTTCTCGACAAAATAAAGGAAGGTTACGATCTTGTCTATGGCAATTATGAAAAACGAAAAAATTCTTTTCTGAAAAATCTTTCCAGTAAGTTTAATGCTGTAACCTCACGCATTTTACTCGGACGTCCGAAAGAGATTGTCTCCAGTAATTACTGGGTCATCACACGATATGTGCGCGATGAAGTCATCAAATATCAAAATTTCAATCCGTATATCGACGCACTTTTTTATCGCTGTACGAATAAGATAGCCGATGTCACCATCGAACATCATAAGAGAGAAGAAGGAAGTTCCAACTATACCTTTTCCAAACTTGTAAAATTGTGGCTTGCTTACTGGAATTTCTCTGTTGTTCCCCTTAGAATCTCTTCTTTTTTAGGCATTATTTTTTCAGTCTGCGGTTTTCTTGGCGCTGTCGTCACGCTGATCCGTCAGCTGATCTCTCCAAGTTCTCAGATCGGATGGGCTTCCATCATGTGCGCTTTATTTTTGTTCTTTGGTTTTGTCCTTCTTGTCCTTGGAATTATCGGAGAATATCTGGGCAAAATTATGCTCTGCATCAACAGTACGCCACAGTTTATTGTGCGTGAAACAGTCAATGTAAAGGATCCAGAAAAGCAAAAACCGCAAGAAAAAAGGGAGGAAGCAAAAGATCATGCCTAAATTACTGATTCTGGGAGCCGGTATTTACCAGGTTCCCCTGATACAAAAGGCAAAAGAAATGGGATTTTACACGATTGCGGCAAGTTATCCCGGTCCTTATCCCGGACTTTCTCTTGCTGATAAAGTTTATTATACGGATACGACAGATGCAGAAGGTATCCTTAAGCTTTCACGTGCTGAACAGATTGATGGAATCTGCACAACCGGCACTGATGTCGCTGTGAAATCCATTGGTTTCGTCTGTGATGCACTAAATCTTCCGGGTGTCTCTTTCAATAGCGCTTCTCTTGCCACAGATAAAGCCTGTATGAAACAGGCTTTTCTGAACGGCGGAGTATCTACTGCTTCTTTCCGCCAGGTATTTTCTGAAAAAGAAGCGCTTCTTGCTTTTTCTGATTTACAGCCTCCTGTTATCGTAAAGGCCACAGACAGCTCCGGAAGTCGGGGGATCATGCGTGCTGATACAGAAGAACAGCTTTTTTCTGCATACCATCTGGCTCGCACTGTGACAAAAAAGCCATATGTCCTTGTAGAAAAATTTCTGACTGGTCATGAGATCGGTATTGATGGTCTTTTACAGGATGGAGAATGGAAATTATTTTTGCCTCACGATAAATTTATGTATAGAGCAGGAAATACATCAATCCCAGCCGGTCATTCGTTTCCATTTCCCTGCTCTTCAAGTTTGTTTCAGGAAATGAAAGAACAGATGACTGTCGCTGCCCGCTCACTCGGATTAGATCACTGCGCAGTCAACGCCGACATTCTGATCTGCGGCAGCCATGTCTATCTTCTGGAAATGGGAGCTCGTGCCGGTGCAACTGGTATTCCAGAATTAATTTCCTGCTGTACAGGAGTCAATTATTATGAGCAGATCATAAAAAATGCTGTGGGCGAAACGGTCTCTTTCGGACACTTTCAAGAAACACCTTGTATTTCAAGACTTTTATTTTCTCCGCATGGCGGAACATTGACCCATGTCGGAGATGACATTCTCAAAAAATTTCAGACATCGTCCACCACTTTCCAGCTGGACTATAAGGAAGGAGATCGCATACCGGCTGCTGCAAACGGAACAGACCGCATAGGCTGTATCATCCACCGCGGCGCTCCGGGTCAGGATCTGAAAAGTCTGAATCAGGAACTGGATCAAATCGTCGCCATCATTCATTCTAATCTTTTTATTGATGGGATATCGCTTTTACATTATCTCTGACGTGATCCGCATTTTGTGCGGCAAGGGAGGCAAAATGAAAAAATTTACACGTTATTTTTTACTCCATCTCAATATTATGCTTTTCTCATTTACCGGAGTTTTTTCCAAGCTGGCAAGCAATGCGTACAAAGAACATGGGCTCTTTCATCCCTCTTTCTTTTTCTTTGTATTTTTAATGCTTTTAAACTGTGCAGTTTATGCAGTTGCCTGGCAGAAGATCATAAAGCGCTTTTCGCTTTCCGTCGCTTATGCCAACCGCAGCGTCTATCTGATCTGGTCTCAGCTGTGGGCTGTTTTCATCTTTCACGAAAATTTGTCAGTACAAAATATCATTGGAATGGCAGTCCTCTTTATCGGAGTTCTCATCGTTCAGACTGCTGAATCTCAATAGTATTGTTCTCATACAAAGAAGTATTTTATAATAAAATAATTGATATCATTCAAGAAATTTACAAGGCTCCTCCCACCGCCTAAAGGCAATGGGTTTCTGCCTATAATAAACGAAAGGGGGGTATTTATGAACCATTCATTTTTCGTACTCATGTTTTTTGGAACCTTTCTTTCCGCCATCTCACAGATTCTTTTAAAAAAGAGCGCTGAGCAAAAACATGAAACGTTCTTAAAAGAATATTTAAACTGGCGTGTGATTACAGCATATGGAATCTTTTTTGCGGTTCTTCTCCTGAATACATATGCCTACACAAGAATTGATTTAAAATACGGAGCCGTCATTGATACTTTCACATACGTCTTTGTACTGCTGTTGTCCGTCCTGCTCCTGCATGAGAAAGTTTCTAAAAGACAGCTGATTGGAAATCTGTTTATTCTTGCTGGAATTTTTATCTATAATTTATAGTTTTTCCTCTGTCCTGCAGAATCTGATGCGCTTAAAAAATAAGACCGCTGCAAATCTGATGGAATCTCCATCAGATTTTGCAGCAGTCTTATTTTTTTATTCATTTCAGATCAAAAAATCTTTTAATCTTTTGCTTCTCGACGGATGACGCAGCTTTCTGAGCGCTTTTGCCTCAATCTGGCGAATTCGCTCTCTTGTGACATTAAATTCTTTTCCTACTTCCTCAAGTGTTCTCGCACGTCCGTCCTCTAATCCAAAACGCAGGCGCACCACCTGTCTTTCTCTCTCTGTCAGAGACTCCAGAGCAGCTCCCAGTTCTTCCTTCAGCATTGAAAATGCCGCAGAATCTGCCGGTGACAGTGCAGAGTCATCTTCGATAAAGTCGCCCAGATGACTGTCGTCCTCCTCACCGATCGGTGTGTCAAGAGATACGGGATCTCTCGAAATTTTCAGAACTTCTCTGACTCTTGCGACAGGAACATTTAACCGTTCTGCCACCTCTTCCGCGGAAGGCTCTCTTCCCAGTTCCTGCAGCAATGCTCTTGTCATACGCAGTGTCTTGTTGATCGTCTCCACCATATGCACCGGCACACGGATTGTACGTCCCGTATCTGCAATACCTCTCGTGATCGCCTGACGAATCCACCATGTTGCATATGTGCTGAATTTATACCCTTTTGTATAATCAAATTTATCGACGGCTTTCATCAGCCCCATATTTCCTTCCTGAATCAGATCCAGAAATGGCATTCCTCTTCCGACATATTTTTTTGCGATACTGACTACAAGTCTCAAATTGGCCTCAGTCAAAGCTTTCTTTGCTTCCTCATCTCCGTTTTCGACTTTCTTTGCAAGCTCTACTTCCTGTTCTGTCGTCAACAGCGGAACATTTCCGATTTCTTTCAAGTACATACGGACAGGATCTTCCGTGCTGACACCCTCTAAAACGTCCACATCATCGATAATCTCGACTTCTTCTTCCATAAACAGATCTTCTTCATTCTCAATCAGAAGATCTTCTGTGTCATCCGTATCAGATGGAATGCCATGTAAGATATCTACATCGTGTTTTTCCAGATATTCCAATACCATGTCCATCTTCTCTTCGGAGAGATCGATTCCTCGAAATGCGTCATTAATCTCGCTGTATTCTAATACATTTTTTTTAGTCTTCGCAAGATCCAAAAGACCATTCAATGCTTTTTTAAATTGTTCTTGTAATTCATCCATAAACGCTCATTCTCCTAAATGGTGCTGTTTCCCCAGTTTTAATACTCCACAACCAATTTGCCGCGTCTGCAGCTGTCATCCCTCCAGTGCCGGCACGCCTCTCATCGTGATCACCGGTCCCCCTGTGTGTTCGATGTAGTCTCTTGTGATTACTACTCTTCCAATGCTATCATCTTTCGGGATCTCGTACATGATATCCAGCATGAATTCTTCAATGATCGCACGCAGTGCTCTTGCACCTGTTTTTCTCTCCAGGGCCTTTTCCGCAATCGCGGCAAGTGCCTCATCGTCAAATTCTAACTTTACTTCGTCTAACGCGAGAAGTTTTTGGTACTGTTTCAAAATTGCATTTTTCGGTTCTTTTAATATTTTTACCAGCATCTCTTTCGTTAATCCCTGTAAAGTAAATACAATCGGAAGCCTTCCGATAAACTCCGGGATCATTCCAAAGGTGCGGATATCATCTAATGTTACTTTCTCCAAAATATTTGGATCATTGTCATATTTATCCTTTAAATCGGCGCGGAATCCGATTGCAGCCTGCTTGTTCAAGCGTTCTTTTATAATATCTTCCAGTCCTGGAAAAGCTCCTCCGCAAATAAATAAAATATTTTTTGTATTGACTGTTACCATCGGAACCATCGCATTCTTGCTGGTTGCTCCTACTGGCACTTCAATCTCGGCTCCTTCCAGCAGCTTCAGCATTCCCTGCTGAACAGCTTCTCCGCTGACATCTCGCTGGTTCGTATTTTTCTTTTTTGCAATCTTGTCAATCTCATCAATAAAGATAATGCCGCGCTCTGCTTTTTCGACATCGTTGTCCGCAGCAGCAAGCAGTTTTGATACTACGCTTTCAATATCATCGCCGATATATCCTGCCTCTGTCAGAGAGGTCGCATCTGCGATTGCCAGCGGCACATCCAACAGTTTTGCCAGAGTTTTTACAAGATATGTTTTTCCGCTTCCTGTCGGTCCAATCATCAGCATATTGGACTTCTCAATTTCAATCTCATCTTGTGTCCCTGTAGCGACTCTTTTATAATGATTGTATACAGCAACCGAAATCACCTTTTTGGCATGTTCCTGCCCAATCACATAATTATCTAAACTTGCCTTAATCTTATGAGGCGCCGGTATCGAATGCAGATCAAATGCCGGCTCTTTTTTCTCTTCTTCTTTCGGCTTTTTCTTTTTTACTTTCTGCCGTTTTGGAATCTGATTTGTAAGATCAGACAGATCTGATAAGTTCATCATCTGAATATTAGAAGAGTTCAAAAGATCACTGTACGGAAAACTAGCATTATTCATGGAATCAAATGCCTTCTGCATACAGTCCGAACAAATATGAATGTCATTCGGGAGGGAAATCATTTTTCCCGCTTTGCTTTCCGGTCTGCGGCACAGAAAGCAGACATTTTCATATTCGTTCTCCTCATTTTTCTGTTCTTTGTTTTCCTCATGAGTATCTTCCGATTTGTTTTCTGTTGTATCTTCGATCTCGTTTTCTTCTATTAAGTCTAAATCATCTTTTTGACGTGACATAACAATCCCTTTCTTTTTCTGTCTTAATTGCTGCCTGTTTTACAGCTTACAGCTTTTTTCATGAAAATTCAAGCATTCCTGAACAAATTTATATCGAAAAAAGGCGATTGTCATCTGAAATCTCATACGTCTTTGCTCCTGCAATGGCATTTTTTTCGCTACAACCGCCTCTCCTTATCTCCAAAAAATCATATTTTAGTATTTTATTTTACCATTTTCACAATCATTTGTCAATATCTTTTTTATTTTACTGTAAAAAGTGCTTTTCTTTCAGATCTATCGCAAAACAGCCGATTCGACACAACAAAGCAGTCATCTAAAGTTATCCTTTAGCTGACTGCCTTGTCTTTTTATTCTGATCTGTTTACTTTTCTATTCTGTCTGTGAAAAAATTAGAATCCAAAAAATTCTCTGAAAAGATCATATCCTCCATCTCTCTCTGGATATGCTTGTGAATCCGTCTCCTGCTCCTGGCTTTTGCTCTCTTCTGTGTCTGCACTTGCTGTCTCGTCCTCCGGTCTCTCGCCCAGTGTGACAGATACGGTACGTTCTACATATTCGCTTCCCTGTGCGGACTGCAGTACAACATCAATCGTTTCTCCTGCTTTGTAATACTGCATTCTCTCAAGCAGTTCATCTTTTGATGAAATCGCCATTCCATCCACTTTTGTAATGATGTCGCCTTTTACAATTCCGGCTTCTTCTGCTGCTGATTCTTCCATTACATCATAGACAAATGCACCGGATGGCATATTGTACAGCTGTTTTGCTTCTGCTGTTACATCAACAGGAGTCAGACCCATAAATCCTTGTTCTTCTGTTTCTACAATTGTTCTCGTTGTGCGGTTCATCAGTTCTTCAAAGATCGGTTTTGCCGTGTCAATCGGAATTGCATATCCCATTCCCTCTACACCGCTGCTCGCTGTCTTTACAGAGTTGATACCGATTACTTCACCTTTTGCATTTACAAGTGCGCCGCCGCTGTTTCCAAAGTTGATTGCTGCATCCGTCTGAATCATATTGTTTGTGATAAAGTTATCTCCGTCCTGCACAGTCACTTCGCGATCTAAAGCGCTGATAATACCAAGTGTGACAGACTGACCATATCCAAGTGCATTTCCAACTGCAACTGCCGGTTCACCGACTGCAATATCTTCTGAGGAACCAAGTTCTGCTATTTCAATCTGGTTCAGAACTTCCTCTGGAATATCTTCCAGATTTACTGCAATGACTGCCAGATCATGCTGAGAATCTGTTCCTTTTACAACTGCAGATACAACAGCATCTTCCGGATCTTCTGTCTCTACGCTAAAACATACATTTAAAGTTGTGGCATTTTCCACTACATGATTGTTTGTTCCGATCAGCAGTTCCGTCTCATTTTTGGAAATAATGATTCCAGATCCACTGCTTTCTTCTTCATATGTTCTTGTTCCATAAAAATAATCTTTTATCTCCTGTGTAGACTTATTTGTGATGGCTACCACAGAAGGCATTACCTTTTCTACCACAGCGGATACATCATTCATCTGTCCTGAAACGATCAGATCTTTATTCGCATCCGCACCTGTCTCCGTCTCAGAAGCCTGTACGGTATTTAAATCGGAATGATTTACAGATGACATCTGATAGGAAGCTCCTGCCACTGTTCCAAATAACATTGCAGATGCTGCAATAGCAGCTGTGCGTTTCCACATTCTTCCACGTTCTTTTTTTCTAAAAGATTTATTTGGTGTCATCTCCTCTTCCAGTTCATAAAATCTTTTTTCTTCATTTCTTTTATCTTTTAACATATCCATGACCTCCTCATTGATCTTGTCTGCTTTCTTTTTTGTTTATGCCTAAAGTCTACTTCGCATTTGTGTTCATTTTGTGACTAAAGGTTGAAAAAAATTTGAAAAGTCAGCATTTTTGTTTTTCCCAATAAGCAGGATTCATTGTATACTTTAAAATCTTTTTTCTTGAGAGTTTTTTATATTTTTTTCCCTTTCGATAGCCCATATATTTATATGCACTTTTTATGATTAAATCAGGAATCAGCCATGGTTTGTGCATATGACACAGATACTGTGCCGTCTGTGTTACAAGCCGCACCCCTTCGCTCTCTGATTTTATACCCTTGAAGATTTCCGGATGATCTGCCTGTGAAACTGCAAGATCAAAATTTCTCTGAAACAGTTCACGGTTTGTATAATTGTGTGAATGAATCACTTTTGCCTCAGCCACATATGCAATCGTATATCCTGCCTGTATCAGTTTTCCTGCAAAAATCATATCTTCATTGAAAATTGTTCTGTGCTCAAATCCTCCCTGTTCATCATAGATGTCTTTTCGGTAGGCCGCACATACATTGGAACAGAAGTATGTCTTGATTCCTAGTTTTGCAAGATCTGATTTTTTCTTTCTGCGGCTCATCGGTCCATAATTAAAAGAGCGCGTATACCGCTCAATCAGATTGCACCCTTCTGCCGGAAGCTGTCTGGCATATGCCGCTGCCACCTCCTGCCTGCGAAACGGCTTTATCAGTTCCTCGACAAGATAGATATCATTCGGCACTGCATCCTGCGTCATAAATAAAAGAATATCCCCATCACACAGACTGGCGGCTCTATCTCTAGTGCCGCCATGGTCAAAGTCTTCTTTTCGTATATGGTGAACTTCTATGTCCTGATTTCCCTCATAGAAATAGGAAGGAAACCATTTTTTTTCCGTGTTGACAACGATAATTCTGTCAACGGGATATGACTGTCTTTTTAAGGTTTGTATCAGATTATAAAATTTTTCCCCCGGCTTATACGTCGGAATAATCACGTCAACCTTTAATTTTTCCATCATTATTGTATTCCTGTCCTATAGATAATCTCATCACTGATTGATTCCACAGTCGGAGACGGCTCATATCCGTCTGTTCCGAACAGATAACGGTGAAGCTGAAGTACATTTTCGCTCAGCGTCTTCGGAACGACACAGTCTCCTGCGTCCGGAAGTGTCTGTCCCTGAGAATTAAATGGGAAACCTGTTGTGTTTACGATGTTATAAGATGCAATATCTTGAATGAGAGCTAAAATCTCATTCAGCGTCATGCTTGTCACACACATATCAAGCAGTTCATCCGCCAGATTGTTTAATGTCAAAATATCCATTGTTTTTGCTTTTTCAAACAGCTGCTGCAGCACTGCCCTCTGTCTTTCCGTACGCTTAAAGTCATCTCCTGTTGTATAGCGGATGCGGCAGTATGAAAGCGCATGAAGTCCATCCAGATGCTGCATTCCTGGTCCTGAAATATTTTCATAGGAATCAATGCCCAGTACCTGGGAAGTTTCCACCAGATAATTGTTTAAGTGTTCCACTTCATCTTCCTGAATATCAATATCAACTCCGCCCAGAGCATCGACAGTCGTTGCGATTGCATTAAAGTCTACTGTCACATAATCTTCAATATTGAGATCCAGGTTCTTATTCAGCATGTTGATTGCCCGCTCCGGACCGCCATAAAAATAGCACTCCGTCGCTTTTCGGTATTCTTCATTTGTATTGTCCAGGTACGTATCGCGGTAGACAGATACCAGTTTCACATCTTTTGTTGCATTGTTGATGCTGGCAATCATGATCACATCGCTGTGCGCTCCTGCTTTCAGTATGCCATCTCTGGCATCCACTCCAAACAGCGCGATATTTGTGTATCCTGTCAATACTTCACTCTCCACACTTGAAATATTATTATTGATAATAATATTTCCCTCTTCAATCGGATCGCTGTTTAAACGCTGAACTTTACTCAGGACAAATAATCCGACGGCGAGAACCAGCAGTACAAGAACTTCAATTATAAAGAGAATCACTTTTCGTTTTCCTCTCTTATTCTTTTTTTGCATTTTCGGTCCACCCGGATAACCGTTGTTAAATTGATAAGAATTATAATTCTGATTTTGGTACGGTCCGTTTTGATACGGTCCATTCTGATATGGACCGTTCTGATACGATCCATTTGAATTCATACCAGAATTTCCATTTGTCTGATACGGACCACCCATGTTTTGACCTCTGTTTCCATTTTGGTTCATATTCCTGTTCTGCATTGTCTTCCCTTCCTTGAATTGATATTAGTACGCGTTTTTGTTCACAAATCCACGAAAAATTGTCAAAATCAAAATTTTTATGTCAAGACCCATTGTCCAGTTTTCGATATAATACAGATCATATTCGATTCTCTTCCGAATTGATGTGTCTCCCCTGTATCCATTCACCTGCGCCCATCCTGTCATTCCAGGCCGCACTTGATGTTTGATCATATAACGCGGAATCTCCTCCCTGAACTTTTCAACAAACTGAGGGCGTTCCGGTCTCGGTCCGACAAGACTCATCTCCCCTTTCAGCACATTAAAAAGCTGAGGCAGTTCGTCTATACTTGTCTTTCGGATAAATTTTCCAATCCCTGTCACACGCGGATCATTCTTTACTGTCCATGCTTTCTGTTCATCCTGCTCTTTCTGCACTTCCATAGATCGGAACTTATACATATAGAATGTCTTATTATGTCTTCCCACTCTCTCCTGCTTAAAGATAAGCGGTCCCGGCGATGTCAGTTTAATCAGCCCAGCTGTCACGATCATGACAGGTGAAAAAAGAATAATTGCCGCCACAGCGCCAAACAGATCCACTGTCCGTTTAATAAAATTGTTGAACGTGTTTGTCAATGGTACCTGTCGAATGTTGATCACAGGAAGTCCCAGCAAATCCTCTGTATACGGCTTTGTAGGAATCACATTATTGTAATCAGGAATAAATTTTGTATGAACACCTGATTTCTCACACTGCGATACGACACGCTCCAGTTTATAATATTCGCTCAGCCCCAGTGTAATTGCAATCTCATCGAGATTATTTTCTTCCAGTATCTCTGGTAATTTCTCATTTTTCCCCAGTATGGGCACGCCTTTATACGTTTTTCCGATTTCCATTGTGTCATCCAGAATTCCCTGTACCTGATATCCCCACTGAGGATTCTGTTTGATCCGGTCAATATATTCTTCCGCTGCTCTGCTGTAGCCCACTAGGATGATATGCTTTAAGTTCTTTCCGTTACGTCTTAAATCCATCAGGATTTTTCGGATGATGTTGCGCACCAGTGTATCCAAAACAATATTCAGACCAACGAAATTCAAGATCATCTGTCTGGAAAAGTCCATCTGTTTCACAAGGAAAGAAGCTGCCATAAACAACAGCAGACCTGTTGTGTTGGCTTTTATAATATTCGCAAGCTCTACCCTTCTGCCCTGTACTCTCTTCGGCGTGTACATCTGAAACATCCAGTAAAGAATTAAAAACCCCGGAACAATCACAAGCAAGGTTGATAAATATACTTTATCTGAAAGCTTTCCTGTCTGATCATCCACAAAGAATGTAAATTGCAGATACCAGGCAAGCAGATAAGCTGCTACTATAACGAATCCGTCAATTACTACATGCAGCCGATTAAAATATTTTTGATTATCTTTAATCAAATATCTCACCTCTCTGCTTTGCATTTATCCTTTTTATCATACATGATCCTTTTTCAAAGGGCAACTATGATTTAATTTTTTTCGACTTTTTTAATATTTTTCCCAGATCTAAACACAGATTTTTTAATATTTTTCCACAGCTCAATCTGAATATTCAAGCAATTTGCAAAGTCTTCCTCTTGATATTTGACTTTTTTCCTGTTTCTGCAAAGATGAATTCCCTCAAAAAATCCCTTCCAGTATTCTGATGCCAGTCCTTTTTTCCAAAAAAACAGACCTTTCATACAAAATCCAGCAGTCAAAAATGGAAGATTCCAGAGGATCTGCCATACAGGCATATTTTTATAAATCACATATACATTGTTTCTGGCTGAATGATGGACTTTAAATTTGTTATACTGTGATCCTGTCGTTCCGCTTCCCACATGGTATACTCTTGCTTTTGGAAGAAACCAATTTTCATATCCATATCTTTTTGCCCTGTATCCCAGATCCAAATCCTCCAGATATGCAAAGTGACTCTCATCAAACAGTCCTATTTTATCTAAGATAGATTTCCGATAGATGGCAGCGCCTGCACAGGAGGAAAAAATCTTTTTTTCATTATTGTGCTCCCATTCCGGCTCCCCCTTTCCATCGGCAAACGCCCATCCAAGCGCACTGTAGAAATCCCCTGCATCATCAATAAGATCTGGATAGTCTTTCTGTATCATTTTTGCCTGACAGGAAAAACAATTTTTATGCCGCCTGATTCCCCTGAACATTTCTTTTACAAATGTGGCTTCTGCGCGTGTATCGTTATTGAGCAAAAGAATATACGGCGCTTTAGCAGCATGTATTCCTTTGTTGACTGCCCGGCAGAATCCTTCATTTTTTCTCATTCTGAGAATTTTTACTTCTGGAAACTCTCTTTTCATCATATCGACGCTGTCGTCCTCTGATCCATTATCGACCACAATAATTTCAAACTTCCGGAAATCTTGTTGTCTCAGGCTTTTCAGACATTGTCTCAGATATTTTTTTCCATTCCAGTTCGGAATGACTACTGATACCATCAATTTTTTTTCTTCCATCGTGACCTCGATATATTTTTCATCCTTTTCAGGATCGTAGCGAATAATCCCATTTTTTCAGGGACAGGTTCGGGTTATAATAAGGATCTCCCTTCTTCAGAAGAGTCATCCATTTTTCTTTCATATATTGTATTTCTCCCTGAAAACGTTTTACCTTTTCTTTTGTATCCTCTGCCCCTCTCGTCTTTGATTCATAATGATACAGTTCCGCATACGGATCGTAGACGACAAGATATCCTTTTTCTCTGACTTTCAGGCAAAAATCTACATCATTAAAGGCCACAGCCAGTTTTTCTTCAAACCCATGGACTTCCTGGAAGACGTTTTTCTTTACCATCATGCAGGCCGCTGTCACCGCGCTGAGATCCTGCTGAATTCCTGCTTTGTGGAGATAGCCTGTCCTTCTTCTGTCCATGCCGACGAACATACTGCCGGCAACTCCTCCCATGCCAATCACAACACCGGCATGTTGAATCGTATTATCCGGATAGTATAGTCTTGCTCCCGCAATCCCTACTTCTGCTCTCTGGCAATGTCCCAAGAGTTCTTCGATCCAGTCGGGCGCGATCACTTCCATGTCGTTATTCAGACAGATAATATATTCTCCCTTCGCATGAGAAATACCGAAATTATTGATTTTAGAGTAATTAAACGCTTCCTTCCAGTAAAGCACGCGAACATTTCTCTTTCCGTCAATCTTTTTATAATATTCAAATGTCTCCTGCTTTTCACTGTTATTTTCTACAATCAAGATTTCTATATTTTTATAGGTGCTGATCTCCCAGACTGACTCCAGACATTTTTTTAATGTCGAGATTTCGTCTTTGTTTGGAATCACAATAGATACAAGAGGCGTCCCTTCTACCTGATATTTCACCCGATAAAATCCATAGTCCTTCGTGTGAAATACTTCTGCCGCTTCCCCTGCACGTTTTAAATGCGCTTCGATCGCCCGCTTTCCAGCCTCAAAAGCGTATAATTTACTTGCTGGATTATCGGCTGTAGACTGACGGTGCGTTCTCCAGTGATACAAAATTTTCGGAATTCTGACAATCTCTTTGCTATTTTCCACGCATCGGAAAATAAAATCATAGTCCTGTGCCCCGTCAAATTCTTCCCGAAAGCCTCCGGCTTTTTCTGCGATCGCTCTGCGCACGACAAAGAAATGGCAGATGTAATTGTTTGACCGCAGCAGATCCAGATTAAACTCCGGCTTAAAATGAGGCTGAAAATATTCTTTTCCATCGGCAGATATTTTATCTTCGTCCGTGTAGATGATATCTGCTCGCTTTTCTTTGATTTTTTTCGCAGTCTCAAACAGAACATCTGGCTCCAGAAGATCATCATGATCCAGCAATGCCAGATATTCTCCTGTCGCCATCTGAATTGCCGCATTTGTATTCCCGGCAATTCCCATGTTTTTCTCCAGCTTCTGAAAGCGGATTCTCTTATCTCTTTTCTGATACTCTAATATCATCTGCTCTGCCGTCGTATCGTCTTCACTCCCGTCGGCAATGCACAGTTCCCAATACGGATAACTCTGTCTTCTGACAGAATCAATCATTTTCCGCAAAAATACTTCCGGCGTCTTATAAACTGGAACTGCTATGCTGATTTTCACCGGATCATCCCAGAAAACGTGTTTTTGTTCTCTCCATTTTTCTGGCGTGACACGATGTTCTAAAAACCATTTCTGATAATCTTCACTTGACTTCTCAAAGCGCTCTGCCAGTTTTACAGCAAATTCTTTTGCGCCGTAATGTTTCAAGTAAAGAATCCCTTTTTTGATTGTATAAGGTGATATTTTTTTTACTGCGTCTTTCCACGCAATGCTATGTCTGCTCATGCTTTTTCCTTCTTACCTGTTTTCCGAATAAAACTTATGAATTTCCTGTGCAACATACTGTCTGTCGCTTTCTTTCATTCCATAGTACATGGGCAGTCTCAACAGACGTTCACTTTCTCTTGTTGTATAGCGGTCTTCCCCGTAAAAATATCCAAATTTTTTTCCCGCCTCTGAAGAGTGGAGCGGAATATAATGAAAAACACAGTGAATGCCTCTTTCTTTTAAAAAGCAAATCAGTCTTGTTCTCTCTTCAATATCTTTCGTCTTAATATAATACATATGCGCATTATGAGAAGCATACGGCGGAATATACGGACGTACAATCTGTCCTTTTTCCTCCAGATCTTTTAAACTCTCATGATAAAAATTCCATGTTGCCATACGGTCATCAAAGATTTGTTCCGCACTTTCCAACTGAGCCCATAAATATGCCGCATTCAGTTCACTTGGCAAATAGGAAGAGCCAAAGTCCACCCATGTATACTTGTCAATCTCTCCTCTGAAAAATCTGGAACGGTTTGTCCCTTTCTCCCTGAGTACCTCTGCCTTTTCTATGTATTCTCTGTCCTGAATCAGGAGCGCTCCTCCTTCACCCATGCTGTAATTTTTTGTCTCATGGAAACTGTAGCATCCAAAATCACCGATCGTTCCAAGCGCCTTTCCTTTATAAGAAGATTCGATTCCCTGAGCCGCATCCTCAATCACAAACAGATGGTATTTTTTAGCAATTTCCATAATTCGATCCATGTCACACGCCACCCCTGCATAATGAACCGGGACAATCGCTTTTGTCTTCTCAGTGATTGCTTCTTCCAAAATGTCCTCATCCAGATTCATAGTCTCCGGATGAATGTCCACAAAGACCAGCTTTGCCCCTCTCAGCACAAATGCGTCTGCAGTGGAAACAAACGTATAGGATGGCAGAATAACCTCATCTCCTGGCTGAATCGCAGCCAGATGTGCTGCCATCTCCAATGCATGTGTGCAGGATGTCGTCAGCAGTACTTTTTTTGCCTCGTACCGCTTTTCCATCCATTCGGAACATTTTTTTGTAAAAGCACCGTCACCGCAGATTTTTCCAGATGATACTGCCTGCTGTATATAGGTCAGCTCTTTTCCCGTGTACGGTGGTATATTAAAATCAATCATTTCTCTTTTCCTCCTTATTTACCGTCTGATTTCAAGCCAGACCTGCCTGCTGGCGCTTCCCGCATCAGATTACATATAATAATAAGGAATAATCGTTCCGACAAGACTCCAGATCACAATGATTCCCAGCAGAGAAGAAATAAAAATCAGCGTCTTTCTCTGCATCTGTTCTTTGATCAGCTTATCCTTCAGGATAATCAGCCCTTTTGCAACAAAGTACATCAGTGGAATCAGCATCGGCATACTGTAGCGTCCCTGAGGCTGGTAATCGCTGCTGTACGAATACCAGACATTGAGCATATTTGGTATGATTGCGGAAATCACCATCATCCAGTCGAATAATTTCCATTCCCATGCCTTTTTTTCTTTTTTACCCTGTTTTCTGCCTTTGATCCAATCGATCAGATTCCAGATTCCTCCGATCGAGGCAAGCCAGAATAAAACAGTATAAATCGTATAGACCCATCCAGGAAGCATCAGTTCCATATATCCAAATATTCCAATAAAACTGTTATAAAAAGAGTAAAACCACTGTCCGTCCTCAAACATTTCAAACAGTGACAGCCCATCGTTCATCGGCGTATGACGCAGAGAAGGTTTCAGGGAAGGAACCGCATATAATTCTGCATATTTTGTGCTTGTTGCCATTCCTAAAAAATCCCCGTCATACAAGATATAGTTGCGCACAAAGTACCATCCTGTCAAAGTCAGGACAATCGCAGAGATCAAAAGCCCTTTCTTCAGAAGTCCTTTTATTCCCTGCTTTTGATACAGCACTGAGATTCCAAACAGGAAGATACTGCACAGAATAAAGCCGTAAGAATTGTAATACGTCAGTGTGCAGACAGAAATTCCAAGTGCCAGAATGATACACGATTTCAAGTTCCACTTCGTCTCCAAACCGAGAATCCATCCATACACAATCACAGCTGTTCCAAACAGCGCCATCGCATCATTGTTAATATAGGAACAGAGAAATACAAACTGAGGCAGAAAAGCAACCAGTGCAGCAAACAGGCATCTTTCCTCTTTTTTTTGAAAACGCTTTTTTCCGATGAGAACGGTCATTCCCACTACACCAGCGCCGCAGATGACACTGACCATTCTGCAGGCATATCGAAATGCTTCATCTGCTTTTGAAAAAATACCGATCACTTTCATAAAGAGCGCACCGACCATTGCTGCAAGCGGCGGTCCAAATCCGTATGAAATTCCCCACTGTCCGTCACGAATCAGAGGGTCTGCGCCATTTGGAAGTTTTCCATAATTCAGAATGTACGCTGGAATCTGAAACCGCATCGCCTCATCTGGCGCAGAATCAAACGGAATCACTGCTGCCCAGATTAAAAAAATGGCAAGCATGGCGAGCACGAAACTCCACTCTTTCCAGTTTTCCCTCCAGTTTATTTCTAATTTTTTCATCGTCTATCCTCTCTATCCTTCTAATCAAGATCAAAAAATTTATTCACTTTCTTTTTTATAAACCAACGATACATTTTGGTTGACTCAATAAATTTCAGCCTTTCCTGAAGTTTCAGAATTTCCTTTTTCAGCTCTCCGATCTGCTCGCAGCGGCTTTCCAGTTCTACCAGTTTTCTTGCCAGCTTGTTTTCCGTATCATTGACAAGCCGCGCCATCTCCTGAATCTGATCTTTTTTCAGCTGATCTCTCAGCAGAAACTGAAAATTCACTTCTATTTTGTCCCACTTCATCTCAGGATCCATCGGAATCAGGAACATCGGATCATCATTATCAAAAAGATAAATACTGCCTCTGTTCAAAACAGCATTATTTTTCAGATCTTTTGGAAAAATTTCTTTTTTTGTCTCTCCGACATACAGATAAATCTTTCCCATCTCAATTTCACACGGTCCGTTTAAAGGATCAAAACGAATCATTCCAAGATGCTCATACTTTGTCAGATCCATCACCGCTTTGACTTCTTCATCGGACTCGTCCAGTCTCAGTATCACACTGTCTTCTTCTTTGAAATTCATATCCTTGGAAACCAAAATCTGCGTGAACTGGATGCTTCCTCCCTGCAGTCGTTCCCACTCATACGTTTTCTTCTCGTATGGCTTTATAATTTTTTCGTATGCTTCCTCGCCGCCGTTCACATACGCATTAAAATGTTCATTCATGGACTGATAGATCGTCCTGTCCTCCGCATCCAGATGAAATAATTCATACAGATTCTCAGGATCTACCAGCTGCGTCAGCTCCTGTCCATGTTTCACATACATCGCCAGAACAGTGCGGTAAAATATAAAATCAACCGGAATCGGAAAAGCAAATACCCACTCATAGTCAATAATCTGAGGTTTTCCTGTTTTTTCCTCCAGAATAATATTGTCCAGTGTCAGATCAATATTCAGCATTCTGCCTGCTTCTTTTCCTTCCAGTCCCTGCTGGTCTCCAAATACCTGCCGAAATTCTTCTGTCATCTGAAATTCTTCTGTATCCTGAACGCAGAAATTCCGCACAAAATCCTGATAATCCTGCAGAAGAATAAAAAACTGGTCAATTCTTTCCTCACGAATCGCCAGCAGCAGTCTGTTGTAAAAAGTATCTCCCTCTATATAGGAAAATAAAATTTCTTTCCCTGCTTTTTGACACGGCGCATAATATTCACTCCCATGAGCGCGAAAATAAATATAATTCTGATGCATCCGTTCAACATGCTCTTTTGCCTCGTCATTCAGGGGTCTTTTGGAAACTTTTTTTCCCTCTTCCGTCTCATAGATCGCCGTCTCAATCTGAAAACTTTTTGCTCTTTCTTTCGTAAATTTTGCATATATTTTTTTCAAGATGATCACCTTCTATTCCTTTCCGATTTCAACAAAAAAGGAATTTGCAAAAAAGTCAAATTTTCCTTCCTCAATCAGCCCCTGATATACAGCTGTCTCATCAAACAGTTTCACTCTGCTGTTATCATATGTGTTCAGTGTGCAGACTAAATCCTCCTCTTTCGGAAGATAGTCATCTGAAAAAATTTGTCTTGGAAATTTATAATCCGGAAAAGGATAATAAAAGACCATTTTTGAAAAACCTGCCTCCTCAATAATAGAAATCAGTTTGTCTTTTGAGAATGTTCTCACATGGCTGTCGCCGCTTGGGTAGCCTTCCAGACCCTCAAAATACTTCCCTGTGTGGTCTTCTCTGACTCCTCCCCAGTATTTCAGTCCATATTTATTTTCAATCGCCATCAGAATTTTTCCGCCTGGCTTTAACATTTTTCCAACATTTCTCAAAAAATCCGGAAAAGGATTTTCTGTCGCTGTATAATAAGCAGCATACTCAAATACTCCGATCAGTGTGATGTAGTCAAATTCCTGATTTAGCTCAATATCATTAAAATTTCCAACTACGATATTCAGATTGGAATACTGCCTGTGGCGCAGTGCATTGATTAAAGATCGGCGTTTTGAAAGGTCCACACAGGTGACAGAGCGTGCCGCCCTGCATAAAGCTCCTGTGACTGCTCCGCATCCTGCCCCTACTTCAAGTACTCTCGCATCTTTTTCAAACGGATACCATTCTATAATATTTTCCCGTATCGGTGACATATGATATAAGATCGGCCACCGTTTCTCTTTCTTTAAAATTTTATTCCAGTCTGCATCTTCCTTCACCATATCAAGCATTTCCTGCTCAATATCTCCATCGCTGTATTCGTCATTTCCGGAATAAAATGTATAATCCATTGTCACTTTTCCTATTTGTTCCTTCAAAAATCGTCCCTCCTGTCGCTATGCCCCTGCTTCATTTTTTTCATTTCAAAATCGTCTTTATCTCCTCTATGAAAGAAAATGGATTCGGATTTTCACAGTATTCCTGGTTTCTTTTTCCCAGTGAAACTTCCGGATGATATGCACTGCACAGCTCATACAGCTTCTGTGCAACCAGATCAGGGCTGATGCTGTTCATGGATACAATATTTTCATTGAAATCTTTTAAATTTTTGTTTGCAAATGTGTTTGTGATCACTTTTACCCCAAAAGAAGCCATCTCAAGCGGCGGATAACTCGGATGCGGGGAAGCCATAAGAGAAATTCCAGCATATGACTGTTCCAGCACCTGTGCATATTGTTCCAGTGTCAGTTTTCCTACTGAACGAACGCTTTTTCCATTTCCAAGTTCAACGCTCTCATGCTGCTCTCCTGCTGAGAGGATTTCCCACTGTGCGATATCCTCCTGCATCCAGACCCATTTTTTCAGAATTGCGATGATCAGATTAAACGCATTTCGCTCCGTGCCAGGTCTTCCATAAATCAATATCTGTTTCTTTTTTGAAGCATGACCATCTAACGTGTCAAGATGCTTTTTCAGCGTTCCGTTCAGAACAGGCTCAAACGAAAACATCCATGGAAAATGGTATCCATTCTGAAGAAAATAATCTCGGAGCAGCCCTGTGTTAAAAACGGCAATCTGAGGGTATTCATCCTTATACGTTGCATCTGCAAGCAGATATCTCGTCGACCACGGATAAAATCCAGGCTCGTAATCCTGAATAAAGTTTATAAAAGGTTTCGGACTGATTCCACATTCTTTTTCAAATCTGCGGTATGCTTCCTGAGCGCAGAAAGCGGTCCACCATCCTGTAAACATAAAGTAATCCTGCTCAGAGACAGGCATACTTTTTCCAAAACGATCGCTGTAAGGCAAAATCTGTCTCGGTTCCTGGCTGTCCTGATCCGGCTCTACAAATACATAGCGGTCTTTGTACGGCGCTTTTGCAGCATCGCTGGGCGCAGCATCTACCAGAATAATTCTGCTGTCATATCCTGTTTTTCTGACCAGTTCTTCAAAAAATTTTAATGCTGTCGAAATTCCTCCGAATACATGTTCCGGATTAATTGATGGAACAAGAAGATTCAGTCTTTTGTTTGGAAAAGAAGTCTTCCTGAACGTATATGGCGTAATCTCGGCCACATTTGTATCCAATGGCGTTGTCTCTTCCACTACCATATTTGCTGCTTTGCGTATCGCACGCTTAATCAAATTCTTTTTCATAATCCCTTTTTCGCTACCTCTCAGTTTTTTTGTTTTAACCGCGGCACACAGCTGTTCATATCGAGGCACTTGTTGTAATATGGGTCGCTGTGACCATGATAATTTTCATACATCTTATAAGAAAGTTTAAAATCTATTTCCGGAATATAGGAATCTCTGCTTTTTGATTCAAAATGATGCAGCTGCACATAAGGATCATATACATTGACATATCCTCTGTTAATCGCACGGATACAGATTTCGATATCGCTTCCGCAGATGATAAAATGTTCGTCAAAATTTCCGATCGTTTCAATCGTCTCTCTGGAAATCGCCATACACGCCCCTGTAACGGCTGTTACGTTGCGTGTCACCATCGGAGAAATAAACGGCGATCCGTAGTGGACAGGTTTCATTCCCTTAAACACATGATCTGCCCATCCTCCCATACCGGCAATAACCCCGGCATGCTGAATGGTGCCGTCTTCATACAGCAGAAGTCCTCCGACAACTCCTGTTCCTTTCCTCATCGCTTTCTCTGCCAGTCGCTCCATCCAGTCCGGTGTAATCACATCCATATCATTATTCATAAAGATAAAGAGATCTCCCTTTGCATGACGTATTCCAAAATTGTTCAATTTTGACCAGTTAAACTCAAACAAAGCATCCTCCACCCGCACATTGGAGTACGTTTTTACGACCTCCGCAAAGTATTGCTTTGTCTCCTCTTCCTCTGAATTATTATTTAAAATAAGAATTTCATAATTCGGATACGTTGTCTTCTGCTCAATCGTGTCGATCGCTGTTCTCAGATAATCGACATGATCCTTTGTCGGCATAATCACAGATACAAGAGGTTTCGTTTTCAGATGGAACCGGACATCATACACAAATAAAGAGTCTGTCTCCTCCGCAGTCGCTGCACCGGCTCCATAGACGCGATTCAGATGACTCTGAATGGCTTTTAATCCCGCTGTCTGCGCATACGGCTTTGAATCTGGGTTTGCAGCGGTAGAACTTGGAAGCGCTCTCCAGTAATATAAAATTTTGGCAATATGTTCTATATTCTGTGTCTGCTCCACCAGTCTGAGCATCAGATCATAATCCTGGCTTCCATTATATTCACTGCGGAATCCTCCTGCTTTTTCAAACAGGCTTCTGCGGAATCCCAGCAGATGTCCGACATACATCTGGCTTAAAAGCAGATCATATGACCAGTCCGGCTTGTGCAGAGGATCCCTGTGTTTTCCCTCCTCATCAATGATATCCTGATCACTGTACAGAATATCAGCATCTGTCTTTTTAATTCTCTTGTAAAATTCATACAGAGCGCGCGGCGCAAGTTCATCATCGTTATCCATGAGAACGAGATATTCTCCCGCTGCAAGTTTTGCAGCGGCATTCGTCGCCTCGGAAATACCGCCGTTTTCTTTCTGAAACTGAATTTTAATCCGTTTATCTTCAATTTCTTCCAGATATTCCCGGACTTTTGGATCGGTAGAACAGTCGTCCACAATACAAAGTTCCCAGTTTTCATAGTTCTGATGGCGTACAGATGAAATGGCCGCTTCCAGCCATTTAATTTCCACATTATACACTGGCATTAAAATTGAAAAACGAATCTCTCCCGTGCATTTCTGTGCCTCTGCTTCTTGCGGCTCATACGGATACAATTCATAGTCAGCCCGATGTTTAAAGTTTTCCATGAATCCCTTCGGTCCATGCTTGAAAAGATATTTTATCCCCTTAAAAAATGTCTTTGGTTTTCTGATGCACAGATTTACCATTGCAAAAATTTTTTTAATTTTCTGCATCCTCTATACTCCTTTTATATGTTACCGTCGAGTCCAGATCACAGAATCCGACAGTAGTCTTCTTTGACAGCACCTGTATACAGCAGATATCATACAGTCTGTGATAGACGACAAGCGCGTCATCCTCATATCCTGTACATCCCAGTGAAAGCAGATGCTGTCCTCCCTGAAGAACCATTTTCTGTGAAAAAGCAATCTCCACCGTCTCTCCTGCTTCTACTCTTCCTGTGTCTGTCTTCTCAATGATCGTGTTTGTCCCCGCAAGTTCATTTCCCTTTAAATCTTTTATGCTGAATGCAAAGATCGGATTTTCCACCGTCTGATGAAATTTCACTCTCATCTTGATCGTAAACGGCTTCATTTTATAGATCGTATTTGAAATCTGATTTTCATGGTCAAAAATTCCAAAACTTGTGATCGTAGCACGCTTGTCGCCATAATCCTGATAATTTGGGTTCAAAAGCATATAGTCGAGCCATGTTCCCTTCTGTACTTCAAGACCTGGCTGCGGCTTTTCCTCTTCTTCTTTCTCCTCTTCCGGCTCATCCTGTCCAACCAGAATTTTCTTATACAGATCCACCATTTCTTTCGTAGGACCTTCTGCATATTTTCTGCCGTCGTTGATGATAATAGCTCTCTCACAGTATTTCATCACGCTTCCCATATCGTGCGTTACAAACAGCACGGTTTTTCCGCTGTTTTTTAAATCTTCCATCCGTTTATAACATTTGGCCTGAAAAAAGACGTCGCCGACGGACAGCGCTTCATCAATAATCAGGATATCAGGATCTACGCTGATCGCCACCGCAAAGGCAAGGCGCGCGAACATTCCGCTGGAATACGTCTTAACCGGCTGCTTGATAAAATCTCCGATGTCAGCAAATTTTAAAATTTCCGGAAGTTTCTTTTCCATTTCTTCCTCAGAAAATCCCATCATGGTCCCGCTCAGATACGCATTTTGAATCCCGTTATATTCTGGGTTAAACCCGGCTCCAAGCTCCAAAAGTGCTGAAACCTTTCCATCAATAGTCACATCTCCCGATGTAGGCATCAGAACACCTGTGATGATTTTCAGAATTGTTGATTTCCCTGCACCATTCTTTCCAATGATTCCCACCATCTCTCCTTTTTTGATCTCAAATGAGACATGGTTCAGTGCATGAAATTCTTTGTGATAACTCTTTTTATGAATACTGAGTGCTTCCTTAAATCTCAAAGTCGGTTTGTCATAAAGGCTGTATACTTTTGAGACGTCAGAAACAGAAATTGCAATATCACTCATCTCTTTTTCTCCTGTCTTATAATACATCTGCAAAATGCGGCTTTAATCTCTGGTATACTTTCCGGCTCACAACAAACAACAAAATCGTAAATACCCAAAAATAGATTGTAATTTTCCACCGCTCAAAAAACCAAACGTTTCCTATCATCGTGTCACGGTATCCCTGCACGATATAGAACATCGGATTCAGCTTAAAAATCTGTTTCAGCCATCCCGGAAGCGGCATAGTCTCAAACTGCCACATAATCGGTGTCATCCAGACGCCAATCTGCATAATAATTCCAACAATCTGTGTTGTGTCACGGAAAAACACGGCAATCGCTGATGTCAGATAACAGAAAGCCAGCGACAGTAAGATCATTGCCGCTGAATAATAGAGCAGCTGAATCACAATGATGCCTGGAAACAGACCCATAATCGCATAACAGACAAGAAGCAGAATCACAAAAAAGCCATGTACAAATAAAGACGACATAATTTTTACAATCGGAAGAATCTTGATCTCGAATTTTACTTTTTTCACAAGATAATTATATTCCAAAAAGCAGTTCGTCCCATTGATCACCGATTCTGAAAAATAAAACCATGGAATCAGACCTGCCATCAGCCAGAGCACAAATGGTATATTTTCGATATCAGAACTGCGAAATCCCAGCTGAAAGACGAACCAGTATAATAAAATTGTAATCAGAGGCTGCACAAAAGCCCAGAAAATGCCGAAATAAGAACCGGCATATTTTGTCCGGAAATCATTCTTTGCAAGATACAGCATCAGTTTTTTATTCTTTCTCAAGGTTTCCATCGACAATTTTCTCCTTTTTTCGGTATTTTTACTGTGATTTTTTCCAACCTGCTCCTCCCTTTCTTTTCCTCTCTCTCATCTGCTTTTTGAACGCAGACAAGCAGTATCCAAAGATACTGCTGTTCCAATCTTTCTTCTATTTCTGTATACAGAGTATATCAAACATCCTGTTTTTCTTCAACTCTTTTTCCTTCATTGCCGATTTTTGCGGAGATCAGGTAACGCGGCCGTCCTTTGACTTCTTCATAAATTTTGGCGATATAATATCCAATAATTCCAAGGCTGATCATCACAATACTTCCTATAATTAAAATCAGCAGAATTACTGTTGTAAAGCCTTCTACTGCGTGTCCTGAAAAATAGCGCACAAGCGACTGTATTCCCAAAATAACCGCCATGAAAAAGACAAAAGTACCCGCAATCGTGACAAGCTGCATCGGAGCCGCTGAAAAAGAAGCAATGTTTGTGACCGCATATTTTACAAGCGACCATGTCGACCATTTTGACTCTCCCTCTTCTCTTTCCTGCACATCAAACTCTACGGTTGCGGTGCGGTATCCGATCCAAGATGACAGTGCACGGAAAAATGCGTTGCGCTCCGGCATGGCAAGCAGTGCGTCCACTGCTTTTCTGTCAAGCAATTTATAGTCGGATGCCCGTGACATATCAATCTTCACTGCCATCGTCATCAGACGGTAAAATAATCCTGCGCTTGCTTTGTGCAGAGCGCTTTCTTCTCCTCTGCTTTTCTTCACACCCTCAACGACCTCATATCCCTGTTCCCACAGCCTGTACATTTCCACAAGCGTCTGGGGCGGATGCTGCAGATCACAGTCCATAACGGCACAGCAGTCTCCTTCTGCCCCCGCAAGTCCTGCAAAGATTGCAGATTCTTTTCCAAAATTTCTTGAAAAAAGAAGTCCTCTCACATGAATATTTTTTTCGGCTGCCTTTTTTATCTCCTCCCAGGTTCTGTCTTTGGAACCGTCATTTACAAAGATCAGTTCATACTCAATATTCTCCTGCTCCAGAATTCCAGAAATTACTTCTGCTGCTTTTCCTACCATTTTTTCTTCATTATAGGCAGGTAATATTACTGACAGCATGTTTCAACATCCTTTCTTTTGTTTGCTCTTTTTTTAATCTTACACCATGTATATAATCACGTCAAAGTTCTTTTCTGTTTTTTAATCAAATATTAAGAAGAGGCTGCTCTTTGTACCACCCCAAAAAGTCAGACCAAAATCTGACAATTTGGAAGACAGTACGCTCTGCAGCCCCTTCTTTTTATTATTTCTTGATATATTTTTTATAGAATTTTGTATCCTTAATCAGAGGAAGCATCTTCTTTTTGATACTGTGCGGTATCATATCCTGTATTGTGCGGATTCCTCCTCTCACCTTCACAGCGGCCGGTTCTTTAACTGGTTCCGCCAGTTTTTCCTGAAGCCATGTAAGAGAACGCGCTCTTTCTCTCTTCATAATCTCGTCGACAGCGTCATAGTCAATCTCACCGAGCAGGCTTTCATCGCTCATAATCTGTCCCGCATTTGGTATAAAACGTTTCTGCAGTCCGAATACATCTGCCAGAGACAGAAAACGGTCCAGTCCTCTCTGTTTATTATAAACGCAGATAAACGGTCGGTGGAAACGGATTGCAAAACTTGCTCCATGACAGGAGTCTGTGATTAAAAATTCACAGTTTTTCAGATAGTACAGCCATTCTTCTGTCTGCACATCGCTTAAAATGTGATCCATATCCATTTTTTTCTTATTCTTTTCAAATGTTCCCGGTATACCGTCTAAAATATGGATCAGTTTCAGATTCTTTTTCTTTGCCACATACTGAAGCGCCTGCCGTATTTCCGGTGTCGGGTCCAATATATAGGAAAGCAGAAATTTTTCTTTTTCCTGGCAGGCAGAATCTGCAATCAATTCTTCAAAGACAGAATCTTCCGGCAGGAAGACAGGGTCTAATACCTGAACTCCATCCACGCCAAATTCTTTCTTTAATACGGTGACCGCACTTCTTTCACGCACAGAAATACCTGTAAATCTGCCGAGCAATCTGGAGACTTCTCCTCTCTTCTCCGGCGGCGTGAAGGAACGGCTGTGTCCAAATGATGCCGCATAGGAAATCAGTCGCTTTCCTTTTTCTGCGAAATCAAAATAATAGCTGTTTCCGCACCACTGGTTGACGCCATAGTTCCAGACCTGATCCGAGCCGATCACAAACGTATCACAACTCTGATTCAGTTTTCCGATTTCTTTTAAAGAATACATCGGGCTGATTGCTTTATATCTCTCATATGCAAATCTTCTGGAATGCAGAAGAGGATGTGGTTTATCCTTTTCAGAAAGCCGCGGCTTTTCAATCATCAGTACAGAGTATCCCATCGCCTCAATGGCGCGGCACAGGGAATAATACGTCATAACGCTTCCATAGTTTCCTCCCGGCCACACGCCATAAATTCCGACATCATAATGCTCGGAAGCCGTATCATTGACTGCTTTTTCCATTGTGGTCTGCTGGATCAGTTCCATAAAGCGGTCTCTCTTTGGATTGTACGTCTTAAACGGTTTTGCAAACGGCTGTCCATGTGTCAGAATATATTCAAATTTTGCCGGCTCACATAAATTCAGACGAACCTTGATCGTCTTTAACATTTCATCTGCTTTTTTGTTATTTACAACGAGAATCGAAGTTCCTTTTCCATCCGTGTAATCCGGATTATATTTCTGAATACCCCAGAAATCAGCCAGTGTCATGTCTCCCTGTCTGGAAAGACGGGAATATTTGCAGATCTGACAGTGAGGACGCACAGACAGACACGGCAGAAATGCCCGATAGAATAAGTCTTTGTCTCTTGTCTTTCGGTACACTTTTCCATCCGCATACTTCACCGTCATCTCTGTGGACCATCCAAAGTAGTCTTTATCACGGAATCCAACGTGTGTAATCTCATGGCCGCCGTGGACTTCCTTTAAGTATTTCTGGAATACCATCGGTGACGGACCACCGTGGCACATCAAATCAATCGTAAATAAGTTGTCATAATCACGTCCCAGATATCCGTACAGTCCCGCCACCTGACATGGACATCCGCAGAACAGCGCCGGTTTTCCTGACTCCAGTACCTTTTTGATTTCACGGTACGTCCGCTTTGACGTACTTTGCAGATACTTGGAACCACGCAGTTTTGCAAGCCCTTCTTTTTCATAGACAACGGTATGTTCCAGATGAAACTGCTCATCAAATGCAGCGCCGCACACGGCTCCGCCTTTTTCCAGAATATCTTCTGCGACAAGTGAGAAGATTCCTCCTGAAGAACTGACATCTCTGACTGCTTCTTCTGTATATGCGGCATAACATTTTGGAATCTGCCAGTTTACATCTCTCTCATGCGCTGCCGGACATGCCTTCAGACATTTACCGCAGTGAATACATTTCTCCTGATCGATAACCGGATAGAAAAATCCCTCCTGATCCTGTACCATTGTGATAGCATCAACAGGACAGCTGTTCTCACACGCCCCGCACCCGCAGCACTGACGTTTTGCGATCGCACGAATGTCATTCGGCTCACTCTCGTCTTTTTTCAGCGATTGTCTCAGCCACTGAAGTGAGAACTCACGTCTTTCTTTTATGATCTGATCAATTCTGTCAAAATCCATCGGCTGAAGAATTTCTTCATTTCCAAGCAGCTCTTCTGCCTTTTTCACATACCGTTTTTCCAGACCGAATGTGCGGACTAATTCCTGGAAACGGACAATTCCTCTTTTTTCATTTCCGATCACAGCCATCGGCTTGTGGAACAGCAGTGAAAAGTTTGTACCCTGGCAGGAATCTGTCAGTACAAACTCACAATTTTTCATATAATACAGCCACTCTTCCACTGAGGCATCTTCTATAACGGTTCCGACGGAATCTTCAATCACTTTTTTTGTCTTCTTCCATCCATTTCCATTTCCGTCTGACAGCAGGATCACTTTCCATCCTGTTTTTTCTTTGATCTCTGCCAATACTTCATTTAACTGCGGTGTCGGATCTAAAATGTAAGAGACCATGAATTTTTCTGTTTCTTTCTTTTTTACCTTGCGGATCTGTTCCTCATAGACAGCAGGATCAGCCAGAAATACCGGGTCCAGCACAACGGTTCCGTCAAGATGGAATTCATCTTTTAAGATCTTTGCCCCGCCCTGTTCTCTTACAGCAATGTGATCAAACTGTTTCATCAGTTTGATGATATGCGTATACTTTGAAGGCGGAATAAACGATTTTGCATGGGCAAAAGAAGCGCCATAAGCCACTTTTTTCCGCTCTTCTTTTACAAAATCAAAATAGAATCCAAGACCGTATCCCTTTGCCACACCGTAATTCCAGACCTGGTTTGATCCGAGCAGGAATGTCTCACAGTGGTCATTTAGCTTGCTCTGATTTACATAGTCATATACCGGACTAATTGCCGTATAGTTCTGATATGCAAATCTTCTGGATGCCGTATACGCTTCCTTTCTCTGCACATACCGCTCTTTTCCCTTTTCGATCATCAAGACGTCATATCCAAAGGACTCCACTGTACGGCAAAGTGCATAATACGTCAGAATGCTTCCATAGTTGCTGCTCATCCATGGGCCATAGATCCCGACATCATATTTTCTTTCTTTTCCAAGCTGCCATGACTCTTTTAATGTCTTTTTAGAAATCAGATTTTTAAAATGGTCTCGTTCTGCTTTTGGAAGATCCCCATGGCTGCTGTCTTTGCAGATTATAAATTCTTCTCTTGCAAAATCTTCCCATTTTTCCGCCGAAAACTCTTCTTTGTACTGCTCAAAAAGCTGTTCTGCCCCCGTACCGTTTGTAATAATCCAGTTCTGTTCTGCCAAAGTGTCTCCCGGCAGAATCCATCCCAGATTTCTCATCACATCTCTTCTCATCTTATAAGCCGGTCTGCCATGAGCTGCCAGGTTAGAATCTGCAATCTTGAAAAAGAGATCATCGTCTCTCTTTCTCTCATACTTTTCCCCATCCTGATATATAACCTGAATTGGTTTCTCATCATCCAGAGAAAAAACAATCTGAGCGATCTCTTTTCTGCCATGAACTTCTTTCAGATATCGTTTCCAGATTTTTGACAGAATATTTTCTTTTTCCAGTATCGTCACAACAGTCAGATTTTCATACTCTTTTCCTAAGCGCTGATACAGCTTCTTTACATGAGACTGTGTTCCAACGAATAACACATTCTCTTTCTTTTCCAGAGTATCTTTGATCTGTTCCCAGTTAAACTCTGCATCCGCCAGATATGCCGGAATCTTCAATGCTTCCTCAAGTACGTGGTCTGTCTCCCATTTCTGGATTTTTACAGACCAGTCCGGTTCAAACAGTGGAAGATAGACAGTTGTCCCCCGCTCCAGTTCTCTCTCAATCATCGTTTTTTTCAGCTGATCCAGCTTCTGAATCATATATCCGGTGCGCCGTGTCTGCTTGCTCTGTCCAATTTTTTCAGGTATTTCTTTTTTATAGGACAGCGCATTTTTCAGCCATTTCCAGGAACGCTCCCTTTCAGACTCCATGATTTGCTGAATCTTATCATAGTCCATCGGAGTCAGCAGACGTTCATCCTCCATAATTTTCTTCGGATCTAAAATATAGCGGTCTTCAATCTGGAACAGTTTTGTCAAACTTTCAAAACGATCCAGGCCGCGTCCCCTGTTTCCAATACAGACAAACGGTCTTTGAAAGACGAGTGCAAAACTTGCACCATGGCAGGAATCTGTGATGACAAATTCACTGTGTTTTAAATAATACAGCCAATCCTGTGTCTCCAGACCTTCCACGACATTTTCCAGATTTAATTTTTCTTTGTTATTCTCAAATTTTGCCTGAATTCCATCCAGCATATTGATAAGCTTTAGATTCAGTTTCTTTGCCGCATACTGAAGCGCTTCTCTGATTTCTGGTGTCGGATCTAAGATATAGGAAACGAGATACTTTTCCTCTTCTCTGTGAGAAGACTCTTCTGTAATTTCATCAAAAATCTTCGGATCTGCCAGAAATACAGGATCCAGCACCCGCACAGCGTCCACGCCGAATTCTTTTTTTAAGACAGAAACTGCTCCTGTCTCACGCACAGACAGAAAATCAAATCTTCGGAACAAAGATTCGATCTCTTTTGCTTCATCATAAGGAGTAAATGAGACGGCATGGCCAAATGAGGAAGCATACGAGATTAAACGTTTATCGTCATCTGCAAAATGGAGATAAAAGCTCTTTCCAAATCCTCTGCTGATTCCATAATTCCAGATCTGATCGCATCCCATCACAAATGTATCACAGCATTCATTCAGTTTTTCCAGATCATAGTAAGAAAAATCTTTCGTGATTGCCTCATAGTGCTGTTCTGCAAATTTATCGGAATGAGTGAAAGGGCGCTCTTCCTTTCCCTCCTGTTTCATCTCCGGGCTGATCAGCACAGCAGAAAGCCCCAGTGACGTAATACAGCGGTACAGTGCATAATATGTGGCAATACCGCCATAATTTTCTCCCTTCCACACGCCATAGATTGCCGCATCAAACTTTTCTTGCCCTACATCCTTTGGAGTGATAAATCTACTCATATTACTTCCTTTCTAGTTTAATTCTTTATTCACAAGTTCCAGCGCAGCCTCTATTACCTTGTCCATGTCATAATATTTATAGTTTCCAAGTCTTCCTCCAAAAATGACATTCGTCTCTTTGTCAGCCAGTTCTCTATATTTTTCAAACAGACTGTTGTTTTTCTCGTCATTGATCGGATAATATGGCTCAATTCCCGGCTTCCACTCGGAAGAATATTCTCTTGAAATAACGGTCGTCTTCTGTTTTCCGAATTCAAAATGCTTATGCTCGATAATTCTTGTGTAAGGAACTTCTCTGTCTGTATAGTTCACAACAGCATTTCCCTGGTAGTTTTCGCAGTCTAATTCTTCTGTCTCAAACCGTACGGTACGGTACTGCAGAGTGCCGAGCTGATAGTGATAAAATTCGTCAATCATACCGGTAAAGATCGTTTTTTCTGCCACGTCCTGATTGTTCTGGATAAACTCAAAATAGTCCGTATCCAGTTTCACATCAATTCCGTCCAACATCTTTTCTACAATTTTTGTATATCCGCCCATCGGAATTCCCTGATAGCGGTCATTAAAATAGTTATTGTCGTAAGTAAAACGCAGCGGCAGCCGTTTAATGATAAAGGACGGCAGTTCCGTACATGGTCTTCCCCACTGTTTTTCTGTATATCCTTTGACCAGTTTTTCATATACATCTCTTCCGACGAGAGACAGCGCCTGCTCTTCCAGATTTTTCGGTTCTGTGATATTCAGCTCTGCAATCTGCTCTGCAATCTTTGCCTTTGCTTCGTCCGGTGTGCGAATTCCCCACAGTTTGCTGAATGTATTCATGTTAAATGGCATATTGTACAATTCATCTTTATAGACTGCAATCGGAGAATTGATATAGTTGTTAAATTCTGCAAACTGATTAATGTAGTCCCATACTTCTTTATTACTGGTATGGAAAATGTGCGCACCATAGCGGTGAACATTGATTCCGCCTATATTTTCACAGTAGATATTTCCTCCGATATGGCTGCGTTTGTCGATCACAAGACATTTTTTTCCCCTTTTTTTCGCTTCATATGCAAATACACTTCCAAACAGTCCAGCCCCAACTATTAAATAATCATATTTCATAAAAATCCTCCTGTCACTTTTTAATGATCTTTCTTTTTATTTTGTGGAGTGCATTTTTCACAGGCTTATGCACTCTTTTCACCTGCTGTTTGATTTCTTCCTGTTTCGGAATAACGACATGATACGCCTGATCTGGTTTTGGCGTTATTCTGCTGTCTGTCTTTTCGTACGCAGTGAGATAATCAACTGATTTTGGCAGAAACAGTGCGTCATGCAGCCATTTTCTGCTTCTTTTTCTCTCTTCGTTTAAGATTCTTCTGCTTTGTGTATAATCCATATGCTCCAGCAGCTCTCGCCGTCGTTCCAGATCCGCCGGATTCATCAACATACGATCCCGCATCTGAAACAGATCCAAAAGAGAATAAAAACGTGACATTCCTCTTTGTGGATTTCCAAAACATACAAAATCTTTCTGGAACAGGATCGCAAAACTTGCGCCATGGCAGGAATCTGTAATGACAAAACTGCTGTTTTTCAGATAAAAGATCCAATCCTGTACTTCCAGATTCTCCACCACATTGTCAAGTCCTAGATTATCACGGTTTCTTTCAAAGTTCCACGGCATACCGTCTACCATGTTGATTACCTTTTTATTTAATGTCCTGGATGCAAATAAAATAGCTTCTCTCTTTTCCGGAGTCGGATCCAGAATGTATGTCGCAATGTAATCATTTTCTTTCTTTCGCTTCGATTCTGCTGCAATCTCGTCAAAAATTCCCGGATGAACGGCAAAAACAGGGTCCAGGACACGCTCCGCTTTCAGGCCGAATGTTTCATTGACAATCCGGACACCGTCAGCCTCTCTTAAAGAAATCGCATCAAAACGCTCCAGCAATCCTTTTGTCGTTCCGATCTCAACTACAGGGGCATAGAACGTTTCATGTCCGAATGAGGCTGCATATGCAATCTTCTTTTTGTCATTCTCCACAAAGTCAAAAAAGAAACTGCGTCCAAAATTTGAGGAAATCCCATAATTCCAAACCTGATCTGATCCAATCACAAAACTGTCGCACTGTCTGTTCAGCTCTTTCAGCGCCCATATCGGCATGGAAGGCGCAATATCACGGTAATGACTAAGTGAAAATCTTCTGGCATGATTGTCTCCCAATTCAGGGTCGTTCTCCATCACTTTCGGTTTATCAATCATGAGAACAGATAATCCAAATGACTGGATGAGACGGTAAAGAGAATAATAGGTCATCAAGCTTCCATAGTTGCATCCGAACCATACTCCCATGATTCCCACATCATATTTTTTTTCTGAAGCATAGACGTATGCTTTTTGAAGTGATGTCCTAGATGCCAGCTCGTAGAAACGTTCTCTTTCCGGATTTTTCATCTCTTGATTTTTCAGAAGCTTTGTTTCTTCTTTGGCATACTCCAAAGAGACCTCTTTTACTTTTTCCAGTTTCTCTTTCACATTTTCAAACAGTTTTTTTCCTTTTTCTGTATTGACAAATACAGCTGAGACACCGGCATGATTTGCAAAAGATTCATCATACCGTTCAATTCCCCAAAAATCAGCCAGAGTCAGATCTGACACTCTTTTCCATGTGCGATAGGAACAGCTTTCACAGCATTTTCGGATATCCAGTCTCTCAAAATAGGCTTTCAGCAAAATGTCCTGATCTTTTGAGCGGTGATACACGCTTCCGTCTTCAAACTCTGCTGCCATCGCAGAAAACCATCCGGATACCTTTTTGCTGCGAAAAGAAATTTTCTTGATTTTTCTTCCCTCAAGAACCTCTTTTTTATATTTTTCAAAAATGCAGGGAGAGCTGACACCCATGCAGTCAAAATCGACTGTAATCAAATATTCTCTTTCCTTTGTGCTGTTTAAAAGTCCTGCGGTCTGGCACGGCGTTCCGCAAAATAGCACTGTCCTTTTCTGATTCAGATAGTTCCGAATTGTCTCATAGATATGTTTCGTATCACTCTGCACATATTTTAATCCCTGAAGCTTCCAGATATCTTCCTCTTTCTCGATAATCTGGTGCTCTGCCTGAAATCGCTCGTTCCATCCGCATCCGCAGACGACGCCTCCGTCTTGTATCACTTTTTTTGCGAGAAGGGGAAAAATTCCTCCTGATGCACTGTTTTCACATGTCTTTTCCGGCGCATATGCTGCAAAAAGCTGCATCGGCTCCGACTGGGGACTTAATTTCTGTAAAGCTGGACAGACACTGAGACATTTTCCACATTCCTTGCACAGATTTTCATTGACATCAGGGTAATAAAATCCTGTTCCATCCGATTTCATCATAATTGCTTTTTCCGCACAGCTGTCATAGCAGCTTCCGCATCCGGTACATTCATTTTCTTTTAACTGCCTGATATTATTCATCGCATTTCCTCTTTTATCCGATCTTATAAGCAGATAAATGGAAGTCCCCTGCCCATTCGTCTTGCGGAAGCGGGGGACTTTCTATATTTCATTCTGCTAGATTCCTAAGTATTTTTTCCAAAATTCATAGGAAGTCATATATGCTCTTCTATCCTGATATTTCTTTCTGATATTTTTCTGGCGCTGTTCAATCTCTTTAAATGTCTTTCTGTATCGTTTCAGCAGCGCTTTTCCACGCTTCTTGTCAAGCGTACGGATTGCTCCCGTCTGCATATGCGGATTTACTGCCAGCAGTTTCTTTCTCAGATACTGTCTGTGCGGTGCATAGAACCAATCATACGCAATCACAACAGGCTCCTTTTTCAGCAGAAAATCCGGACAGAACAGACCATTGAATGTCAGACGGTAAATCAATTTTTCCATTCTTCCCCGTGGTCCGTCACCGTATACGGCATCCAGGTCAACCGGTATATTCTTAAATTTAGAAAGAGGCTCAAATTTTTCATTCTTTGCTCCTTTTTCTTTTAAAATACGCTCTCCGTCTGGCTTTTCAAAAAATGCCGGTCCTTTCAGATAGTCGTCCACTGCATCCATCAATAGCTCCGCACTGTTGTAGTTAAATCTGAGCAGCTCGACTCTCGTAAATTTTCTCATTCTCTCTGCGAAGTCAATATTCTGGCAGATACCGCTTGCAGCCTGAATCGCAAGGCTGTTTCTATGTACCTGATATAATTCCATCGCAGCATTAAATTTCAGTGTAAAGCCCATATGCCATACACAGATACTGTTCATTGTAATAAATTTCGCATGATTTCTCAGACTGTATTCTACATCGTCCCCTCTCACAAACAGAGGCAGAGGCAGATTATCCAGTCTTGCAATCGTTGTCGGAATACAACAGTACCACCAGCCAGCATATTGATTTTTTCTTTTTGGCCACGGTTCCTCATTTCGCACAACGGCATCGAGACGCTGCATATCGAGGCGATGTTTCAGCGGTCCATAGGAACCGTCATCATGTACATATCCGATATCTTCATGCTGTTCATTCATGCGCTCATAGTACAGCATAGCACCGCTGATAAAATGGTCTTTATATTCTTCTTTTAAAAGTGTCAGCAGTCGATATGTTCTTTTCAGACTTTCCGGCAGAATAATCACATCATCGTCCATCAAAAGAACGTGTGTTGCCGGTTTCTCCTGCAGATTTGCCTCGATAATTCCGCGTGAAAATCCTCCTGATCCTCCTGTGTTTGGATTTGGATGAATCCATAAATGATCGCATTCCAATTCTTCTTTGTTGAGAGTTCTTCCGTTGTCAATGACGTGCACATAGAAATTTTTTGCCATCTCATCTTCAGAGTTCAAAATTTCATCCTTTAACAGCTGAATGTTTGGCAGAATAAAATCTTCTTTTTTGAAAGTCGTCGTCGCAAGCGCCAGACGCACTTCTCTTTTTTCTTCCTCTGCGATTTCTGTTGCATAGTATCCGCTGTACAGACAGCAGTTCTTATATCCTACAATCTGAAATCCTACAATCGTCACCTGGTCGCTCACTTGTGGAATATCCAAAATCAGTTCCTTTTTCTCATCCAGATCAAAACTTTGCTCAGAAAGTACCTCTTCCTGGAAAGGTCCTCTGTTCATATAATATCCGCTGATCCGGATTTTAAAGCTTCCTTTCATTGTAAGGCAAATCTTCACATTATCAATTTTCGTATACTTCATCCATTTTTTGATTGAAAAAGAATTAAAGTAAGCTGCAAAATCTACCGCATGATATTCGGCAATTCCCCAATATTCTTTATCTGCACTCTGTTCCATTCCTTCGCCGTAGTAAAACATTTTTGTATAAGGAATAAACCGCTTGTGCGCTGGAAATATAATGTTCTGAAGTTTTGTCAATTTCATCCTTCCACTTTCCTCTCTTCTCATTTTTTTATTTTTTTATATCTTTTTGATTATCCTGCAAATTCAGATAATGGTTCCAGAAGTTCTCTTCCGTCAATTCCCTGTAGCGAGTTCTGTACTGTTCCTTTGCTGTCTCATAATGGCGGTCAATATAGCGCATTACTTTAAAAAGCTTTCTGTAGCATTCAAAAAACTGCCGCAGACTTCTCTTTACTGCCACTCCATTGCCATTTTGATCCATAAACACAATTTTATCCGCTCTGTATAAGCGATAGACATTGTCATATGGCGTAACAACAAGTGCTTTCCCTCGTTTTGCAGGCAAAAAATATCCGTTTAAAGTCAAGATTTGAAGTATTTTTCTCTGATGACTGATGCTCTCTTCTTTTTGAATCTTTGCAGACTGATCCGGATACAGGTCTTTCTCCTCCAGCCCCCAGTGACCTTTCAGTTCCTGCCGCGGTTTCGCCTTATAATTGAGTGCTGAGACTTTTTGGTGCAGAAGCTGTCCATCCTGTTGTTCCAGCCAGTCAATTCCCTTGCAGAAATCAATGGCTCCTCTTAAGTTTAAATCTACATATTGATAGCGATATCTGGCAACATTGCCGCTGACCCATTTAAACAGAATCTGTTTAAACTGGCGTTTCCCATATTTTCGATCGTGAATGGCATTTACAATCGCCAGGTTTCGGATATCATAATATTCCAGCGTCCCCGGCATCTTATTCTCAAACGCCTCATGCCACACGCAGATGCCATTCAAAAATAGGAAACCAATTCCTGTCCGTATCCCATATTCGATATCATCCCGATGAATAAAAATCGGAAGAGGAAGCTTTTCTTTTTCGATCATTCTGGCAGGAACACAGCTGTACCACCAGCCAGTATATTCCACCTGCTCATGTTCCAGCTCGTTTTTCAGTACAAGCATCTTATCGCGCATATCCCAGTTATGATGCAGCGCATAGATATTACCGCTGTTCCATTGTGCCCCACATTCATATTGAATATACGGAGTATCCAGTCTCATAAGCGCGCCTCCGATTGTATAGTCGAGATATCTCTCTTTTAGCAGTGTCAACAACGCATACGTACGCTCAATCGAAGCCGGCAGAATTACTGCATCATCATCCATCATCACAACATGCGTCACTTTATCGTGACATTCCAATATTCCCCTTGTAAATCCTCCGACCCCTCCGGCATTTTTATTCTTAAATACAAAAATGCCTGGAATCTGACTGATTTCTTCCGGGAGAGACTGACCATTATCCGCAATATAGACAGAGATCTTTCCATACAGTTCTGAATCCGGATTCTCCAAAAAGGCTTTCCGCAGAATTTTCATATTTCGCTCCACATATGCCTCTCTTTTAAATGTGCAGATGTTCAGCCCCAGATGAACGCGTCTTCTGTGGACATCTTTTGTAACATATGCTCCTCCGTACAGGATTCCTGTTCCTCCTATGCTCCTGCATGAGAAGTAAAAAATTCCCGTTTTCTCCAATGTGCCAAATTCCAGTATTTTTTCTTCTTTTTTTTCTGCTTCAATAATCTGCTCTGAAATTTTTTTTGTATGACATACGCCCTGGTGCAAAAATTTGTGATATAAGACAATACGGAACTTTCCCTGAAAAATCATCTTCAGAGAAACTTCCGTTACCATCGTGTATTTCTTCCATTTTCCCGCAGAAAAACTGTTCAGATACGTATCAAATACAATTTTCTGACCATCCTGCAAAAAGATCTCTCCATTTGCAGGTCCATATTCCAGTTTTTCCTTGCTGTCATAATATAATGCTCTCTTTTCTTTTTCCATTTTAGCAGGAAAAAGCAGTTTCTGCAGTTCTATCATCTCTCTCACCCTACTTCTTATCCTGTTCCAGTGCTTCCATATAGGCATCACAGACAGTATTTACATCTCCTGCCATCATCTGCTGACCTTTGTTAATCCATATTGCATGATCACACAGTTTTTTTACAGAATCAATATTATGTGAAACATATAAAAGTGTCGTGCCTCCGCTGAGCATTTGCGTCATACGCTGATTGCATTTTTTTCTGAAACGTGCATCTCCGACCGCCAGAATCTCATCCACCACCAAAATATCGGGATTAACCATTGTTGCCACTGAGAATCCGAGTCTCGCCTTCATACCAGAGGAAAAGTTTTTGATCGGGGAATCCAAAAACTTATTCAGATCTGCAAATTCCACAATCTCATCAAAATGCTCATCCATAAATTTTTTAGAATGACCTAAAACGGTTCCATTCAGATAAATATTTTCTCTTGCTGTCAGATTCATATCGAATCCTGCTCCAAGTTCGATCAGAGGAGCAATCTCCCCTCGCACAATCACTTCCCCTTTATACGGTTTCATGATTCCGCTGATTGCCTTGAGCAGCGTAGACTTTCCAGAACCATTTGTTCCAATCAGACCCCACGCTTCCCCTTTTTTTATCTTTAGATTGATATCCTTCAGGGCAAGAAATTCCTGAAACATCAATTCTTTTTTCACCAATTTAACAAAATATTCTTTCAGATTATCTACTTTCTCGCTTGCCAGATTGAAGCGGATTGTAAGATCATTTACTTCAATGATATACTTTTCTTCCATATTCCCACCATTTTCTTTAGATATATAAGATAAAACGATCCTGTGACCGTTTAAATGTCCAGGCGCCTATTCCCAGCATCACAAATGCAATGATCCATCCCATAATAAACACTCTTGGCTCTGTCATATGTCCTTCATAGATGAAATCTCGGAACTGCTGAATATAGTAATATAACGGGTTAAATGTTTTGATAAAATTCTGAAGCTGCAGCGGCAGGGAAGCAAGAGGATAAAAGATAGCAGACAAATACATCCACGCTGTCGTGATTGCCTTATAAATGTACTGCATATCTCTGAAAAATACGTTTGCCTGTGCCAAAAACAGTCCTAATCCCATACAGAAAATATAAATCTGAATCACTACAAGAGGGAATAAGAAAAAATATGGTGTAAATTTTGCTCTTGTCGCAATCATTACAATTAAAAGAGCGCCAAGAGAAAGTACAAAGTCTACAAGACAGCTTGTCACTTTTGCGAATGTAAAAATATACTTCGGCACATACGTCTTTTTAATCAGTGAAGCATTCGCTATAATTGATCTCATTGCTGCATTTGTAGAAGTTGTCATAAATTCAAATAATGTTCGTCCCGTCAAAAGATAGACCGGAAAGTTTTCAATGTGTTTGTCAAACATTGTTGAAAATACAATCGTCATAACGATCATAATCAATAACGGGTTTAAAACACTCCAGACATATCCAAGGAAACTTCTTCTGTATTTCAATTTTAAATCTCTTGATACCAGCTGAATGACAAGGTCCTTGTATTTATAAAATGTCTGAATTTCTGATTTTAATGCATCCATCTGCTTTTCCACCTTTCTGAAATGTCAAATACTGTTTTTGCCGCAGGATAAAGATAAAAAGAAGAGGTGCGCAGCATCCGGACAGCTCTGTTTGTCACTTTTCCGTAAATAATCGGGTATTCTTTTTTCACCATTCGGTCAAACTGCATCATCTTTTTTCTTTGTTCGCGGCTGATCGGATAACTTAAAAATATCTTAAACCGGCTCGTCACCATACGCGCCAGAATATTTTCTATATAATTCAGATAATATTGCGGAATATCATGATCTCTTTGTTCTGTATAATAATGTAAAAGTCTTGTCAGAACACGGTCAAAATTTTCTTCATGCCGCTGCATTCCTTTTAAGTTCATGCTCTGTGTCGGAAGCCCAATCCGATAGCGGTATACATATTCATTCAGACACGTCACCGTCTCTATATAAGGAATCGGAAACAGGACAAATTCCATATCCACATAATAGCAGTGTTCATCCAGTTTCGGCATATATTTTCTGAGCAGTTCTGTTTTAAATGTCACTGCGTGCATCTTAAAGTAAGCATCGCTTCCAATTTCTGAGAATCTGTACTCCCGACCATATTCCACATCCTGAAATGGATGTTTTCTCTCTGCTTTCACACGATGCGTCCCATCTGCCAGCCAATAATAATTTGTCACTACGAGATCGGACTCGGTTGCGCTCAGGCATTTCATCAGATTCTCAAACGGCATTCGCTTTACATAGTCGTCAGAATCCACTACTTTAAAGTATTTTCCCATGGCTTCTCGCAGCCCGCAGTTGATGGTAGACCCGTGGCCTCCGTTTTCTTTGTGAATCACCCGAAAAATCTCTGGCATATCTTTCACAAATTTTTCTGCAATCTCCGAAGAATGATCGGTTGACCCGTCATCTACAATCAGAACATCCAGTTTCTCCTTCCATTTGGGGAGTGCAAAGGACGACAGACATTCTTCCAGATATTTTTCTACATTATAAGTAGGAACTACTACTGTTAATATTTTTTCCATAATCGCTCCATTCAAAAATCATTTGCTTCCCTTTTTATTCGCCCTATTATATCATAGCAATATTTTGAAGTAAAGCAAACATTCACAATCCGCTCTTTCTCATGGCTGCCGCTGCATATTTCCACACGCCGTGAAACGCATAGCGGACAAAACAAAGAGCAGACTGAGGCAGTGAAAATCCCATATACTGATATACTTTCCATGTCATCTTTGCGGCCTTCATCTTATTTCCTGATTTTCCAGTACTGCTCAGTCTGTATTTCAAAAACGGCCGATTTACTCCGCAGCCATCCCCATATCGTTTCAAAATCTTCAGCCATGTCAAATAGTCTTCATGGCAATCATCATGCTCCATCGGCACTGCTTCCATTGCTTCTTTTTTAATCAGTACGGAAGAACATGCAATGCAGTTGTGGGAAAGCAGCTTTTTATATGTGATTTTTTCTGGGACAGGAATCACTTTTCCTGTCTTTTTCCCATCTGGAGTCAAAAGTTCACGAGCTGTCGCACATAAAACTGCATCTGATCTTTTCATCAAGTCAAGCTGACACTGTAATTTGTCTTTCGCCCACCAGTCATCTGCATCTAAAAAGGCAATATATCTCCCTTTTGCCATTTTAACTCCTTTGTTTCTTGTGGCAGCCGCCCCTATATTTGTACTGTTTTTCATGTAGCGTATCCGATCATCTTTTTGATATTCTTCCATCACGCAGTCCAGTTTTTCATCATATCCATCCGACAGAACCAGAATTTCAAAATCAGCTTTTTGTATCAGTACAGAATCAATCGTTTTTTTGATCGTCTCACTGCACCGATACGCCGGTATCACTACTGAGACAAGTGGTTTATTTTTCATTTTGCCATCCCTTTTCTGTCCTGTTTTTTTCTGGATTCTTCTGCTTCTCTTTCGTAGCTGCAGTCACCTGCCACTGTTCCACACCCTCTGTATTTTCTTTTTGGAATAAAATCTTAAATGTTGTCATCAGAATCTGTATATCGAGTAAAAAAGAATAATTCTCAATGTATGTCAGATCCAGCTTTAATTTATCATACGGAGTCGTATTATATTTCCCATATACCTGTGCATATCCTGTCAGTCCTGCTTTTACTTTCAGACGATAAGGAAATTCCGGAATCTCTTTCGTATACTGTGCCGCAATCTCCGGTCGTTCCGGTCTTGGTCCGACTAAAGACATATCTCCTTTTATGATATTAAAAAGCTGTGGAAGTTCATCAAAATGAATATTTCTTAAAACACGTCCGATCGGTGTGATACGGCTGTCCCCTTTCATTGCAAGTCTTGCCCCCGATGTCTCGGAATCTACCCGCATACTCCGAAATTTGTATACCTGAAAAATGCGTCCGTCCGTCGTCAAACGATCCTGTTTGTAAAAAACAGGTCCTCTGTCATACGCCTTGATCAATATTGCAATCAAAATCATAATCGGAGATGCCAGAATCAGTCCCGTCAGAGAACAGATAAGATCAAATGCCCGCTTGCAGATCTGCTGTTCAATCGTCAGTCTTCTGTTTCGAAACAGCAGAAGAGGCGAATCAAACAGATGTATCTTATCCGAGCTCATAATCATAATATCTGAAATCTTTGGGACAGAATAGCACCGGATATCTTTTTCAAAACAATATTTCAGATACAGATTTCTTTCATGGGCAGGCATATCGCACAAAACAACGGCATGATAGTCATTGATTCTTTCTTTGATTCTCTTTTCTCCCAGACTTAAGTGAACCGCCTCAGAAATCTCATATTTGTCCTCTCTTTTTGACATTTTCTCCATCAGCTCGATCGGACTGTAATCCCCATAGATAAACAGCATACTTCTCGGCGGATAAATACGACTGTAAATCCATCTCATGAACACCGTCCACAAAAAGACAACGAGCAGTTCCACGCACGTCAGCCAGATCATAGGCTCTATATGGCTTAGGAACTTCCATCGGCCAATCAAAGCCAGCTGCAAATACGCAATCGCATTCGTGAATAAGACAGAGATCACCTGTGAAAACAAAACCTCCACTACTCTTAAATAACCTACTTTAAAACCGCCAAAAACTTTTAAAAATAAAAACAGAATCACTCCATACAGAGCAATCAGCGCCCAGTTTCCCCTATAAAAATACTTAATCTTAATGATTGCCTGGTCATTATACTGCTGAAACCACACATAAGCAAACAATCCTGTCTGTATTCCCATGATAAGTGCAGAGGCAAAAAACATAATTAACCGTTTATATTGTTCTCTTCGCTCCAAACATATAACCTCATTTCTGTATTAATTTTCATATGAAAGGGGGGACAGAATCAGGATCTGAAAATGCTCTGTTCTGCCGTCTTGCCTTTTAAGCTGATCCCATTATAGAACAAACTTCGTAAAAAAACAATAAAAAAGACATTTCCTGCTTTTATAAATCGCTGGAAATGTCCTTTTTACTGGTTCTTCTTACATTCTCTTATAAACACGATACATTCCCGTATCCCCTAAAAGCGTCCAGCCTGCTTCCTCCGGCATACATTCAAAAAGTGCATCTGCCTTTACCACAATGTAAGGGCATTCATAATATTTTGCTACTTTTTCCAGATACGCAACATCAATAACTTCTTGCTGCAAAGCATCCATGACACGGACCAGATTGGAAGAATAGCCTCTTCTGCCGTACAGCATAGTCACATCTGCTGAATATTGACGGATATATGTGATAAGATCAGGGTGAACGATTGCTCTTCCCTCTGCTCCGTCTTTTAGAATCAGCTCGCACACACCAGCTGCCTGATCTGGAATTTTATATGTGTTTTCTGCCCTTGTGTAATTCTCCTGCGTATAAATGCATTTACCGCCAATCATAATAATTCCTGAAAATATGATACATGCCAGAAGACGCATAAACCATTCTCTTCTCTCCCATGCAGCGTCTGTCACCACATATGCGATCACAGGAAGCAGCGGCAATGTCCAGAAGACTCTCCAGTAAACGTTTCCTTCCAGCATCTTCTCAATCACAGCAGCCACAAATGGATTGAAGATCAGAAGAAGCAGTACAATCGTTGCATATGCAAAAAGCCCTGCCTTTCGTCTTGTGTGCCTGCGGATCAAAATATACAGCAATGCTGCAATCATAAAGAAAAAATACCATCCATCGGCAAAATACTGCCAAAATGCCTGTATTGCCGTCTCAAAATGATTTATCATACAGCATCCCCCTATCGTATCAGATAAATTCCGCCTAAGACAACAGGCGGAATCAGGCACACGACAGCCGGCAGAACTGTCAGAATCTTTCTTGTGCGGATTAATTCTGCGAGGGAAAAAGCTCCCAAGACAAGCGGCCCCAGCACGACTCCCATTGAGGATACCATACAGCAGGAACACATCAGAAGAAACATCGTAATCCACTCCGACTGATTTTCCTTTCTCTCATAGATGCGAAACGCAAATAAAAAGATGGCCGGTATCAAAATCGCCGCCAGAATCGCCTTTCCCTGCCAGATCCGAAACAGCAGGAAACTGGAAGAGGTATAGATGCTGAAATTTCCAAATACATTCAAAAAACTGATCACTGTGACAAAAAAAGCTGCTTTTCTCTTATCTCCGGTCAGCTCTTTTCCCATTTGATAATAAATCAGGTAAGCGACTGCAATCAACACAGCCGGAAAAATCGTATGGGCTGTGATTGTCGGATGAATATAAATCAGCTCTGCAAAGTATGCTGTAAAAATCGGAAATGCTGACAGAGCATATCTCATCGGCAATCCATTTAAAGGCATCCCCGTGTAGCTGGAAAAACGGTACATGGAATCCGTCTTCAGCGTTGTGGCTGCCGTTGCAACGTAAAAAGCGTCATCGGCATCCTCATGTACATAAAATACAAGAATAAAGATCTGCACGGCAACTGCTGCTGCTGCAATCACGCCCCAGAAGTTTACATTTTTTATCGCCTCTCCCGCTCTCTTTATAATCTGCAGTAATTGATGGCGAAATGCAATGGCTGCCGCCGCTGCCATAGCTGAAAAAAAGATATGGCAGACCAGACGCAGGATATGGTATGGCAGTCCCAGCAGTGTCATCGGCACACAGAAGATCTCAAACCATGCAAGTATAAAAAGCCATCCGCTTATATAATTTAAAATCAATCCATCCTTTTCTTTTCCCCAGTGTGTGCACCACATTCCCAGACACATCGGGAAAATCCCTGCTGCCAGCAGCAGCATTATTGCCTTCCAAACTATACTCATTTCTCCCTCATCAATCTATTTTCTATTAATTTAATAATTCAGACATACGCCAGAACTTGAAAAGCGATACCATCTTCCATTTATATATAAATTTTCTGCTTTTGCCATCGTTCCGTCTGATTTCAGATAATACCGTTTTCCATTTGACTGTGACCAACAGTTTTTGACCATATGACCATTTGCAGTCCGGAAATAATATCTCTCATTTCCAATATCCACCCAGCCATGCTGGCGTACTCCATTGCTGTCATAATAAAGTTTGCTGCTTCCCAGAGTCAGCCATCCGCTCACGCGGCGCCCATACCGGTTTACATAGTAATATTTTCCATTTAGTTTCAGGTGTTTGCTGATCGCCATTGACCCATCTTTTTGGAGATAATACCACTTTGTGCCATATTTCAGCCATCCAAACTGCATGACTCCTTTGCTGTTCATAAAATATTTTTTTCCATTAATCGTATTCCATCCGGATTTTACAACTCCATCTGAATGAAAATGATGATAATACCCATCAGGCAGTTTCCAGCGTCCTGTCAGCATTGTACCATAACGGTTGAAATAATATAAATCTCCATCAATTCGATACCATCCTTTGACCATCTTCAAATCTTCTGTATAGTATCTCGTCTTTCCATTGACTACATTAAATCCTGGACGGATTGTCCCTGTATTTTTCTTTTTCAAACCGTAATATTCCGCAATCGCCTGAGCGTCTGCGACGCCTAAAGCCCTGATCTTCGCATCACTTCCATAATATTTTTCGCAGTCAGCAGGATTGCTCACAAATCCGTGTTCCACAATCATGCTTGGAAGATTGGCAAGAATTCCGTATCTTATAATTGCCATATAATCTGAAGGCTGTCCATTAGGATATTTACCGCCGTCATCACTTTCCTGAGTTAAAAATCCCATATTCTTCAGCCCTATGCTGCTCAGCTTTGAAAGAATCTCATTTGCAATTTCTTTTGCCTCATTTGCTACATCCGGCCGATATTTTCCAGTAGATACATAGACAAGCGCTCCAGAGACAGTTGTCTCATTTTGAGCAGTCGAATTGATATGCTGACTTACTAATACGTCACCACCTACAGAAACTGCATAATCTACTCTCTCTTTTAATCCAACATAGACATCAGACGTTCTTGTCATATAGACGCGGACACCTTCATATGTCTCCAGTTCTTCTTTTGTAGCCTGTGAAATTTTCAGGGCAATGTCTTTTTCAATATAGGTCACACCATTCCATGTACGGGTAGCTCCTCCATCATATCCGCCATGTCCTGGGTCTAATACGACTACAACATTGCCGCCGGCTCTGGAGACAGCTGCGTTTTCTCCCTGCGCACCTGCTGCTGCCATGATGCTTCCGATCTGAGAAGCGTCAGATGCCACAAGCCCTGTGGTCTCGGCACTGTACTGCGCTGTTTCTACTGTGCCCTCTTCCTGAAATGACCCAGATGCCGTTTCCTGACTGCTGATAAATTCAGGAATAGAACAGCTTGTCTCTTTTCCATTGATCGTTAAGGAAAGTGTCTGAAGATCTCCCTGACTTAAAAGGTTTCCTTCTGCCAAGAAAGCAATATAGTCCTCTGCAATCTCGACACAAGACAGATTTGTATTCTGTCCAGAAACAGGATCTATATAGGACAGAGAAGCATTTTCTAAAGCTCCTCCCGCCAAATCCACCTGAAAAACGATAGCCTGTGCTACGTCTTCTTCTGCAGGCTGTCCTAAATACATCATTACAATTTCAGGTGTATTCTTTTCCGTCTCTGTTTCTGTTTCGCTCTCTGTTTCCGTTTCAGTCTCTGTTTCCGTTTCGCTCTCTGTTTCCGTTTCGCTCTCTGTTTCTGTTTCGCTCTCTGTTTCTGTTTCGCTCTCTGTCTGCGTCTCGCTTTCTGTCTGCGTTTCGCTTTCTGTCTGCGTCTCGCTTTCTGTCTGTGTCTCGCTTTCTGTCTGCGTCTCGCTTTCTGTCTGCGTTTCGCTTTCCGTCTGCGTCTCGCTTTCCGTCTGCGTCTCGCTTTCCGTCTGCGTCTCGCTTTCCGTCTGCGTCTCGCTCTCCTGCGGAACAGTCTCCTGAGACTCCATCTGTTGTGGTTCCGTCATCGTTTCCGTTTCCTGAATTGTCTCATATAATTGACCTTCCGCTGAAATTCCTTCTGCCTGCAGTACCATTCCAAAAACATTACATAATAGCAGGATACAGATTACAAAAGCTGCAATACGTCTCATATATGGTTTTTTCCCTATGTTTTGCTTCATAAGTACTCCTTTCCTTAAACTTTGTCCCTGTTATTTTTAAGAATTTATTTCATTATAAAGTATCCCCGTTTTTTTGTCAATTTTTTGTAACAATTTTGTAATTTTTGTTTCTATTCATTACATCTTTTTCTTTCTTCTCTATTTTGTTTCCCGTTATCATCTGAAAAAATTGACAAACTCTTAATATTTTTTAAGAAGCTTTGAACTTAATTGAAAAATCTTTTAACTTATAGTATATTTAATATTAAGAAAGAAGCCTGCAATTTCTTCTCAGGTCTTTCACTTCTAACAGCAACAGAAAATCAAGAATTTTTAAGAAAGGAGTTTTATGAAAAAGTATCACTTATTATCCATTTTATGTGCTGTGACCTGTCTCTCACTTGGGACTCCGCTCATCAGCACAGCATCCGAACAGCCTTCCCTTCCTTTTGAGCGTTCCACCCAGGAAGTTGGTTGGAAAAAAGATGAAAAAGGTGAATATTACGCTTCAAAAGAAAACTATACAGGACCAATCCAGCTGCCAGACGGAATCTATTATCTGAAAGATGGGTACAAACAAAAAGGTGCGATCAAAGTATTGGTCGGTCAGAATATTTTAAGACATGGAGAGTTTTACTATTTTGATCCGGCTCTGAGCGGCCGGCTCCGCACAGGATGGTCTGGTCCTGTAAAGCCTTCTTCCTCCAACTCCTGGTATTATTTTAACACAGATGGACGTTTGTCTACAGGCTGGAGTACCAATTTGAAAGGGGAACGTTTTTATGGAGATCCTTCTGATGCGCATCTATTCTGCAACGGAAGTACGACAAAACGAATTCCCGGATACACCGGAAAATTTTTGATCTTCGATAAGCAGTGCCGTCTTGTCTGCAATCAGGTCTATCAGTTCAATGGCAAAACATATTACTTAAATGCAGACGGAATCGGTTCTCCAGGCGTTGTTCCTTACGGAAACCAGATGAAAGCTTTCAACAGTATGGGATCTTTGATTCTTGGAAAAAAAGGTCCTTATACAATCAACGGCAAATCTTATTTTCTGGATGGTGCCGGAAACTGTCTCAAAGGATATAAGCGCGATCCAAACACAGGTAAATATTATTATGCAAAACTGGATTACACACTGATGAAAAGTGAGCTCCATGGCATCAACGGTAGGATCTTCTACTTTAACCGTTATGGAACCCGTGTCTCCAACACCAGAACAACAGTGGACGGAAAAACCTATTACTTTGGCTCAGATGGTGCTGCTGTCAAAAATAAATGGGTGACAATCCACGGTCAGAAATATTACTTCAATACAAAAGGGGTTATGGTTAAAGATGACCTCATCCGCTACAACAATCGTCTCTACTATGTCCGTACAGATGGTTCCCTGATCACAGATGCCCATTTCTCCCGCAATGGAAAGAATTACTGGGCAAGTACAAGCGGCGCTCTTCTGACTGGCTGGCAGAAATATAATGGTCATATGTTCTACTTTGACCCTAAGACAGGTGCAAAAATGCGTGGTCTCGTCACAATCGACGGGGGAATGTACTACCTGGACAACAGCGGTAAAAAGAGAACTGGACTGATCACAACCGGCGGCAAAACGTATTACTTATATTCTGATGGAAAAGCACATACAGGATGGATGGAATCCGGCGGCAAGAAATTCTATTTTAATCCTTCCACAAAAGCGATGGTTAAAAATGGATGGGCTTCCGACGGAACAGGTTACTATTATATGGGTTCTGACGGGTCCATGCAGTCAAACTGCTGGAAACAGATCGGAAGTAAATGGTATTATCTCCAGCATGACGGAAAACGTGCTGTCGGCTGGATGGCTATCGACAACTACCGCTATTATTTTGGTTCCGATGGCGCGATGTATACAGGTGTTCATGTCATTGACGGCGTCACATATGACTTTGGTACTACAGGCGCACTCCCTCTGACAGGTGAATATACGATCCGTGTCAACCGTTTGATGAACTGTATCACAATCTATCGCGGCGGAATCCCGTGCAAAGCGATGGTATGTTCCACAGGACTTGTTTTAGGATGGACTCCGGCTGGTCACTTCCAGCTTATGGATAAACTTCGCTGGCATACGTTGGACGGTCCAAGCTATGGACAGTATTGTTCTCATATTACACCGGATATCCTGTTCCACTCTGTTCCATATTATCAGATGGATAATCATACATTAAAAGCAGATTATTATAATAAGCTCGGAGATCCGGCTTCCGCAGGATGTATACGTCTGACTTGCGGTGATGCGAAATGGATGTATGACAACTGTCCAATTGGAACTGACGTCTATATCTATGATGATGCCAGTTCACCAGGACCGCTCGGAAAACCGACACCGCCTCGTATTCCTCTGACACAGAATTACGATCCGACCGATCCGAATATTTGATCTTATCTTAAGAAAATGAAATAAAAAAACTGCCTGCGGATATCTTCTATCCAAAGGCAGTTTTTTTATTATCATTTATTCTACTTCTTCGCCCAGTCCCTGTGAAATGATCTGAATCATCTCCTGCAGCGCTTCTTTTTCGTCACTTCCCTCGCAGACAAATTCAATCTCATCTCCATATTGCACTTTTGCACTCAACACATTTAAAAGACTTTTCGCGTTCACCGTTTTATTTCCGGCTGTAAATGTGATAATAGACTCATATTTTGCTGCTTCCTGGCACATCTGTGTCACAGGTCTCATGTGCAGCCCTTTTCTGTTTTTAATTATCACTTTTTGACTTACCATATTCATCACTCCCCTGTTTCTTTCGCTGCCATATTATTTCTTATTCGAATCACTTTCCTCTACATTGACATAGATCGTGACAGGTGAGACAAGCTCATATCCGTCCGGCAGTTCTACATCTACCGGCACGCTGTATGTACCCGCATCCTGATACTCCGTCAGATCGACAGAAGCCTTGATATCATCTGCTGTCAGCATAGATGTCAGCGCCTCCACTTCGCCTGTAGAGCGAACCCCGATCATCAGCTGATCGGCTGGTGTAAACACAAGATTCTTATCTTTTGGATATGCAATAATATCCAGCTGTGCCACTGGAAAGGCAACTGTGCTGTCTCCCCATTTTTCAACTTTTACTTTCACTGTAATGATCGGTTCTGTGCCAGATTCCAGTTTTAGATTTTTCTCCTGCAAGACTTGTGTGAGATCAAATTCAGTCTCCATATCTTCTGTTATGCCGTCTACAGAAATCAGATCTTCAATTTTCAGAGAAGATCCCATTTCTTTCAGCGCTTTCTCTGATCCTGCTATATTCAAAGTCTCCGGCGTGGTCGAGACCTCTGTGATATGATATCCATCTGCAGGCATACCATTCGGAATAATCTTAATCGGAACTCCGTTTTTAATAGGCCACAGTTTTACGTTCACATCTACTTTCCCCTCTGAAAGTACTGCGCCTTCCATCGTCTTTAGCTCAAGACTGTTCATCTGTGTCTCCGTAAATGGGGCCCCATTCTTATCTATAATCTTTATGGAGGATGTCACTGTTCTGTCTGAAGAATAGCCCTGCACAGATACAGGCACAGAAACTTTTCCGATAATTTTCAGCAGACTCTCTGCGCCTGCTATGTAGATCTTTTTTCCCTGAACCGCATCCATGGATGCCACTTCATATCCTTTTACCGGTTTTCCTGTCTTCTCTACATTCAGCACAAATTCCTGCTCTTTTTTATCTTCCAGTTCTATCTTCAATGACGGGGGCAGCACCTTTATCTTATCCTGTGTAATTTTTCCATTGCTGCATTCGACGACAATCGGAATCGATCCCACGGCTTCGTTCAGATTTTCAAAATCGGCAATCGCTTTAAAATCCGAAGCTCTCAAGCTCTGAATCACCGATTTTCTGGCTGTCACCCAGATTGTCACCTCGTCTGTGTTATCAATTACACGATAAACTTTTCCGGCTTCCTCCAGTTTCTCTTTGTTTTCTATTGTCACTGTCACATTGAAAGGCTGTGTCTTTTCAGGATCATCGGTATTGACTACCATAAGCCATATTCCAAATGCAACAAGGACAGAAATAATTTTTAATCCGATATTGTTCCAAGTCCGCTTCACCTGTTCCACCCCTTCCATAATTTAAATTTCTTGGTGTCGATGGATTTGTTCTGAACAATCACAAGCTGCTGTTTCAAAACTTCCGGTGTAACCGCACGCATTAATTTTCCTTTCAATGCAATGGAAATGTTTCCTGTCTCCTCTGAGACAATAATCGTCAGAGAATCCGTCACTTCGCTGACACCAACCCCGGCACGATGCCTCGTTCCCAGTTCCTTGCTCAGTTCCATATTGTCAGATAGTGGAAGATAACACGTTGCCGCCACAATTCTGTCGCCTCTGACAATCACAGCGCCGTCATGAAGCGGTGTGTTATGTTCAAAGATATTGATCAGAAGCTGACTTGTCAGAATGGAATCAAGAGCAATTCCTGTTCTCTCAAATTCTGTCAGCATCACATTCTGTTCAATTACAATCAGCGCTCCTGTCTTTGCCTTTCCCATTTCCACGCAGCCTTTTACGATCTCGTTGATCGTCTTATCTGTAAAGCGCTGTTTTACTTCTTTGGAATTTTCAAATGGAATCAGCGACGAGAAAAACTTTTTCTCCCCAAGCTGTTCCAAAGCTCTTCTAAGTTCCGGCTGAAAGATAACGAGTGCTGCCACGATCGCCATATCCAGTCCTTTTGTGATAATATACATGATTGTATCCATCTGGCATATCTTGGCGATTAAAATAAACATACAGATAAATACAATCCCTTTCAAAAGCGTCCATGCCCGTGTATCTTTAATCCAAAGCAGGATGCGATAGACAATGAATGACAATATAATGATTTCCAGCACATCTGTGATAGAAATATGGACGGCTGGCACGGAAAGCCATGATAAATGTTTGATAAAAAAATTTCTGATTGCGCTCATCTATCTCATCCTCCTTTTCTTTTATCGTATCGGCTTCCGCCTTGTTCTGTTCGGCGTCTCAGCCATTCCTGTCTCTGCTGTTCTTTCAGATCTACTTTCGGCGCCGGAGCATCATACCAAGATGGGTTTTGTCTCTGTCCGACCGGCTTTTGTTCCTGTCTGACCAAATTTTGCTCCTGTCTAGTCAGATTTTGTTCCTGTCTGACCGGCATATCTTTTCTCGCATAATCCAATTCCTGCTGCGGTATATATCCATTCATCTGCTGCGGACTGCTGTACCCATTCATTTGCTGCGGACTGTTTTTCTTTTTTCCAATCTTTGGAACAGCTTTTACATAATAATAATATTCATCATCTTCAAACTGTACTCTTTCCGTCCGGCGATAATCCACATGGAACAGAAAAATCTGCACAACAATTCCCGCAAAGACTGTCACAACAGAGCTAAGCACCATACCGACAAAACTCTCGCCGCTTTCAAGCATCAAAATGCCTATCACTGTCAGCAAAATATATGCAAAAATACCGGCTCCAATTGCAAAATGCCACGCATAATCCACAGACATTCTCCGGATCATCAGTACAATCAGGAAAACAACAAGAAGAATCACAGTCATCAGAATCATATCTTTTGCCTGTGTCAGTTCTCCCATCACACCTGTAATATTTTTCAAAATTTCATTCATATCGCTTCCCGGCGTTGCCATGTAGGTACTTCCTGTAATAATCTGCACAATATAATATAAAACCGTACCGGTCACAATCCCCAGTGCTCCAGGCAGCCCTGAAGTCAGACCTAAAATAACAGGTATCAGACATGGTATGTGAAACCATAATGTCACTGGCATCAGCAGCATAGAAGCGCTTTCTTTTGGCCCCATGCCAAAATAAAGCAGTCCTATAATGAAGAGCGCAGCGCCTCCCACGCCAAGCGCTTCTATTGACATGGATGCCAGATTGACAATCAGAAATACTCCTGCCACAACACTGATTGCATTCGTGGACAGAAAGGCGCAGATGACTGCCGCCCCTGCTGTGAGCAGAATATCCCGGATCGTATTGCCGGATTGAAACTGAATCTGAATTACCTGAAATACTGTCAAAGCAAGCAAAAACTTTAAAACCGCGCGGATCAGAACTGCATTTTTATTATAAAATTTCTGAAGAGATCTCCGTAATTTCAACAGTAGTTTCATTCTTTTGTTCTCCTTTTTTCCGTCTTTTCATATTCTGCTGCAAGAGGCTGCATCATCTTGCGATACCGCTCTCTTGCTTTTTTCATCTTTTGATATCGAATGGTATAAACCACCCATGTCAAAATCATATAGATCCCCATAACAACCAGATAAACCGTCAAAATCTGAAGTCCAAACTGTACAGGATCCAGTTTATTCAAAGAAGCAGCGATTTCATCCAGACGATACAACGCCCATACCACAAAACCGATGTCAAAGGCGATTGTGATAAAAATCCAGTTTTTCATCATCTTTGCGCTCACATAATCACTTCTGTATGTACTTCTTACTGTCTCTATTTCTTTCTCGTGTTTCTTTTCAAAGATCGCCAGTTTCGTCATTCTCTGCACTTTTCTTTCATCTATCATTTCTTTCTCCCGACTCTCTTGTTTCTTTTCTTTTTTATGTCTCTTTTCTTTTTTCAGAAGTCACTGTTTCATTATAGCATAACTCTTTTTGGAAAGAAAGTTTTATTCTTTATGCAGCTGTCTCTTTTCTTTTTGTTCTTCTCTTTGATAGATCAGCATATGTCTTTCCGGTTCTATATAGTCCAGCTTCTCATACTCCTCCGTCTCAGTTGGAAGTTTCTTTTTTCGTAGACTGTATTCCATCCATGTCTTAACCAGATAATAGATAACTGCAAATACAGGTACTCCTGCAATCATTCCTATAATTCCAAACAGTCCGCTTCCAATCAGAATCGCAAAGATAACCCAGAATGCAGACAGTCCTGTCGAGCTTCCCAAAATTTTAGGTCCGATGATATTTCCGTCTAACTGCTGAAGTATGATAATGAAAATCAGAAACATAATGCCTTTTCCAGGACTGACTAACAAAATCAGCAGAATACTTGGAATTGCTCCGAGATACGGTCCGAAAAACGGAATCACATTTGTCACTCCCACAATTACGCTGACGAGAGGAATATATGGCATTTTCATAATTGTCATTCCAACAAAGCAAAGCACCCCAATAATCAAAGAGTCAATCAGCTTTCCTGAAATAAAACCGCTGAAAATAGAATGACTTTTTCTGACTACTTTCAAAATATTATTCGCCTGTCGCTCATAAAAGAGCGCATACAGCACCTTTTTTCCCTGACCGACAAATTTTTGCTTGCTCACAAGAAGATAGACGGAGATGATCACGCCAATCATAATATTTAAGAGTATTTTTGCAATTCCAATAACGCCTGTTGTAAAATAAGAAAGAAAATTTTCCAGATTCTGCAGCACTCCCGCATTGATCCAGGATGAAATCTCTCTGCTTCCATCATTCAGCAGATTTTCTATGAATGCCACCCATTGACTGTCGCTGTTTTTTGTCAGTTTCTCCAGCAATTCAGCAATTTTATTGATATATCCGGGCAGCGCGCTGATAAATGTTCCAAGACTGTTTGCCAGTTCCGGCATCAAGACAGATCCGATGCCCAGTATGACAACGATCGCCAAAATTTCCGTGACTCCTACGCTAATCATTCTGATTTGATTCTGCGTGACCTTTTTCCACTTAAATTTCTGAACTGCAGCCGTTCCCTTTCTTTCCATAAAATTGACGATCGGATTTAAAAGATACGCAATCACAATTCCAATCAGCACAGGCTGAAGCACATACACCAGCATCTTAAAAAAACGGACGATTTCCTTTATATTAAAGATAGCAAATGAAAAGAGAATTGCAGCTGCAATCACAAAAAATACCAGCAATGCTTTCGCAGAATATTTTTTCCATTCTTCTTTCTTTTTTTTGTAATCTTCTATCATGCGCTCTATCCCTCCTCAGAACCTCCAATACAAAGGCTCAAAAAATAAATCTCCTCCACTCCGGATTTTTTCAATACCTCTGCTATGGCATCGACGGTACTTCCTGTCGTATAAATATCATCTACAATCAATATTTTTCTTAATTTTACATCATTTTTTGTGATAATAAAAGCTTTTTTCAGATTCTCTTCTCTGTCTTTTCCTTCCAGCTCTTTCTGTGGTTTTGTATTTTTCACGCGCAGAACCAGATCGCAAATCAATGGCAGATTCCTTTGATCTGCGATCTCTCTTGCCAGCAGTTCCGCCTGATTATATCCTCTTAATCGTTGTTTCTTTCTGTACATTGGTACTGGAATCACTGCCTCCGCTCCCCAGCGTTGTATCTTTTCTTCTGCCTCTTTTGCCATAAGACGGCCAAAAATTCGTGCATACACTCTCTGGTTCTGAAACTTCATCCGGTGAACTGCTTTTCTTACTTCTCCTTTATATAAATATACTGCCATTCCTTCTTTATAGATATGCTTCTTATTTTGACAGTCATGACAAAATTCCTGCTCTTTTGATCGGATTGGTCTCCCGCATCTTTTACACCGCGGCTCTGAAATTTTTTTAATTTTCTTTCTGCATGAGTCACAAATTTCCATTTTTCCTCCTGCCATCACTTTCTGACAAAGAGGACATCTCATGGGATAAAAAATCCCTTCCATCCACATTCTTATCATTCAAATCCCTGCGGCTCTCTCCCATCCGCCATATCGCTTCAATGATCTGTTTTCTCAGGAACCAATCTGAAAAATTTCCTGTATTCTGTCGCTCAGAGTCGTATATCTTTTCTGTTCAAATTCATTGTGCACCATCTGATCGAATGTATCCGGATTTCCAACCAGAGTCACACATTTGCGCGCCCTTGTCACTGCCGTATATAAAAGATTTCTTGTCATCAGCATTCTCGGACCTGTCATCAGCGGAATCACAACAGCCGGATATTCACTTCCCTGTGATTTATGTACGGTGACAGCATAGGCAAGTTCCAGCTCGTCAAGCTGTTTGAAGGGATACTCAACAAATCTTTTCTCATCAAATTCTACTGTCATGGTCTCTGAAAACAAATTGATCTCCCTTACAATCCCCATATCTCCGTTAAATACGCCTGTTCCTTTTTCTATCGGTATCCCATAGTTTCCGCGCACTTCCCATTCAATCTGGTAATTGTTCTTAATCTGCATAACCTTATCGCCTTCTCGAAACAGACCTTCTCCATGCTCTTTTTCTCTTTTTGATTCTGCCTTTGGATTTAAGTATTCCTGTAAAATGCGATTTAAGCGTTCCACGCCGAGCAATCCTTTGCGCATCGGTGTCAGAACCTGAATGTCAAACGGATCTGCGTCAACATAGCGCGGCATCTTTTTTAAAATCAGAGTAAGAACTACACTGATAATCACATTTGCATCATCTCTTTTCAAAAAGAAAAAATCTCTGCTTTTATTATCGAGTATAATCTTCTCTCCTCGATTGATTTTATGAGCATTTACGATGATATCACTCTGTGTCGCCTGTCTGAAAATCTTATTCAGACGAACTACGTTCAGACACTGGGATTGGATCAAATCCTTCAGAATACTTCCCGGACCGACAGATGGAAGCTGACTGATATCTCCGACGAGAATCAGCCTTGTCCCGACCATCACCGCATTTAACAGTGCTTTCATCAGATAAATATCGACCATGGACATTTCATCAATAATCAATACATCCGTCTCAATCGGGTCTTCCTCTCCTTTTCCAAAAATCCCTCTTTCCTGACTTTCGTCAGAAATAGCAGAAACTTCCAGCAAGCGGTGAATCGTCTGGGCACTTCTTCCTGTAGCTTCTGACATACGTTTTGCCGCTCTTCCCGTCGGAGCTGCAAGCATCACTTCCAGTCCTTCCATCTCAAAATAATCGATCATCGCATTGATGGTCGTCGTCTTTCCTGTCCCCGGACCACCTGTCAAAATCAGCACTCCTGTCCGCACTGCTTCCATCACTGCTTTTTTTTGCAGTTCATCCAGCACAGTGTGATTTTTCTTTTCGATCGCATCAATTTTCTTCTGAATCTGTTCCGGCGCAATCTCTTCTGAAACGTTCAGATCATATAATTTCTTTGCAATCTGAAGTTCCATAAAATAATACTGACTGCCATATACAATCACATTTCCTTCTTTTTCTTTGATAATTACTTTTCTCTCAATCGCAAGATCCATCAGATGCTTTTCCATCTGTTCTTCCAAAAGCCCTAACAGTTCACCCGCCCGATCCATCAGAATTTTTTTTGGAAGATAGATATGTCCTTCTGTTGCCGCCTGCTGAAGACAATAGGAAATTCCGCATTTTATCCGATAATCAGAATCCAGATGAATTCCTACACGCGCTGCAATTTCATCTGCCATTTTAAATCCGATTCCAGCGATATCTTCTGCCATTTGATATGGATTTTCCTGTATCACCTGATACATTTTTTCTTTGTAGCGCTGGTAGATTTTCACCCCAGTTGTCGTCGATATTCCATACTTTTGCAGGAAAATCATTGCTTTTCGCATATCATGCTTCTCCGCCATCTGTTCCGCAATCTCCCGCGCTTTTCTCTCACTGATTCCTTTAATTTCTGCCAGACGCTCCGGTTCTTCCTCCATGATCCGAAACGTGTCCTGCTTAAACTTTTTTACAATCCTTGCTGCCAGAGCTGCTCCGATTCCTCTGATCGCTCCGCTTCCTAAATATCGTTCAATCGCACTTTCATCTTCCGGCGTTTTCAGCTCTATTTTCTGAATCTTGAATTGTTTTCCATAGATGGCATGTTCTACAAACACTCCCTCTGCCTCTATATTTTCTCCTTCATCTATATATGGCAGGAGTCCTACGCACGTCAGTTCTTCTCCTCCCCGGACGATATTCATCACCGTGTATCCGTTCTCTTGATTTCGGAATATAATATGCTCCACATATCCTTCTATTACTTCCATCATATCCTCCCATCTATATCCAGTATCTTTTATCTGCCATCTAAGACCATATCTTTCTTCTATTCCAAAACGGGGGCAGCTTCAGACTATCTGTCTGAAGATCCCCCGTTTCTTGTCAGTTCTCCATTTTCGTATTTGAAGCTGTCAGCTCTACAAATCTGCCTGTTCCCATCGCAACAGCAGTCAATGGTTCTTCTGCTGTCATGGTATTGATTCCTGTTTTCTCTTCGATCAGCTCTTCTAATCCATTTAAAAGAGATCCCCCGCCTGTCAGAACGATTCCACGATCTGCCACATCTGCGGCAAGTTCAGGCGGTGTTCTCTCCAAAACGCTTCGCACAACATCCACAATCTGTGCGATGGAGTCTTTCAGAGCATCTCTCGTATCTTCTGATGTCACTCTCACTGTCTTTGGAAGTCCTGTGATTACGTCTCTGCCCAATACCTCCATCATTTTCTGTTCCGGTTTCTGAAATGCCGTACCGATTTTAATCTTGATATCCTCCGCCATCTCTTCCCCGATGATCAGATTATATTTCTGTTTCATATATCGCACAATATCCTGATCAAAATTGTCTCCGGCTACTTTCACAGAAGAACTGACAACAATACCGTCCAGAGAAATCACAGCCACATCACACGTTCCGGCTCCGATGTCCACAATCATATTGCCGCATGGTCTCGATGTATCAATTCCAGATCCCATCGCTGCTGCAATCGGACCTTCAATAATGCGTACCTCTCTGGCTCCTGCCTGATATGCCGCATCTTCCACCGCCTTTTTTTCTACTTCTGTTACACTGGTCGGCACACAAATACTGATACGCGGCTTAAAAAAAGAAATTCTTCCCGTAGCTTTCTGAATAAAATATTTCAGCATCCTCTCTGTCACGGTATAATCTGAGATTACGCCATTTTTCAGCGGGCGAATTGCTGCAATATTTCCGGCTGATCTGCTCAGCAGAATTCTCGCCTCTTCTCCTATCGCTTTAATTCTATTTTCTTCTCTGTCAAAGGCAACTAAAGACGGCTCTTTTAAAACGACGCCTTTTCCTTTAACATATACCAAAATACTGGCTGTTCCTAAATCAATTCCTATATTTGTAGCGGCCATACTAATGTCCTCCCTTATTTTTCCGTCAGAGCGATGCTTTCATCTTTTACTTTATCTTTCATTTTTTATCGCTGTTCTTGACACTCCCCATAGCTAAAGCAAGGGGTTTTCCGACACATTTGATAATTTCTATTATATACAAGACCGTTTCTCTTGGAAAGCTTTTTTTTCCTTTCTTCATTTCTTTTTCTTTTTTCTACCAAAATACTTTAGAAATTTCATTCTTTTTTAAGTTCAAAAACATACTTTAAACACAATTTCCAGATATACTAACAGCATATTAGCAAAGAGCTAATATATTTCATAACTCACACTTCGCAGCACCCACACACTGCGGAGTACTCCCTCAAATATTTTAATTTTTTCTCTTTCCTTTTGAAAACCTCGGTAAAAATACCGGGGTTTTCTACTTTTGTGCTTTTATATTTTTATCTTTTTATATTTTTATATTTTTATCTTTTTTGTCTTTGTGTCGTTCTCTCCTGTTTTTCCTTGATTACTTTATTGTCGCTTCTTCTCAAGCACTTTATATTTTCTTTTTAAATCCCAATAATTTCTTTTATAAACTTTAAGCTTTCTTTATCTGATGTACACATTTTAAACACAATTTCCATATATACTAACAGCATATTAGCAGAGAGCTAATATATTTCATAACTCACACTTCGCAGCACCCACACACTGCGGAGTACTCCCTCAAATATTTTAATTTTTTTCTCTTTCCTTTGAAAAACCCTGACAGGTTGTCAGGGTTTTTTCATGTGCTTTTCTTTCTTTGATATTTTTCTTTAATATTTTTTCCTTTGATGTTTTCCTCTATTTGGCGTCCAGATATTTTTTTACATACTTTCCTGTATAAGAAGCCGGATTTTCTGCTACTTCTTCCGGTGTTCCGCATGCAATTACCGTTCCGCCTCCGTCGCCGCCTTCCGGTCCCATATCGATCAGATAGTCTGCTGTCTTAATCACATCCAGATTGTGCTCAATCACTACAACAGTATTTCCTCCGGAAGCTAATTTCTGCAAAATTTCAATCAGTTTGTGCACATCCGCAAAATGAAGTCCTGTGGTCGGCTCATCCAGAATATAGATCGTCTTTCCCGTGCTTCGCTTACTCAGCTCTGTCGCCAATTTCACCCTCTGAGCTTCTCCTCCCGACAGCATTGTGGAAGGCTGTCCCAACCGGATATATGACAATCCCACCTCATTCAATGTCTCGATTTTTCTGCGGATTGACGGTACATTTTCAAAAAAGCCCAATGCCTCCTCCACTGTCATATTCAGAACATCATATATATTCTTTCCTTTATATTTCACTTCCAGCGTCTCTCTGTTATACCGTTTTCCATGGCAAACCTCACACGGCACATACACATCAGGCAAAAAATGCATCTCAATCTTTAAAATTCCATCTCCGCTGCATGCCTCGCATCTGCCTCCCTTTACATTAAAACTGAATCTGCCCTTCTTATATCCTTTTGCCTTCGCATCTGCTGTCGCTGCAAACAGATCTCGGATCAAATCAAAAACGCCTGTGTATGTTGCCGGATTCGAGCGCGGTGTTCTGCCGATTGGCGACTGATCGATGTCAATGACCTTGTCAAGCTGTTCGATCCCTTCAATAGATTTATAAGCGCCAGGAACTGTCCTTGCACGATTTAGCTTTTTCGCAAGCGCTTTGTACAGAATCTCATTTACAAGAGAGCTTTTTCCGGAACCTGAAACACCCGTCACGCACGTCATCACGCCAAGAGGAATCTCTACATCGATATTTTTCAGATTATTCTGCTTCGCGCCTTTGATTTTTAAAAATCCAGTTGGTTTCTTTCTCTCTTTTGGAACAGGAATCTTCTTCTTCCCAGACAAATATGCGCCAGTGACAGATGCTTCACATGCCATAATGTCTTCTGCTGTCCCTGCTGCGACAACCTCTCCGCCATGTTCTCCGGCACCAGGCCCAATATCCACAATATAATCCGCTGCACGCATCGTATCCTCATCATGCTCCACTACAATCAGCGTGTTTCCCAATTCTTTCAAATTGTTCAGCGTATGAAGCAGTTTGTCATTATCTCTCTGATGAAGCCCAATACTCGGCTCATCCAGAATATATGCCACGCCAACAAGCCCTGATCCGATCTGTGTCGCCAGACGAATACGCTGTGCCTCCCCTCCTGAGAGTGTCCCCGTTGCTCTTGTCAAAGTCAGGTAATCCAGTCCCACATTCATCAGAAATCCGATTCTTGCCCTGATTTCTTTCAAAATCTGGCTTCCGATCATTTCCTGATGTTCACTTAACTTTAATTCCTCTAAAAACGTGTTCAGTTCTTTGACGGACATCGAAGTCAGCTCGTAAATATTTTTTCCTGCGACTGTGACTGCTAAAGCTTCCTTTTTTAATCTCTGTCCCTTACACGTCTTACACGGTGTGATCTGCATAAACGATTCATATTCCTGTTTCATCGTATCCGATCCTGTCTCACGATAACGCCGCTCTACATTTTTAATCAGACCTTCAAATGCCACATCATAAACGCCCTCGCCTCTTTGTCCTTTATAATATACCTTCACTTTCCTTCCATCTGTTCCGTGAATCAGGATTTTCTTCACATCCTCAGGGAGATCCTGATATGGCGTATTCAGATCAAAATGATACTCTTTTGCAAGTGCATCCAGAATCGCTCGCGTAAAGCTTCCCTGATCTGTGCACGACTGCCATCCTATCACAGTGATTGCTCCATCTGCAATGCTGAGACTTTTATCCGGAATCATCAATTCTTCATCAAATTCCATCTTATATCCCAGCCCGTAGCAGTCAGGGCAGGCGCCAAACGGATTATTGAATGAAAAGCTTCTCGGTTCAATCTCATCAATGCTGATTCCACAGTCAGGACAAGAAAAACTCTGGCTGAAACGCAGCATTTCCTGATCAATCACATCTACATACACCAGTCCTTCTGAAAGCTCCATGACTTGTTCCAGAGAGTCCGCCAGACGTTTTTCGATCCCTTCTTTGACTATAAGACGATCCACAACAATTTCAATATTATGCTTTATATTTTTCTCCAGCTTGATCTCCTCTGTCAGTTCGTACAGATTTCCATCAATTCGGACACGGACGTATCCTTTTTTCTTTGCCTGCTCCAGCAGTTTGACGTGTTCGCCTTTTCTGCCGCGCACAACAGGAGCCAGAAGCTGGATCTTCGTCCGCTGCGGCAGCTTCATGATCTGATCTACCATCTGATCTACCGTCTGTCTGCTGATCTCTCTGCCGCATTTCGGACAGTGTACGATACCCACTCTCGCAAATAAAAGTCTAAAATAGTCATAAATCTCTGTTACTGTCCCAACTGTCGATCTTGGATTCCTGTTTGTCGTCTTCTGATCTATAGAAATCGCCGGCGGCAGTCCTTCAATGCTTTCCACGTCCGGTTTTTCCATCTGCCCTAAAAACTGCCTCGCATAAGATGACAGTGATTCCATATAGCGCCGCTGTCCTTCCGCATAGATTGTATCAAATGCCAGCGAAGACTTTCCGGAACCGCTTAAGCCAGTCAGAACCACAAGTTCGTTTCTTGGAATTTCAACATCAATATTTTTCAGGTTATGTTCATTTGCGCCTTTGATTTTGATCCATTGTTTTTCCTCTGCCATTTATACCTCCCGAAGCTGCTGCTTTTCTCATTTTCTCTATTTTTTGTGTCTGCTTTTCTAGTTTTTTTCTTCAAAATGCCAAATGATCCATTTATTTCCTCCATTATAAAAGACGGAGAAATTTTAGTTCATTGCTTTTTAAAGTCACAGGTATTTTTGATATTTCTGTCAATATAGTATTTACCTGTTGTCTGGATTTTCATTATATCATATACAAGAGAAAAAGTACAGAACAAAAGTTCGATTGTTCTGTACTTTAAAAATTTTTATAAACAATTTTCTGTTTTTCACTCTCCGATTTCCTGAAGCTGCTGCTTTAATCGAATCATCTGGTCACGCAGCTCTACTGCTGCCTCAAAGTTCAAATCCGCTGCTGCCTTTCTCATCTTTTTCTCCGTTTCCTGTATCCATTTTTCCAGTTCTCTCCGGCTCATAGATTCCGGATCTTTCTGCGCTTCTGCTATATCTGCCTTTTTAGAAATGCTGATCAGATCGCGCACTGCTTTTTTGATTGTCTGCGGTGTAATGTGGTGCTCCTCATTATATGCTTCCTGGACAGCCCTTCTTCTGTTCGTCTCCTCAATCGCCATTCTCATGGAATCTGTCATTGTATCTGCATACATGATCACTCGCCCTTGTGCATTTCGCGCCGCACGTCCGATTGTCTGAATCAGAGATGTCTCCGATCGCAAAAATCCTTCCTTGTCTGCATCCAGAATCGCCACAAGAGAAATTTCCGGAATATCCAGCCCCTCTCTCAGCAGATTGATTCCCACCAGAACATCGAATACATTCATTCTCATATCTCTGATAATCTCTGTCCGCTCCAGAGTATCAATGTCAGAATGGAGATAACGTACACGGATTCCTATTTCCTTCATATACTCAGTCAAATCTTCCGCCATTCTTTTTGTCAGGGTAGTAATCAAAACTTTATTGCCTTTTCCCGTCTCTGTACGGATTTCTCCGATCAGATCATCAATCTGACCACGAACCGGACGCACTTCTACTTTTGGATCCAGCAGTCCTGTCGGCCGAATAATTTGCTCTGCTCTCAGCATCTCATGTTCCGCCTCGTACGGACCCGGCGTCGCAGATACGAATAAAATCTGATCTATTTTACTCTCAAACTCTTCAAAGTTCAAAGGACGGTTGTCTTTCGCTGAAGGAAGGCGAAAACCGTAATCTACCAATGTCGTCTTTCTCGACTGATCTCCCGCATACATTCCACGGATCTGCGGAATTGTTTTATGGGACTCATCAATCATAATCAAAAAATCATCCGGGAAATAATCCATCAGCGTGTGAGGCGCCGCTCCCGGTTCCAGTCCTGAAAGATGTCTGGAATAATTCTCAATTCCAGAACAAAATCCCGTCTCTTTCAGCATCTCAAGATCAAATTGTGTCCGCTCTGCAATTCTCTGCGCCTCCAGCAGACGGTCATTGCTTTTAAAATAAGCAACTCTCTCTTTCAGTTCTTCTTCAATATGACCCGCTGCTTCCAGAATCTTTTCCATCGGGACAACGTAATGAGAAGCCGGGAAGATCGCAATATGTTCTAATATCGCTTTTACTTCACCGGTCAGGACATCCATCTCACTGATCCTGTCAATCTCATCCCCAAAAAACTCTACACGCACGGCACGTTCGGACGCATCAGCCGGAAAAATCTCCAGCACATCGCCTCGGACACGAAACGTTCCTCGTTTAAAATCCATCTCATTTCTCTCATACTGAATATCGATCAGTTTTCGGATCACTTCATCCCTGTCCTTTATCATACCAGGTCGAAGGGAAATGACCATTTCCTTGTAGTCAATCGGACTGCCCAGCCCATAAATACAAGAAACACTAGAAATCACTATGACGTCTCTGCGCTCGGCAAGAGCGCTTGTCGCTGAGAGACGCAGTTTGTCAATCTCCTCATTGATTGCAGAGTCTTTCTCAATATAAGTGTCTGAGGATGGAACGTACGCCTCAGGCTGATAATAATCATAGTAGGAAACAAAATACTCCACCGCATTCTCCGGAAAGAACTCCTTAAACTCGCCGTAGAGCTGGGCGGCGAGGGTTTTGTTGTGAGCGATGATGAGGGTCGGCTTGTTTAATTGTGCAATGACATTGGCCATCGTAAAAGTCTTGCCTGAGCCAGTCACGCCAAGAAGTGTCTGGCATTGATTTCCTTCTGTAAAACCTTTTACTAACTGTTCGATTGCCTGCGGCTGATCGCCAGTTGGCTTAAATTCAGAGTGTAAAACGAATTTATCCATCAAAAACCTCCTTTTTCACAAATCTGATATAGTTACTGTCAATCTGAACTTCATATGATGTGAATTACTCGGCTGCAAGTAACCGATTATTTGCTGAATCCCAAATCTTTGCAGCTAACTGTTGTTTATTCATAATTTTTATCCAGTTTTATCTTTTATTATTTCAAAGTGCTTCCCCCGCTTAAGAGTAATGACAAAAAATGGTGCATTCCCATCTGTATGAGGCTGCACCATCTCTTTCAAAGCACTGTCTTATCCGCCATAGTTAAGGCTGATATTTATTTACTGCTTAAATATTTTTCTATATTCAAAATGGCTTCTTCTTCGTCTCCGCCGTTTGCTGTGACGGTCACATCTTCTCCGGCCACAAGTCCCAGAGTCATCATTCCCATGATACTCTTGGCATTTACTTTCTTTTCCCCGCTCTCCACATAGATCTCACTTTCGTACTGGCTTGCTACCTGTACCAGCAAAGCGACTGGTCTGGCCTCTAAACCACTTGGAATTTGAATCGTAATAGGTTTTCTAATCATAATGTTCTCCTCCTTGTTTTTCCCTTAGCTTTTCTGCTAAGTCGCTCAGTTTTCTCAACCTGTGATTGACCCCGGACTTTCCAACTTGAGGCGTTAAAAGCGCCCCCAGCTCTTTTAATGTTGCCTCAGGATTTTCCAGCCTGACTCTTGCCACCTCAGCAAGTCCATCCGGCAAATCATCCAGCCGCATGAAAGACTGGATGTATTTGATATCTTCTGCCTGCTTTACAGCAGCATTGACTGTTTTATTTATATTAGCCGTCTCACAGTTTACTGTCCGATTTACTTTGTTTCTCATTTCTTTCAGAATTCTGATATTTTCCAGATCCATGAGACTGTTCGGCGCTTCCATTACATTGAGTATATCGACAATCTGAGATCCTTCCTTGACATAGACGACAAAATATCTCTTTCTTGTCACGATCTTTGCCTCGATCTCAAATGTTTTTAATATAGCCTGAATCTGTGTTGCTTTATCTAACGATGCACATGCAATCTCAAAATGATAAAATTTATTAGGATCACTGATTGAACCTGCCGCTAAAAAAGCGCCTCTGATAAACGCTCTCTTGCAGCATGATCTTTGAATAATCATGTTGCTGCTGATAGATAAATTTTCTGAAATTTCCATATCGGCATCTAACAACTTTGCTGTTTTCAAAATCATAATTGTATCTCTATGATTTTTTACACATACAGTGACCATTCTATTTTTTTTCAAATTGGAATTTCGTCTAATAGAAATTTCTGTATCTATATTAAAGTTTTTTTTCAATAATGTAAAGTACTTTCTTGCAACAGGAACATTTTCCGTCTCAATATTCAGGCTATATTTCTCTTTCTCTGAGATTTTGATTCCTCCGCACATACTGATAATCGCTGCGATCTCCGCAATCTGGCAATGTCTTGCCTTACTGAATTGTCTGGACAATTCTTCTTTTACCTGACTGGAAAAAGACATTCTTCACCTCTCATCTAAGGATATCTCTATGTTCTATCCGCAATCCGTATTCTGTCTGATTTTTAAATGATTCATACAGCTGATTTGACAGTGTAACAGAACGATGTTTTCCTCCTGTACATCCGATTGCAATGACAAGCTGATTTTTTCCTTCTAAAATATAATTCGGAATTAAAAATTCCAGAAGATCTTTCAATTTCTGCAGAAAGATATGAGATACATCGAATCCCATCACATACTCCTGCACCTCTTTATCATTTCCTGTTTTCGCTTTCAATTCATCGATATAATATGGATTGGGCAGAAAACGGACATCAAATACAAGATCCGCATCCGATGGTATACCATATTTGAATCCAAAAGACAGCACCGTAATCATCAGGTTCTTGAACTCTCTGTTATCTACAAAAATCTTTTCCAGCTCCTGATGAAGTTCTCTTGTCAGCATCTGACTTGTATCAATGATGTAATCTGCACTTTTCTTTAGATATTCCAAACGCATTCTTTCACTCGCAATCCCCTGTGCAACCCTTCCTGTACCTGCAAGGGGGTGCGATCTTCTCGTCTCTTTGTATCGCTTAACCAGCGTTGCATTAGAAGCATCCAGAAATAAAATTTCATAGTTTACACCCAGCGCCGGCAGTTTTTCCAGTTCCCCTTCCAGTTCATCAAAAGACTGGCCGCTTCGTATATCTACTCCAAGCGCAACTTTACTTTTTTCGCTCTCCTGTCTTCTGGCAAGCTCCGCAAATTTATTCAGCAAAGGAATTGGAAGATTATCCACACAAAAATATCCAAAATCCTCCAGCATCTTCAGCGCTGAACTTTTTCCAGCGCCAGACATTCCTGTCACTACTACAAATCTCATCTTTTACCTCGTTTCTGTCTCTTTCTCTTCCTCGTTCTCAAACTCTCCGATTCGTTTTACTTCCGGCTCCAGCAGAACTCCAAATTTTTCCTTTACAATGCGCTGTACCTCTGAGATCAGCTCTAACACATCTTTAGCGGAAGCCCCACCTTTATTTATAACAAATCCGCAGTGTTTCTCAGAAATCTGTGCTCCTCCGACAGAGAATCCTCTCAAACCTGCATCCATAATCAATTTTCCTGCAAAATATCCCTCCGGCCTTTTAAATGTACTTCCGGCGCTTGGGCACTCCAGCGGCTGTTTCGACACTCTGCGGTTTTTCAAATCCTCCATCTTTTCAACGATTTCTTTTGGATCTCCTTCCGCAAGGGCAATCCATGCCTCCAAGACAACGTAGTCTTTTTCCCCTATAATACTTTTTCGATATCCTAAATTTAATTCTTCATTAGAAAGATAAAAGATATTTCCCTCCTGATCTAAGACAGTAGTCCCTTTTAAGACATCCTTCATCTCTCCGCCGTATGCCCCTGCATTCATCATGACAGCGCCGCCTACTGTTCCAGGGATTCCTCCTGCAAACTCGAACCCTGTCAGCTCATGATCTCTCGCAAAACTTGCCACTTTTGCCAACAGAGCGCCCGCCTGAACACGAATGATATTTGACTCCTCCAGAACAATCTCATTAAAATTTTTAAAAATCTGAATCACAATACCCCGAAATCCACCATCTCCTACAAGCAGATTGCTTCCATTGCCCAGGATATAGTACGGAATATTCTCATCTCTGCAAAGTTCCACCAGCTGTCTCACTTCATCGACGGTATGCGGCATTACAAAATAGTCGGCTGGTCCGCCGATCCGAAATGTAGTATGGTCTTTCATAGGCTCTTCTGTCTTTACATATTCTTCTTTTACAATTCCACATAACTTTTTCCAAAGATTTTGATTCATAAACCCTCCTATATTATAAAGGTGCCACCGAGCCTGCATCTTAAAAATATCTTCTGTTTTCAAGTTATTCTTAAATATGCAGTATTTCCTCTCTCAATGCGGCACCATTCATTTTGCTGTTTCTGTTTTATTTTTCTTCTTTTATTCAGTATACCAGAAAATTCTCTTTTTGCCCAGCCCTACTGTCTCTTTTTTCTCATTCTGCCTTCCATTGCGATCGTTCCAAAATAAAGTCCCATGCTGATGATCGTCAAAAGACTGCCTATCCACAATCCCGGCGGTGTGTAGGCAAGTACGATCTGATGCGTTCCCGCCTCCAGATCAATTCCCATCAGCGCCTCTCCGATCCTGTACTGCTCTGCCTCTTTTCCGTCCACTGTAATCTTCCATCCATCATCGTACGGAATACTGAACATTAAAGTCCGCGGATTGGCCGCTGTGATCGTTCCCTCTATATGGTCATCTTTAAAGCTGGTAATCTCCATCTGTTCTTTTGCCAGAGCTTCATATACTTTCTCATATTCGTCCTGATGACAGATATAAATTCTAAGCTGAACAGGTCCAGTCTGTCCTTCTTTAAATGTAGCTGTAATATTTGCAAGCTGATCTTCTTCCATACATCCCAGATTATACATCTGATTATTGTAATTATTATATGTCTTTTGGTACTCCGGTGTTGATACTTCCAGTTTTTCAACAGAAGTCATCAGCTGTGCATACACCTGCGATCCTGCCGGAAGTTTCAGGGTGCACGCTTCACCGTCAACAAGATCTACTGTGCGGTCTAACTTGATAATCGGTTCATATCCTGTTGTCAGATTGATAAACTGATTCTGCACTTCCATCGGTGTTCCGGAACGAATATCCCAGTTCTTCACATTTTCATCCACCATAAATCCCAGGGAGAGTGCATCGTCATTATAGAAAAGTCCATCCGGCTCTTCATAATCTACACGTTCAAACTGATATAACGTTTCTGTATTTTCCTTTGACACAATATAGTCAATTCCAAACACATCATTAAATAATTTTGTCACGCCGATATATCCGTTTTTATTCGTACGCGCCTCTATACCGAGCGCTTTGCATAAATCCACTGTGGCTGCCGGCATCGTAGATGAAAACAGAACCATTCCATTTCCTCCAAGGAACATATTTGCATTTCGCATCCTCTGGCTGTCCATCTCCGTTCGGTAAAACAGTTTCTGCTCATCTCTTCGTTCTATCATCTTCCTGTACGCTGTCTGTTCTTCTACATAGCTGCTCTTGCTGACGGTCCCGTTGCAGCACACCCCATATACTGCACTTGCTGCCATCTCTGCCACTCCGATTCCAATGATCACATTCCGGATGACAAGGGCACGTTTTTTTCCTAGACGATACAGTAAGATCCAGATCAAATACACTGCCAGAAGCGCCAGCGTCACTGCATACACATACCAGGCAAAATCTCCTGTTTTTGTATACGTTGTGATGGATACTGCCACAATCGGCAGCAGCGCCGCCAGCGCCACACGCCATACCGGCAAAATTCGGATATGCTGAAATACATCGTATGATATCACTAAAAGCATGGCTATATAAATAAATGCAAATCGATTCGGCAGACCATTCTGCGTATGGAAACCATGCCAGATATAATTCAGAACATTGACATCAAAGCTGACATACAAAAATGCGGTCAGCACAAGGTATCCAATTCGTTTTTTTAATGAAATATGCTTATCCAGCGCATATAAGATCACTAAAATCATCACTAAAACGCCGCAGTACGCATTCAGCCCTACCTGCGTGTCAGCGATTGTAATCGGTTCCACTGCTGCAAAATGCTGTGTCAGCTGTGAAAACAGACCTGTATACATTTTTATCTGTTCCGGAAATGTATTGCCGCTCGTCGATTCTGTCATCCCAAGCGCCATGTAAGCAGGAACAAGCACAATGGCGGCAATTCCTCCTGAAAGCAGCGCATACCATCCAAAATTAACGCAAGAGCGGAAAAACTTTTTGATGCTTTCTTTCTTTTTTATACACCACAGCATCAAAAAATACAGGCATGAGAAAACACACAGCATAAATCCGATATAGTAATTGGAAAACAGCGCAAAGGAAAGGGAAGCTGCAAATACTTTTCCGCTTTTCCCCTCTGTGATCTGTTCAATTCCAATCATTACAAGCGGCAAAACAGCAATACTGTCCAGCCACATCAGGTTGAAATAATAGCCGATCATGAAATTGCTCAGTGCAAACATACATCCAAATAAGATCGGCGTATAATTTCTGTCTTTATTTCGTCTGCTCAGATAATAGGAGAACAGACCGCCGCTGAGACCTATTTTCAGAACAACCAGCAGAGCCATCGCTTCCATCATCATCGAAGTTGGAAATAATACAATCAGGAAATTAAGAGGGCTTGCAAAATAATATGCAAACGTAGCCCAAAAATTGATTCCCAGACCGCCGCCAAAAGAATAGCGCAGAGATTCACTGTTTACAAGTTTTTCATGAAATTCTGTAAAAAACGGTAAATACTGATGCAGGGAATCGATGATCAAAATTCCCCTGTCTCCGAATGGAGATACTTCATTGACGGCAAAAGCGATTACCATAGCAAGAGTTGGAATCAAAAATCCAAAAAGTGTATTGCGCTTTCTCCTTTTTTTTCTTGCCGCCTCTTCTTTCCCCAGCACAATGTTTTTCCGTTCTTCATTGAAAACGAAAACTTTGCTGAATATATAATTTAATATCAGTACAACCACCTGAATGATTACTTTTGATACCATATCTGGAATATTCCAGATACAGCTCATATAGACAACGCCGAAGACTTCGATAAACATGGTGGACAGGCGCATTCCGATAAACTGCCCCATCTCGACCAGCAGTTCCCGTATTCCCGCCGTTCTGCTTTCAAAGACAAAAATCTTATTGACTACATACGCAAATAGAATGGCAAGAAAAATCGACATCACATTTGCAATCGTGATATCAATATGTAAAAGGTATCGAAAGACTGCATATGAGACTAAATTGACTAATGTCGTGCAGCCTCCGAAAAAAATGTAGCGCACGGCTTGATTTTCAGCTATCTTTTTTATTTTTTCCATTTCATTCCTCCTCTTCTGCTCTTGCCCGCTCTTTGCTTAGTATACCTTTCGCCTGCAGACGATTTTCCATTCTGGCATAAATTCCAGCAAGCCGCTCTTTGCTTAGTATACCTTTCGCCTGAGGAAAATTCAATTAATTTTCCTTTAAATCTTTTTCCAGCCAGAAAGAATACAGCACTTTTTCTTTTACCGTGCGTCCGCTGATCTGAGAAAGAGCACGTTCATAATAAGAAAGCTGCGTCTTATATTTTTCATACAGATCTCGTTCTTTCCCTTTTTCCACAAAATCTGTTTTATAATCTACAATCACATATTCCCCGTCTTCCAGAAAATATGCATCAATCATTCCCTGTACCAGGATGGTCTCATCCTCTGCCCATCCTTCTTCCACCTCAGATGCCTTGATTCCAAAGACAAATGGCTGTTCTCTGTACAGCTCTCCCCTTTCGTCGGCGCGTACCATTCTCTGACCGAGTTCGCTTCTGATAAACCGATCAATTTTATCGAGACGGATATTTTGTGCTTCCTGTACTGTAAAATATCCATGCTGAATTTGCTGCTCCATCTGTTCTTTGATCTGATCCAAGGAAGAAGAAGCCTTATAATCAAAATGCTGTAAAAACCGATGCAGCAGCGTCCCTTTTGCGGCCCCTGACAGCTCTTTTTTCTCAATGAAATCCGGTATGATCTCTTCTGGTTCACGCTCTTCGTACATTGAAACATCGTCTGGCTCTTCCAGCTCCATACTGCGTCTTTTCAGCTCCGATACCGTCAGTTTTCCATGGATTTCTGCCTGATCTGGGAACGGATATGCTTTTTGAAAAATCTGATTCAGTGTTTTGTGAACAGATTCATCATAGATTTTGTCCGTCTGAAAATGAATCAGATTTTCCCGTGCAGCCATCTGTTCTGCCTGTCTTTTTACCTCTTCTTCCACAAAATTTTCGATGTTCCACACCTGTATCTGGATCGGAGCAGGATCTTCAAAAATTGTGTCTGTACACGACAGATATCCTTTCTTGTCCATCAGTTCAATTCCAGCCGGATGGCGTACCACGCTGTCCATGATCCAGTCCATAAAAGAAGACGCGCCGGCTGTCACATAATATGGCAGAACCGTCTGAGAACATCTGGCTATATTGCTCCATCTCTCCAGTTTTTTCTCTAAATCTTCCAGCGCTGCTGTCAGAATCAGTTTCTCTTTTGCCCTTGTCATGGCAACGTATAAAATTCGCAGTTCCTCTCCCAGATTTTCCTTTTTTGCTATTCTCTGCATTACTTTTTTTATCAGTGTAGGACGTTTAATTCTCAGTTTCAAGTCCACATAGTCACATCCGATTCCCAAATCAGGATGATATAAAAGACGGCTCTTTTGATCCTGCTGGTTAAATGGCTTGTTCAGACCGCATACAAACACAATCGGAAACTCTAGACCTTTGCTCTTATGAATACTCATCATTCGCACCGCATTTTCCTGCTCTGAAAATGTATTTGCTTCCCCAAAATCAATCTCATATTTTTGAAGACTCTCGATATAGCGCACGAAATGGAATAATCCTCTGTAACTGCCCGCCTCAAATGCAGCTGCCTTTTCTAAAAGCATATCTAAATTTGCTTTTCTCTGTTCTCCTCCCGGCATGGCTGCCGCATAATCCCGATATCCTGTTTTCTCCAGTACCATCCATATTATTTTATGAATCGGCAAATAGGAAATGCTGGAGCGGATCTCTCTAAAGAGTGAGAAAAAGCTCTGCAGTTTCTCTCTGAGTTCTTCTTCCCCTCCTTCTTGCGCATAGCGCAGGCTGCCTTCATAAAAGGCTTCTTCTGGATATGCACTTTTTATCTTTGCCATATCAGAACCGTTCAGTCGTGCAATCGGAGAATTTAATACTGCTGCCATCGCAATATCCTGTCTTGGATTGTCGAGAATCTGAAGCATCGATAATATAGTCTGCACTTCGGGAGCTGAAAAATATCCTGTCTGCATCCCTGTATAGAAAGGAATTCCCATCGATTCCAGTACTTCCCCAAATGATTCTGCCCAGCCTGATACCGTCCGAAGCAGCAGTACAATGTCACGGTATTCTGCCGGTCGATACATCCCTGTCTCTTTATCCAGTATCATCTCGTTTCCTACGATTTCCAGGATTCTCTTTCCCACTGCCCGCGCTTCCAGTTCTCTGACTGTCTCCTGTCTTTCCCCTGTCTCTTCTTCAGACTTTTCTTCCTTTAAATCTGCAATCAGGATTTCTGTCTTAAAAAATTGTTCTCTTTCCGGGGAGCTTTCTGGAAATACAGCTCCCGGATACAATGCCGCATCTTCGTCATATGTCACTCCTCCAAGCTGTCTTGCCATAATCTGCTCAAAAATCTGATTTACACTGTGAAGAACAGACGCTCTGCTCCGGAAATTTCTGTGCAGATCAATTCTTCTGTTTCTTCCTTCACCGTCTGTGGGATAGCTGTGATATTTTTCCATAAACAGCTCTGGTCTTGCCAGCCGGAAGCGGTAAATACTTTGTTTTACATCTCCCACCATAAAAATATTCGGATTTCCAAACCGCTCTCTTGATACGCTCGTCAGAAGCATCTCCTGCACGAGGTTACTGTCTTGATACTCGTCAATCAGCACTTCCTCGAACTGCTCTGCAAATCCATCCGCTACCTCTGTGGGCACGCCGTTTTCGCCTTCCTGCCGGACTAAAATTTTCAGAGCAAAATGTTCCAGATCGTGAAAATCAAGTAAATTTTTTTCTTCTTTTTTCTTTGCAAACTGGCTGTAAAAGCGTTTTGTCAAAGAGACAAGCATTCTGGCTCCTTTTGCGCTCTGCTGCATTTCATACAGAATCTGTTCTTTTGTATCATAGAAATAATTCTCTTCCAGATCGGAAATCATCTTTTTTGCCTGATCTCTGAGCTGTTTAATCTGTTCTTTTTTCTGATCGGATACGGTTTTATCGCGTTTTGATGAAAATTTTGCAAAATTACATGAATTTGCAAAAAAAGAGGCAAATTCATCGTACGACTGACATTTTCCCATCTGTTCAAACATTTTCTGATCCTGCATCAATGCTTCTTCATAGTACCAAGGACCATCCGTCTCATGCGCAATCTCAAGAGAAGTCTGTGTCAGGCTGAGACCGTCTTTGGCCGCAGTTTTCAGCTGACATATCATTTCCTGCATCCATTCGCTTTCTTCCATCTCTTCAAAAGCGGAAGCTTCATATTGCGCAATACAGTCATCAAGCCATTTTTCCGGCCATGGATGGCTCATCGAAAACTCATACAGAGAAGAAATCTGCTCTTCCAGTTCCACATCCGTTTTTCCGGAGGAATACTGTTCCGCAAACTGTAAAAATTCTTCTTCTCCTTCTTGATAACATTCTTCCAGCATACTCTGCATCACGTCCTGACGGATCAGTTTCATTTCTCCTTCATCACCGACTCGAAATGCCGGATCGAGATCAATCACATGAAAATAGCTGCGGATCACCTGCTGGCAAAAACTGTGGATTGTTGTGATCTGTGCATGGTGAATCAGGGTGAGCTGTTTTTGAAGATGTTCATTCTCTTCATCTTCAGCCAGTTTTTTTTCAATCGCAGTGCTGATACGCTCTCTCATCTCCAGCGCCGCTGCCTTTGTAAATGTCACCACGAGCAATCGGTCAATGTCGATCGGATGATCTCCCTCGCTGATCATCCGGATAATTCGCTCCACCAGCACGGCTGTCTTTCCCGATCCTGCCGCCGCAGATACAAGAATATTTTTATGATGTTGTGTGATGACCTGCATCTGTTCTTCTGTCCATGTCACTCCCATTTTATTCCTCCTCCAGCTTTTTCCAGATGTCTTCCGGTTTATATTCCGGCAGTCTTCTCGCCTGATTTCCCGGAATTTTTTTGTCAAATCCGCACACTTCTTTAAAATTGCAGTATTCACATGCTGTTTTTCCTTTTCGCTGATACGGCGCCATCTCGATATCTCCATCTAATATTTTTCTTCCGATTTCTCTCATCTTTTCTTTGACATAATGCGACATATTTTCAAATTGTTTTCTTGTGGCTTTGCTCGAAAAGCGTGAAGGACTGCCATCTTTATTATATCCAAACGGAATGACAAGCGATTCTTTTTCCATCTGAGAATCCAGCTTTGATACAATCTCAGGATCTTCGTTTACAAGACCATTTAACTTCAATTTTTTTCGGATTTTGGCCCAGATTTGCTCCGGTGTCTGCTCCCGCTCTTTTTCCATCATAGGATCTTTGATGTGGTAATAAAAAATGCCGGCTGGAATAATTTCCTTATCTGGATGAAGTCTCTTCTCAATCTCCATTGCAGCATCGAGATACACGACAAGCTGGAGCTGAAGTCCGTGATACATTGCAACAAGATCAAATGAAGTGTTCCCTGACTTATAGTCGATGACTTTCACATATACTTTTTCCTCTTCTTCACACAGATCCACCCGATCAATCCTGCCTTGCAGCTTCATTTTTTCATTTTCAGAAAGATTCAGATTAACTGCGTCAAGATCATTGACTGCTGAAAAAGAAATTTCATATCCCTGCGGTATAAACTCTCCGGCACGAATCTGCTCCTGCAATACCTGAACTGTCCTCTTCATAATTCGTTTCATCCGATCGATCAGATGCTGATTTCTGGCTGTACTGTGCAGAACGGAAGCGCCATACTGTTCTGCCACTTCCTCCACGCATTGTTCGCACATCGTATCTCTTGTCTCATCCGGTACATTTTTCCAGTTATACGCCGTCTGTTCCAGTTTATAAGAAAAACTCTCCAGAACTTTGTGAAATACATTTCCCATGTCGAGAGGACGGAATTCATACACTTCTCTCGGTGCAAGGCGAAGCCCGTACAGCAGAAAATGAGCAAATGCACACCCTGAGAACTGTTCCAGACGTGTCACGCTGTTCTCCAGCACTTCACCGTACAGCGCACGGGCGACTTCTCTTCCAAGTCCTTTTTCCTGATATTCATAAAATGCGGCATCTACAAGATGTCTCGTCTGTGCTGGTCTGTCTTCATAATAAAAGCGGTATAATTCCTCCCATTCCCCGCTCTTTTGGCCTGTGCGGTACTTCTGAAGACCGTGCGTCAGACATTCCCACCCACTGTCGAGCGAAACCACATTTTTTTCCAGTTTTCCTTCTTTTTCCTCATCAACTGTCTTCAATCCTGGAAACATTCTTCTTATCGTCGAGATAAAATAAGATGGATTTTTGGCCTTTCCGTCCGATCCGCTTTTACAGCAGGAAAGATACAGCCTTTTCGATGGTTTTGTCACCATCAGATAGAGATAAAATTTTTGAATATACCCCTTTTCTCTCTGTGTCGGAGCCAGTTCAATGTTAGCTTCCTCCAGAAATTCCCGATCCTGATCCGTCAGGATTCCTCCGTCATCTGCACTTTTTGGAACCCATCCGTCATTCATTCCAAGGAAAAATAACACTTTAATGTTATTTAATCTCGTTCTCTCCAAGTCTCCTGCAAGTACCTGATCAATTCCAGGCGGAATAATTCCGACTTTTGCTTCCTCAAATCCAGCGTCCAGAATCTCCGCATATTCCCGCAGAGAAATCTCCTCTTCGCCGAGCAGTTCCACAATTTTTTCAAAAAGTTCAATCACAATTCTGTAAATCTGCGCATATTCTCTCGCAAGATCCATGCGGCGCTGTTCTTCAAATTTCTGTTCCATTGTCTTGAGCTTTCGCTGTACCTCACACGCAGTGAGCAATTCATACAGTGCAATCGTGTAATCTTTCACTGTCCGGTGTTCTTTTTTCATCTTTTCTGTAAATGGCCGAAACAAGCTCATCATCTGCTCTTTATATTGACCGCAGATCACAGGTTCTTCCTCTTCCATAATTCTCGTCTTTTTCGTCCACTCCTGATCCCATGCTGAATAGCCGCGGATGCCAAGCGCCAACACATAATTTTCCATTCTGTCAATCTCCTGCGGTTCCAGCACGCACATCCCTGTTCTAAGACATCGGAATACACTTTCATAATTATAATTTTGACGGATCAGATCAAGCGCGGCGCGCAAAAATTCAATCATCGGATTTAACAGAACCTTTTTTGTCTGGTCGATAAAGCATGGGATCTCATAAATAGGAAAAATTTGTTCAATCTCATTTTGATATTCGCTCAGATCGCCCGCAATCACGGCAATATCACGGTATCGCACGTTTTCTTCCCTTACCATACGATAGATTGTCCGCGCGGCAAACTCCACTTCCTCTGACGGATTTTTACTCTGATGAAGTGTGATATCACTTTGTTCTTGTTCCCATACATCTTTTCTATAGCGGAACAAATTCTGTTCTAAAAACTGAAGCGGTTTTTTTCCTGAGAAACGATATCCTCCGTCTTTTCCAAGCACAATATTTTTTTCAATCTTTGTTCCGCTTTCTTCCGCTGCCTGCTCCAGACTTGCGATCATTTTTTTACTCAGATAGAACAGCTCATGGATGCCTCTGATTTTTCTTATATTTTCTCTTGGATCAATCGTCACTGTGACACTGATTTTTTTTGTGATCTCAAGCAGTTTCCTCAGCAGCTTATTCTGAATCGGAGTAAATCCCGTGAATCCATCAAATGCGATTGTACTTCCTTTCAAATAAGAGGACTGATCCGCCAGACGGCACAATTCATCCAGAATTTCCTCTGACGTGATATACTTTTCCTGCATATTTTCCCGAAATCCCTCGTATAAAATCCGGATATCATGCAATTTATAGGAAAGCTGCGGCTTCCTCTTAGCCTGTTGCTCCAGCTGCTCAAGCTGCCACGGAGAAATATCATACTGCATCAATTCGGAGAGCATCGACTTCATCTCACTGATGCAGCCCGTCTTTCGCAGATTTCTTCCAAGCACAGTGAGCTGTCCTTTTTTCTCCTGCGCAGTCTTTCGCACAAATAAATTTTTTCCGGTTTCCTCCAGTATATTTTTTTTCTCTACTCCCAGCTCTTCAAACACGCGGTACGCCAGACGTTGAAAGCTGAGTACGTCAATATTTAAAATTCCGCCATTTGGATGGCGCATCACAAGTTCTTTCTGTGTCTGCATCGTAAACTGCTCCGGCACCAGAATAAAAAATTTTTCTTCTGGATGGCTGAGAGCCTCATGGATTACCGTATCATACAAAAAACACGATTTGCCGCTCCCGGCTCCTCCTAATATAAATTGAAGAGACATAAATACCCCCTTAAAAATTGTATCTAATTTATTGTTTCTATTTCCATTTCCGTAAAAAAAAGCTGCGGGATGTTTTTCTTTTGCCCCGCAGCTTTTGACATTCATTATGGATTCAGCTGCGTCAGCCGTTCCTGTACCTGTGCCATCATCTGTGTATATTTCTCTAATTTTGCTTTTTCTTCTTCAATTTTTGCAGCTGGTGCTTTGCTGACAAATTTTTCATTGCTGAGCATTCCGTTTACACGGGCGAGCTCTTTGTTCAGTCTCTCTTCTTCTTTTTTCAGACGCTCGATTTCTTTCTCAATGTCAACCAGCTCTGCAAATGGCATATAGATAACTGCTTCCGGAATCACCGTGGATACGGCATCATCTGCAATTCCTGTTTTATCTGCCTGAATGACTACTTCGCTTGCATATCCAAGCGTTGCAAAGAATACTTTTCCGTTTTCAAAGATCTGTCTCACTTCTTCTTTTTCAGAAACCACATAAACTTTTGCCTTTTTGCTCGGCGGCACATTCATTCCTGTTCTCACATTTCGGATACCGCGCACTGCTTCTTTGATCGTCTCAACGGCAAGTTCTTCTTCCTCAAAATTCCATTCTTCTTTAAATTCCGGCCATTTTGAGATCATGATAGATTCTTCTTCAGACTGAAGCGTACAGAAAATTTCTTCTGTGATAAATGGCATATATGGATGAAGCATCTTCAGCGCATTTGTCAGCACTGTTTTCAATGTCCACAGAGCTGCTGCCTTTGTCGTATCTGCATCATTGTACAGTCTTGGTTTTACCATCTCGATATACCAGTCGCAGAATTCTTCCCAGATAAAATCGTATACTTTCTGAACAGCAATTCCCAGCTCATATTTATCCATGTTTTCTGTCACGTCTTTTGCCAGTCTGTTAACCTTGGACAGAATCCACTTATCAGCTCCGATCAGTTCCTTTGTGTCCATCTGTGCCGGAACTTCTGCTTTTTCCAGATTCATCATGATAAATCTGGAAGCGTTCCATACTTTGTTTGCAAAGTTACGGCTTGCCTCTACTCTCTCCCAATAGAAACGCATATCATTTCCAGGAGCGTTTCCTGTCATCAGAGTCAGACGCAGCGCATCTGCGCCGTATTTATCAATCACTTCCAGAGGATCGATTCCATTTCCAAGAGATTTACTCATCTTTCTTCCCTGGGAGTCTCTGACAAGTCCGTGGATCAAAACGTGATGGAATGGAACTTCCCCTGTCTGTTCCAGAGCGGAGAATACCATACGGATTACCCAGAAGAAAATGATATCATATCCTGTCACCAGAACGTCGGTCGGATAAAAATACTTCAAATCTTCTGTCTGCTCCGGCCAGCCCAGTGTGGAAAATGGCCACAGTGCAGAACTGAACCATGTATCAAGTGTGTCTTCATCCTGTTTTAAATGCTCACATCCGCATTTTGGACATACGGACGGCGTCTCTCTGGAGACAATCACTTCTCCACATTTTTCACAGTAATATGCCGGGATACGATGGCCCCACCATAACTGTCTGGAGATACACCAGTCACGGATATTTTCCAGCCAGTGCAGATACGTTTTATCAAAACGTTCCGGAACAAAATTTAATGTCTTATTCTTTAATGCTTCAATCGCAGGTTTTGCCAGTTCTTCCATCTTTACAAACCACTGCTGTTTGATCATCGGTTCTACAGTTGTCTTACAGCGGTCATGTGTTCCTACATTGTGCGCATGAGGGACAACTTTGACTAACAGCCCCAGATCTTCCAGATCTTTTACGATTGCCTTTCTCGCTTCATATCTTCCCATTCCGGCATATTTTCCGCCCAGCTCATTGATTGTGGCATCATCGTTCATTATATTGATTTCAGGCAGATTATGGCGTCTTCCAACTTCAAAGTCATTCGGATCATGCGCCGGTGTAATTTTTACGCATCCTGTTCCAAATTCCTTATCTACATAAGAGTCTGCGATCACAGGGATTTCGCGGTCTGTCAAAGGCAGTTTCAGCATTTTTCCAACAAGATGTTTATAGCGGTCATCTTCTGGGTTTACCGCAACTGCAGTATCTCCGAGCAATGTCTCCGGACGTGTCGTTGCGATTTCCACAAACTGTCCTTCCTCTCCCACAACCGGATAATTAATATGCCAGAAAAATCCGTCCTGATCCTGATGTTCTACTTCCGCATCTGAAATAGAAGTCTGGCAGACTGGACACCAGTTTACAATACGAGAACCTTTGTAGATATATCCTTTTTCATACAGTCTGACAAATACTTCTGTGACTGCTTTTGAACATCCCTCGTCCATCGTGAAGCGCTCTCTGTCCCAATCAGCAGATGCGCCCAGTTTTTTCAGCTGGTTGATAATCTTTCCGCCGTACTCTTCTTTCCATTCCCAGGCATGTTTTAAGAACTCTTCTCTTCCTATTTCATTTTTGTCAATGCCCTGCTCTTTTAATTTCTGGATAACTTTCACTTCTGTCGCGATTGCAGCGTGGTCTGTTCCTGGCTGCCACAATGCCTCATATCCCTGCATTCTTTTAAAACGGATTAAAATATCCTGCATCGTTTCATCCAGAGCATGTCCCATGTGAAGCTGTCCTGTCACATTCGGCGGCGGCATCACAATCGTAAACGGTTTTTTGTCTCTGTTTACCTGTGCATGAAAGTATTTTTTATTCATCCACTTTTCATACAGGCGCTCTTCCAATCCTTTTGGATCGTATGTCTTTGCTAATTCTTTGCTCATGTTTTTCCTCCTGCTGTAATTCATCAAAGCTGGTCTTTTCAGGCGGTGATTTTCTGTGCCGTCGTGAAGATTTTTCTATCTCTGTGAGACAGTTTCCGAGACAAAAAAACGCCCTTTACTCCATGTAAAGGGCGACAAAAACCGCTGTACCACCTTTGTTATGCACAAAAACTGCTGCATCTCTCTTCATTCTGTAACGGGAACTCCCGGGAAATTCTACTCAAGAATATATTCTCTTTCTTTTTCCGGCTGCTGCTTCTGCTGCGAAAAGCTACCTTCCATCTGTCTCCCCCTGAGCAGTCTTTCAGCCGGTGAACCGCTCTCTCTTTCGGCTTTTTCAGATGTACTCCTCTTTTCCTGCCTTTTTCATTTATGCTTCTTATCATAACGAAGAGGAGTCTATTTGTCAACCCTTATTGTCAAAGTTTTAAAAAAATGGTATACTAAACTTAACAATTTTGTAATGATTTCATTTTCAGAGAAAAAAGCAATATTTTTAACTTTTTGCTATTCTCAAAAATCTGAGAATGGAATGGATACACAATTTATTTTCAGGAAGGAGTTCATCTATGAAACTGAAGAAAACACACTTATATTCTCTGCTGCTTTTTGCGCTGCTTTTGCTGATGCCTGCGCCAAATACAAACGCAGCAGTCAAATTGTCAACTCCCGTTTTAAAAAGTGCCAAATCTGCAGGATACAATAAAATCACTGTTTCCTGGGGCAGAGTAGAAGGAGCGCAGGGTTACCGCCTTTATCGCAAGACGGCCGGCGGCACCTGGCAAAATGTCAAGACTTTGAGCGGCATAAATTCCACTTCCCATACGGACGACCGAAACGTGCAGACTGGTCAGAAATATTATTATACGGTGCGCGCCTATATTAAGAAAGACGGCGTCATCACATGGAGTCCGTACAATAAAACTGGTTTGACAGCCACGGCTAGTATGCGTCCTGCTACTATGATTTCCACACAGCTCAATGCGTCCTGTCACCCTGTATTGACCTGGAAAGAGGTGGACGGTGCTCAGGGCTACCGCATTTATCGCCGTATGCCGGGTGAAACCTGGAAAATTTTAAAGACGCTTGGTAATTCTGTGTTGTCTTATACTGATACCTCGGCAGTTGCCGGAAAAAAATATCAATATATGGTGCGCGCATATCGCAGAGAATCCGGTGTGCTGCAGTTCAGCCCTGTGGACAATACCGGAGCAAAAACGGATTTAACTTTGAATACGCCTTCGCTCAAGCCAGCTGTATATAACGAAGGTTCTGACAAAGTTTCGATTTCCTGGAATCCAGTTAAAAGAGCCACAGGCTATTGCCTGTACCGCAAGGTACCCGGCGGCATCTATTTAAGAATTGCAAATCTGGATGCAAATACGACTTCTTATCAGGATAAAAATGATGGCGACGCCCCATATTATACCTATACAGTAAAAGCATATATGGCTTCCCCAGGAGCTGTAAGCTGGAGCGGCTGTGTGAATAAAGGTTCCATGGCAATTCTTCCTGCTTTGAAAAATCAGTCTGTGCTTGACCGCTATGGTCTGACTTTAATTGAAGGAGCTCCTCAGTTGACCGTATCGCAGATGAGAGCGTACATAAAATCCGTCAATCCAGACGTTCCGGATTCTGTACTGAAAATGATTCCATACTACATCTCAGAAGGAAAAGCCGAAGGCATCCGGGGCGATCTGGCTTTCTGTCAGTCTTGTCTGGAGACCGGAAACTTTACATTTGTAGGCTCTGCGGTCACTTTAGATCAAAATAACTTCTGTGGTCTTGGAGTGACATCGAATGGTATGAAAGGAAATTCCTTTGCAACGCCTCAGCTTGGAATCCGTGCCCAGATTCAGCACTTAAAGGCATACGCCAACAAAGAGCCGCTCAGACAGACACAGATTGATCCTCGTTTCCACTATGTAACAAGAGGCTGCGCTCCATATCTTCAGTGGCTTGGCATACAGGAAAATCCTCTTGGATACGGATGGGCGGCAGGTTCTGACTATGCGGATCATATCCTGCGCATCTACAATTCTATCCGAAATATGTAATATCAGCTCCTCACTGCTTAGCCAGTAAATCACTTGAAGCAGGGGCTTAAAAAATCAGATCGTTTGGATCGGCAGAAAGCAGACAGCTGTCAGCTCTTTAGAAAAGAACTTGCGGTTGTCTGCTTTTCTTATGAATTCATTCCCCAATTGTAAAAGACAAAGGAATATATCTATGATCGTGCAAAAAGGATATGTTTTCTCTCGGTATCTATCCGGCACTGCATTCCCATCGGGATCGTCCCCATTGGCGTCTCATGCCCCGATGCGATGTGGCTCATCACCGGAATGTGATACTTTTTCATCCGTTCCCGCAAAAATTCGTCGATGCTGTAAGAGCTGTCATACCGTTCATTTGAGCATCCTTTAAAGCTTCCAAACAGAATACCTTTTACTTCACTGAAAAATCCGGCATATTCCATTTGCGTAATCATCATATCAAGAGACGGGATCGTCTCGTCCACCTCTTCCAGAAATAAAATTTTATCTTTTGTGTCCACCTGAAAGAAAGTTCCGATTCCGCGCGACAGAACTGTCATATTCCCTCCCGTTATAATCCCATGCGCCTCCCCATCCTGAATAACCTCATATTCCTCTCCGTCCGGGTTTTGAAACTCCATTTCCTCTCCCATCTCGATTGTCCGATAAAGACTCTCTTTTGTGTATGTATCCCCTTTTTTCAGAAAATTACTGCAGATCATCGGACCATGGAATGTCACAAGACCGCAAAACTGGTTCAGTGCAACAGTCAAATTTGTGACGTCGCTGTATCCTACAAATACTTTCGGATTTTTCTTTATACGCTCAAAATCAAGATACCGCATCAGCTGTGCACTTCCGTATCCGCCTCGGATGCAAAAAATCCCCTTTATCCGGGGATCTTCAAACAACTCCTGTAGATCCTGAGCGCGGCTTTTCTCGTCCCCAGCCAGATATCCATGGATATTTTCCCCTTCTGCCAGACATTTTGAAATCCTCACTCGATATCCCTCCTGCTCTATCCATCTGACACAAAGTTCTATATCTTTTCTCTCTGCCGGAGAAGAAAAAGCAGCAAGCGCCACTACATCTCCTTTTTTCAGCTTCTCTGGAAACCTCATATTTTCCCTCCGATTTTCTCATCTTTTCTAAAATACTTCTATTATCTGTGAATTTATTATATGATGATATTATTCACATTTTATCGAAAGGATCTCTTGCTTATGACTGATTTACAGAAACAAATTCAGAAAATCACTCCCACCCTTTTAGAAATCCGCCGCGATCTGCACCGTCATCCTGAGCTGAGCGAACACGAAGCGCGCACGGCACATCAGATCAGTCTCTGGCTGAAACAATGGGGAATATCATATGAAGATCAGATCGCTGGGCACGGCATTATTGCCCTGATCCGCGGAAAATCAGGTGTTTCCGGAAAGACGGTGGCTATCCGCGCTGACATGGATGCCCTTCCTATTTCAGAGTCTTCCTCCCATGCCTGCTGTTCTCAGACTCCAGGCATCATGCATGCCTGCGGTCACGACGCCCATATCACGATTGCACTCGGCGCCGCCAAGATCTTAAAGGATATGGAACATACACTGTCTGGAAATGTAAAATTCTTTTTTCAGCCCGCTGAAGAAACCATAGGAGGCGCCAGACGCATGATCTCCTGCGGTTGTATGGAACATCCTCACGTTGACTATATGCTCGGACTGCACGTCATGCCAAGCCGTGAGTCAGGCACCGTGGAATACCGTCATGGTATGCTGAACGCTTCCTCCGATCATATTAAAATCACTGTCCATGGGAAATCCTGCCATGGGGCGTATCCTGAGCAGGGAATTGATGCCATTGTAATTGCCTCGCATCTTGTCTGCTCTCTCCAGACTCTTGTCAGTCGTTCCATCTCACCGCTTCAGTCTGCTGTTCTGTCATTCGGCAAAATCGAGGGCGGAAAACGCCCCAATATTTTGTGCAGCTGTGTAACACTTGAAGGCACGCTGCGCACCACTGATTCTGAGGTCCGACACCATGCGCTGTCTTATATAAAAAAGCAAGCTGCTCTCATTGCGGAATCCTTCGGAGGATCTGCCCAGACGGTCGTCCATCATGGCTATGATGCCCTGATCAATGACGATGAAGTCGTCTCCATCATTGTCCAGAATGCGGCTCAGATGCTCGGCACAGAAAATCTGTATGAAAAAGAAGCGCCTAGCCTCGGCGTCGAAGACTTTTCCTTCTTTCTTGAAAAAACGCCCGGCGCTTTTTTTCACCTGGGATGCGGAAATAAAAAAGAAAGAAAAAACGCTCCTCTGCACAGCCCAGAATTTGAATTGGAAGAATCGTGCATTCCAGTCGGAGTGGAACTGCATGTCAGAAATGTATTTTCTCTTCTGTCTGCTGAAAAAGCAAACTCTCCAGCAAAATAATCAAAATGAAAAAGGTGTTTCACAAAACCACTTTGCCGATTTTGGGAAACACCTCTGTTTACCTGGCCTCATTTCTGAGCAAGTCCATGTTCTTCTCTGTTTTTTTCTGTATCATTTACACAGTCTCTGGCTCTGATTCCGGCAGAAATTTTTCAATCACGCTCCAGATTTCATCTCGTCCCTGCTTTGTCTCAGCAGAAAACGGAATCACAATCGTGCCTTCTTTTGCCTGAAGTCCTGTCTTCACCAGCTTCACCTGCTTTTGTATCTGGCTTCTTTTAATCTTATCCAGCTTTGTCGCAATGATAATTGGATCAAATCCGTGATATACCATCCAGTCATACATCATTTTATCATTTGCTCCCGGCTCATGTCGGATATCCACCAGAAGAAATACTGCCTTCAGCTGTTTGGAACCATGCAGATATTTTTCGATCAGCTTGCCCCATTTTTCTTTCTCTGTCTGCGATACTTTCGCATAACCATATCCTGGAAGATCCACAAGATATATCTGATCATTGACATTATAAAAATTGACTGTCTGTGTCTTTCCAGGCTGAGAGCTCGTTCTGGCAAGCGCTTTTCGATTCATCAGCGCATTAATCATGGATGATTTTCCTACATTTGATTTTCCTGCAAATGCAATCTCAATTTTGTCTGTCACAGGCAGGACGCTTGTGATCCCGCACACTGTTTCTAAAGATACCTGTCTGATAATCATATTTTCCTCCAGTGGTACTGCCGTACCGTCTATTTTTAGCGTTCTTCCGTCTTTTCTTTCTTCACAAGCGCATGGAAAAGTACGTCTTCCATGGTCTCAGCATACACAATCTCCATACCTTTTTTGATTTCTCCGGAAATCTCTTCCACATCCGCTTTATTTTTCTGAGGTACAATCACCGTTCTGATTCCGGCATTTTTAGCAGCCAGCATTTTTTCTTTCAGTCCTCCGATAGGCAGAACACGTCCCCGCAGTGTAATCTCTCCTGTCATTGCAGCATCTGCCCGTACCGGTATTCCCGTGATTGCTGACAGCATCGCTGTCGCCATCGTGATACCCGCAGAAGGACCGTCTTTTGGAACTGCTCCTTCTGGAATGTGGATATGAATGTCATGCTTTTCAAAAAACTCACTCTCAATATTATACTGTGTTCTGACAGAGCGAATATAGCTGATGCCAGTGCGCGCAGACTCTTTCATCACATCTCCAAGCTGTCCGGTCAGCACAAACTCGCCCTTTCCATCCATGACATTGACTTCAATCTGAAGAGTCTCGCCTCCCACGCTTGTCCATGCAAGTCCGCGTACAATTCCAATCTCATCGCTGTCGTTTAATCGTTTTACACTGTATTTCTCTTTTCCAAGATAGTGCGGCAGTCTTGCTTCTGTCACTTTTACAAATTTCTTCTTGTCTTCTAAAATTTCTTTTGCGGCTTTTCTACAGATTTCATCCAGTTTCCGTTCCAGATTTCTGACTCCCGCCTCTTTCGTATATCCGCTGATCACCTTTCTAAGTGCATTGTCGGTAATCTGAATATCCGTTTCATCCAATCCATTTCGCTCTATCTGCTTTTTTACCAGATGTTCTTTAGCAATATGAAATTTCTCATTTTCTGTATAACTTGTAATCTCTATGATTTCCATACGATCCAGCAGAGGTCGCGGTATTGACTGTGCATCGTTTGCTGTCGCAATAAACAGCACTTCTGATAGATTCAGTGGAATTTCGATATAATGATCCTGAAAATGTACATTCTGTTCAGAATCTAATACCTCTAAAAGTGCAGACGCCGTATCTCCTTTATAATCACCGCTCACCTTGTCAATCTCATCCAGCAGCATCAGCGGATTTTTTACGCCTGCCGTCTTCATCCCTGCCGCAATGCGCCCAGGCATTGCGCCGACATACGTTCTCCTGTGTCCTCTGATCTCTGCTTCATCCCGCACGCCTCCCAGACTGATCCGAACATATTTTTTATCGAGTGCACGGGCAATCGAACGGGCAATGGATGTCTTTCCTGTTCCCGGAGGACCTACGAGGCAGATGATCGGACTTTCGCCCTTTGCCGTCAGAGAACGCACTGCCAGAAATTCCAAAATTCTCTCTTTTACTTTCCAGAGCCCATAATGATCTTCCTCCAGAATTTTTCTGGCTGTTTTGATATCTCGTCTGTCATATGAAGCATTCTCCCATGGCATATCTAGAAGAGTTTCAATATATCCGCGTATCACAGCGCTTTCTGATGAATGATTTCCCACGTTTTTAAGCCGTTCGATTTCTTTTTCTATTTTTTCTTTTACTTCCGCAGAAGCCTTCAATCGTTTTGCTTTTTCCTGAAACTGATCAATATCCGAAAGCGTTGTGTCTTCACCCAGTTCCTCTCGAATCAGCTTCAGCTGTTCTCTCAGAATATATTCTCTCTGATTTTTATCAACACGTTCTTTTACTTTTATCTGTATATCCTTTCGGATACGCAGAATCTCAATCTCATTTGTAAGAAACATACAAAGAGCATCATATCGCGCCTGAAAATTCTCTGCCTCCAAAAGTCTTTGTTTTTCTTCAAAATACATCGGAATATTGATCGCTATCTGTTCGACCAGCCTGTTTAGCTTTGTGATTTCCAGAATCTGCTGCACAGCTTCTCTGTTTATTTTGTCATTTTCTTCGCTATAAACCAGAAAAATATCCTTTAAGCCTCTCAGCATCGCTTCCTGCATATTTAGTGTATACTGTTCAAGATCATCTCCCGGAAGAAGCTCCGTCTCAGCCTCCAGATATTCTTCACAATCTCCAAGCTGAATCAGTTCTGCACGGTCCAGTCCCTCAGCAAGGATACGAAACATATTTCTTGGCATCTTTACAACTTGTCTGATGACAGCGACCATACCGATTCTGTACAGATCTTTTTCTTCCGGGTATTCTATCTCCGCATCTTTCTGCGAAATTAAAAGGATTTTCTGATCTCTCATCATGGACTGTTCCACTGCTTTGATTGACTTTTTTCTGCTGATGTCAAAATGGACGATCATGCCTGGAAGAACAGTCATACCCCTCAATGCTATCGCCGGTATATTTTTTCTCAGTTCACTCATACTTAACCTCTATTCTATCTATGCAGTTTCCTCGATTCCTTTCTCTTTCTTCGCGATCAGCTTTTTGCCCTTCATAGGCAGCTGTGTCCGATGAAGTAAAATCGGTTCTCCCACTCCGTTGATCATATCTTTTGTGATAATACAGCTCTCCACAGTCTCATCAGAAGGCAATGTGTACATCAGATTATTCATTGCCTTCTCCATGATCGCGCGCAATCCTCTTGCTCCAGTCTTGCGATCCAGTGTTTTCTGAGCGATTGCTTCCACTGCCTCTTCTTCAAATGAAAGTTCTACCCCATCCAGTTCAAACAGTTTTTTGTACTGTTTTATGATGGAATTTTTCGGCTCTTTCAAGATGCGCATCAGAGTCTTTTTATCCAGAGAATCCAGAGATACCACAACCGGAACACGGCCGATCAATTCTGGAATCATACCGAATTTTACAAAGTCCTGAGGCAGAACCTGACGCAGAACCTCTCCGACATCCTGTTCTTCTTTTGTTCCAATCTTTGCATTGAATCCGATTGCTTTCGTATCCATACGACTCTCAATCAATTTCTCCAGACCTTCAAACGCTCCTCCGCAGATAAACAGAATGTTTGTCGTATCAATCTGCAAAAGTTCCTGATGAGGATGTTTTCTTCCGCCCTGAGGAGGAACCGATGCCACGGTACCTTCCAGAATTTTCAGCAGTGCCTGCTGTACTCCCTCACCTGAAACATCTCGTGTGATGGAAGTATTTTCTGATTTTCTTGTAATCTTATCAATCTCATCAATATAAATGATTCCATATTCCGCTTTCGCAATATCATAATCTGCTGCCTGGATCAGTTTCAAAAGAATATTTTCCACATCTTCACCGACATATCCGGCTTCTGTCAGCGCAGTTGCATCTGCGATTGCAAATGGAACATTCAAAAGACGCGCCAGAGTCTGTGCAAGCAGTGTTTTCCCGGAACCTGTCGGTCCGAGCATCAGGATATTGCTTTTCTGAAGCTCCACATCCAGATCTCTTCCTGCAGTAATTCTCTTATAATGGTTATATACAGCAACTGCAAGTGTTTTCTTTGCTTCATCCTGTCCAATGACATATTCATCTAAAAATGCCTTAATCTCTTCTGGTTTTAAAAGATTAATATCATCTTCCATTCCTGAGACTTCTTCATGATCCAATTCTTCTTCGATAATCTCCCCGCAGATCTCCACGCATTCATCGCAGATAAACACACCATTCGGTCCTGCAATCAATTTTCGCACCTGATCTTCCGATTTATTGCAAAAAGAACATCTGACTTTCTGTTCTCCTAATTTTCCTGCCATTCCTATTCACCTCTTACCATCACTAAAAGAAATTCCTATAAGTCACATTAAGACTCCCACTCACAGAGCGGGAGTCTTATCGTTGTCATGTCAGAAAACCAAAAACAGCTTTCCGACGCATATCAGCTTTATCTTCCTGTAATCACAGCATCAATGATACCATATTCTTTTGCTTCTTCAGCGCTCATATAGTGATCACGTTCTGTATCTACTTCAATTACCTCCAGAGGCTGCCCTGTATTTGCTGCCAGATGCTGGTTCAGTTTTCTTCTTGTATCTAAAATCTTATCTGCCACGATTTTGATATCAGAAGCCTGTCCCTGTGCTCCTCCGGAAGGCTGATGAATCATAATCTCTGCATTTGGGAGGGCAAATCGTTTTCCCTTTGTTCCTCCCGCAAGCAGGAATGCGCCCATACTTGCTGCCATGCCCATGCAGATGGTAGAAACATCACATTTGATATAGTGCATTGTATCATAAATTGCCCATCCTGCTGACACTGATCCGCCAGGGCTGTTGATGTATAACTGAATATCTTTTCCCGGATCTTCGGATTCCAGAAACAACAGCTGCGCGACAATCAAGTTGGCGCTGACATCGTTTACTTCCTCACCAAGAAAAATAATTCTGTCTTTTAACAGTCGGGAATAGATATCATAAGATCTCTCCCCTCTGCTTGTCTGTTCAATGACATAAGGTACTAAGCTCATGCAAATACCTCCTTACCTAAGCTCTTATTCAGCCTTCTCTTCTTCTTTTTCTTCTTTCACTGCCTCTACTTCTTTTGCAGCGTCAGTGATCATCTTTACTGCTTCCTGAATTGCGATGTCGTTTTTGATCTGCTCTTTGTCGCGGTCGCTCATCATCTCTTTCAGTTTTGCAGCTTCCATTCTGTACATTTTTGCCATTTTAGCAAGTTCTTCATCCAGTCTTTCTTCGCTTACTTCGATATTCTCTGTCTTTGCGATTGCTTCAAGAACCAGACTGTTCTGAATACGTTTTAAAGCTTCCGGTTTCATCTGTTCAGCCATAGTTGCAGCAGTTGTGCCTGTAAACTGGAAGTACTGCTCCATAGACAGACCCTGGGACTGGATTCTTCTTGCGAAATCATCCATCATACGTCTTACCTGCTCCATTACCATAGCATCCGGAATTTCCATAGAAGCGTTTTCTACTGCTTTTGTCACAACAACGCCCTGTTTTTCAGCATTTGCTGCTTTTTCTTTCTGCTCTGTCAGTTTCTTTTTCAGATCTTCTTTATATTCAGCGATTGTTTCAAATTCAGAAACTTCTTTTGCAAATTCATCATCTGCTTCCGGCAGTTCTTTTACTTTAATTCCGTTTACTTTGCATTTGAATACAGCTGCTTTTCCTGCCAGCTCTTTTGCATGATATCCTTCCGGGAATGTCACATTGACATCTTTTTCTTCTCCGATTGCTGCGCCGATCAGCTGCTCTTCAAATCCTGGAATAAAGCTTCCGGAACCGATTGTCAGATCATAATTTTCTGCTTTTCCGCCCTGGAATGGAACTCCGTCCACAGAACCGTCAAAGTCTAATTTTACGATATCTCCGTTTTCTACTGTACGGTCTTCGATATCAATCATTCTGGAGTTCTTTTCTCTCTCTCTGTCAACAGCAGCATTTACTTCCTCTTCTGTCACTTCGATTACTTTCTTCTCCACTTCAAGACCTTTGTATTCGCCCAGTGTGACAACTGGTTTTAATGCTACTTCTGCTGTGAATACAAATGGTTTTCCCTTTTCAATTGGCTCTACAGAGATGCTTGGCTGAGCTACGATATCAAGTCCTGATTCATCTGCTGCTTTTGCATATGCTTCTGGAATCAGAGCATTTGCTGCGTCTTCATAAAAAACACCTGCACCGTACATTTTTTCGATCATAGCACGAGGTGCTTTTCCTTTTCTAAATCCTGGAAGAGTGATTCTGCCTTTATTTTTTAAATATGCTGCCTGCACTGCTTTTTCAAAATCTTCAGCAGACACTTCAATCGTAAGTTTTGCCATATTTTTTTCTAATTTTTCTACCTGTAAACTCATTTTGTAAATTTCCTCCTTCATTGTATATGAAAAGTTCCGCAGCAATGCGCCGCAATGATTGAACCTTATCCATACTCTCAGTCATTTTACAAGTATAACACACCCCTTAAAAAAACACCAGAACTTTTTTCTATATTCAATCCCAAATCACGGATTTTGCGATTTTCTTGGCACTCTCTTCTCCCTGGAATCGTGCAATGATTGCCAGTGCAAATGGAATAGCCGTTCCCATGCCGCGGCTCGTTGTAATATTTCCATCCGTTTCAACTGGATTTTCTGTCACAATAGCGCCTGCAAGGCGATCTTCAAATCCAGGATAGCACACCGCACGCTTTCCTTTCAGTGCGCCCAGATCTCCTAAAATGCTCGGTGCTGCACAGATAGCTGAAATCGGACAATTCTCTTCCATCTTCTTTGTCAGAACGTGATGAAGTCCCAGATGTTCTCCCAGATGGAGTGTTCCCGGCATACCTCCCGGCAGAACAAGCATCTTGGCATCATCAAACTGTACATTTTCAAACAGTTCGTCCGCATGAACAATGATGCGGTGAGATCCTGTGATCTCCTTTCTTCCCATGATCGATACCGTGACGGTCTCAAGCCCTGCACGGCGCAGAAGATCCACGACCGTCAAGCCTTCAATTTCTTCAAAACCATCTGCCAGAAAAACATATATTTTTCCCATTTGTCTCTCCTCCTCGTTTAATTTTTCCTTATTGTATCAGACTTCCTATCTGTTTTCTACCTTTTTGCCAATTGTTTAGGAGAATTTTATTTTTTATTGAAAAATCACCGTCTCATGATATAATATTTTCATGTAGAAAATCGTTCGGACAATTTTCCGAAAGCTCTCTATCGATAGTGAACTACCCATCACCTAAAGGCAGTGAGTTTTCTGGCTGAAAATTTATAAAATAATACATCTCTATAGAAATACCAGGAGGCATATTTTATGGAAATTGAACGCAAATATTTAATTAGCTGTCTTCCCGAAAACCTTGATTCTTATTCCTCGCACAAAATTGAGCAGGGATATCTCTGTACACAGCCTGTTGTGCGTATCCGCCGCCAGGATGATTCTTACATTCTGACATACAAATCAAAAGGGCTGATGGTGCGCGAAGAATACAATCTTCCGCTTACCCGTGAAGCATATCTTCACTTAAAAGCGAAAGCAGATGGGACGATCATCTCAAAGACAAGATATAAAATTCCTCTGACCGATGTTCTGACTATTGAACTCGATGTATTTGACGCTCCGTTTGAGGGGCTCGTACTGGCAGAGGTTGAATTTCCAGATGAAAAAATGGCAAACGATTTCATCCCTCCTGACTGGTTTGGCGAAGATGTCACTTTTTCTCCTGCATACCATAACAGTACTTTAAGTCAGATCAAAGAATCATCTTGCAGCTAAAATACTGTCCAAGATATTTTAAAAAATGAATACCAGATCAGAAAATAATTATGATGAAAAGGATCGTCTCACACCCATTCTTTTTTGTGAAACGATCCTTTTCTTTTTTATCTCTTCTTATTTTTTCTTCCTGCGGCAGTCTGGAAAATCTATTTTTTCTTTCTCAGAAATCTTTTTCCATATCTCTTTCTCCACACGTTCAGAATGCTCTTTATTCCATATCGCAGATTTTTTTTGTCTCCGGTCAGATTTTCTCTCTATTCTTCTGGCATAATTTTCTGCGATGCTGATGCTGATGCTTCCCAGTATCCGAAGCAGTCCATTTTTGCTTTTCACATTCCGCATTCCAAATTCCAGCAATCGAATGATTTGCATTTTTCCCCCTCTTTTTGCGTCTTGTTTTTATCAATCTCTTTTTTATCTTTGTACTTTTGTGCGATTTTTATATTCTTGATATCTTGTAGTTTTATGAAGATATTTGTCGTATTTTGTTTATTGTGTTTTTTTTTAATTTTTGATATAATACAAGCAATTAAGAATGGAGATGTTACCCTATTGAAATCTATTGGCAACCGACTGCGGGCACTAAGAAAATCTCGCCATCTCACGCAGGAAGATATGAGCCAAATTCTTCATGTCTGCCGTCAGACATATTCTAACTATGAAGCGGGAATTCGCACCCCTTCTTTGGATTCTCTTATCTTTCTGGCTCAATATTTTCATGTCACACTAGATTTTCTTCTTTGTTCTGATAGTTCTGTTTATTCCACTCAAACGACTCCCTGCTTATCTATGAAAAAAGAATTCGTCAGACTTTCCCATTATGAACGCAGAATTTTAAAAATCACACAGGAATTATCTTCCGATGAACAGGAAAAAGTAATGGCTTTTCTCTGTTTTATCAAAGAGCACAAAGATATTTAGATCTTTTTTCTATACCATTACTATATCATCTTTGCGTCTTTTATGCAAATTAATAGTTTGCAATTGCAAATCTTTCATTTGTAATTACAATATTATTCCTTTTTGCTGGAATACCTTATATCTGAAATCAGAATATGAAACGTGAAAATGGCAGCATGTTCTATAAAATACTTAGAAACATACTGCCATTTTTTAGATCTGATCTTTCTTTTCTGTCTCTCACAGCAATCTATTGCATACTCTGTTTTGCATCGGAGACCGTCTCTGATCTTTCTTCTCTCACAGCTCTTCTGTTTTTTCCAGGGAGAAAGGTTCTTTTTTTGTCTCATTTAAGATCGCCATAAATTCATCCCCTGTGATGGTTTCATGATCATATAAATATTTTGCCAGCTCATGCAATTTTCCGATATTATCCTCCAATATCTTTTTTGCCTTTTCATGCTGTGTTCTGACAAGATCTACCACTTTTTTGTCTATCAGAGTCTGTGTCTCAAATGAGCAGGCCAGACTGCTGTCTCCTCCTAAATACTGATTGCTGACATTCTCCATCGCAACCATGTCAAAATCATCACTCATACCAAACCGCGTAATCATTCCTCTCGCCAGTTTCGTCGCCTGCTCAATATCATTTGACGCCCCTGTCGTTATAGAGTGAAATACTACTTCCTCTGCCGCTCTGCCGCCTGTCAAAGTCGCAATTTTGTTTTCCAGTTCTTCTTTTGTCATCAGGAAATGCTCTTTTTCTTCCACCTGCATCGTATATCCCAAAGCTCCTGATGTTCTTGGAATAATCGTAATCTTATGGACCGGAGCAGATTCCGTCTGTTTTGCCGCCACAAGCGCATGACCGATTTCATGGTAAGAGACAATCAATTTTTCTTTATTTGAAAGAACACGGCTCTTTTTCTGATATCCGGCAATTACAACTTCAATGCTTTCTTCTAAATCCATCTGCGTCGCAAATTTTCTGCCGTCGCGGACAGCCCGAAGCGCCGCTTCATTGACAATATTGGCAAGTTCTGCGCCTGACGCTCCTGATGCAGCCTTTGCAATCTCATGGAAATTGACATTATCTGCAATCTTGATTTTTTTCGCATGAACTTTTAAAATTTCCTCTCTTCCCTGCAGATCAGGAAGTTCAACCGGGATACGCCGGTCAAATCTGCCCGGTCTTAACAACGCCGGGTCAAGAGAATCGGGGCGGTTTGTTGCCGCTAAGATGACAACACCTTTTGAACCATCAAATCCATCCATTTCTGTCAAAAGCTGATTCAGTGTCTGCTCTCTCTCATCATTTCCACCGATCTGACCATCACGTTTCTTCCCGATGGTATCAATCTCATCAATGAATACAATACATGGTGCTTTTTCATTTGCCTGTTTGAACAGGTCTCTCACCTTTGCCGCTCCCATACCGACAAACATTTCCACAAATTCTGACCCTGAGATCGAGAAAAATGGAACGTTCGCCTCGCCTGCAACTGCTTTGGCAAGCAGCGTCTTTCCTGTTCCGGGAGGTCCCACCAAAAGCGCTCCTTTTGGCAAAGATGCACCGATATCACGATACAGCTCCGGCTTATGCAGATAATCTACAATCTCTTTCAATAATTCCTTTGCCTCATCTTCTCCGGCAACATCCGAAAATTTAATTCCAGTGGAAGAATTGACATAAATCTTGGCATTACTCTTCCCAAATGCCATCGCTCCTGGACCGCCCATGCCCTTCATCATCTTTTTGCTCAGCCACTGTCCCAGAACCACAAACAGCACAATCGGGAAAATCCAGCTAATTAAAAAACTCAGGATCGGCGATTGTTTTTTGGGAATTTCCCCCGAAAATTCTGCGCCAGATTTATCCAGTCTCTCCACCAGATTTTCATCGTCGATCCGTCCCGTTTTGCACACTGTCACCTCGCCGTCTTTTTCCAGCGTATAATAGATGACATCGCTTTCCAACTCTACTTCTTTAATTTCCTTATTCTCTATACTGTCCAGAAACTCCCGATAGCTTGTTTTTTGGATGCTTCGTTCCATCACAGACGGAACAATCAGCCAGTTCAGGAGCATCAGCACAACCAGGACGATTAAATAGTAAAAAATCAGAGGTTTTTTTTCATTTCCATTCATCCTTTTTCCTCCATTTCCTTTTCTTTTTTAACTTCTTTCTTCCACTTTACTCTCTCATTTTTCAAAAATCAATATCTCATTTGTGTTCATTTTATAAAATTCCTATAAATTTCCGGTCTTTCTAATAAAAAAGATAGAAATTTTTTATATTTTTATTTTGTTTTGTAAAAAAAGAGCATACAGACTCTGATCTTATTCGGATCAGTTATCTTGTATGCTCCCTTTTTTATTTCATTTTCTTTTTTCTCATGTTCATAAGTGTTTCCAGAACGATCTTCTTTGCCTCAGAAGCTTTTTCTTTTTCAAGAGCCTCCACGCCTTCCAGCGGATATGGAATCTGAAGCGCCTCATATTTTGTTTTTCCCATTGTATGATAAGGGAGAATCTCCAGCCCCTTTACATTCCGAAGAGGTGCGATGATTCTTCCAAGCTGCTCCAGTTCTTCCCTTTTGTCGGTCAGTCCAGGAACCACTACATGGCGGATGATCACTGGAATTTTAGCATTCTCCAGCGCTTTCGCAAATTCCAGAACCGGCGCCTGCTCCTGACCTGTCAGATCTTTGTGCCCCTGTGGATCGCTGTGCTTCAAATCCAGGAGCACAAGATCCGTCACGCGAAACAGATGTTCAAACTCTTCCTGTCTTTCTTTCCGATATACAATCCCAGATGTATCGAGACAAGTATGAATCCCGCGTTCTTTTGCTTTTTCAAACAGCTCCGTCAAAAAGGAAAGCTGCAGCAAAGGCTCTCCTCCTGTTGCCGTGATTCCGCCATTCCGATAAAACGTTTTATTGTGCTCATACAGTTCTAAAAGCTCATCTGCTGTCATACGACTGCCGCCTTTTGCATTCCAGGTATCAGGATTATGGCAGTACAGACACCGCATCGGGCATCCCTGAAAGAAAATCACAAAACGGACTCCCGGACCGTCTACTGTTCCAAAGCTTTCCGTGGAATGAATATTTCCGGTCTTAGATTCCCTCATGGAATGTTCTGGAAATTACTTCATCCTGCTGCTCTTTTGTCAATTTATTAAAGTTTACTGCATATCCTGAAACACGGACTGTCAGCTGAGGATATTTTTCCGGATGTGCCTGTGCATCCAGCAGAGTCTCTTTTGTGAATACGTTCACATTCAGATGGTGTCCGCCTTTTTCTACATATCCGTCTAAAAGGTTTACCAAGTTATCAATTTGCGCTTCACTAATGTTCATAATAAATCCTCCTGTCTGATTTTTTATTCTTCATCTAAACTTGCATTTGGTTCGCAGCACGCGCAGTCCGGCTCCAATTCAAATGCGATATCATCAAATAAAACTGCGTCATCTTTTCCAAGCGCTCCCGGAATGATGGAGAATGTATTAGAAATTCCATCCTGAGCATCTTTAAATGGGAGTTTTGAAACAGAACTTAAACTTGCAACTGCGCCGTGGCTGTCTCTGTGGTGCATTGGGTTTGCCCCCGGTGCAAATGGCTGTCCTGCTTTTCTTCCGTCCGGCGTAGATCCTGTATTTTTTCCATATACGACATTGGATGTGATTGTCAGAATAGAGGTTGTAGGAATTCCGCCGCGGTATGTGTGATTTCCTTTGACATACTGCATAAATTCGTGTACGACATCATATGCGATCTGATCGGCGCGGTCGTCATCATTTCCATATTTCGGGAAATCTCCCTCTACCTGGTAATCTACAACGATGCCATTTTCATCACGGATTGTCTTTACTTTTGCATATTTGATTGCGGACAAAGAGTCTGCCACAACTGAAAGTCCAGCGATACCTGTTGCAAACCAGCGTGTCACTTTCTTGTCATGCAGTGCCATCTGAATTCTCTCATAGCAGTATTTATCATGCATATAATGAATAATGTTCAATGTATTGACATAGACACATGCCAGCCATTTCATCATTGCACGGAATTTATCCATCACTTCATCATAATCGAGATATTCGGAAGTAATTGGTCTGAATTCCGGACCTACCTGTTTTTTGGATACTTCATCGACGCCGCCATTGATCGCATACAGAAGGCATTTTGCCAGGTTTGCTCTTGCCCCAAAGAACTGCATCTCTTTTCCGACTCTCATAGAAGATACGCAGCATGCAATCGCATAGTCATCCCCATGTGTGACTCTCATCAGATCGTCATTCTCATACTGGATGGAAGAAGATTCGATGGAAGTCTTCGCGCAGAAACGTTTAAAGTTTTCTGGCAGTCTTGTTGACCACAGTACGGTCAGGTTTGGTTCCGGAGCTGTGCCTAAGTTCTTTAAGGTGTGCAGGTAACGGTAAGACATCTTTGTAACCATATGACGTCCATCGATTCCCATTCCTCCGATTGACTCTGTAACCCATGTCGGATCACCGGAAAACAGTGCATTATATTCTGGTGTTCTGGCAAATTTTACAAGACGCAGTTTCATGATAAAGTGATCCACAAATTCCTGAATCTGCTCTTCTGTAAACGTACCGTTTTTCAGATCACGCTCTGCATAAATATCAATAAATGTGGATGTACGTCCCAGAGACATTGCAGCGCCGTTCTGTTCTTTGATTGCTGCCAGATATCCAAAATACAGCCACTGGATTGCTTCCTGCACATTTGCAGCTGGTCTTGAAATATCAAATCCATAGATCTTTCCAAGTTCTTTTAATTCTTTTAATGCTTTGATCTGCTCGGACAGTTCCTCTCTCTCTCTCGTCACATCTGAGTACATGATCGTTCTTGTAGAGTCTTTCTGGCTCTGTTTGTCCTCAATCAGACGGTCAACTCCGTACAGAGCTACTCTTCTGTAGTCTCCGATGATACGACCGCGTCCGTAAGCATCCGGCAGTCCTGTGATGATATGACTGGAACGGCACGCGCGCATTTCTGGTGTATATGCATCAAACACGCCATCGTTGTGCGTTTTTCTGTGTTTTGTAAAGAACTCTACAACCTGAGGATCTACATGATATCCGTTGTCCTCGCACGCTTTGATTGCCATTCGGATTCCGCCGTATGGCTGAAGAGAACGTTTAAACGGTTTGTCTGTCTGGAAACCTACGATCGTCTCTTTTTCTTTATCTAAATATCCAGGTCCGTGTGAAGTGATTGTGGAGATAATTTTTGTGTCCATGTCAAGCACTCCGCCTTTTGCCTGTTCTTCTTTTGTCAGTTCCATAACCTGAGCCCAGAGGTCTTTCGTTTTCTGTGTCGCTCCGGCTAAAAATTGTTCGTCTCCATCATAAGGTGTATAATTTTTTTGAATAAAGTCTCTGACGTTAATTTCTTTTTCCCAGATTCCTTCTTTAAATGAATTCCATTCTGCTCTCATTCATTTCCTCCTGCTTCTATTCTATCTATTCTAGTACCTCGTGAACTCAAAACAAAATCTTGATTGAAAGATACATGTTATTTGCTTTCATACACATTATATGGTATCGGCAATTTCCCGTCAATATCTCAGCGTGTTCCTTTTTTCGTACAAGAGTAGATTTCCTGTATTTTTTTGAATACATCTCTTTCTTCTTTTTTTAATGTCTTTATTCTTCTTTTTTTAATGTCTTTATTCTTCTTTCTTCATTCCCTGTCGCTGATTTGCTTATTTTCTATTCTTTCTCCATTCAGAAATTTTCATCCATCAAAAATGTGCGCCGCAGGGCAGATTGCAAAACAGCCGCAGCTCTGTTCTCGGACTGCGACTGTTTTTTTCATTTCTTCATATTAAATTTTCTTTAAAATTTCTCGTTTATACTGAAGAAATTTTTCTGTCAGGTTAAAATCCTGTCTTCTTGGCTTTGGCTCCTGGATTATGATCTCATCTGTGATTGTTCCGGTTTTTCCGCCAAGAAGATAAATTCGATCCGACAAAAGAATTGCCTCGTCAATATCATGTGTAATAAAAAGAGTGGATAAATGAATCTGCTCCATGATATTCAGATACCATGTATGGAGACTGCTTTTTGTAATCGTATCCAGCGCAGAAAAAGGCTCATCTAAAAGCGCTACATCTTGAGAAAACAGATAAGTTCTCATCAGAGCCGCTCTCTGACGCATACCGCCGGAAAGCTGATGGGGATATTTTTTCTGTGTACCATCCAATCCAAACTCCTTAAAATACGGCGCTGCCTTTTCTCGTGCAGTCTTTTTCTTTTCTCCTTTAATCAAAAGCGGAAGGGATACATTATCTTCAATCGTACGGTAGGGCAATAGAAGATCTTTCTGCAGCATATAACTAATATGCCCCGGTTTTCCCGTAATATTCTGCCCATCCAGAAGAACCTGACCTTCATCCGGCAGAATCAGACCGGAAATCACATTGAAAAGCGTTGTTTTTCCACCGCCGCTGACACCAAGAAGACATACAAGTTCTCCATCTCTTAGTTCAAGATTTACGTCCCGCAGAACGTTTTTTCCATCAAAGGACTTGCTCACATGCTTTACTTCTAAGTGTGACATATTTCTTCTCTCCCTTATTCTGGAAGATATTCATTAGAAAATCCTGCGTTTTCCGGGATCTCAGTCTCTACAAGTCCATTTTCATTCAGCCACTGATAAAAACTGTTCCATCTTTGTGGGTCAATATATCCCCACTGCTCTACTTCTGCTTTATACTGATCTGCAAGATATTCCTGACTTGCTTTTACAAGCTCCGGATCAAGCTCCGGTGCTGCTTCACAAAGAATATCTGCTGCTTCCTCCGGATTTTCGATTGCAAATTCATAGCCGTCTCTCAAAGCTGTGAGAAACTTCTTTGCTGTCTCTGGTTCTTCCTCCAAAAAGCTATTATTTGCGATCACCACCGGTGTATAATAATCAAATACCGGATTGATATCAGAAAATGCGAAATAATCCGTCTCAAGACCTTCCAGCTCCATCTTCACACCAGCCCATGCATAAAAGATCCAGATTGCGTCCACTGCTTTGCTCTCAAGCGCTGAAACCTCATCTGTTACCGTACTTGGAATCAATTCCACCTTACTGTAGTCGCCGCCATCGCCTTCTACTACATTCTGAATCATAGCAAGTTCTACAGGACCATTCCAGGTTGCATATTTTTTTCCTTCCATCCCTTTTGGAGTGTCCATTCCCTCCCCCTTACGGGAAACAATACCAGAAGTATTATGCTGTATCAGAGCTGCAACCGCTGTAGTAGGAATGGCATTTTCTCCTGCAACTCCCGGAGCCATACTGTCCTGGAAAGAAATGCCAAACTGCGCTTTTCCAGAAGCCACCAATGTATCTGCACCGTCTTCCGGCGGCTGCACGATCTCTACTTCCAATCCTTGGTCTTCAAAAAATCCCTGGCTCTGCGCCACATAAAGACCTGTATGGTTTGTGTTTGGTGTCCAGTCAAGGACAAATGTAATCTTTTCTTTTTCTTCTTCAGCCAGAACGCTGACTGGACTCATCATAGAAACACACATCATTGCAGCAAGTCCTGCTGCCATTATTTTTTTACTATTCATGTTTTTTATTCTCCCACGGCATACATTTTATCTGTAAAAAATCTACCAGCTTCATCAACAGCAAGCTGATAAACGAAATCAAAAAAATAACTGCAAACATCTTATCAAAGGCAAATGCCTGTTTTACTCTTGTCATATAGACGCCAAGCCCTGCAAATCCGCCCAGCCACTCAGAAATCACCGCACCAACTACGGAGTATGCTGCGGAAATGCGCAGGCTTGCAAAAAATTGGCTCATGGCTCCTGGAAGTTTAATATAACGGAAAATCTGAAATTTTCCTGCTCCCATAGCGCGCAAAAGATTAATCGCATCCTTATCAGCAGAGCGAAATCCATTCAAAAGGCCCACTGTAATTGGAAAAAAAGTGACAATTACGATAAGAATCACCTTCGGCATCATCTCATATCCAAACCATAATACGAGAAGAGGCGCAATGGCCACTGTAGGAATGGTCTGCGTAAGCACTACAATAGGGTAAAAAGCTTTGTACAAAAACTCAAACCGATCCATGAGCACTGCCATCAAAAACCCAAATGTAATTCCGCAGCCCAGCCCCAGGAATGCCTCTGTCAAAGTCACGCCCAAATGCTGCATCAAAAGCGGAAACTCCTTGATAAACGCCTGCACCACACGGATGGGTGACGGCAGCATATAAGACGGCACGATCCCAAGTGTGGAACAGATCTGCCATACTGCCAGCAAAACCGCAATGGCGATAAAGGTACTAATCCTGGAGGTGATGTTTTGTAACTTTCCTTTCAATGGTAAGAACCTCTCCTTCCGGCTTATAGGTAACTTTAATATAGGCAGCTACCGACGGAGCGCCTGCACGAATTGCAATATGCTGACATTCTTTTACAATGTCCATCAATTCATCGTAATCTCCCTCTATTGCCGTCTCAAAAGGACCTACATAGCAGTTTAATCCCGTACTTTTAATGTAGGCGATCACCTCGTCTACCACACGGATCAGTTCTTCATCATCTTTTGCTTCAGGCAATACCTGAATTGCTACACTTGCATTCATTGTTCTATTCCTTCCTTTCTTTTATTTCCATCACAAGAGATGAAACAATAAGATGCTGCGTCAATTCGCTGATCATACAATTATGCAGCAAATCAATGCTGAAAAAGCATCTGTAAAAATAAAAAAACTCCTGTAAAAAACTTACAGGAGCAGCTCTTCGACAAGCATCAGATGCCTCATATACTTCCTACGCTGGCATTACCCAGTTCAGGTTAAAGGGTCAGATACGAATCTGGTATCAGTCTCAGCCTGTGTTCACAAGCACCCCTGTTTTGTTTTTCTAAAATTATTCTAGCATGTTATTTCTGAAAGTCAAGCAGAACTTCCATGGGATTCTCTGTCCTGACCATCTAAACGGAAGGGATTTCGTTTCCGCAATTCTCAAAACTGCTGCAATCTTTTTCATTCACTTCAAACTTTTATCACTTTGACGCATTGTTTTTAAAAAGCTTTCACAAATTCATTGAAATCTCATCGTATTTATAATATAATAGCCATGCGTATACTTAATATTTTATTTTATAAATAAAACTTTTTCCCATTATCTTTAGGTGATGGGTAGTTGACGGACTGTAAACTACGCAATCTATAAATTTTGTTTCTGCTATGGAATTCTGACCACTTTTAAATTTTTTTATTCAATGCGGCAGTAATTCTAATGTGGTAGCAAGAACGGCGCACCGTTCTATCTATAAACGAAGTATCAAACAAAAGAATACAGAAATGAGGTAAAAACATGAGCCAGACTCACAAAGACAAAATCGTAGTAATTGGAGCCGGAAATGTAGGAGAAGCCATCGCTTACACACTGATGGTCCGTGTACAGGCAAACGATATCGTACTTATTGATGTAAATGAAGACAGAGCAAAGGGAGCATCCCTCGATATCGGTCAGGGAACCAGCTTTTTTAAACAGGTATGGGTTAGACAGGGTGGTTATGAAGAATGTGCAGACGCACAGCTGATCATCATTACTGCCGGTGTGGCAAGAAAACCGGGCCAGACACGTCTTGACCTTGCAAAAATCAATGTCGGCATCGTAAAAAATATCACAGAAAATATCATGAAATATGCCGAAAACCCACTGATTCTTGTTGTTTCCAACCCTGCTGACATTATGACAGCTGCAGTTGTAGAGACTTCTGGTCTTCCAAGACACAGAGTAATCGGAAGCGGTACTTCTCTGGATACAGCACGTCTTCGTTATTTCCTGAGCAAAAAACTGCAGGTAAATATTGAAGATATCAATGCCTATGTACTCGGCGAACACGGCGATAGCCAGGTTCCGATCTTTAGTTCTGCAAATGTAGGCGGTTTCCCACTTGACGAGTATGCACGTCAGATTGGGGTAGAATTGGATAAAGAAGAACTGACCAGAAAAACAATTCAGGGCGGGGCTGATATTATTCGTATGAAGGGCGCTACTTTCTATGGTATTGCCATGGCAGTATCAAATATCGTAGAGACAATCATGAAGGATGATGATGCGATTCTTCCAGTCGCTCATGTTCTGGGTGAATGTTTCGGGGATTGGGCAGGTGTTCCGATTTCTCTTCCTTGCCGTATCGGATGGGAAGGAATCATGCAGACACTGCGTATCCCAATGAATGACGCTGAAAAAGAAGCAATGGATGCTTCTGTTCAGATATTAAAAGATTTCTTAGCACAGGTAAGAGAATCATAATAATCAATCACAGGAGGAAAATACAATGGACAAAAAAGAATTTGCTTTACAGCAGCATGAGAAATGGGGCGGAAAACTTGAAATTGTCAGCCGCGCTAAACTGGAAACTCCAGAAGATCTGGCAGTTGCTTACACACCAGGAGTTGCAGAGCCATGCTTAAAGATTGCTGAGGATGTGGATCTCTCCTATAAATATACACGCCGTGGAAATATGGTTGCTGTTGTCACAGATGGTACTGCTGTTCTTGGTCTGGGAGATATCGGACCAGAAGCCGGTATGCCTGTTATGGAAGGTAAATGCGTTCTGTTCAAACAGTTCGGTGATGTAGACGCCTTCCCTCTGTGCGTGCGCACAAAAGACGTAGATGAAATCGTAAACACAGTTGCTCTCCTTGCCGGAAGCTTCGGCGGTGTAAACTTAGAGGATATCTCCGCTCCAAGATGTTTTGAAATTGAGCGTAAATTAAAAGAACGCTGTGATATTCCGATCTTCCATGATGACCAGCACGGAACAGCAGTCGTTACTGCTGCCGCTTTAATCAACGCATTAAAACTGACAGGAAGAAAGATTTCTGATGTAAAAGTTGTCACATCTGGAGCAGGCGCTGCAGGTATCGCAATTATCAAACTTCTCGTAAGCCTTGGATTAAAAGAAGTAATCATGTGCGACAGAACAGGTGCGATTTACGAAGGACGTGAAGGCTTAAACGCTGAAAAACAGGAAATGGCTAAAATTTCCAACTTACAGAAGAGAAAAGGAACACTGGCTGAAATGCTCGTAGGCGCTGATGTATTTATCGGTGTTTCCGCTCCTGGAACTGTAACAGAAGAAATGGTTAAGACAATGGCTCCAAATCCAATCCTCTTCCCAATGGCAAACCCAGTTCCTGAAATTATGCCTGATCTTGCAAAGAAAGCTGGAGCAGCTGTTATCGGAACAGGAAGAAGTGACTTCCCGAACCAGATCAACAACGTACTTGCTTTCCCTGGTATCTTCCGCGGTACACTGGACGTTCGCGCAAAAGATATCAATGATGAAATGAAAGTTGCTGCCGCTTATGCAATTGCAAACTTAATTGATGAAAAAGATCTGACACCAGATTATATCATTCCAAATCCATTTGACAAACGTGTCAAAGATGCAGTATCCTCTGCTGTTGCAGAAGCTGCAAGAAAAACTGGCGTTGCAAGAATCTAATCCTTTTTGTAATATCTAGAAAGAGGCTCCCGCAAAACGATATTGTTTTGCGGGAGCCTCTTTCTGTACTTTATTCCGTTCTTTCTATGCTTTATTCGATTACTTGTCTCTGCTTTTTATCCGGATTTTTTTCAAGATATTTCCGCTCCATCGTAAATCCTCTGCCCTTCACTTCGTTGATCTGGGCAACGCTGAAAAATGCTCCCGGGTCTGTTTTTTTGATAATTTCGCTTACCTCATGGAGTCTTCTTCCTGCAATCACACACAGAATTGCCTGCTGATCCTTCTTTTCATATCCGGTCTGAATATAGATCATCGTAGCACCCACATCTGCCTGATCGAGCAATTCTTTTCGGATTTCACTGTACTTCTCTGAAATAATAATCAGCTGCAGTTTCTTTTCTCCCATGAGCAAAACATAGTTTAAGACGAAAGAATAAATCAGAACCATTAAAATTCCATATAAAATCTGTTCCTGATCAGAGAATAATGCCTGTAGCAATAAGATGATAAAGTCACCGACATACAGAGAAAATGCCACTGGAATCCCAAATTTTTTATTTAAAATCAGAGGCGGAATATCCATTCCTCCCGTCGATGCCCCCTGACGAATCACAATTCCAATCGCCAGTCCCATTAAAATACCTGCATAAATTGCTGAGAGCAGCCGATCCTGCGTCATCGTCTGCAGCGCCGGTATATTATTCAAAATAGATAAAAACATTGGGAATGTAGCTGTACTTACAATCACAGTCAGTGCAAATTTTTTTCCCATCACTGCTGCTCCCATCAAGAATAATACGACATCTAAAATCCAGACGGCAACGTTCAAATCCATATCAAAATAGTGGCGCAGAACAATACTGATTCCCGTCACGCCACCTGTAATCAGCCCCTGCGGCAGGACAAATGCTGCAATTCCAAAGGCAAGTATAAAATTTCCGATTAAGATCCCAAATATCTTTTTTGCTGTTTTCATTTTCTCCTCCGAAATTTATCCCTTTTTAATTTGTCTTTCAATAGAATTTACCTGATTCATTATAATCATTTCCATTCAAAAAGCAAACGGGTACACTGCCGTGTTTTCACATTACTGTAATGAACTACGGCGTATACCCGTTCTCTGTATTTTACTAGATTCAGACGTGATTTTCTTTGCTTAAGCTATCTAAAATTATTCGCAGTATCGCTTTACCAGCTCTTCCTCCTCCTCCAAAAGAGGAATATCATCAAGCAGGTTCTGGAAAGTACAGTAAAAGCTGTCCTTCTGCCGTCCTTTGTAATAATGGTCGATGGATGTGCGAACTAACTTCATCAGCTTTTTATTACTCAAAAGAGCATGATTCACTTCGGAACCGCACAACTGTGCCTCCAGCATCAGATAATACTCTGCATGGGCACATTCGTCGCTCATAATATATTCTGCTGTCGACTTAACCAAGTCTTTCAGCATCTGCTGGTGCGTCTTCTCCGTTCCAATTCCAAATCTCCTGATCAGAGCCTGGACAGAGCGAGGCGAGATTTCCGTAATTTTTCGATCTTTAATAAATTCCAGCACTTTTTGATCCGATTCTTCCCAAAGCAATGCATTTTCATACAATGCATATCTGATTGCATCCGGCACCATATGACGTTCCAGATACTTTTTATAATCTTCTATAAAATCTCCTCCAAGGGCTGCCACAAGGTCGATTGCTTTTCTCAGCACATAGATTGTCTGAGGAACGAAACGCGCCTGTTCCTGAAAATGACGGACACTGATCCGTTTCATTTTTCTTTTCTGCTCATCATTCCATCCATAACACAATTTTGAGGCAATCTCATATAGATATCCAAGCAGAATGTCACTCTGGTAGCAGGTATCTGCCATCTCCACAATCGGTTCAAAGAAATCCTCCGGATTCTGAGCTTTTCCAATCTCGCCAATGCGCTCATTGATTTTTTGATTGATCTCGTCTTTCTTTTTCATCGTCTTGTTTCGTTCCATCAATACCTTGATATCGTTCAGTTCACTCTTAGCATTCAAAATCAGGCTCTCATTAGAATAAATCCTGCTTTTTACTTTTTCTTCGCTGACTTCCTTTGATGTATTGGTGTCAATCTCAATTACTGCTCTTTCTCTTGGGCGGTCGGTAATCCAGGCCTCCATCGTCATCATTCTCATACTGTCGATCATGATTCTGAGGCTAATGGGCGTCCCTGCCGGATATACTTTCTTAAATTTAATTAATCGCCGTGCAATTCTTCTGTTTGGAAGATCTTTTGTCATTCCTCTTCCAAGGAAAATATCAAGCGCCAGCGTATCGCTGTCTTTTCCCATCTGATATTTCCCACTGATCTCTTCAGAGATATATGGCAGATTTGTACCTGCCTCGATCAGTTTGCTGACATATTGATTTCGTATTCCCAAGTTTACCCGGTCGTTCATAATTGTTCCTGTATGGAAGACCGTCTTTTCAATCTCCTCCTTCGTTTCCTCAAAGACATTTTTACTTTTTTGAATATTATATTTGTGAAGACAATAGTGATAATACACCGCTCCTCTGGCAACTGCCAGATCTGGATCACTTGTCGTAAGGGCGCGAAAACCAAAAAATTGCTCTATCCTCTTTTTGACAGGATATAATTTTGTCATTCCTCCATTTAAAATTACTGTATCAATTTTACAATCCTCTCCTGCCTTTGAAAGCACATCCAGAATCGGATAGATGATATTATTCATATCCTTTTCTGTCATAGAATCAATTCTCTTTGCGTCCTCGATCGTATATATCGTTCCAAGCATCGGCGCTATAATTTCTTCCAACTCTTTCTTTGTAAATTCGTCCGCATAAGAATAAGAATCATATAGATTAATCTCCATCACTTCTTCATAATAATCATCCTTCAATTCAGATCCCATCTCTTGAGACCTCTCATAGTCATTTGACATATCCATCTTCAAATGCTCCGCAAGACGTCTCAGTTTGCACATCACTTCTTCTTTTCTCTTGATGTTGATCGTGATCATATTCTGTTCCTGAAAACGCTTCATCATCTCGTTCGCAATCAGTTCGTCAAAGTCATCGCCGCCAATCTGTGTATATCGTGAAATTGCGATATCTTTGATATTCAAAATACCACTGTCTGAATATCCTACACGATGGATTGTGACATCGAGCGTTCCGCCTCCCAGATCAAATACTAAAATATTTTTCGGCTCTGACAGATCAATCACAGAGGACGGAATCTCTCCGCTCTCCTGCATCTGCAAAAAATCATAAATGACAGCTTTTGGCTCATACAGTAGGATATCATGCTGATTATCAATGTCAATCCCCGCATACTTTGCAGCGTCCAGAGTCGCCTGACATTGATCGGAGTCAAAAGATGCCGGTACTGTGATAATCACATCATTGATCTCATCTTGAAACAGTCTGCTTTTCGCAGAACGGATCATGTGCTTCAAAATCTGTGCTGATACGGCTGCCGGTGTCTGATCTTCAATCTCATCTGCCAGATTTACCCCCTCATTCTGTCCCATCAGAGATTTCACTGATTTGCTCACATATCCGCTCTTCGTCCCATAACGGCTTTTTGCATAGTCGCCAACTTCAGGCACCATTCGTCCTTCGTTATCTTTATAATAAAAGACAACGGAAGGAAGAAGTTTCCCTCTGGAACGGCTCCCGTTTTCACTTTTTCTGTCAATATCCACGACAATCGGCTTTAAAACGCCTGTGTTTGTGATATTTCCATAAGCCATGACAGAATTCGTCGTCCCCAGATCAATCCCGTAGAAATAATTTTTTGTATTTTCCATTGTACCATCTCCCGTCTATTCTTCTGCAACCTCCTGAACGGTAGGCGTTGAAATAATGATCTCTCCATACTTCCATCCAGGTGTTGAAACCCTTAATTTCTTGATCTCTCCATCCCTCTCATATGGTGCGCCCACATAATTGAGCAGAGAGATGTCCTCGTAGGAAGCCTCAAATTCTCTGCCCACTTCCTCAATCGGCTCAATACCCGAATCTTTCACAAAACGAATCAGCTGTTTAAAGATGATGGTAAGCGACATCAGCTGCGGCGGCATCTTCACGCCAATTTTTCTGGCGTTGGCAAGATTCTGCTCCACCACGAGAAGACTGTCCAAAATACTTCCATACATCGGTGAATTCAATTTGCCAAAAAAGTCTGAGATGGCTGTCTTTTTTGCCTCCTCCGCCGACTCCTCCACAGATTCTGTCAGCTCGTCAAACATCGCCTGCACCATCTCAAGAGAATTTCGATAATTTTCATTTAAAAAACGCAGTTTCGCCAGTTCATCATTTCCTGTCAGCTCATAGCTGCTCTCCGTTGAAGCAAGCACGGCCTCTGTCTTTTGCAGCACGTCCCGCGTCGACTTCTTCTCCTCTTTTACTCCAAGTTTTCTGTTGATTTCTTTTTTCAGCTGCCGGACTACACGCTCGCAGTAGCGCTCCCCGTAGCACTGCCCGATCTGAATATAGTCCTGACTGCGCAGATCTTCATCAATCCAGATTAAATATACAAGCAGATATTTCGCTTTAAAATACATTTTTCCTCTTGAATTATCACGCTCCGTCATATCGGACGCAAAGTCTGCAAATGCTACTGCATCTTTTTTACTTCCATCCAATGCTTTCTTCAGATGACCGGCCGCTTCTTCTATCTGTGTGCAGATATAGCATCGTTTTCCAGGATCGTCCAGATTCACAGAACGCAGACATCGAACCAGCATTTCATAGGAGATATGAAATTTTTCGTGTTCCAACATCTCCAGCATTTCCCTTGGATGACTCCTCGGATAACGCAGAGCGGCAAGAACCGCCAGCCATTCTTCGTTTGTTCTCCCAACGGTACTGTTTTTATAACTTTCATACTCTGCTGTCTTTATCTCGGACTGCATAATCTGTTGATAAATTGTAAAATATTTCATGACTTTCCTCTCTTTCTTTCACCAATCACCGTACTCTGTCTTTCTCCATTCTCTTTCCATTCCGGATTTTTTCGGACTTTCTTACAAAATCTCATAGATCTGTTCATTATGTGCCTGAATTACGCTTCCCTTAAACATCTTAGACTGTCCCAATTCTTTTGCCAGATTTTGTTCTCCGAATTTAGGCTTTGTGTGAAGCAGATAGGTTACATCTGCCTCTTCGTTTTTTATAAACAACTTTATTTCCTGATACGAAGCGTGAAGAGAATAGATATCAAATACAATCGTCTCATATCCGTCCAGACTTGTCTCCTCACCGATCAAAATATGTGGCTCTGATGGAACTTTTCCGCTCCGAATATGGCCGTCATAGATCCGATATCCCAGATCTGTCAAAGCATTTCCTATTTTTTCAGATTCCTTCGTGATATAGACCGGCACCTCATAGCCCGCTGCGGCCGAGATTTCTTCCAGCCTTTGATTGATAAAGTAAAATAGGTCCAGATGTTTTGCAATACTGCGGGAACTGAGCAAAACGCATTTTTTCTGGCTGAGCTTATTTCCCACAATCTCAGCCAGATCTTCATATCCATTTTTTACTCTCTTTTGAGCCTGATATGCATTTGTAGCATTCAACAAAAACAGATTTGGTCTTGTCTCACCCAAACGCATCTGATTGATTCCAAACATCGTCCGTATACTGAAATCTCCAGAATAAAAAATTACATGATTTTTTGTTCTGACTTCAATCATTGCCGCACCTGCCATGTGACCTGCCGGATAAAAAGTAAAACTGCACTTTTCTCTCTTCATTTCCTTCATAACAGGAACCTCTTTTATTCTGTTGATCGCAGCTTCCGCCTGACGGTATTTCGCCTTCTTGATGACCTCTTTTTCTTCTGACGTAATCATTCTTCCAAAATCCATCAACTGCAGTTTTGTAAACTCTTTCGTCGCTTTTGTAGCTGCAATCTCCGCATTTTTTGCCAGATCTCCCAAAATATGATACGATCCGATATGATCATAATGGGCATGGCTCAAAAAGATAAAGTCAATATCTGTATAATCGTCAATATACTGTAAAAGCATATGATAGTCCGGGTAGATTTCCATCCCGTGAATCCTTGCGCCAGCATCAAAAATCATCCGAACTCCGTCTACATTCACAAAATAAGAAGAGGCACCGACTTCATCTGCTCCCCCAAGCGGGAGAAAATAATTGTTCATCTGTTCACCTCCTGCTGTCCTTCTGTATTTGTTTAAATTATATCTTTTATTTTTGAAAGATACAATTCATTTTCCCTTTTTTATTTTTTTTTTAAGAATTTTTCTGTTTTCTTTTTCCAGACTCGCACAATTCAATACCATTTATTTTTTTTTTTAATCATATTTCATATAAAAACCCCTTTACTGGTTGTCCAGTAAAAGGGGTACCTATCAGTTTTATCCAATAAAAAGGGCTTTTATCAAATATACACTCCTGCGCAGGGCAGAGGGCAGATTTTTCTTCCTCTGTTTTCTGCTTTTCTTTTTTTATAGATGCGGCCTTTCTCTCTTTTTTAATTCTTTCATAACAGAAGGATATCTCTGATAATCTGTATGCGGAACTGCCATTGCCGCCGTCATCAGATGCAGAAAATCCTCTACCGATCCAAATTGAATGTATTCCATATTTTCCAGAATTTCTTCTGCCTTCTCTTTTTTTTCTCTGTGAAGCAGTATTTTTCTGGCTCCTGCCAGCGAAGTATTCCCTGGAGAAATAATTTTTTCCCTGTCGATATCCGGATACAATCCGATTGTCACTCCAGCTTCCTTTGAAATATGCGTTCCAAAAGCGCCGCATACATAAAAGCGGTCTATCTCATCCATCGTCATTCCCATCGTCTGCATCATATACTCAACCATCGTCGCCGCCGCTGCTTTCGTCTTCAAAAATTCTTCAATATCACTCTGGTAAAAATACAGACCTTCTGCATATTCGACTGCCATCTCCTGCCCCTGTCTCCTGATCCTGTCAGATCTGTTTTCCTGCAGTTCCCCTCTTAAATCCATCCAGCCATTTAAAAAGAGCTGTGCTAATAAATCTACAATTCCAGAACCGCAGATTCCTTCTGCTCTTTCTTCCCCAATCGTGTGGATCTTAATTTCTCCATTTTCAATTATTAGACGATCCACTGCTCCTTTTTCTGCACGCATTCCTGTCTTGACAACTCCGCCTTCCAACGCCGGTCCTGCTGCTCCAGCTCCTGCAATCAGAAAATTTCTGTTTCCGATTACCAGCTCCCCATTTGTCCCGATATCCAGAAATACAGATATTTCCTCGCGTTCAGTGATATCTTCTGCGATAATTCCACTTATAATATCGCCTCCCAGATAATTTGCTTTTCCAGGACAGCAGTATAGAAAGCCTTCCATCGGAATATCGATTTCTCTTGCATGACACACATCCGGTTTTAATGTGTGAACGGCATATGGCGTGTGAAACACACAAAAAGCATCCATTCCAAACAGAAAATGGATCATTGCAGTATTCCCCGCTACCACCATCGCAGCACATTTTTTTACATTGATCCCTGTTTTTTTCTCCAGTTTTTCCATCAGTTCACAAAATCCGCTGACTGTGGCTCTTCGCAGTTCTTCTCTATTTTCTTCGTTATCTTTTGTATAAAAAATACGGGTCAGAATATCCTCTCCAAATGCCGTCTGTGGATTAAAAATGGTTTCCCTCGCAACTGCTTCTGAGCGGTTCATATCAACCAACTCCATCACTATTGTGGTGCTGCCAAGATCTGTGCAAAGCCCGTAGTGCTCTTCTGTTGTATTCCCAGCCTCCACATCAAGAATTTCCCAGTCCGTTCCATCAAATCCTAAGGTGATGGTGATATTCCACTGCGCTTTTTCGCAGACCTGATAAAATCTTCGCAGCACAGACGGAGAAAAACGGATTCTTTCATCTTTTAAATCTTCTCTCTCCTTCAATCCGTCCAAAATTCGTTCACTGTCAGACCGATTGTCATCTTCTGTAGGCGGCAAAAGTTCTACATATATTTTTTTACTCCAGCCCTCTGTCATTTCTGTTCTCCTCTTTCTTACTTCCAATTCTCGATCTCTTTTAGAATGGCTTCCTCATACTCTCCTACGATGTCTTCACTGGAGCCTCCATTTTTGACATTTGTCTCCGCTCCCCAGATTCCGTCAAAAAATTCCCATATATGATAAGAGACGCCGCGATATTCAAAATCAATGCTTCCGCATCCATCTTCCTCTGTATACTGATATCCCCAGTTCTTTTCTTTTAAAACATTCTGAATTCTTTCAAGTCTCATCGTTGTTTCCTCCTGCCAGATTTTTCAGATCAACTATTTTTCTCTGCTTATTTACTTGATCTTTTTTTCCTCTTGTCTGTTTTTGTCTTAATTAACCTATTGTTTTTATCTTATTTTTTCCGAATCTGTGAAGCGCTCAGATAGCCGTCTGTCTCTTCTGCCGCCATCACCGCTCTGTTAACTGCCTTTCCCATCGCATAAGATGCCATTGTCCCTACTACATTTAAGTCTGCCTGCTGTTTTCCCACAGAAACGGCATAGATGGAATCCCCATCTGCTGTTGTGTGAACTGGACGGATTGTTCTCGCATATCCATTGTGAGCCATGGAAGCAATCTTATTCATCTGTGTCTTTGTGAATGCTCCGTTTGTTACAATCACACCGATTGTTGTATTTCCTGTAAACAAATCATGGATTCCTGCCGCATCTTTGTACATCTCTTCTTCTGTCTGACGAAATCCATCTTTTGTTTCATTTAAAAGTCCAGCGATCTGCTTTCCTGTATCAATGTCGAAGATATCCCCCAGGGCATTGACAGCAACAATCGCACCTACCTTCACATCACCTGCCTGCATCGCATACATTCCAATTCCGCTTTTCATAGCATATTCTTTCCCACGGTATTTTCCAACGGTGCATCCCATTCCTGCTCCGATACAGCCCTCTCTTGTTTCTTCCCTTCTCGCATTCTCACACGCTTCATAAGCCATCCTGCCATCCGGGCGCGCCTTAGTATCTCCAATCACAAGATCAAATACGCAGGACTGGCAAACAAGCGGTACTTTCGTCACACCGACATCAAATCCGATATTCTTTTCTTCCAGATATTGCATCACACCCCCTGCAGCATCCAGCCCAAAAGCAGATCCTCCTGAGAGCAGAATTGCATGGATGCCAGCTGCATCGGCAACGGGATTTAAAAGCGGCGTTTCTCTTGAAGCCGGTCCTCCTCCGCGAATATCGACACCTGCGGGAGCACATTCATCGAACAGCAAAACCGTACAGCCCGTCACTCCCTCTTTATCATCCGCATGACCAATCTGAAAACCTCCTATTTCTGATATTGAAATTTCTTTTTTTACCATTCTATTTTCCTCCTGATTATACAAAAAGACTGCTGTAAGTTCCCCCACAGCAGCCTTTCATCTTTATCTGTATCTATATCTCACTGCATTCGGCATTCTCTTCGCCACAGTACGCAATGCCCGTCCGATCGTCAATGTCAAAATACCGGCTATAATCGCCTCCGGCACACCATTTAAACCAATCACGCCTAAAATTACCTTGTATAAAAGAGACGGATCTGTGCCGCCTGCTGAGGCATACTGTTCCCCGAAAAACACACCGATCAATGTCATAACTCCTACGGTATTCACCAATGCCCCTGAAAATCCGGCTGTCATCAGCGCCACGTTTTCTTTTTTGAATTTCTTCATCAAGATCTGAAATGTCAGCGCTGCGGTGACTCCTATCAATATTCTCGGAACGATTGCCACAATCAGACTGGAAAATCCGCCGTGAAACTCTGGGCTGAAGCTGTAAAAGGGTGTAAAGACAAATGATGTCAGATTCGGCTGAATTGTCGCCTTCACCACGCTTGTTATTCCAAACACGGTTCCCAGAATCGCACCGCCCTTCACTCCAAGTATACACGCACCTACAATCACCGGAATATGCATTGTTGTCGCATTCATAAACGGCAGCGGGATATATCCCAGAGGAGTGAATGCCATCACAATCATGATTCCTGTCAGCAGAGCAATCTGCGCCATAAAAGTTACGTCCATTTTCTTGCTTTTTCTGTTATTCATTTTGACCTCCTGCTACTTTCCCCTTATATTTTCTGAACGAAATGGGGTAAAACGCATTATTTTTCCTTCTATTCTCTTACTCTGTGCCGCCTGTCCGTCTCTTGATTTTCTTCTGCGCACTACAGCTCTCCCTGACATCCTATCCAGGCTGGACTGTTCTTCTGTGCCGTCCTCACGGTACGACCAGAATTTTTTTCTGCCGGGTTTCTGTAAGATTCTAGAAATTCAACGTTATTCTATCACACGCTGTTTTCTTTGTAAAGCCTCCCTTTTCCAGCACTTTGCCAATTTCTTTCTCCGACTCCTCTATATAGTCTGCAACCATAAACAAAAACTCTTTGTTGGTCGGTCGAAACCGCAGAGGATACCTCGCTATCTTGTTCACCATCTCTCTGTTATTCATCCACGCAGTGTTGATAGATGTCCTGATTGCACGCTCTACGCATTCTGTTGAAGTCTCGTATTTTTGCGCAATCTCAGGATAAATATCTTTTGTAATTAAAAGAGGTTCTTCTCCTTTTCTTCTGATGATTTCTACTGCTTCATTGATATAAAAATAACCTTTTACTCTCGGCATAATTCCTAATACCTTGATTAAATCTTTCACTTTCATATACTTCCTCCTAAAGAGTACACTCCCTCCATTCTTTATCAGGAATATAAACGATTATACTACAAAAATTTGATGTTTTTCGATGTTTTTCGATCTTTTACGATTTTTATCGAATACTTCTATATTTTTTTCCATGTGACTGTCCTATATATTTCCGTAATTCACCATTCATTTTTCAGATGCCGATTTTTTTGTTGTCCCTTCCTGTTTTTCCCTGTATAATAGGTTAAAAATACTTATTAAAAATGGAATTCCTCACGAAAGGAGGTCTGCTGCCAATCTGCTGCCGCATGACAGTATGTTTCTGCAGTTTTAAAATATGAAAAAACCAGGTTATTATTCTTCCGGTGAATTTGCGCGTATGGCACAGGTCACTCTGCGCACAATCCGTTATTACGACCAGCATGACATTTTAAAGCCCTCTCTCGTGACACCGTCAGGAGCGCGGTTTTATACAGATGAAGACTTTGCAAAACTTCAACAGATTCTTCTTTTAAAATTTCTCGGATTTTCTCTCGATGAAATCCGCGAGATGACTATCGACGACTCTGATTACCACTTTATGCTCAATTCTCTCAATATTCAATTAAAGCTTGTGCAGGACAGGATTGAGCAGATGCAGCTTGTCGAAAAGGCCATCCGCGACACTGCTGTCCTGATTCAGACGCATCATACGGTCGACTGGAGTCAGATGCTGAATCTGATTCATCTGACCGGCATGGAGAAAAGTCTGAAAAATCAGTATCAGAATGCCTCAAATATATCAGCCAGAATCAATCTCCACCATCTGTATTCTAAAAATACACAAGGCTGGTTTCCATGGATTTATGAACAGTGCCGTCTGGCTCCCCGCATGAAAGTTCTGGAAATCGGTTGTGGAGACGGCACTTTGTGGAAAGAAAACCGTAATTTTATACCGAAAGATGTCTCTATCACACTGTCCGATATCTCCAAAGGAATGTTGCGTGATGCCCGCCGCACCTTAGGTACAAATGATGACCGTTTCTCTTTTGAAATCTTTGATTGCCATACCATTCCTTACCCGAATGAAAGTTTTGACCTTGTCATTGCAGATCACGTTCTTTTTTACTGCCATGACATCCCACAGGTTTGTTCTGAAGTGCAGCGTATTTTAAAAAAGAATGGCATTTTTCTGTGCAGTACTTACGGTCAGAATCATATGAAAGAAATCAATCAGCTTGTCCAAAATTTTGATGAGCGCATTGTGCTTTCCGCAGAAAAATTATATGAACGGTTTGGCATGGAAAATGGATGTGAGATTTTATCTCCTTATTTCTCCAAAATCAGATGGCTGCTTTATGACGATGAGCTGTTTGTCACAGATCCTGTGCCTCTGATCACTTATGTGCTCTCCTGTCACGGCAATCAGAATCAGTATCTGCTCGACCGCTATAAGGATTTCCGATCGTATGTGAAGAAAAAGACAGATGAAGGTTTTACTATTTCAAAGGAAGCTGGCATCTTTCTTTGTACAAAATAGACAAAGTTTTAAAAAAAGGCAAAAAAGGCTTGAAGGTGACGTAAGGTTATCTTTTATAATAAAATCAATGAAATCAGATCGACTTATAAAACATCATAAATTCAAATCATATCAAAGGAGGATTTTATTTATGAAAGGGATTATATTAGCAGGAGGTTCCGGCACTCGCCTCTACCCTCTCACTATGGTAACTTCAAAACAATTACTTCCTATTTACGATAAGCCAATGATCTATTATCCGATGTCTGTTCTTATGAACGCAGGGATCAGAGATATTTTGATCATTTCTACACCGCAGGACACACCGCGCTTTCAGGAATTGCTTGGCGACGGTCATCAATTTGGCGTTCGACTTTCCTATGCCGTTCAGCCAAGCCCTGACGGACTGGCACAGGCATTTATAATCGGTGAAAATTTTATTGGGGATGATACTGTGGCAATGATCCTCGGTGACAATATTTTCTCCGGCCACGGTCTGAAAAAGCGCTTAAAAGCTGCCGTTCAGAACGCTGAGACTGGAAAAGGCGCAACTGTGTTTGGCTATTATGTTGACGATCCGGAACGTTTTGGCATTGTATCATTCGATCAGGATGGAAAGGCCGTATCCATAGAAGAAAAACCGGAGCATCCAAAGAGCAATTATTGTGTGACAGGTCTGTATTTCTATGATAACCGCGTCGTGGAATATGCAAAAAACTTAAAGCCAAGCGCCAGAGGAGAACTGGAGATCACCGATCTCAACCGCATCTATCTTGAAAACGGAGATCTCAATGTAGAACTTCTCGGACAAGGATTTACATGGCTGGATACCGGAACACATGAAAGTCTTGTAGATGCCACAAATTTCGTGAAGACAATGGAAACGCACCAGCACCGTAAAATTGCGTGTCTGGAAGAAATCGCCTACTTAAACGGCTGGATTACGAAAGAAGACGTCATGAAGGTCTACGAGGTTCTGAAGAAAAACCAGTATGGTCAGTATCTAAAAGACGTTCTGGATGGAAAATACTTAGATATTCTTGGCTGATCTTCCTGCTGATCCCAGAGTTTCGCACACGGATCTCGTATAAAATAAATATGCCAAAAGAAATAGAAACAAACAAATCGAAAAAAGTTAAATCTAAAAAAATATTTTTTTAATACGAAAAAATATTGAACCAGAAATGATATAGAAACCACATAAAAAAGGAGATTTTCACTATGAATATTATTGTAACCGGCGGCGCCGGATTTATCGGAAGCAACTTTATTTTTCATATGTTAGACAAATACCCGGATTACCGCATCATCTGCCTTGACTGTCTGACATATGCAGGAAATCTGTCTACACTGGCTCCTGTCATGGATCGTAAAAATTTCCGTTTTGTGAAAGCAAGCATCACAGACCGTGCAGCTGTATATCAGCTATTTGAAGAAGAACATCCTGATATGGTCGTAAACTTTGCTGCTGAAAGCCATGTAGACCGTTCAATTGAAAATCCGGAAATCTTTCTGGACACAAATATCAAAGGAACGGCTGTTTTGATGGATGCCTGCCGCAAATATGGTATTAAGCGGTATCATCAGGTGTCTACAGATGAAGTGTACGGTGATCTTCCGCTTGACCGTCCAGATCTGTTTTTCACAGAGGAGACCCCGATCCACACAAGCAGCCCGTACAGTTCTTCCAAAGCCGGCGCTGACCTTTTAGTTCTCGCCTATTACAGAACGTATGGCCTTCCTGTGACAATCAGCCGCTGTTCCAACAACTACGGTCCATACCATTTTCCTGAAAAACTGATCCCTCTTATGATTGCCAACGCTTTAAACGACAAGCCGCTCCCTGTATATGGAAAAGGTGAAAATGTGCGCGACTGGCTGTATGTAGAAGACCATTGCAAGGCGATTGATCTCATCATCCACAAAGGCCGTGTCGGAGAGGTCTACAATATCGGCGGTCACAATGAAATGAAAAATATTGATATTGTCAAAATCATCTGCCATGAACTTGGAAAGCCGGAAAGTCTGATCACTTATGTGACAGACCGCAAAGGTCACGATATGCGCTATGCGATTGATCCGACAAAGATTCACAACGAATTGGGCTGGCTTCCTGAGACAAAATTTGCAGACGGCATAAAAAAGACGATTCAATGGTATCTCGACAACAAAGAATGGTGGGAAACAATTATCTCCGGAGAGTACCAGAATTATTATGAAAAAATGTACAGCAACCGCTAATGTAAAAGATCAGACAATCGGATCAGATGGAGGATATAAAAAATGAAAGTATTTGTGACAGGCGTCAAAGGGCAGTTAGGGCACGATGTTGTCAACGAACTGAAAAAAAGAAATCATGAAGCCATCGGCGTTGATATCGAAGAGATGGATATCACTGACAAAGCTTCTGTCGACCGGGTAATCAAACAGGCAAATCCCGATGCAGTCATCCACTGTGCCGCATGGACAGCCGTAGATGCCGCTGAGGATGAAGATAAAAAAGAAAAAGTGCATCTTGTCAATGCAGTCGGAACACAGTATATCGCAGATGTCTGCAAAGAATTAAAAATTAAAATGATGTACATCTCTACCGACTATGTTTTTGATGGTCAGGGTGACACCCCATGGGACCCTGACTGTAAAGATTACAAACCGCTCAATGTATACGGCCAGACAAAACTGGAAGGAGAGCTGGCTGTCTCCGCTGCACTGTCTGATTATTTTATCATCCGTATCGCATGGGTATTCGGAAAAAATGGAAAAAATTTCATTAAGACCATGCTCAATGTCGGAAAGACGCACGATACTCTGACTGTTGTAAACGATCAGATCGGTACGCCTACTTACACTTATGATCTGGCAAGACTGCTCGTTGACATGATTGAGACCGAAAAATATGGCTATTATCACGCTACAAATGAAGGCGGCTATATCAGCTGGCATACATTTGCCTGTGAGATTTTCCGCCAGGCTGCTGCCATGGGTCACCCAGAATATGATGAAAATCACTTGCGTGTTCTTCCAGTCACAACTGCTGAATATGGCGTTTCAAAGGCAAAACGTCCATTCAACAGCCGTCTTGACAAAAGTAAACTGGCTCTGAATGGCTTTACACCGCTTCCAACGTGGCAGGATGCACTGAAACGTTACTTAAAAGAAATTGAATTTTAAAAAAACTTGACGATTGCATAAATAGATTGAAAAAATTATTTTTGATGCAAAATAAATTAGAAAGAAAGTATAGAGAGAAAAAATGGGACAGATTAAAGTTGAAAAAAATGCCGGCGGCATTGAAGGTCTCTGTGTCATTGAACCGACTGTTCACGGCGATGCCAGAGGATATTTTATGGAAACGTATAATCAAAAAGATATGGAAGCAGAAGGTCTTACGATGCAATTTGTTCAGGACAACCAGTCCTGCTCTGTAAAGGGTGTTCTGCGCGGTCTTCACTTTCAGAAACAATTCCCACAGGGAAAATTAGTGCGTGTCGTAAAAGGACGCGTATTTGATGTTGCTGTTGATCTGAGAAGCCACTCTAAGACATATGGAAAATGGTTCGGTGTGGAACTGACAGAAGAAAATAAAAAACAATTCTATATTCCGGAAGGCTTTGCTCACGGATTTTTAGTACTGTCCGACATCGCCGAGTTCTGCTATAAATGCACGGATTTCTATCATCCTGGAGATGAAGGCGGACTTGCATGGAATGATCCAGAAATCGGCATCAAATGGCCGGAGCTGGAAGGAAACTATGACGGAACGGCTTCCGCTCAGAATTATCATCTGAAAGACGGAACAGCGCTGAATCTGAGCGAAAAAGATCAGCTGTGGGTTGGTCTGAAAGATACGTTTAAATTCTAAGAAGAAGTTACAAGCCGAATTGATACCTTAAAATAAAAGTAAGTGCAAAATAATTCGACGGATTGTGTTACCCTAAAAATGAATCCATAATAATCATTAGAAAATGCAAGCATTTCACTTCATCTTCTCTTGCTAGA
>JAGZHZ010000022.1 GCA_018366495.1 Clostridiales bacterium
AATATATAAAAGCAGCCTAAAAATATCGCCAGCCAAAACTTGGCTGACGATACAAAATTTATTATTTTTTATTGTCCTCTTGACAGGTAGCACACCATAAAGTGTGATAGCCTATTTTTGATGAAAATAACAATTAATCGTTTTTAAAATAAAAATAGATCGATTGTTACTATACAAACCATTTCTGGTTATGATAATAACTGAAATGGGGTGATAAGGGTGAGTAAAGAAGAATTATACAGCGCCATGGGAGAGCGGCTGAGAGGTGAAAGAACAAAACTAGGATATACGCAGGAGAAAATGGCAGAAAAGCTAGGAATGTCATTGACGTATTATGGACAGATTGAACGTGGAATCAGCGGAATTTCTCTGGAAAAGCTGGTTCTTGCTCATGAATGCCTGAATATTGATCCAACCTATCTGTTGACAGGAAAAGAACGTCCTGTGGTAAGTTTTGATTTGGTGATTGATCAGTGTCCAAAAAGAAAACAGAACGATCTGAATGAACTGATTCAATATGCACTGAAACTGGCAAAATAAAAAGGGTGAATTCAAAAGGAAGAGAAGACGGCAGGGATGCGTTTCTCTTCCTTCTTTATACGCCTGAAATTTTGGGAAAATTTTTTCAGAAAGATTTTTAGTCAGCTTGGGGCTGTAAAAAGCCCGTATTATGCTTTACTTTTCATGGAAATAAGGCGCTGCAATCCCACTGGTTCTGGACAGTGGATAGTCTACTGCGCTGCAAAAACTTTTGTTTTAAGCTATGTAGAGTGTCAAGAATCAATTTCTTCACCGGTATCAATAAAGTGTATCAATTCTTCGGCAACTTTTCTTACTTGAGCAAATGGTTCCTGTTTTGGTTCCTGCTTTAATAGTTCTTTTAATTTTCGTCTTATAGTAATAAGCTGTTTTTCACTGAAATCTTGAAAACGTATCGGATTTTCTAACAAATAGAGAGTGTTCAGACGAATTTTCCAATCTCTGCTTTGCAGAAATTTTAAAAATTTTTTGAATCCGGATTCTTCACCGAGGAGATATAAAGCATACCAGCAAGCTAATTTGCCCCAGTCCGTTTTTTGAACTTTTCGCACCCTACGAATGAATCGGATATCTTCTGAAACGTCTTCTTTTGAAACAGTGATATCTGCCCAAGAAGTAATTGCGTAAAAGCGAGCAAATTCATCTCTTTCTTTCGGAATAGACTTTTCAAAAAACAGTTGAACTTCCTCATCTTCATTAAAAATACTTAGAGAATCATAGGCTTCATATCGAACTATATTTTCTTTGTCCTGAGCAAGACGTATCAGGATTTGCTTTGACTCTTCTGTTTCAAAATTCACCAATAAAGCAGCGACTGTGCTTCTGACAAAACAATCAGGATTATCGGAAAATATTTTTAAAGCTGGAAAATATTTATCAGGAAGATAAGGAATTTCACTAGGACCAGGACAGAATTCATCTATTATTTTTTTAACTTCTGATATTTCTTCACTTTCAGATACAATAAAAGTATTTCCTTTGTTTCAAATGCTGATTTTTTCAAGGGATCACTCCTCACATTTTAGATTGATTTCGTGTGATTTTTAAAAATGATATGTAAAAGATACATGCAGGTACTTTTTAAGTATGCCTTAGAATTTTGAAATTTGTTTCATAAATATTATCAGACGTGGCTATAATTTGAAGAAGTAGACATTGTGTTGTGTCTGAATTCTAACAAAGAGCCATAAACCACGCCTATTTCATTTAATTAATATTTGGGATTAATGAACTATCATTTTACACGCTCGTTCCCATTTAGTTTTCCTTTTTTCGGTTTCTTTTGTTTTCCTTCGGAATGTTTATATTGTGATTTCTTTTTCTGTTGATTTTTTTCTCCTCTAGCCTTTAATTCCCCCTCTGCTCTTTTACTTTCTTCGGGTGATTCTGAATGATTATATATATCCCATACTTCTTCATTAGAAAGCCCTTGGAATCCTGTATCACGGACATTTTGCTTTCTGCCTTTGGAAATTGTGATATTTCCTAGCAATTCTATTGCCGCTCCAATTGTTACTGTTGCTGCTGCACCAATAAGCAACCAACCAATTGGATTCCAAATATTTGCTAATCCTACCGTTCCCGTTGTCGCAGCTGCTCCTCCGGCTGTGATTCCAAACATACTGAATAATGGAACCCCCCATGCTCCATACAGATCAATCATATTAACTGAACTATTGAAGCAATATGCCCACAGATTATTTTCAAAAATGTGATCGTTTCCACCATCTAAAATCCGGATGTCATCCGTATTGATAAATCGCCGGATTGTAGGAGAATAGTATCGGTTAGATATATAATACATACCAGTTTCTTCATCATAATAGTATCCTCGATACCGGAATGGATTTTTCATTCCTAGGGTTTCAGCCATGCTTCCTGTCACGCTCACAATGGCTCCCCAACTATCATATTTATATTCTACTACCTTATTTTCAGTCTTGTCAATTAAGGCAATAATATCTTCCTGCAGATTAGTGACGTAGAAATAATCTGTATGATTATATACTATAGAAATTAAGTGACATTTGGAATCATAATTATACCAAATCGTTGACCCATTTGTCGTTTCTCCTGTGATAAGTGTTCCAGCAGTATGGTAATTAGTAACCACACCGTTTACTTCTTTTTTAATACGCATTCCTGTATGATCGTAGGAATAGAAGATAGTTTTTCCATTTTTTACTGCTGAAAGTTGTCTGCCCACACTCCAGTGGTAAGCTGCGCCATCATATGAAAGCAGATTTCCGATAGAGTCATAAGTCAGTTTTTTTCCATTGATTGCTATCAGTTTATCTTTCCATATGCTGTCATATGTATAGATATCTGTCTTTTGTGAAGCCCCTAAAATAGATACAGCTTCTGTTTTAGCGTATTCTTTTCGCTCTGTTAGATTTCCACCAGCGTCGTAGCGATATGTAATTGTCTTGTTTAAAATATGATTATTTTCTCGTATCATCTGATCCAGTTCATCGTAGATATATGTGGTACTTCCCGAATCATCTGTAATATTTGAGATATCAGCTTCTTTTGATTTTAAAACCAAATTATCTTTGATATCTTCACCGTTTAAAACACATTGTAAGTCGACATCATGGAAGACATCAGAATAACGCACGGAGCTGGAAAAATGGGAAAGGTTCCTAGGGCTTTTTGAGTTTTCCTGTTTTTCAACTAGTCCTTTTACAGGAGAAGCAGATGCTGTTTGTTGTTTTTTCTAATTTCTGTTTTTTTCTTTCATACTTTTTTCTCCTTTTTATTTGTTTTTAAGTTTTTTGATGCTAGAGATAGACTGCTTTTTATTTTTTATGTAATGAAGCAGTATCTAGATTTTGAATATATATTTTTTTGTATCACCTCCGTTCGATGAAAAAACCATACCACATCTGTTCAGTTGGTTTCAGTATAGTTTTTAGTTGGTTTTTTGAATTCATTGTTTTGGCCGTATTTACAGGGGATTTTGACCATGGAATAAAAAAATACGCCGGAAAATATTGATCTTTTGCAATATTTCCAACGAATTCCTACTTGTTAACTCTTATAGTTTTATAAATATTATAAAACTATAGTCAGAAAATATATGATCTTCAGAGGATAGATAATGGACTGATAAGATGATTTCTCTCATGACTTTCGCCATGAGAGATTCAAAGAAAATGTTTCTGTTTTTCTGTTGTTTAAGAATCTGCGCGGGATTTGATCTTGCGCGCAATATAAATAGCCGGCGTATCTGCCAGACTTGTCACGATAAAAATCACATAGCTGGACCAGATGATTTCAAGCAGAACAGGTACTTCGTACACGCCCAAGAAAGCGGCAAATGTAAACAGCACAGTGTTTAAAAGCTGTGAGATCAGAGTAGAACCGTTGTTTCTGACCCACAGATATTTTTTTCGGTTATGGCACAGACGTGTCGTGAAGTCCCACCATTTATGATATGCCCAGACATCGAAACGCTGACAGATTGCATAGACAAGGAAGCTTGCCAGCATCAGACGCGGAGTGTTGCTGAAGATGGCCTGCATATGCGGCATAGCCCAGTCATTCGGGGAAGGTGTGTAATGCAGCCAGATCTGTGAAAGAATAATAAAGGCAAATGAGGCTGCGATGCCGAGAGAAACGGCTTTTTGCGACGCCTTTTTTCCGTAGATTTCACTTAAAATATCTGTAACAAGGAAGGAAGAAGCAAATAGAATATTGCCAAGCGTCTGTTCCATTCCAAAAGCGTTTACTAAAATTAAAACTTCGATATTGGCAGTGATTGTGGCAAGCACAGTAAAACAGTAAAGACCACTTTTTCCAAATAAATAGTAAAATAAAACGACGCCTGAAAAAGTGACAACCAGTGCAAAAATCAGTAAAAATTCGTTGCTCATGACTCTCCTCCTACACCAAAATCAGTATTTTCAAATAAGATATCTACACGGTCGTCGTGCTGATAGAGCGGATAAATTTCCTTGCGGAAGATCTCAATCACAGGAGGACAAGGCAGAATTTTTGTCGTATTTTTGACCATGATATTGATGCAGACACGCTCAAAATACTGGAGTCCTGTCTCGACGTCGTGTTTCATGGATTGTGCAGTCTGACCTTCCAATCCAAAGAGAAGACAGACTTCATCAAAGTATTCAGCGATCTCTTTCGGATCATCCTCATCCAGTCCTTTTCTTAAAATATTTTCTCTGTAATCAGAATCAAACGTCTCAACTCCGATCTTAACTTTGACATTGATTTTATGGTTCCAGAAGCGTGCGCGCAGGGCAGGAATGCTGCTGCGGTGCATCCAGTGGCACTCAAAATGGAGTTCAGAAATCTGTTTGTCGATGCAGATCTGTTCAATCAGATCCATTGTCCGCTCATCAAGATCAATAAAACTTCCAGAGTTGATGACTTCCAGTTTCTGATACTTTCCGGTTACTTTTTCAAGCTGTTTTTTGTTTAATTCAAAGTTTGCATCTTCGTCTCTGGAAAAGTCGAGATGATAATCACAGAAACGGCATTTTCTCCATTTACATCCGCTGCCGCGCAGCATGACAATTTCACGTTTGTTTTTTTCTTCAATGACACTGTAGCGCACAGGATCAAATTCAGACGACATAAAAAAAACCTCCTTAAAAATAATAAAAATCTCCGTGACACAATAAAACCGGAGATCTTTTTATTTTCTGTGAGGTAAATTTATTTTTTCATGCAGAAAAAAACGATGCCCTGCGACAGGGATATTTTCTGCAAATTATATATAGAATGATGTAATCTGAAAAAATCTGAAAATAAAAAAATGAGCCTAAAGCCCATGTGAGGTCCCTAGTTTTGTTTATAGACAGGATGGTCACGAACTGTCTGAAGAAATCGAACCGATTATAACAAAAGGATGTTGAAAATGCAAGTAAAAAATTTGAAGAAAAGAACTGGCAGAAGGGTTTGATCTCTGGTATACTAGACCAAGAATGAGATGGCGGAGGAATAGAATCATGAAAAAGTGGAAAATTGTTTTAATATTGGCATGTTCTTTTGCTTTGTCCGGATGTACAAAGACACCGAAGAGTACAGAAAATATTGATCAGGGAAATGTATCTCTTGGAAAAGGATACTATGAGGAAGCGCTGGGAAGTTTCCAGACAGCGCTGGATACGCAGGAAGATCTGGCGCAGGCTTATCGCGGAGAGGGAATCGCCTATATGGGAATGGGAAATTATGCAGAAGCAGTGACTTCTTTTACGAATGCTTTAAATGCTGCAAAGCCGAATCAGACAGAACTGATTCAGGATCTTTGTCTGTATAAGGCATCAGCGCAGTATCAGATGGGAGAATACGAAGGATGTAAAGTGACATGTACAGAACTTCTGGCCGTAGAAGAATTGTATGAGGCATACTATCTCCGAGGTGCATGTAAGATGGAGGAAGGACAGGAGCAGGAAGCGGAAGCGGACTTTGATCAGGCAGTCAGTCTGAACCCACAGGACTATAGTTTGTATTTAAATATTTATGAACTATACAAGGAAAAAAATCTTTCTTCGGATGCTGGAAAATATCTGGAGCAGGCGCTTGCGATCGGCGGAAGTGAGGCGGAAGATTTATACCAGAGAGGAAGAATCTATTATTATCTCGGAAACTATGAAAAGGCAAAAGAACAGCTTTCGGGCGCAGCAGTGCAGAGCCACGGTCCGGCTATTTTGCTGTTAAGTCAGGTCAATATTGAGACAAATGATATGGAAAGCGCACAGACTCTGGCACAGCAGTATCTGACAGAGATCGGGGAGAACCCGTACGTTTATAATGTGATGGCGCTTGTATACATGGCGCAGGAAAATTATGATGCGGCGCTGGAACAGATCAATAAAGGACTGGCGCTTGGAATGGAAGAAGGAAAACAGGATTTGTTATTTAATGAGATTGTCGCATATGAAAAGAAACTGGACTTCCAGACAGCAAAGGCGAAAGCGGAAGCATATGTGGCGCTGTATCCGTCGGATGAACAGGGACAGAAGGAATATGAATTTTTATCGACACGATAAAAAGAGATGGAGGGCAGAAAGCGGAAAATTATGGCAGAGCTTTATGATATTACACAGACAGTAGAAAAAGTAATTTTGATCGGAGTAAGCACTGGTGACAGCAATATGATGAAAGAATCTTTAGACGAGCTGGAAGAACTGGCGGATACGGCAGGCGCTGTCACAGTCGGAAAGGTAATTCAAAATCTGCCGCAGATTCAGCAGGGCACTTATATTGGCACAGGAAAGATCGCAGAGATTTGCAATCTGATCGCAGAGACAGGGGCGACGGGTGTAATCTGCGACGATGAACTTTCACCGGCACAGCTGAAAAATCTGGAGGAAGGTCTTGGAACGAAGGTGATGGACAGAACACTGCTGATCCTCGATATTTTTGCGGCGCGCGCTTCCACAAGTGAAGGAAAGATTCAGGTAGAGCTGGCACAGCTGAAATACCGGCTGGCGAGACTAGTAGGTCTTAGAAGCTCTCTCTCAAGGCTGGGAGGCGGAATCGGTACGAGAGGACCAGGAGAAAAGAAACTGGAGATGGACCGTCGTCTCATCAAGGATCGAATCGCCCAGCTCAACAGAGAACTGGCAGAAGTAAAAAGACATAGAGAAGTTATTCGATCAAAGAGAAGCAGGGAACATGTGTCAGTCGCTGCGATTGTAGGATATACAAACGCCGGGAAATCGACACTTTTGAATAAGCTGACAGGGGCAGGCGTTCTGGAAGAGGATAAATTATTTGCGACTCTCGATCCTACGACGCGGATGTTGGAACTGGAGAGCGGACAGGAGATCCTGATGACGGATACGGTTGGATTTATCCGCAAGCTTCCGCATCATCTGATTGAGGCATTTCGCAGTACGCTGGAGGAAGCAAAGTATGCAGATATGATTCTTCATGTAGTCGATGCATCGAATCCGCAGATGGAAGTTCAGATGGCAGTTGTGTATGATACGCTGAAACAGCTGGGCGTGTATGATAAGCCTGTGATCACTGTGTTTAACAAACAGGATAAAGTAATACAGCAGGAGACGCTTCGTGATTTTAAGGCAGACCATACAGTAAAAATTTCGGCCAAGACGGGAGAAGGGCTGGAAGAATTAAAAAGCATTCTGGAACAGGTACTGAAAGAGAAACAGATCTTAATTGAGCGCGTTTATCCTTATAATGAAGCAGGAAAGATTCAGCAGATCCGAAAATTCGGACAGCTTTTGGAGGAAGAATATCAGGCGGATGGAATTTATGTAAAAGCCTATGTGCCGACAGAATTGTACGGCAGCGTATGCTGAAAAGCAGAACACGACAGCAGACGACCGTATACAGGCGTATCGCCAAACAGCACATAAAATATGGAAGATGGGATATCTGAAACATCACTTTTTGCAGAAAAACGCTGTGACAAAAAAAGGCAGGGGAATAAAAAGGGCTGAATTTTCAGGGAAAACAGAGGCTGGATTTTAAAAATTCATGATAGAAAGAGAAAAACCATCAAAATGAAATGAGACACTAGATCTTGTGTGATATGTATAAAACATACAAGATATAGTGTCTTTTCTGTTGACTCACTATCAAAATTTTGCTAAAATGGGATAAGCCACCAGCGATATAGTTCTTGAGAATGTGCCAGATTTGAAGAGTGGAAAAATTATGGCATACAATAAAAAGCTGGTATGATAAAGAGAATGGGTAAGGAGAATGCGCTATGTTCAAAGTGATAAAGAGAGATGGGGAGATCGCAGATTTTGATCTGAAAAAAATCAGTTCTGCGATAAAAAAAGCATTTGAAGCAACAGACACAAACTATAATACAGATATGATTGAACTGCTTTCACTGAGAGTGACCTCAGATTTTCAAAAACAGATCAAGAAAGACACGATTGATGTGGAGGCAATCCAAGACAGTGTGGAACATGTCCTTGTACAGACTGGTTATGCGGAGGTAGCAAAAGCATATATCCTTTATCGGAAGCAGAGAGAAAAAATCAGAAATATGAAAGCTACAATCTTAGATTATAAAGATATTGTAAATAGTTATGTGAAAGTAGAAGACTGGCGTGTGAAGGAAAATTCTACAGTTACATATTCTGTGGGCGGACTGATTCTGAGCAATTCCGGAGCTGTCACAGCAAATTACTGGCTGTCAGAGATCTATGACGAGGAGATTGCAAATGCACATCGAAATGCCGACATTCATCTCCATGACCTGTCGATGCTGACCGGATACTGTGCCGGATGGTCTCTAAAGCAGCTGATCAAAGAAGGACTTGGAGGAATTAATGGAAAGATCACCTCCTCTCCGGCAAAACATCTGTCTGTTTTATGCAATCAGATGGTAAATTTCCTGGGAATCATGCAGAATGAGTGGGCAGGAGCACAGGCATTTTCTTCTTTTGACACTTATCTTGCACCGTTTGTGAAGGCAGATCACCTGACATATCAGGAAGTAAAAAAATGTATTGAGTCCTTTATCTATGGCGTCAATACACCGAGCCGCTGGGGAACACAGGCTCCGTTTTCTAATATCACACTGGACTGGACCGTGCCGAATGATTTGGCGGAACTTCCTGCAATTGTGGGCGGAAAAGAAATGGATTTCTGCTATAAAGATTGTAAAAAAGAGATGGATATGGTCAACCGTGCCTTCATTGAGACGATGATTGAAGGCGATGCAAACGGAAGAGGATTCCAGTATCCGATCCCGACATATTCCATCACAAAGGATTTTGACTGGTCTGACACGGAAAACAACCGTCTTCTGTTTGAGATGACTTCAAAGTATGGAACACCGTACTTTTCTAATTACATCAACAGCGATATGGAGCCGAGTGACGTGCGCAGTATGTGCTGCCGCCTGAGACTGGATCTGAGAGAGTTGAGAAAGAAGACAGGAGGATTTTTCGGATCAGGGGAGAGTACAGGATCAATTGGCGTTGTGACAATCAACATGCCGAGGATTGCCTATCTGTCAAAGACACCGGAAGAGTTCTATAAACGGCTCGATCATATGATGGATATCGCGGCACGTTCCCTGAAAATTAAGAGAACAGTGGTAAGCAGACTGCTGGATGAAGGTTTGTATCCATATACAAAACGGTATCTTGGAAACTTTGACAATCATTTCTCGACGATCGGACTTGTCGGTATGAACGAGGCTGGCTTGAATGCTGCATGGATCGGAAAAGACCTGACTTATCCGGAGACGCAGGAGTTTACAAGAGAAGTGCTGACGCATATGAGAGAACGTCTTGTGATCTATCAGGAAGAGTATGGCGATCTGTACAATCTGGAAGCGACGCCGGCTGAGTCCACGGCATATCGCCTTGCAAAACATGACCGTGAACGGTATCCGGATATCAAGACAGCAGGAAAAGAGAACGATGTGCCATATTATACAAACAGTTCTCATCTGCCGGTAGATTATACAGAAGATATTTTTTCGGCGCTTGATATTCAGGATGAACTGCAGACATTGTATACTTCCGGAACAGTATTTCATGCATTTTTAGGTGAAAAGCTGCCTGACTGGAAAGCTGCGGCATCTCTGGTGCGCAAGATTGCGGAAAACTATAAACTGCCTTATTATACGTTGTCTCCGACGTATTCCGTCTGTAAAGAGCATGGCTATCTTGCAGGGGAACATTTCACCTGTCCAAAATGCGGACAGCCGGCTGAAGTTTACAGCAGGATTACGGGATATTATCGCCCTGTACAAAACTGGAACGATGGAAAGACGCAGGAATACAAAAACAGAAAGGTATACAATGCGGAACATTCTCATCTGAATTCGATTTCGAGAAGCGTGATCACGATGAAAGAAGATGAGATTCATTTTCAGCCGATGGATTCTGTAAAATATTTGTTTACGACAAAGACGTGTCCAAACTGCAGGATTGCAAAACAGATGCTTAAAGAAGAAAATTATCAGGTGATTGACGCAGAGGAAAATAAAGAGCTTGTGATGAAGTATGGAATCATGCAGGCCCCGACGCTTGTGGTGGTGGAAAATGGAGAAATGAAGAAATATGTGAATGCGTCTAATATCAAGCACTATGTAGAACATAAATAGATGTCAGCCCGGTATCACGCCATAGTCTGGAAAGGATGCCTGGTCACTGCTGAATGTTGACAGCCTCCGCAGTCATCTGCGGAGGAAAATCATATAGAGTGAATCAGCGGAAAAGATAGAGAAAAGATAGAATAGAAAAGACGCTGCATACCATTCCGAAAGGAATTGATATGCAGCGTCTTTTTTACGCTAGAAATAAATTTATCTGAAAATTATTCTTTAACTACGTTTACAGCCTGCATTCCGCGTGGGCCTTCTGTTAAATCATAAGAAACAGCCTGTCCTTCTTCCAGGGATTTGAAGCCTTCTCCAGCAATGCCTGAGAAATGTACGAATACATCTCCTCCATTTTCTCCTGTGATGAATCCGTATCCTTTTTCTGCGCTAAACCATTTTACTGTACCTTTGTTCATTGTGGTACCTCCATTCAAATAATAAAACTGATGATAAAAAATTCACCAGCTATTAAAGATTACATAGGTTTAAGGAAGTGTCCATATAATCTCTAATAACTAGTGAATTATTCAACATCCAATAAATCTTGTTGCACTCTAATTATATCTTCTGAAAATCGTATTGTCAAGATATTTTCTCTATTCCGTACGCGATAAAAATGCTGAAAAATAAGGGAAAAAGTCGGAATGGAACGAAGCAGAACATTGAGTTCATAAATGCGATGTGATATGATAAAACAAACGAAAGAAAAAGGGGAAAGATATGAATATAGAGATAAAATTGCCTGAAAAAGTAAGCCATATTTTGAAGACTCTCCACGATGCCGGATATGAGGCGTATGCTGTCGGAGGATGTGTCAGGGACTCTCTGATGGGAAGAGTGCCGGACGACTGGGATATCACAACTTCGGCAAAACCAGAGGAGACAAAAAGGCTGTTTGACAGAACGATTGACACAGGAATTCAGCATGGGACAGTGACAGTGATGGCGGATCATGAAGGGTTTGAGGTGACGACGTACCGGATTGACGGGGAATACACAGACAGCCGCCATCCGAAAGAAGTTTCTTTTACCTCAAATCTTATTGAGGATCTGAAGCGCAGAGATTTTACAATTAATGCGATGGCCTACAATGAGACAAACGGCCTTGTGGATGAATTTGACGGCATTGGAGATCTGAGAGAGAAAAAGATTTGCTGTGTTGGAGTTGCTGAGGAGCGATTCGGGGAAGACGCCCTGCGCATGATGCGTGCCGTTCGATTTGCAGCGCAGCTTGGATTTGAAATTGAAGAGCAGACGGGTCATGCGATAAAAAAACTGGCTCCTTCTCTCAGAGCGATCAGTGCAGAGCGGATTCAGACAGAACTTGTAAAACTGCTTGTATCACAAAATCCCCAGATGATCTGCACTGCCGCAGAGATGGGAATCATAAAGACGGTGATGCCTGAACTGGACGAAGTTCTCCCTGACTTTTCAAATATGAAAATAGAAGAGAGAAAGAAAATGGAAAAAGAGTTTGAAGTGCTGAAACTGTATCCAAATGAAAAAAGTATCCGCCTGGCAGCTGTCCTGCAGATACTTGGAAAAAACGGGCAGGAAAGCGCTGACAGGGCAAAAAATATCTTAAGACGACTGAAATTTGACAATGATACAATTCAGAAAACTACACATCTCATACGGTTTCATGATCTGGAAATTGAGCTGGATAAGGCAAAAATCAGGAATATCATCTATAGAACAGGGGAGGACTTATTCCCGATGCTTCTGAAGTTTCGCAGAGCAAATCAGGAGGCGGCAAAATATCTGACGCCTGATCGGACAGATCAGAAGAAAGAAGAATGTCAGCGACTGGAACAGCTGTATGAGGAGATTGTAAAAGACGGCGACTGCCTTTCCCTGAAGAACCTGGCTGTTACAGGGAAAGATTTGATTATGGCTGGCATGAAACCGGGAAAAGAACTGGGAATCTGCCTGGAAAATCTGCTTCTGGACGTACTGGAGCATCCGGAGCATAATACAAGGGAATACCTGTTATATTCTGCTTTACCGTGACATAAGATAGAGGGAACAGAGCCAAACAGGGGGAATCGAAGTGAACGAAAAAGGTCTGAAAATTTTAGAACAGTATGATTTGACAGTATATAACAGCAGAAGAGGAAGAAATTCCTGGATCTGTGAGACAGATCGCGGATTGAAACTGGTGACAGAGTTTTCAGGAGCGCCTAAAAAACTGGAATTTCAAAATCAGATACTTGCTCATTTGAAAGAGGAAGGGTATCTTTTTGTAGATCTTGTGATGGAAACCAGAGAAGGAGAGCTGTTTGCGCAGGATCGCGAAGAGACAAGATATATCGTGAAAGATTGGTTTGAGGGAAAAGAATGCGATACGAAAAATGAAGAGGATATTTTAAAAACGGTGCGGAATCTGGCGCGGCTTCATAAAATTCTGTGCTATATACCGCAGAAAGAGTCACTTCGATATACGCAGATGCCTCTGGAAGAGGAAATGAGGAAACACAGCCGTCAGTTGAGAAAGGTCTATGGATTTGCCAGAAAAAGAAGAAAGAAAAATGAGTTTGAAGAACTGTTTTTAAACAGTTTTCCAGAGTTTTTTGAACAGGCAGCCGAAGCAGAACGCTGCGCCCAAGAGGCACAGGGAAAAGAGTATCTGGAAGCAAGCATTGAGAAGGGGCAGCTTTGTCACGGGGAATACAATCAGCACAACGTGATTCTGAACCGAAATGTGATTGCGACAACGAACTTTTACAAGTGCTGCTATGGAGTAGCAATCAGCGATTTTTATCAGTTTCTGAGGAAAATCATGGAGAAGCAGAACTGGGATGTGAGAACAGGATTAACGATGATTGAAGAGTATGACCGTGTGCGTGCGATCTCAAAAGAAGAAAGAATGTATCTGAGAATTTCCATGATGTATCCAGAAAAATTTTTTAAACTGGTGAACTGCTATTATAATACGAACAAAGCATGGGTTCCGGACAAGAATACGGAGAAACTGGAATGTCTGATCAGGCAGCAGGAAAAACGAAAAACGTTTTTGAAATTATTAGAATAAATATTCCCTTTTAAAACAAATTATTATATAATGAAAAATAAGACAAACAAGAAAAATACATCGGGAGGTATTAGGATGGACTATAAGAATATTTACCAGGAATGGCTGGAAAACCCATATTTTGATGAAGCTACAAAAGCAGAACTGCGCGGTATTGCACAGGATGAAAATGAAATTAAAGAGCGTTTCTATGCAGATCTGGAATTTGGAACAGCTGGTCTGAGAGGAATCATCGGCGCCGGCACAAATAGAATGAATGTCTATACAGTCAGAAAAGCGACACAGGGACTTGCAAATTACATTACAAAAGTAGGACAGCAGTCAAAAGGTGTTGCGATTGCATATGATTCCAGAAGAATGTCTCCAGAATTTGCAGATGAGGCTGCTTTGTGCCTGGCTGCAAACGGAATCAAAGCATATGTGTTTGAGAGTCTCAGACCGACACCAGAACTTTCCTATGCAGTCAGAAAGTTAGGCTGTATCGCAGGAATCAATATCACAGCAAGCCACAATCCGCCAGAGTATAACGGATACAAGGTTTACTGGGAAGACGGCGCACAGATTACACCTCCTCATGATTTGGGAATTATGGCAGAGGTAAAGGCTGTTACAGACTATGCTGCTGTGAAGACAATGGACAAAGAAGCAGCAAAGAGCGCCGGTCTGTATGAAGTGATCGGAAAAGAGATTGACGACGCTTACATTGAGGAGCTGAAAAGCCAGGTGATTCACTGGGATGCTATCAAGGAAGCTCAGAAAGATATCAAAATTGTATACAGCCCTCTGCACGGAACAGGAAATATTCCAGCCAGAAGAGTGTTAAAAGAGCTGGGATTTGAAAATGTTTACGTTGTAAAAGAACAGGAACTTCCGGATGGAAACTTCCCTACGGTCAGCTATCCAAATCCAGAGGCAAAAGAAGCATTTGAGCTGGGCTTAAAGCTGGCAAAAGAGATTGACGCAGATCTTGTTCTGGCTACAGACCCGGATGCAGACCGCCTTGGCGTTTATGTAAAAGATACAAAGAGCGGAGAGTATATCTCTCTGACAGGAAATATGTCAGGATGCCTCCTTGCAGATTATGAAATCGGACAGAGAAAAGAATTAAAAGGTCTTCCGGAAGACGGCGCCCTGATCAAGACAATCGTTACGACAAACATGGCAGATGCGATTGCAAAATCATATGGAATCAGACTGATTGAGGTTCTGACTGGATTTAAATTTATCGGACAGCAGATTTTAGGATTTGAACAGAGCGGAAAAGGAACGTATCTGTTTGGATTTGAGGAGAGCTACGGATGTCTGATCGGAACTCATGCAAGAGACAAAGATGCGATTGTAGCTACAATGGCTCTCGCAGAGGCAGCAGCTTACTATAAGACAAAAGGCAAGACATTGTGGGATGCAATGGTGGATATGTATGAGAAATATGGATATTATAAAGACGATATCAAATCCATCACATTGAAAGGAATTGAAGGTCTTGCGAAGATTCAGGAGATCATGGATACACTGAGAAATGATCCGCCGGCACAGATTGGAGATTACAAAGTAGTTTCCGCAAGAGATTATAAGAAAGATACGATCCGCAATCTGGAGACAGGGGAAGCGACCACGACAGGACTTCCAAACTCAAACGTTCTGTACTATGACCTGACAGACGACGCATGGCTGTGCGTGAGACCATCCGGAACAGAACCGAAAGTAAAATTCTACTATGGCGTAAAAGGAACTTCTCTGGAAGATGCAGATCAGAAATCAGCTGCTCTGGGTGAAAAAGTTCTGGAGATGATCAATGCAATGCTTTGATTCGGACAGGCAGGAGACAGAAAGAATGCAGCAGCTTCGGAATATTGTCTCAAAAGTGAGGGAAAACTGTCCATGGGACAAGGCGCAGACGCACCGGAGTCTTGGCCATTGTATGATCGACGAGACGGCGGAAGTTCTGGCGGCATCAGAGCTGTATGAAAGACTTGGTGATCCGGAAAATCTGTGTGAAGAACTTGGTGATCTGCTTTTTCTGATTTTGCTTCAGAGCAAAATTGCTGAGGAAGAAGGAATCTTTACGCTGGATGATGTGATTGACGCGATTGGAAAAAAGATGATCCGACGCCATCCGCACGTTTTTCCGGATCAGGAAAACGGAGGAAAAAATCCAGGCTGGGAAGAAATTAAAAAACAGGAAAAGAGTGGGAAAAACGACGATTTTTTTCGGAAACAGAAAAAAATTCTGCTCAGCGTCCAAAAAGAGATGATCCATTATCTTGAAGAGGAAACAGCAAAACATGGATCAGGCGGACTGGATTGACAATGCAGGGCGGATCATATTCTCCTTTTGTTGGGAACTGAATTTTGACGCAGAAGAGCACATGATTTGTGCTCCTGAACACAAGGACATCCTGTCGCTAAAAAGCAGGATAAAAATTCAGAAAATTTCTTGACAAACAATAGGGAAGAGGTTATAAATAGACGTAAGAGTTTTGAAAGCCCGATAAATGGCAGAAACTCAAAATAGAACGAATGCCGCTGACCGACCGTGGAACAGCAGGCAAAAAAAGAAAATTTGACCTTGACCCGCATGGTATGATCTAATGATGCAGCGTCAGGCATAACCAGAAGTAAGAGGAGGAAATAATCCATGAACAAAACAGAATTAATCACAGCAGTTGCAGCTAAAACAGAATTAACAAAGAAAGATACAGAAAAAGTTTTAAAAGCTTTCACAGATGTAGTTGCTGAAGAACTGAAAAAAGGGGAAAAAGTACAGCTGGTTGGTTTTGGAACATTTGAAGTATCTGAAAGAGCAGCAAGAGAAGGAAGAAATCCTCAGACAGGGGAGACAATGAAGATTGCAGCATCAAAAGCTCCAAAATTTAAAGCAGGAAAAGCTTTAAAAGATATGATCAACGAATAAGAAAATAGATAGAGAAAAAGGGGCTGTTGCGTATAACTGCGGCAGCCTTTTTTGTCTGACAGGGAGAACGAGGCACAGAATGCAGATCTTCTGAGTCAGACAGAGCGGGAGGATAAGATGAGACTGGACAAATATTTGAAAGTATCAAGACTGATTAAGAGACGTACAGTGGCAAATGAGGCGTGTGACGCAGGAAGAGTGCTGATCAATGAGAAACCGGCAAAGGCGTCTGCAGCAGTCAAAGAAGGAGATATCATTGAAATTCAATTCGGGACAAAGGCGGTCAGAGTAGAAGTCCTCAATGTGCAGGAGACTGTGAAAAAAGAAGAAGCAAAGGAATTATACCGTTATCTCTAAAAGGAGTCCAAGCATAAATGATCCTGTTTTTGCATAGATTACAGTAAGAATGTGAAGCGGGAGGAAAGCATGGAAGAGAAGCCGGATATGCAAAACCACCGTATTTCTCTGACTGGCAGGCAGTTTGGAATGATCACCGGTGTTTCGGATGTCGTTTCTTTTGACGTGACGGAAATTGTGCTGGAGACGGAGATGGGAATGCTGATGATCAAGGGAAAAGACCTTCATGTAAACCGACTGACTCTGGAAAAGGGAGAGGTAGACATCGAAGGTATGGTAGACAGTCTGACGTATTCAGAAGGCGGACACCACAAGCAGGGAGAGTCTCTCCTTGGCAGGCTGTTTAAATAGATGAGCATCAGCCATGTGATCAGCCGGGAAGCAATGCTCTTTTTGCAGTCGGTGGCAGCAGGAGGAGCGCTGTGGTGTTTTTATGACTGCCTGATTATCTTCAGAAAGGTGATCCGCCACAATATTCATGTAATTAATGCAGAAGATTTTTTTTACTGGATTTTAGCCGGAATTTGTGTCTGTTATCTGATGTTTCGGAGCAATGAAGGAATTATCAGAGGATTTTCGATGGCAGGAATGTTCCTAGGGGCATTTTTTTATCATGAGACAGTCAGTCAGACGTTTGTGAAAGTCATGTCGTTTGTTTTTCTGTCGCTGAAAAAGGGAATCAAAAAAATCATGAAGATTTTTTGCAAACCTTTTTTTGAGCTGGGACGATGGGCAGAAAAAAGAAAGAGCGAGATGAAAAAGAAAAAATGCAGGATGCGGGAAGAGCGAAGGAAAGCCAGAGAGCGAAAGAAGGAGAAGGATGGCAGCAAGAAAAAAGAAAAGAAAAAGAAGAATACGAATCGGAAGCCGTCTCACAGTAGGCGGGATTTCGGCAGTCCTGATTATCCTGGCGGCAGTGATGATAATTCAGACATACAACCAAAGCCAGATTTACAATACATACAAGGAACGGGACCAGGAACTTCAGGAGATGAGCGAAGCAGAGAGCGAGCGCACAAACGAGATCGAAGAGCTGAAAGAAAAAGTAAACACAGATGAGTACATAGAAGAAATTGCGATTGAAAAATTAGGACTGGTGCCAAAAGATGAAATTATTTTTGAAGAGGAAAATTAGTGCTTGACAGAAAAGAAAAAGTCGGGTATAATTTCAAACTGTGTGGCGGAATAGCTCAGTTGGCTAGAGCACACGGTTCATACCCGTGGTGTCGAGAGTTCAAATCTCCCTTCCGCTATGAAAAAGGGCTGATGTACAGAAGTACATCAGTTTTTTTGTTTTGCAGGAAATTTCGTTTCCTATAGAGCAAAACGCTCCGTTAGGATCGCACTGCGGCGGAATGGAAATGTGTCGCTGATGTGATCCCCCAGAATCTTGCAAAAGAGATTCTTTATTCTGCTTAAAAATCATGTTGAAATTTCAGATTGTCAGTTAGATTTTGTCAATAAATTTGAAGAAAATGATGACTGATTTTGACAGATATTTCAGATGGAAGAAAGTATAATATTCTCTTGATAACCGGATTGTCAGGAGGGGAGAATATGGGGATATGGATTGTTTGTTTGATGATTTTCTTTGTGGGAAGCAGCCTGTGGTGCTATTATAAGGGAAGAATGCAGGAGGAGACAGATCAGAAACAGACAGCGGCGACTCTGGCGGGGCCAGGCAGAGAATTGATCTTGAAATATTCGGATTCTTTTTTGCAGCTTGCCCAGACGTTTCGGGAAATGCCTGCAAAAAAGGAAAAATTGTCTGAGGAGGAAGTACAGGATATTTTTGGAGAGATTGAAGGTCATATCTGCCGAAAATGTGAAAGATGGGGAGAATGCTGGAAAAGAGAGTACTATCAGACGTACAGGATGATGTATGAGATGCTGGCGGCAGCGGAAGAAGAAGGAGAATTGGAGGGAGCGGAGATGGCACAGGGGTTTTGCGAGCGATGCCTGTATGTGGATCAGATGCTGGAAGAGATGACGCAGCTGTTTCATCGTGCAAAGCTGAATCTGATGTGGAGCAATCGTATGCTGGAAAATCGTTCTGTCATCGCTTCTCAGCTGTATGAGACTGCCTGCCTGATGGATGGTCTGGCATCGAGAATCTACAGTGTGGAAGAACCGGACGAGCTTCAGAAACAGCAGATCAAACTGAAATTAAAGATTAAAAATGTGCAGGTGCGTGAAATTTTGATACAGAATCAGGAACACAGGAAAGTATATCTGACGATGAGGACAGTCAGAGGGGAATGTATCTCCACAAAAGAGGCGGCATCCATTCTGACAGAGGTATATAAGACACAGATGACGCCGACTCCCGACAGCAAGAGAATTATCAACAGGGAATACGGTACAGTGTTGTTTGTAGAGGAGCCTGCCTATTATATGCTGAACGGCGTTGCAAGGGCAACGAGGGATGGAGAAATGATTTCAGGAGACAATTTTACATTTCTGACAAAAGACAATGGTCAGGTAATCATGAGCTTGTGCGACGGAATGGGATCGGGAATCGGCGCAAGCAAAGAGAGTGAGACGGTCATAGAACTTCTGGAGCAGTTTCTGGATGCTGGATTTGGGATGGAGACAGCCGTGAGAATGATCAATTCTGTGATGGTGCTGCGGGAAGACGAATCCATCTTTTCGACGATTGATCTGTGCGCCGTAGATTTATACACAGGAATGTGCGAACTGCTGAAGATCGGCGCATCGACGACCTTTATACGCCACGGGGATCAGATTGAGGCAATCCGCTCCACCAGTCTGCCGGTAGGCGTCATGCAGAATGTAGATTATGAGCATACACAGAAAAGATTATACGATGGGGACTTTATTGTGATGGTTTCGGATGGCGTACTCGATGCGATGCCGGTCAGAAGAGCGGAGGAGATCATCGGGGAATGGATTTTACAGTCTCAGACGATGAATGCAAAAGAAATGGCTGAGGAACTGCTGGATGCCATATTGAGGCAGAGATGCCGCAGAGCAGAAGATGACATGACAATTTTGATCGGATCTGTCTGGAAAAAATAGAAATTTCCGGAAAGTGGAAAAAGAAAGAGGCTTGCATTTCTTTGCGAAAGTTTGTATAGTAGAAAAAAAGCAAAAATCAGTAGAATGGACGAAGATCAATGAAAAAAGGAATAGAAATGATCCGCCGGTATCGTATGATTGAAGAAGGAGACCATGTTATAGCAGGTGTATCAGGAGGACCTGACTCCGTATACCTGCTTTTTTTATTGATGCAGTATAAAAAGAGCGTTCCGTTTTCAATCAGCGTCGTTCATGTGGAACATGGGATACGCGGTCAGGAGAGCAGAGAGGATGCACAGTTTGTACAGCAGCTTTGCAGGAAGATGGAAATTCCATTTTTTCTGTTTGAGGTAGATGCGCAGAAAGAGGCAAAGACAAAGAAGATTTCCACAGAGGAGGCAGGCCGGATTTTGAGATATGCTGCTTTTGAGGAAGCGTGCCGCAGATATGGCGGAAATAAAATTGCGATAGCGCATAATGAGGACGATCAGGCAGAGACCATCTTGTGGAACCTGTCAAGAGGAAGCGGACTTGCGGGGTTGTGCGGTATGCAGCCGTTCAGAGGAAAACTGATCCGTCCGATGCTCACAACATCCCGGACAGAGATTGAACAATGGCTTGAAGAAAACGAGATTGAGACGCGTCAGGATAAAACAAATCTGGAGGAGATTTATACAAGAAATAAAATAAGACATCAGATCATTCCCAGACTGAGAGATGGAATCAATGCTCAGGCAGTTCGCCATATCGCGGAGGCGGGACAGAAGATCCAAAAAGCAGAAGCTTTTCTCCAGAAGATGACGGATCAGGCACAGGCGAAGTGTCTGGAACGAAGCGAGAACAGCGCCAGAATCAGGATAGAGCCATTTTTACAGCAAGAACCAATCATTCAGGAATATCTGATTCGCCGGGCTGTCAGTGAAGTCGCAGCCGGATTAAAAGATTTCACAAACAGACATGTGGAAGCACTTTTAAAGATTGCTTGCGGGGCAGAACAAGGTCAGACAAATCTGCCGGGAGGCGTGACCGGAAAGAAAGAAAAAGGATTTCTGATTCTGGCTCAGGCGGGGGTACGCTGCGAGAAGAAGAAAAATATTTTTATAGAAGTCCCGGTTCCGGGTATCGTACAACTGGAGAACGGCACGGCAGAATTTACGTTTGAAGAAATGAAATGTCAAAGAATTCCAGAAAAATCATATACGAAATGGATTGATTATGATACAATAAAAAGCAGGTTAATCTTACGCAGCAGACTTCCTGGAGATTATCTGATCGTAAATAAGGAGGGCGGAAAGAAAAAGCTGAAAGATTATCTGATTGATATGAAAGTCCCCAGGGAAGAAAGGGATTCCGTTCTGCTTCTCGCTGACGGCTCTCATATTTTATGGGTGGTCGGTTTTCGGATCAGCGAGTCATGTAAGGTGAAAGAAGGCACAAAACATATTTTAAAAATAAAAATTACAAAGGAGAATAAAAATGGAACACAAGATTAAAGTATTATTGAGTGAGTCAGAAGTAAATCACAGAATTAAAGAAATCGGAGAACAAATCAGTCAGGATTTTGCGGGAAAAAAGGTACATTTGATCTGTGTACTGAAAGGCGGAGTCTTCTTTACATGTGAATTGGCAAAACGTATCACAGTGCCGGTATCACTTGACTTTATGTCTGTCAGCAGTTATGGTGCAGGTACCTCGTCAAGCGGAATCGTGAAAATTGTAAAAGACCTGGATCAGCCTCTGGAAGGAAAAGATGTCATCATTGTGGAAGATATTATTGATTCAGGAAGAACACTGAGCTATCTGATGGACATCCTGAAAAAGAGAAATCCGAACAGCATGACGCTTTGTACTTTACTGGATAAGCCGGAGAGACGAGTTGTGGATGTCAAGGTGGATTATGTCGGATTTAATATACCAGACGAATTTGTTGTAGGATATGGACTTGACTATGACCAGGAATACCGGAATCTGCCTTACATTGGAGTAGTAGAAGTGTAGAAAGGAGAAACAGGCATTGAAAAAAAATTCAAGGGGTCCGGGTTTTTATCTTATGATGATTGCTGTTGTGATCCTGGCTTTTATCGTATTAAAAATAGGATTTACACCGCGCAATAATTATACTTATCAGGAGTTCAGCGATGCGGTGACAAACGGAAATGTAGATAAAGTAGATATTCATCCGAATCAGCAAGTGCCGACAGGTCGGATCATTATTTACATGAAAGACGGTTCCTACCAGGATCTGAATGTGACAGATATCAAAGAAGTAGAAGAAATTTTAGGGGAAGCAGATATTCCGTTTTATGTATTTGACATGGAGCGGGACAATGTATTCTGGACCTCTGTGTTCCCGATTCTGATGTTGGGAATCGTAGTAGTTTTGCTGGTATTCTTTATGAATCGTCAGTCAGGCGGAGGCGGATCGAATAACCGGATGATGAACTTCGGAAAAAGTCATGCGAAGATTATGATGCCGGACAGCAAGAAGATTACTTTTAAAGAAGTAGCAGGACTTCAGGAAGAGAAAGAAGATCTGGAGGAAATTGTAGACTTTTTAAAATCTCCAAAGAAATATCTGGAGGTTGGAGCCAGAATTCCAAAAGGAGTTCTTCTTGTAGGACCTCCTGGAACAGGAAAGACACTTCTCGCAAAAGCAGTAGCCGGTGAGGCGGGAGTTCCATTTTTCAGTATCTCCGGATCTGATTTTGTGGAGATGTTTGTAGGTGTCGGAGCATCAAGAGTGCGAGATCTGTTCAGCGAGGCAAAGAAAAATGCACCGTGTATCATTTTTATTGATGAGATTGATGCGGTCGCAAGAAGAAGAGGAACAGGACTTGGAGGCGGTCATGATGAGAGAGAGCAGACTTTAAACCAGCTGCTTGTCGAGATGGACGGTTTTGGGGCAAATGAAGGAATCATTGTCATGGCTGCGACAAACCGTGTCGATATTCTTGATCCGGCAATTCTGCGCCCGGGACGGTTTGATCGAAAAGTAGGTGTTGGAAAACCGGACCGCAAAGGAAGACGTGAGATTTTGCAGGTACATGCCAAGGGAAAACCACTTGGTGAAGATATAGATCTGGATGAGATTGCACAGACCACAGCTGGATTTACAGGGGCAGATCTGGAGAATCTTTTGAACGAGGCGGCAATCTATGCAGCGAAGGCTTCAAGAGGATATCTGATGCAGAAAGATATCAATCAGGCATTTGTAAAAGTGGGAATCGGCGCTGAAAAGAGAAGCAAGTTAGTGTCTGAAAAAGAAAAACGCATTACTGCATATCATGAGACCGGTCATGCGATTCTGTTCCATGTACTGCCTGATGTGGGGCCAGTTCATACGATTTCGATTATTCCGACAGGAATGGGAGCAGCCGGATATACAATGCCAATGCCGGAAAAAGATGAGATGTTCCGCACAAAGGGACAGATGATTCAGGAAATCATAGTAGATCTGGGCGGACGTGTTGCGGAAGAGATGGTGATGGGAGATATTACGACAGGAGCTTCACAGGATATCAAACAGGCTACCGCAATGGCAAGAGCCATGGTGACGAAATTCGGTATGTCAGACAGCATAGGATTGATTCACTATGGAGATGACGGCGACGAGGTATTTATCGGAAAAGATCTGGCTCATACAAGAGGATACGGAGAAGAGGTCGCTACAAAGATTGACCAGGAAGTAAAACGAATTATAGACGAGGCGTATGCGGAAGCAAAAAGAATCATCGCAGAGCATGAAGATGTTCTGCATAAGAGTGCAAAATTACTGATAGAGAAGGAAAAAATCAGCGGAGAAGAATTTGAACAGCTTTTTCACAAAAATGAAGCAAATTGACGGGCGCTGAGAGAATGGCGATAGCGAAAATATACAAAAAAGGTTTTAAAGAAAGGGGAAGTTTGTGCACACTTAAAATGACACCGATGATATACTATACATCGTAAAAACCCCCCCCCAATACATTATATAGTTTTTGCTACACCCCATAAGAAGAAATACCTTCTCCGAAGAAAGACAGCCATTGCGTGCTGTCTTTTTTCATTTTGTACTATTTATATTCTGGCACCATGATGCTTGTAAAAATAGAAGATATGGTATAAACTAAAAATAAGTGTGAATCATAGATAAGGCAGAGAAAAAAAGGAGAACACGCATGGATCATAAACGATTAGACAAGGTATTAAAAACTCAAAAATATATCATGGATATGCGGCCAATCTTTAACATGGAAGCACTGTTTAGTGATCAGACAAAATATTATATGGATCCAATAGAGCCGGAACCTGGAGAAAAAGTTACAATTCGGTTTCGTGCTGCAAAAAATAATGTAGATGTCGTATTTTTTATAAGCGGAGCAGTGCGCCAGGCGATGGAATATGAAAAAACAGTAGGAAAATTTGATTATTATAAGACAGAGATTGAAGTGGGAACAGAGCCGATCTACTATTATTTTGAGATCAGAGCAGGAAAACTGCGCCTGTTTTACAATAAAAAGGGAATATCCCGAAACCTTCAGAATTATTATGCGTTTACGATTGCTCCGGGATTTAAGACGCCTGACTGGGCAAAGGGCGCAGTGATGTATCAGATCTTTGTAGATCGTTTCTATAACGGGGATAAGACAAACGATGTGGTGGATGACGAATATTTTTACATTGGAGGAAAGACAAAAAAAATAGAGAACTGGGATCAGTATCCGGCAACCTCCATGGCGATCCGTGAATTTTATGGCGGAGATCTGCAGGGCGTGATGGACAAGCTCGATTATCTGCAGGATCTGGGAGTCGATGTCATTTATCTCAATCCGATTTTTGTATCTCCGTCTAATCATAAATATGATATTCAGGATTACGATTATGTAGATCCTCATTATGGAAAAATTGTGAAAGACGGCGGCCGTACGTTGGAGTCCTGGGATCATGATAACCGTCATGCCACAAAATATATTCAGCGTGTCACAAACAAAGAGAATCTGGAGGCGAGCAATCAGCTGTTTATCAAGCTGGTAGAGGAAATTCATAAACGGGGAATGAAAATCATTCTGGACGGCGTATTCAATCACTGCGGATCTTTTAATAAATGGCTTGACAGAGAACGGATTTATGAGAAAGAAGAAGGGTATGAAAAAGGAGCGTATGTCGCACATGACAGCCCGTACAGAAGCTTTTTTAAGTTTAATAATGAACATGAGTGGCCATATAATCCATTTTATGACGGATGGTGGGGACACGATACACTGCCTAAACTTGTGTATGAAAATTCTCCTAAACTGGTAGATTATATTATGGAAATTGGAAGAAAATGGGTGTCACCGCCGTTTAACGCCGACGGATGGCGGCTGGATGTTGCAGCAGATCTTGGATTCTCTAATGAGTACAATCATAAGTTCTGGAAACAATTCCGCAAGGCTGTAAAGGAAGCAAATCCGAATGCAATTATTTTGGCGGAGCATTATGGAGATGCAGGAAGCTGGCTCAAGGGCGATGAGTGGGATACGGTGATGAATTATGATGCTTTTATGGAGCCTCTGACGTGGTTTTTCACCGGAATGGAAAAGCACAGCGACAGTTTCAGAGAAGATATGCTTGGAAACGCTCAGTCGTTTGTGGATGCGATGACGTATCATATGTCAAATTTTCTGACTCCTTCTCTCCAGACGGCAATGAACGAATTGTCGAATCATGATCATTCTCGATTCCTGACAAGAACGAATCATATAGTGGGAAGAGTGGATGGACTGGGGAATGAAGCGGCATCTCAAAATGTGAGCAAACCAGTTATGCGTGAGGCAGTTGTGATGCAGATGACTTGGCCTGGAGCGCCTACGATCTATTACGGAGACGAGGCGGGGCTGTGCGGATTTACAGATCCGGATAACAGAAGAACGTTCCCGTGGGGCAGGGAAGACAAGGAACTGATCCGTTTCCACAAAGAGATGATTTTGATCCATAAGATGTATCCTGTCTTTACCCATGGAAGTATAAAGATTCTCACAGCTGAATATAATTGCCTGAGCTATGGCAGATTTAGCTTTGAAGAACAAATAGCAGTTGCCTTTAATAATAATAAAGAAGAAAAAAGACTTTCGATTCCGGTATGGCAGATTGGTGTGGGAGAGGAAGATCAGATGGTCAGACTGATGATAACAGATGAAGAAGGATTCTCGACAAAATCAGAAATTTTCGACGTAGAAAAAGGTTATGTATCTTTGAACTTACCTCCTCTTTCTGCCGTTGTTTTGAAAAAGATTAAAAAGACAGAAAATTGAAAAATATCTTGCATTTCAGAAAAATTTATGATATAAATATATCGTTGATGTAAAAAGATCAATGATATGGATGGTTTCCCGAGTGGCCAAAGGGGACAGACTGTAAATCTGCTGGCAACGCCTTCGGTGGTTCGAATCCACCACCATCCATTTTTCATGCCGGCGTGGCGGAACTGGCAGACGCACAGGACTTAAAATCCTGCGGGACTTATACTCCCGTACCGGTTCGATTCCGGTCGCCGGCATTGAATTTATATGTATAAGAGAAGTGAGAGACGAAGACGTTGATAAATCAATCGTTTTCGTCTTTTTTATTTTATCGTATACGGCGACAAAAAAATCTCCTTTTTATCCTCCACTGAAGGGATGGGATTCATTATAAACGAGATGAGATTCATTCTTAGATTATTTTATTGAGAAAATCATATAAAAGATAAAGATTTCTCAAGACGACGAAAAACACTTTTTTTTGAGAGCAATTTGGTATATGATTAGAAAAAAAGAAAGGACAAGGTGACATAATATGAAAAATATTTATAAGGGAACTTTGGGATTGATTGGAAATACACCGCTTGTAGAGATGATTCATCTTGAGGAGAAATATAAACTGGAAGCAGTCATTCTGGCAAAACTGGAATATCTAAATCCAGCAGGAAGTGTGAAAGATCGAGCTGCAAAAGAGATGATCGAAGATGCGGAGAGAAGAGGCGTTTTAAAGGAGGGTTCTGTCATTATTGAACCGACTTCCGGAAATACAGGAATCGGGCTTGCGGCGATTGCAGCTGCAAAAGGATATCGAATGATCTTAACTATGCCGGAGACAATGAGCGTTGAGCGCAGAAATATGCTGAAGGCATACGGAGCAGAAGTTGTCCTGACAGAAGGATCAAAGGGAATGAGAGGGGCGATTGAAAAAGCGGAGGCTCTGGCGGCAGAGACAGAAAACAGTTTTATTCCAGGACAGTTTGACAATCCTGCAAATGCGCAGGCCCACAGAAAGACGACAGGTCCTGAAATATGGAGGGATACAGAAGGAGAGATTGATATTTTTGTGGCTGGTGTAGGTACAGGCGGAACATTGACAGGCACAGGAGAATATCTGAAGGAAAAGAACAGCAAAATTCAGGTAGTCGCTGTAGAACCGGCTTTGTCTCCTGTATTGTCCGAGGGCAGAAGCGGAGCGCATGGAATTCAGGGAATCGGTGCAGGCTTTGTACCGAAAGTTCTGAACACAGAAATTTACGACGAAGTAATGACTGTAGAAAATGAGGATGCATTTGCCTTTGGAAAAGAAATCGCAAAGACAGAAGGAATTTTAGTCGGAATCTCATCCGGCGCAGCTATGAGCGCGGCGGTGAAATTGGCACAGCGCCCTGAGAATAAAGGAAAGACGATTGTTGTCATGCTGCCAGACAGCGGAGACCGCTATTATTCCACACCACTGTTTCAATAAAGGAAGAAATAAAAAATCAGAGGAGCTTCTCCAAATCCTTTTTGGATCTGGAGGAAAACCTCTGATTTGTTTCTTATATTTGATTTTAAGTCTTTACTTCAAGCCGTTTACCGGTCAAGAAGGGGGCAGCTGCTTTAGCCCATCGGAGGAACTGGAGTCGGTCTGGAAGGATCAAACACGGCTGAAGCATCAAACAGATCGGAGAGCAGTTCCGGATTGTAGTACATGCGATAACCGTCCAGGTTGCGGCGACCCATACGAAGATAACTGTCACGAAGCTGCACCCAGTACTGACTGGAATCAACATTACAGTAATAATCGAATCCCTGACTCTTTAAATAATCAAATTTAGGCTGTCCTGTATAATCGTCAACCCCTGTGATATCAGCGCCGAATGCAAAAATGATCTTATTACATTCTCCGACAATCGGGGAAACATAAGTGAGCCATTTTTCAGTATCTGCCATCAATGTTTCAAGGCTTCGTTCTCCGACATTGATATGTCCCCAGGTGTGGCTGGCAAATTGCCATCCATCTTCCTTCATTGCTGTGGCCACTGCTGTAGCTTCTGCCACTTCCTGATCCCAGTTGAAATCAGGATGAGCATTTAAAAATTCAATCTGATCAGGATCGAGATTTGGATCGTTGATATCGCGGTAGACACCGTCTGTGCGATATCCAAGCACACCGTTATATCCAGTCAAAGCGATTGTTCCCTTTGCGCCGCGGTAAGAAAAATCAGGATGCTGTTCTACAAAGCGGTCAATCAGAGGAACCATATCGAAGTCTCCGACTGTGATGGAACCGTCTGCCTCCACATACTCTGTCTTGACATCGCCATTTTCGTCAATCACGAGTTTAGAAGCCATACCGTCTCCGTCCATATAGTGATAATAGCTGACATCATCCTGAGAGAGCACGAAAGGTTTTTTTCCAGGAGGAAGCATAATTTCCTGAGGAACCATGATTCCTTGCTCATTTACCTTTGCAATATCATCAAGATGTATCAGGACAAATCCTTTTTCATACATACTTTGCGTAATCTTGTTAAACTCATCAATCGTGGTCATCACCTGATTGTATCCGCCGGAATCACTGTCACCGTCAAATGCTCTGGAAGGGTCTTTGACCAAGGTGTGATAAAAGACGTGAGTGATCTGATCAAGCGGATACGGCACACATGTATCTTTTGTGGTCTGGTATTCAGCCACTTTTTTCTGCAATGTCTGGTTTGATGCATAGTCAGCGGAACCTTTCAGAAGATCCATGGCAGCATCATAGTCATAACTTGCGGCAAGGCGGTCTGCCTGGGCGACAAGATCCGCACTCTGATCAGAAGGCGCAGAAGTCTCAGTCGTATTTTGAACTGGCGGCATGGTTTCTTTCTGAGGATCCGAACTGCTATTGTCAGAGGAAGCAGAACCGGGACGTGAGGACGTATCAGGTTTGTCTGCTTTACTGCCAGATCTAAGGGCGACAGTCACTGCAAAAATAATGACAGCAATGATAACAACTGCCAGACAACAAAAAAGGATCCGAAGTCTGCGCACATGAGCCATACGCTTTCGCTTTTGGATCAGATATTTCTGTCTCAATTCTTCATCGTATGAAGATCTCCGACGCTGTGGATAGTTTTCATTCATTTCATTCTCTCTCCCTGCATTTTTTATTTTTGTCTTTCTCGAAATAGATCTCGCTGTTTATTTTACAGTTTGTATGTACCAGAAAAGGAAATTTTTTTGTGTCAAAAAGTATAGAAATTTTACTGGATCTCGCTGCTTTACAAAAACGAAATGATTTGTCGAAAAACTGTGAAATATGTTTAATTTTATTGTATTTTTTTTTGATATATTTGTCAATTAAGTTTCAGTTAAGAATTATTAATTTGGGTATATTATTCCAAAAAAAATGCAGGGATATAAAAAAAGCGGATCAAATACTCTCAGCGATGTGTGTCAAGAAGAGCTGTCTGATTTTCGGATATTCTCCAAGACCCTTTAAAATACAGGAGACTTCTATTTTGTTCTGTTCAAACTGGCAGCGCCAGGAGTCCGGATCATCGCCTGCCAGATCATTTTTGGCATGATCGCCTGCAACGATCATGAAAGGTGCAAGCACAACACGGTGTGGATTTAAGGCTTTTACCTGGCGCATGATCGATTCCATAGATGGGTATGCTTCTACTGTTCCCAGAAAGATTCTGGAATATCCATGATCTTTAAATGTATAGTCAAGCGCTGCATAGACAGAATTCGCATAATGAGTTGTTCCATGACCCATCAGGACAAGAACGTCATCTTCACTGAGAGAGGAACCGAGTTCCTGCGCAACGGCTTCCACGACAAAATCATTGTCTCGTGTCGATGTCAGGAGAGGTGTGCCGAAACGAATGGAGGAAAAATGGTCAGAATAGGAGAGAACATCTTGTTTCATCAGATCATTTTCAATTCCGTTGATAACATGGGTCGGCTGAACGATCAGTTCAGAAATGCCGTCTTGGATCATCTGCTCCATTGCCTCACAGACATTTAAAATCTGAATGTGATCCCGCTCAAAAATTTTTTTGATAATCATTTTGCTTGTCCATGCGCGATAGATTGCAAAGTCTGGATACGCATGTGCAATATCGGCTTCAATTTTATCGATGGTAACTTTTCTTGTGTCATTATGGCTTGTGCCGAAGCTGACAACTAAGATCGCTTTCTTATTTTTATGATTCATAATCAAAAACCCTTTCTTTTCTCAATTTTTTAACAGATGGAAACTCACTGCCTTCATGCGGCGGAAAAAATTTTCAGGATGTGATAAATCCTTCGTTTTTTCAAAAAATAACTGACAAAATAATTGTAAAATTAAGATGCGAAAACAGGTTATCATTTATCGTATTGCTTGTCAATGAGGATATGAAGGTGAGAAAATGGAGGGAAGAGAAATGGTCTTTGACAGACGAGAACTTTGTGCTATGATAAGACCATGAAAATAGAGCAGGAGACGGTTTGGCCTGATTTTCAGAAAATTAAGAAAAGTGAAGGGATGTACCGAGATGAGTATACAAATGATAGGAATTGATCACAGCAAAGCCAATATTGACGTGCGGTGTATTTTTTCGTTTACAAAAAAGCAGATGGCAGAGGCTTTGCCCAAAATCAAGGCACAGAAAGGGATTCATGGCTGTGTGATGATCTCAACGTGTAACCGCATGGAGCTTTGGGTCAGCTGTGAGGAAGATATATCATTTTCTCTGTGCGAGCTGCTGTGTGAACTGCGTGAAGTGCCGGTTGCTCTTTATGGAGATTACTTTACAGGGAGAAAAGGAAAAGAAGCCGTGTCGCATCTGTTTGAATTGTCATGCGGGCTGAAATCCAGAATTTTGGGGGAAGACCAGATCATTACACAGGTAAAAGATGCCTTGGCATTTGCAAGAGAACAGTATGTGACAGACAGTGTGCTGGAAGTTTTATTCCGCATGGCAGTGACAGCTGCAAAAAAAGTAAAAACAGAAGTGGCTTTGGCGATTGCAAATCAATCTGTGATTCATCAGGCGATTCAGGTCCTGAGTGAGATGGGATACCAGATTGAGGGGAAGAAATGCATGGTGATTGGAAACGGTGCGATGGGAAAACTGGCTGCTTCGACACTGCAGCAGGCGGGGATGGATGTGACCGTCACAGTCAGACAGTACAGAAGCGGAATCGTAGATATCCCGAGAGAGTGCAGGAGAATTGATTATGGAGAGAGAATGCGCCTGTTTCCGAAATGTGATATGATTGTCAGCGCCACGGCAAGTCCGAACTATACGCTGACAAAAGAAAGCGTTGCACAGACGAAGATCGAACATGAGATGATTTTACTTGATCTGGCTGTCCCAAGGGATATTGATCCCCTGATCGGTGAGATAGACCATATTCAGCTGTATGATATTGATGACTTTCATATTGATGTTCAAAGTGAACAGCTGAAAGAAAATATTCAGAAAGCAAAAAAGATTCTGGACGAACAGATGGAGGAATTTTATAAGTGGTATGAATGTCGTGATATGATTCCAAAAATACAGGAAATCAGAGAGAAAGCAGTGGAAGATTTAAGTTGGAGAATGCAGAAGATCATCAGAGAACTGCCGATGCAGTCTGAAAAAAGAGAAGAACTGCGGGAACAGATGGGAAGCGCGGCAGGAAAAGTGATAGGAAAGCTGCTGTTTGCTCTGAGGGGAAACATTTCCCAGGAAAATTTTCGGGAATGTATGGAAGTGCTTTCAAAGCTGTACGCAGAGTCTGAATCATGAAGCGCCAAAAGGCTTGACATGACAAAGACTGCGTGATAGAATAAAAAACGTATAATTCCATATAACATAAAAAGTGTATCGACAGATCAGGAGAGTTGTCGATTGAGAGGGAATCAGGTGAGAATCCTGAGCGATCCGGTCACTGTATTTAGGGAGTGATGTCTCAGATAAATCCATTGCGGCAGAGATGCTGTGAGAAGGAGAGACAGAGCGATGATCTATGAGTCAGGAAACCTGCTTCTTATGTAAAAGGTTAAGACTTCCGAGAAAAGTTTTACATCCTGTCTATCTACCCACATAGAGAGAGATATGTCTGTTTTTCGGAACAGGCATTTTTTTATGGAATGACTGCGGAAAATGAAAACGCAGAACCTTGGATACGGTAATTATGCAGTAAATTAAACGGCATGGTGAGGAGTCCCGTACTTTTTTGAAGATAGGAAAAACTTTAATGAAACTATTTTTTCCGCAAGAAAATGGTTTCTATCCTCGATAATTCCAATCTTTGAAAATGGCGGGACAAAATCATCCTCTGAAGAAAAAAGTAAAAAAATAACCCCTGGGGAGGCTTGTGCCGCAGGGGAAAACAGCGTATGATGAAGAAGATAACAAATACTCGAAAGGTATTGTTACTGTCAAAAAAATAAAGTCTCTAAAAAACTCCTGAAAAGTACCGCATTTTGCGGTACTTTTTTTCATACAAAAAAGAAATGACGGGAGAACGTCTGGTGTGGTATGATTATAAAAACGGAGTCCTGTATGTTTATAAATAAGGCAAGAATACTCGTGACTTTAGTCAGGAGAAGTTGACACAATAATAAAATAAGAAAGCGCAGCAGGGCCAGAAAGATCAAATGAGGTGAGAAAATGAGAGCAAGTGGTATTTTGCTTCCAGTCAGCAGTCTGCCGTCTGAATATGGAATTGGTTGTTTTTCAAAAAGTGCGTATGAGTTTGTGGATCAGTTAAAGAGAGCAGGACAGAAGTACTGGCAGATTCTTCCGCTGGGACCCACCAGTTATGGAGATTCTCCGTACCAGTCTTTCTCAACATTTGCAGGAAATCCATATTTTATCAGTCTGGAGGATTTGATAGAGGAAGGCGTTCTGACAAAAAAAGAATGTGACGCGGCGGATTTTGGGAGTGATCCAAGAACCGTAGATTATGGAAAGCTGTATAAAGAGCGTTTTCGGCTTTTGAGAAAAGCATATGAGCGCAGCGACATCAGCAAAAATGCAGAATTTAAAAAATTTATGGAGCAGAATGGATACTGGGTGCGGGACTATGCGCTGTTTATGGCAGTGAAAGATTTGTTCCATGGAGCAGGATGGAATGAATGGCCGGAGGACATCAGAAAAAGATGGGGCTATGCGCTGGAATATTATCAGAGAACGCTGTATTATGAAATTGAATTTTATGAGTATGTACAATTTAAGTTTTTTGAACAATGGTATCGCCTGAAAGCGTATGCAAATGAGAGAAACATAAAAATTATAGGGGATATTCCGATCTACGTTGCATTTGACAGCGCCGATACATGGGCAAATCCACAGCTGTTTCAGCTCGATGAAAATGGGATGCCGATCTCTGTTGCCGGATGTCCGCCGGATGGATTCGCAGCAGATGGACAAGTCTGGGGAAATCCTTTATATCGCTGGAATTACCATGAACAGACACAGTTTTCGTGGTGGATCGGACGCCTTGCTGCCTGTTTTCGAATGTATGATACAGTCAGAATCGACCATTTCCGGGGATTCGATGAATATTTTTCGATTCCATATGGAGAAAAGACGGCGCATCATGGTCATTGGGAGAAAGGACCTGGTATGAAATTATTCTGGAGAGTACGAGAATGTCTTGGAGAAAAAGAGATCATAGCGGAAGATCTGGGATATGTGACAGATTCTGTGCGCCAGCTTGTAAAAGACAGCGGATATCCGGGCATGAAAGTGATTGAATTTGCATTTGATTCCAGAGATACAGGAAGTGCGAGTGATTATCTGCCGCACAACTATACGCAGAATTGTGTTGTGTATACAGGAACACACGACAATGAGACACTGACAGGATGGCTGGAGGAGATTTCACCAGAAGAGCGAAAGATGGTGCGGAAATATTTAAATAATTATCATGATACAAGAAAAGAACTGTACTGGGATTTAGACTGTCTGGCGATGTCAAGTGTGGCAAAGCTTTGTGTGATACCGATTCAGGACTATCTGGGATACGGAAAAGAGGCGAGGATTAACCGGCCGTCTACACTTGGAATCAACTGGAAATGGCGTCTTTTAAAAGACGAATTTACAGATGATCTGGCAGATAAAATAGCAGACCTGACTATGTGTTACGGCAGATTTTAAACTTATATGTGAAAAAATGAAACGCTGATCCTACTACGAAAGATAGTGAGTCAGCGCTTCATTTTTTTAAATTAAAAAGACAGTTCAGGGGGCGTACTTGAATTGTTGATAAGATCTGCGATGGTAATCTGATCAAAATAGGAATTTGTCATATCATAATAGTTCTTCCACATCACAAATGTCTTGCAGAAAGATTGGCGGCTGCAAGGATCGGCATTGCATTGGAGGCAGGCGACCGGGGCGAGATCTCCGTCAGTCAGGCGGAGAATTTCACCGACAGTATAATCTTGAGGTGACCTGCTCAGGCGATAACCTCCGCCTTTTCCATGGATGCCTTCTACAAGTCCGTTTTTGGAAAGAGACGGCATAATCTGTTCCAGATATTTGAGGGAAATTCCCTGGCGGGCAGCAGCTTCTTTCATCGGAATGAAACCGTCGCCGGCATTTTCAGCAAGATCAATCATTACTCTCAGGGCATATCTGCCTCTTGTAGAAATCATCATAATAAAATACCTCGATAAAAATTATTGGAAAGGATGACTGCATTTTATATCATCTGCTTTATCTGTTATTTTCAACTGCGCAAAAGCCTCTCTGCAGATCAGAAAGAATATCATCAATATGTTCCGTACCAACAGAGAGACGGATGGTATTCAGTTTGATGCCTTGATCCGCAAGTTCCTCTTTGGTGAGCTGACTGTGCGTGGTGGTCGCCGGATGAATGACAAGACTCTTGACATCGGCAACGTTGGCAAGCAGAGAAAAAATGCGCAGATGATCAATAAAGGTATGGGCTTCTTTTAGACCGCCTCGGATATCAAAAGTAAAGATAGATGCGCCGCCGTTTGGAAAATATTTTTGATACAGTGCAAAATCAGGATGGTCTGGAAGAGATGGATGATTTACTTTTTCAACCATCGGATGCTTATTTAGAAACTCAACGACTCTGGCTGTATTTTCAGCATGGCGTTCCAGGCGAAGAGACAGCGTTTCTACGCCCTGCAAAAGTAAAAATGCAGCAAAAGGGGAGATACTTGCCCCTGTATCACGCAGCAGGACAGCACGAATATAAGTGACAAATGCGGCAGGCCCGGCTGCCTGTACAAAGGATACGCCGTGGTAGCTTGGATTGGCATCTGCGATCGCCGGATAATTTCCGGATGCAGTCCAGTCGAAATTTCCAGAATCCACAATGACGCCGCCCAATGTAGTGCCGTGACCGCCAAGAAACTTTGTGGCAGAATGGACAACGATATCGGCGCCGTGCTCGATGGGACGGATCAGATAAGGAGTTCCAAAGGTATTGTCCACCACAAGCGGCAGACCATGGCGGTGAGCCAGATTTGCCAGGGCATCAATATCGGGAATATCGCTGTTTGGATTTCCGAGTGTTTCAATATAAATTGCTCTTGTATTTGGCTGGATGGCAGATTCTACTTCTTCGAGATCGTGAATATTGACAAAAGATGCAGTGATTCCAAATCCAGGAAGCGTATGTGCCAGCAGATTATAGCTGCCTCCATAAATGGTTTTCTGCGCTACAATGTGACCGCCATTCTGAGCAAGCGCTTCGATTGTGTAGGCGATGGCTGCTGCGCCAGAAGCAAGAGCCAATGCCGCTTTGCCGCCTTCCAGAGCAGCAATTCGTTTTTCGAGGACATTCTGGGTAGAGTTTGTCAGTCTGCCGTAAATATTTCCAGATTCACTCAGATCAAAACGTGCCGCCGCATGGGCGCAGTCGCGGAAAACATAAGAAGCGGTAGCATAAATAGGAACAGCGCGTGCATCGGTTGCAGGATCTGGATTTTCCTGACCAACATGGAGCTGGAGAGTTTCAAATTTGTAATCAGACATAGGCATAATCTCCTTTCGTTTTTGGTTGGTACTGTTTATCTATTTTTTGCTATTATAAGGATATTTACCTACTATGTCAATAGGTAAATATAAAATCTATGAAATCGTCTAAAATAATGGCGTTAAATAAATTTTTGAAAAAATAGAAAAAATTATATTGACAAATAAAAATAGTTCTGCTAAAATATCACTTGTCAGTTCGATGAACAAACAAATGTAGAGCCAATGAAATGCCCAGATAGCTCAGTAGGTAGAGCAGAGGACTGAAAATCCTCGTGTCACTGGTTCGATTCCGGTTCTGGGCACTAAAAAATATGCGGGTGTAGTTCAATGGTAGAACACTAGCCTTCCAAGCTAGATACGTGGGTTCGATTCCCATCACCCGCTCTCAAAACAGAATATATGCACGAGTGGCTCAGTGGTGGAGTATCGCCTTGCCAAGGCGAGGGTCGCGGGTTCGAATCCCGTCTCGTGCTTTTTGATCCTGAACAGAATGTTCAGGATTTTTTAATGCTACAAAAAATGGAGGTTTTGAAATAAAGAGGCTCTATAATAAATGTTGGGGTGTGGTTTTAAAATCATATTTCCAGCATTTTATTTTTGGTTATAATAACGAATGAACATTAAGATTGGCGCTTGAAGGTTTGTTTGCCATGCAAAAAAACAGCCCATTGGGAAGAAAACATAAAAATATATTTAAGTACAACAATGGAGCGGGATTTATAAAATCCCACCCCAACTATTGATTTAGAACTAAATAAATAGTTACCCTAACTTTTAGTAAGAAGACGATCTTATTAAGATTGGTTTTGCAGTCATATTTTAGTAAGAGATACTAGATATTTTTGATATTTCTTATGTTATTATTGCTGGGGATAGAAAGTATGTGTTCTATATCCATTTTCAAGAATATTGGAATAGGTATATTGTATTATAATCGAATGTGCACTCTTATTGAGAAAATCAATATGACCAGCATAACCATTTTGAGGATTAACTTCTAAGTATGCAGTGGATAGATCAAATACTTGTTTGCCAGCACTTGTGACAGTCTGATAATGAAGAGAAATATATGCAACTGTATTTCCGCTAATAGAGGTAACTATCCAACCTTCAGCATAATGGGGAGAACGTATACCAACAGCCTTTTGAAATTCTTGTTCAGATATTAATATAGGATATATGTTTCCAGTATCATCAGCTATAAATTTATAGTATTGCTTTTCTGTAGAAGCTGAAGAAGATGTTTCAGCAACTGCTGGAGTGATAAACAAATTAAAAAGTATACAAAATGACAATAAAAATGTTAAAAATTTTTTCATTAGTATGAGCTCCCTTTTTTATAAAAAATCACGCCCACATCCTTTGCAAAATTGAGAATATTTAGGATTTAATTCTCCACAATCAGGGCAGAACCAGGAACCATCATTTCTGGGACATACTTTTACTAAATGCTTCTGTAATACATGCTCGCCTAAATCTTTTGTTTGGTTCTCAATAGACATAACCCCTAAAGGAGCTATAGAACTTCCTTTATGCCCCATACCAGCTATATATTTTGTATTACTAAATTGAAAAAAATGTTTTTTTTTCAATTTAGCACCACAATTTTGACAATAATTTGTTCCAATAATATTTTCGAAAGAACAATTTTTACACTTCATATTAACCTCATTCAATCTAAAATTAAATTTAATATAGAGTATAATTTTTCCAATGGAATCCCTCCCTCATATATCATAAATATATTTACCATTATTTTAAAATACTAAATCTCGGATTATTTTTATATAATACATATCTGAATTATGGAAATGCGATCTTGATTTAATAATACATTAAAGTCTTTGTGCTATTAGAGAAAAGTTCAAAATTTGATGTTTATTTATTTGTATTATATAGTTTACAATGCATAAAATCAATAATAATTTTGAATTTAATAAAAAAATATATAAAAAAACAGAAAATAATTGAGGATATATAAAATGATCTAGAGTATGATTAAAAAAGTAAAGAAAAAAAGATCAAAACTTTTTTCAAATGATACAGATTTGCTTGAGGAGATAAGTGGGAATTCTTGGTTATTCAAGAATGACACTCTTGGCTACTATAAAAACAAAGGAATAATAGACATTTTTTGATCATTATGTTATTCTGTTATAAAAATTAAAGGTTAAATCTATACGATACAAATGGAGGTATTTAAAATGGAAAGATCTAAGGGGTGGTGTTGGTATATTACAGAAAAGGCAAAATTGCTTGAAAGACACAAATGTGGTAAATGGATGTATTTTTTTAACGATCAAGAATTTGCTATGAATATATGTGAAAAAGCGATCACAGAGAAGGTTTGTTATGAATGTAAATGTACAGATATAGAACTGACGGGTGCTGAATCAGGTGTAATTTGTTTTTATCTAAATGGTGATGATATAGAGAATCATCATAGAGTTATTCAATTTATGATGGATAATAAATTGATTCAAAGAACGAAAACAGGGCGACTGTATAATATTAGTTTTAAATTTGATGATCAGACTCGTGCATGTGAGTATGGGGATGGTTTTGAAAGTCGAATCAAGCTTGAGCAATTTATTAATTTAAATAGAGATGAGCAAAACACATTGATTCAAAAGTAGAATTTGGCAGTCAGCTTCTATAAAGTTTGAGGTTGCGATTTTATGGCATAGCAAAGCTAACGTA
>JAGZHZ010000023.1 GCA_018366495.1 Clostridiales bacterium
TTTTCCTGTCTCGGCTGTAGAATCAATGCAGAAATATTTCTGCTCTCCTGCGATTCTGCGAATCAATTTCCAGCCTGTTCCCGCTTCTTTTCTGTAAATACGGTATCCCTGTGCATTTGTCACTGGAGTCCATACTACTTTAATCTGATTATAGGATACAGAAGAAGCTGATTTCAAAGTTGGAGTTTTTAAATGCGTAACTGCAGATACTGGCTTTGTACCTTTCGTACTGTAATATACTTTTCCGTCTCTCTTACAGAAAGACTGTACTGTATAAGTATATTTAGAACCTGGCTGCAGCTGAATATTGGAGTAATAACTCTTTGACTGACCTGCAACTTTTCTGATTCTAACCCACTGAGAACTTGCCTCATCTTTTCGGTAAATAATATAGCCGTCTGCATTCGGAACAGGTCTCCATGTTACGCGCAGCGCTGTTGTCACATCTGCCGGAGCATCTACGGATACAATCACAGGCTCCTGTAAAGTAACAGATGCCTTTCCCTCTGCTGCTGATACTCTGATTCCGGCTGTGCAGATCATGCAGAGTAACCATACGCAGAAAATGACTTTTGCCATTTTCCAAAAGCTTGCTGTGTTTTCTTTCATTTTCACGCCCTCTTTCTTGATTATTCCCTGATTGAATTTTCTCTTTCAAGGTTCCCTTCATCCCTTAAATTTTTTTCTTTCTGTTTCGCGGCAGCTCACATAGGAAAGAATTTTTCTCAGTTTTCTGTACTGGTTTTCAAAGAATTTTCTTCAAAAGATCAGTACCTGTACAGAACTGTGTCTTTACGGAATGTATGTTTATTATATCACCTTCTCTCTGTTTTTCCAATCGTTGTTCTCTATTTCCTGAACCTATTTTTTCATTTTGGGATCAAAGATGAGACTTGCCCCGTACCCAAACAGCAATGCTGCGGAAATGCCGACTGCACTTGCCTGAAATCCTCCCATAAACAGCCCCAAAATTCCATCTGTTCTGACTGCCTCTTTTACACCATTCCACAGCAGATTTCCAAATCCGAGCAACGGAACAGTAGCACCCGCACCTGCAAAATCCACAAATGGATCATAAATTCCAACCGCCCCCAGCACTGCCCCTGAACATACGAGCAGTACCATAATTCTTCCCGGCATCAATTTAGTACGCTCCATCAAAATCTGTACCATCGCACAGATCAGACCTCCTACCCAAAACGCATTCAGATACTCCATATTTTCCTCCTCTCAGTCGTGTTCCAGAACAACGCCATATGCAATTCCAGGCACGCTTTGTCCTTCATTAAAACTGACTGTTGAAAGCATGGCGCCTGTAGGTACAAACAATACTCTTTTCCATTTCCCTTTTTCAATTTTCGGCAGAATATAAGAGGCCATAACAACTGCAGAGCATCCGCATCCGCTTCCTCCTGAGTGTGTATCCTGCTCCTCACAGTCAAATATTTCGATTCCGCAGTCCATATGCTGTTTCTCAATGGAATATCCCTTCTCGTTTAAAAGATCAATCAAGATTTTCTGTCCTACATACCCCAAATCTCCCGTGATAATTTTATCATAATCCTCCGGCTTTCTTCCAAAATCCTCCAGATTCTGGTAAATTGTATCACACGCTGCCGGTGCCATGCACGCCCCCATATTCATAGAATCTTTGATTCCAAAATCTACTACTTTTCCACCAGTCACTCCTGTAATCTTTATATGCTGAAATTTCCTTGTACCGTTATTTTTCTTCTCTCCTGCCACCAAAAATGCCCCGCTTCCTGTCACTGTCCAAGTTGCTGCAAGAGGTCTTTGATTGGCATATTCCAGGGGATAGCGAAACTGTTTTTCTGCACTTGCAAAATGGCTGGAAGTCAAAGCCATCGCTGTATCTGCATATCCTGCGCTGACTGCCATTGCAGCCAAAGTAAGAGACTCTCCGCTTGTTGAACACGCTCCATACAATCCAAACATGGGAATGTCCATCCCTCCTGCTCCAAAAGATGTCGCTGTCAGCTGTCCCAGCAGATCCCCGGAAAAAAGATACCGTATATTTTCTGGCATCATGCCTGCTTTTTCCAAAACGATCTGAGCTGCTTCTTTCTGCATTTGGCTCTCTGCTTTTTCCCATGTATCTTCTCCGAATTGAGCATCTTCATTTACTCTGTCAAACATCATTCCAAGAGGACCTTCGCCCTCTTTTGCCCCTACAACCGACGATGAGGCGATCAGATACGGCGCTTTATCAAATTGTATACTTTGCTTTCCTCTCATCTGATTCATCCGGCTACCCCCGTTATTCTTAAAAGATAATAGATCAGTCCCAAAAGCCAGCTCACTGAAATTCCATACAAAATCACAGGGCCTGCGATCGTAAAAATTTTACATCCAACTCCAAAGATCTGTCCTTCTTTTTTAAATTCAATCGCCGGTGCAGCGACCGAGTTTGCAAAACCGGTGATTGGAACAAGCGCTCCTGCCCCGCCAAACTTTGCAATCGACGGATAGATATTCAATCCTGTCAAAAGCGCACTGGAAAAGACGAGAATTAAAGAACACCAGCTCCCTGCCGTCTTCTGATCCATCCCCATGTTCTGTGCAATGTGAATAATCACCTGACCGATCACACAGATGATTCCTCCTGTCAGAAATGCTTTTGCCATGTTCAAAGGCAAGTTATGTTTTGGAGTCACCTGTTCTACATACGCTTCATACTGCTTCTTTTTCTCCTGTGTAATCTGATTGTCTTCCATCTGCGGCTACTTCCTTTCCTGATTTTTCGTTCTCAGTGTGTAGTATGCCTCATATCCTGAAAATGATACATGATTCCTATTTTCTCTTTTTATCTTCTTTGCACTGATTGATAAACAGAATGAAAAACAATCCGCTGATTCCCATCAAAATCGGGTAGAAACAGTATGGAATAATATCAAATGGTGTCAGAGCGGTCAAACTAGCTGCTGACAAAAGCTGAGCGCCATATGGAATCAGCCCCTGTCCCACCGAGGTAAACATATCAATAATGGACGCGGATCTTCTGGGAGCAATTTCAAATTCATCACTGATCTCTTTTGCAATCGGTCCTGCCATTACAATCGCCACTGTGTTATTGGCGGTACACAGATCCACAAGCAGTGCAAGCACTGCAATCCCCAGCTCTCCTCCTCTTTTTCCTTTGATTCTTTTCTTGATAAAAGAAAGTAAAAACTGGATTCCTCCATATTCCTTCACAAGCGCCACGATACACGCCACAACGATGGAGATCACTGTAATATCGTACATACCCATGATTCCGTCTCCTACTGCCTGAAACATCATGCCAGGTTCCATTGCCCCCGTGGCTACCCCCACACCAAGAGACAGAACCGTACCCGTGATCAGAATTCCAAATACATTAAAGCCGCACAATGCTCCGATTAATACGACCAGATATGGAACCACCTGCCAGATATTATACGTTCCCAATTCATCCGGTACATATTTTACATCGTTTGTCAGTACAAAAAATATGATAATTGTCACGATTGCAGCCGGCAGTACAATCAGGAAATTTTCTTTAAATTTGTCTCTCATCTCACATCCCTGTGTCTTGACTGCTGCAATCGTTGTGTCTGAAATCATTGATAAATTGTCTCCAAACATTGCCCCGCACATCACAGCTCCTACACAGATTGCTGATGAAAATCCTGTCTTTTCACTGATTCCAACAGCAATCGGCGCCAATGCGGCAATCGTTCCCATAGATGTTCCCATGGAGACAGAAATAAAGCATCCGATCACAAACAATCCTACTACAGCTACATTAGAAGGCAGAATAGATAGTCCTAAAATCACAGTGCTGTCTGCCCCTCCGGCTGCTTTTACAGCCCCAGAAAATGCGCCTGCCGCCAAAAAAATAAGGCACATTGTGATAATATTTTCATCTCCTGCCCCTTTTGAAATCAATGCCATTTTTTCATCAAATTTTAACTCCTTGTTTTGAAAAAATGCTGTCATCAGTGCAATTAAAAATCCTACGATTGCCGGCATACTGTAAAAATCACCTGTGATAATACCGGAACCCAGAAAAATCACGAGAAATACTGCAATCGGCAAGAGCGCAGATATCCTCCCATTTTCTGGAATTTCTCTCCTTTGTTTTCCCTGTTCCATTTTTGTATCCTCTCTTTTCTTTTTTTTCATTGTATCATGAGAAGTTACATGGAACAATCTTTATTTCATTTGTATCTTTCTACCATCTCATAAAGAAATGAAGCATACTCCCGGTCACTTTTCCAGCCGCCACTGCAATAATTACAAGGCTTGTCCCTTTTATCAGTCCAATTCTTCTGAAAAATACTGGAAATACATGGATAACCTCAGCCAGAGCCATAATCCATCCCCCCACATAAATTCCAGAGCAGATCCCAAGCACAGCAAGTCCGATCGTCCCAAACGGAAGGACAATCGGATAAATTGTGACAAGAGTCCCCCCTATTCCTCCAAGTAAAATACAGTTTTCATACAGGCGTGTATGCTTTGATGTATGACTGATTTCGATAAATCTGGACAAAATGCCAAGTCCTACCATCAGAGCGACAACGCCGCCCGCCACCAGACATCCGCCGCAAAATCCAATCCATCCCAAAAGCAGCTTTTCCGCCATCTATGATTTCTCCTTTCTCCCGTCTGTCTCAATCAGCGCTGTATTGATATCATCTTCATAAGATCTCATTTCCACCTCTAAAGGTGTAGGATCTGAACTGATCTTTCTGCGCGCAAAATGATTAAAGAAAATCAAAATACCAAGTCCGACGCCTGTTGAGTAAGACATTTCCAAGATCGTAAATCCGTCTGAGGCTTCCCCTGTAAACTGTTCAAACAGCTGGGCAAATAATTTTGTCAGATCAACATCATTATTAAATGTCATGATACAGAAAGCCGCACCAAAAAAGGACAGCAGACAAACTGCTCCTGTTTTGATCCATTCCCAAACCATACTCGGCTGTTTCGTCTTTTCAACTGTTATAATAAAGTCTGTCTCCCCTAATAATTCCATCTGTATATTCGGGAACTTTTCTTCCACAATCGCAAGTACTTCTATTACAGAATGAACATAACGCCCCGGTTTTCCATGTCCTCCGCTGTGGAAAGGAAGTACTTTAATTTTATTTTCCAGTTCTTTATCACTGCTTGAAATTTCAGCGATCTCTTTTAGAAAAAGTTTGTCTTTTTTCGTCAGAATATTCTGGTCAAATTTCATATAAACAACAGTATTCATCTGGCTCTCTCCTTTTTATATCCTCACAGACTTTTATATCCTCACAAACCTTTACAAGGGTTCCTTTCTCCGGCGCCGTCTGTCGCTGTTCTGCCATCCAATATCGTACCATTCCCAATAAGATGACAAGTAACAGAAGCACTGCCATTCCCGCTATGACTGCCTTCTTTCTCATATCAACCTCTCCTTTTCCCGACTTTTCCTGTCGCTTTGCTGCAGTCTTATTCCAGACTGTTCTATTTCAATTTATTATTTTCCTTTTTTTATAAATTATACTTTTTTTCCTTTTTATCCCTGTCTGCTGTCTGATTTTTTAGAAAAGATTGATTTTTTATGAATATATAAGAATGGGGAGCATTCTTTCGAATGCTCCCCAATTTTAGAAAAATTTACATTATTCTTTTTTGATTAACGAACAAATTTTGCATCTGCCCATACGGATGATGTATTCGTGTAGATGAAGATATCTGGCTGATCATCTGGAACAGCAACAATTCTTAATTCGCTTGCCCCTTCTACATCCACGACCACTTTTTCCATTGGTGTATCTGCGTGCATTTCTCCTGTAGCAGCTTTCAGTTCTCCGTCCACATAGAATTCGTAGGATTTGATATATGTCTCTTCATTTGAGAGATCCCCCTGATCGATTCCAACAAATGCTTCAAATGTTTTGAATCCCTGATCCTTGATATCAAATACAAATTCACAGGATTTAGCGGAACTGAGTCCTTTTTCAAACTCTTTGATTTCTCCGTTTTCATCTAAGAGACTGATCTTAGATTTCTTTAAAGAACGATCTCTTCCCACTTCTGCCCATCCGGAAGAAACTTCTTTTGTGACAGGATCTCTTCCGTTTGCAACAGCTGCTGTGTATTCCATATCGCTGGCATATACAACATCTTCTTTTTCCAGATGGATCGTATAAGTCTGATCTTTTCCTAAACTGTTTGTCGCATGAATCACTGCGTCTCCAGGAAGTGCCTCCGGCATCTGTACTTCCACATTCACATCATCGCTTACCGGCACTGCTGTGATCTCTGGAAGCTGTCCGTCTGCAAGTTTCACTGTATATTCATAACGCTCGCTGAAGAATTCATTGAAATCGTTTCCAAGATATGTATCTTTCATAGATTCTCCATTAATCAGGATGTCTTTCACTGTTCCATCGCTGTATACTTTTTTGCTGTCTTCTGTTGCAGCTTCTTTTGTAAATCCTGTTACCGGATGAATACGGTACTCATATTCGTAGGAATGATTTGCTCTTACCAGATACTGTTCATGCGGCCAAGCACCCCATGTTGTATCTCCTGCCAGTCCCTGCTGAACTTTATTCACTTTAAAGGAAATGCTGTCGTCTTTCTGAAGCTCATACGCATGTCTTGTCTCGTTCAGTTCTTTATCTGTATAATGAAGTGCACTAAACTCAAAGTCTTTTGCAGAACTTACCATCAGTCCATTTCCTTCGTCATTTGTGAGGGCAACCCATGTCACACCTGTTCTTGTTCCTGTTTCGCCTGGCGTTTCATATGGAATATATAAATCATCTGCTGTTGTCTCATAAATACCTTTAAATGCACCTGTTTTACGGTCAATATAATTTTCCTGCGGTCCACGTCCAAAATAGGTAACATTATTATATTCTGCCGGAACTTTCATTGTAGTTCCCACCAGAGGAATAACATCATAAGAATCAGAAGGCATAATCTGGTTTTCTACTGTAATATCACCATTTCCATAAATCACATATCCAGTTGCATAAGGTACGCCATTGCCCAGAGTTCCTTTTACATTAATGCGGACAGCTCCGTCTGCAATATTTTCTGCTGCAACAGATTCCACTGTACGTTCTTCTCCTGCTGCTGCCCATGTCTTTGAGATGTTTTCCATGGAAGATGCTCTGTCATTTTCATTTAAAGCACGCACAAAGTTTGGTTCCAGAGGTGCATCCAGCAGCTCATTCTCCTGATATGCATAAGAAGTCAGAGCACCTGTTTCTTTGTTTACCACTGCCTTAAACTCTGCTCCGGAAACAACATATTCCGCGTCACTTTCCTCTACGTTAATTGCCTGAAGTGCTGAAAGATCTTCCGCTTTTACTTCTTCCTCGCTTCCGTCCAGCACAATCTGTTCATCAATTACATGATGACCTGCTTTTGCCCATGTAGTATCCTCTTTCAGAGTAAATGAGCAGGTAAGATGATACTGGGAACCTGGTTTTTTCTCAAATTCCTCGATTGAAAGTGTTACATCTGCAGAGGAAAGCGGTTCTACATTCACTTCTTCTGTGCCGCTTTGAATCTCATATCCATCTTCTGTCAATGACCAGTTGAAGTTGTATTCGTTGAGATTTGTAAATAAGTTTTCATTTGTGATTGTAACGGTGTTGTCGCCTTTCCATTCGATTTCGCCATTCTGATAAACTTTCTTGACTTCCAGAAGTTCTGGCTGAATGGTACGATCTGGGAATACGAGACCATTCTGGCAGAAGTTTCCAGAGTTTGGACTATCCATCCAGTCGCCGCCGTAAGCAAAGTAAGTCTCCTGATCGCGCGGAATCTCTTTGCCGTCTTCAAATGCAAACCATGCTGCTGCATCTTCTGCTTCTGTACGCTCTGCTGCCAGTTCTTCTTCTGTGAGCGCTCTTGGAATCACATGAATATCATCAAAAGTTCCAGGGAATACATAGGAATCCATATAAGAAACAGATCCTACAACCATATTTCCATTGTCAAAGCTTCCTTCTGGGATCACGCAGGCAGCTTCACCAGCCAGTTTATTGTCAATATAAACTTTTAAGTTTGCTCCATCGTATACAACTGCTACTTTATGCCATTCATCAAACCAGTTTTCCGGCATTTCTGCAACAATTTCTGTACCCTCTCCGGCGTTGACTTTAACCACCAGAGATTTTCCGCATGGAGATTCTTCGTTGACTTTAGAATTAATAGAAAGTGTGCCTTCTGCTAGTCCTAAAGTACGGGTATTATTTTCAATATTTTCATTCTCTTTTACAGCAAATTCTACCGTAAATGGTCCATTCAGACGTAATTTATCATTTTCGTGGATGTACATTCTTCCAGCCAGACCATTTCCTGAAATACCTTCTGCTTCTTTATCGCCCCATACTTCATAGCGCAGATCTTTTGTACTCAATTCCGGATATTCCATAACAGGATCTGTGTTTGTGCTGATAGACTGATCAACCCAATCCCAGATGAATCCGCCGGCTAAGTTTGGATATTTGTCAATGATTTCCCAATAGTCAATCAAGTTGCCTACAGAGTTGCCCATCGCATGTGCATACTCACAAAGAATCATCGGCTTTTTACTATACTTTCCAAAGTATTCAACTGCTGTTGTTCTAGGATACATTTCAGAATGAATATCTGCATAGTCATTCTCACCTTCATAATGAGTCAGTCTTGTGCTGTCCAGCTCATGAATCAGATCATTTCCAGCGCTATAGTTTTCACCGGCTGCCGCTTCATTACCCATGGACCAGATAATAACAGACGGATGGTTTTTATCTCTCTGTACCATATTTTCAATGCGGTATAAGAGTGCTTCTTTCCATTCTTCTCCTGTACCTGGAATGTTGATGCCTGAGCTCATACATCCATGTGACTCATTGTTTGTCTCATCGAGAACATACAGACCATATTCATCGCACAATTCATAGAAACGAGGGTCGTTTGGATAATGAGAAGTACGAACTGCATTCAGGTTATGCTGTTTCATCAACTCCAGATCTTTACGCATCATCTCTTCCGTAGGAACACGTCCAAGCTCTGGATCAATTTCATGACGGTTTGCTCCGCGCAGACTGACTGGCTGTCCGTTTACAAGAATTCTGGCATCTGTCGTATCTTTATCTGCGATCTCGATCTCACGGAATCCGATTTTGATTGCAGTTGCTTCTACTTCTTTTTCTCCATCATAGAGACATAAACTTAATGTATATAAATTTGGTTTTTCAGCAGACCATTTTTCAGGATTTTCTACATGCCCTTTCAATGTAACTTCTGCTTCTTCTCCTTCAAATGAAACAGCTGCTTCCAGACCTTCTACCTTTACTTCATTTCCTTCCGCATCAAAAAGCTGTGCCTTTACTTTATAATCTGCGCCTTCCACATCTTTAAACTTACGAAGGGAAGTTTCAACGCTTAATTCTGCATCTTTGTATTCTTCATCCAGATCTGTCTCTACTTTAAAGTCGCGGATCTCGGCTGCATCTTTGCTTGTGAGATATACATCACGGAAGATACCCGGCAGGCGAAGAAAATCCTGATCCTCTAACCAGCTGCCATCACTCCAACGGTAAACCTGAACAGCAATCGTATTTTCACCTTCTTGAAGATATGGTGTAATATCAAACTCCGCTCTTGTAAATGAATCCTCACTATATCCAACCGGCTGTCCATTTACCCAGAGATAAAATGCAGATTCAACTGCTTCAAAGTTTAAGAACACTTCACGATCTTTCCATCCTTCATCAAGCTGGAATGTTTTGCGATACGTTCCTACTGTATTGCCTTTTTTCATTGCCTGGCCAGGCTCTAAATTTTCTGTATTTTTCCATGGATATGCAGTGTTTGTGTACATTGGATTTTCATACTTAAATGTACCATCTTCATTTCTTATAACATTCCAGTTGCTCGGAACCTGAATATCATCCCATGAACTATCATCAAAATCTGTTCCCTGAAAATCTGTCGGTTTTTCTTCTAATTTGGAAAAATTAAATTTCCATGTTCCATTTAACAGCTTATAATACTCGCTGTCTTCTTTTTTCATTGTTTTAGCTGCTTCTACAGAAGCATATGGATAAAAAGTAGCTCTTGCTCGTTCTTTATTTACCTCTGAAATCTCTGGATGTCCATCCCATTCATTTCCAGTAATTTCGATTTTCTCTGCTGCAAAAGTTCCCATTGTTGGAATTCCCATTGCCATAGCAGTTGTAAGGATTGATACCCCTGCAATTAACTTTTTCTTATTCATTGCATTTCCTCCTCATCATTTCATTGTCTATTTTGTCTACATCGCCAGCTCATTTTAATCAATGATTATCATTTTTGCATCAAGACTATTTTCTTTATTTTGCGAATTTTACTATTTTTTTTGTAAATTTTTTCTTTTTTTGTAAATTTTCTTTATTTTGCTATTTTTTTCGCTTGTCTTTTTCAGAAAAAATAATCAAATTGACTGCCTTAGAGGCATAAAATAATGGAGCAGCATTCTAAAGAATGCTGCTCCACATTTTTGTGAAACTGAAACTCTATATTTTTCTTTCCTTAGCGAACAAATTTTGCATCTGCCCATACAGATGATGTATTTGAGTAGATAAACAAATCTGGCTGATCATCTGGAACTGCAACAATCTTCACTTCACTTGCGCCTTCTACATCTACTACCAATTTTTCCATTGGAGTATCTGCGTGCATTTCTCCAGAAGCTGCTTTTAATTCACCATCTACATAAACTTCAAATGCCTTAATATAAACTTCTTCATTTGAAATATCATCCTGATTGATTCCTACAAATGTCTCAAATGTTTTGAATCCCTGTCCGGAAATATCAAATACGAATTCACTGGATTTAGCAGAGCTGAGTCCTTTTTCGAATTCTTTTACTTCTCCATTTTCATCTAACAGATGAAGTTTTGCTTTCTTTAAGGAACGGTCTCTTGTTGCTTCACCCCATCCAGAGGAAACTTCTTTTGTAACTGGATCCCTTCCGTTTGCTACAGCTGCTGTATATTCCATATCACTTGCATATACAAATTCTTCATTTTCCAGATGAATAGTATATGTCTGATCTTTTCCTAAGCTGTTTACTGCGTGGATTACTACATCTCCAGGTACTGCTTCTGGCATCTGTACGTCTACTGTTACATCATCTGTCAATGGAACTGCTGTAACTTCCGGAAGTTCTCCTCCTGCCAGTTTCATTGTGTAATCGTAACGCTCGCTGAAGAATTCATCATAACTGCTTTCCAGATATGTATTCTTCATAGATTCGCCGTTGATCAAGATATCTTTTAATGTTCCATCGCTGTATACTTTCTTGCTGTCTTCTGTTGCAGCTTCTTTTGTAAATCCTGTTACTGGATGGAGACGATATTCATATTCATAAGAATGATTTGCTCTTACTAAATATTCATCATGTGGATAAGCTCCCCATGTAGTATCTCCAGCAAGACCCTGCTGAATATGGTTTACTTTAAATGTAATGCTTTCATCTTTCTGAAGTTCATAAGAATGTCTTGTCTCATTCAGTTCTTTATCTGTATAATGAAGTGCGCTGAACTCAAAATCTTTTGCTGCACTCACCATAACTCCATCGCCTGCATCATCTGTCAATGCAACCCATGTCACACCTGTTCTCGTTCCTGTTTCACCCGGTGTCTCATATGGAACATATAAATCATCTGCTGTTGTCTCATAAATGCCTTTAAATGCACCCGTATTACGGTCAAGATAGTTTTCCTGCGGTCCACGTCCAAAATATGTTACATTGTTGAGGTTTGCAGGAACTTTCATCGTTGTTCCGATTAATGGAATCAGATCGAATGTATCATTTGGCATCAGCTGATTTTCTACCGTAACATCACCATTTCCATAAACAACATATCCGATAGCATAAGGAACACCATTTCCAAGAGTTCCTGTTACATTGATACGAGCCATTCCATCCACAAGTTTTTCTGTTGTAATCGCTTCGACTGTACGGCCTTTTTCTGCTTCTGCCCATGCTTCTGAGAAGTTAAACATATCAGATGCTCTGTCATTTTCATTTAATGGACGTACAAAGTTTGGCTCCAGAGGAGCATCTAACAGTTCTTTATCCTGATATACATAAGATGTCATTGCTCCTGTTGCTTTATCTACAACTACGTTGAATCCTTCGCCAGAAACAGTGTAAGCATCTTCGCTTTCTTCTAAAGCGACTGCGCTAAGCGCTGCAACATCTTCTGCTTTCACAGCTTCGTCACTTCCATCCAGTTCAAACTGTTCTTCAATCACATGATGACCTGCTTTTGCCCAGATCGTATCTTCTTTCAGCGTAAATGCACAGGTCAGATGATACTGAGATCCTGCTTTCTTCTCAAATTCTTCAATAGGAAGTGTTACATCTGCTGTTGCAAGCGGATCCACACTTACTTCCTGTGTACCGCTCTGAATTTCATAACCATCTTCTGTCAATGTCCAGATGAAATTATATTCATTCAGATTTGTAAACAGATTTTCATTAGAAATAGAAACTGTGTTATCGCCTTTCCATACAATGTCACCATTCTGGTAAACTTTCTTCACTTCCAAAAGTTCAGGCTGAATCGTACGATCCGGGAAGATCAAACCATTCTGTCCAAAGTTTCCAGAGTTTGGACTATCCATCCAGTCACCGCCGTAAGCAAAATACATCTCCTGATCACGAGGTGTCTCTTTTCCATCTTCAAATGCAAACCATGCTGCTGCATCTTCTGACTCTGTGCGATCTGCTGCCAGTTCTTCTTCTGTAAGCGCTCTTTTAATTACATGAACATCATCAAATGTTCCCTGGAATGCGTTGGAATCCAGATAAGAAACAGAACCTAAAATCAGATTTGCTTTTTCAAAGCTTCCTTCTGGAATTACACAAGCAGCTTCGCCTGCCAGTTTGTTATCAATATAGACTTTAACATTTGCGCCATCATATACAACTGCAACTTTGTGCCATTCATTAAACCAGTTTTCAGGCATTTCTGCAACGATATCTGCGCCTTCTCCAGCATTGATCTTAACATTTAAGGATTTTCCGCATGGAGACTCTTCATCCATCTTAGAATAGATCGCAACTGTACCTTCTGATAAGCCAAATACTTTTGTCCGTTTTTCAATATTTTCATTTTCTTTTACTGCAAATTCTACTGTGAATGGTCCATTGAGGCGTAACTGATCACTTTCATGAACATACATTTTTCCAGCCAAACCGTTTCCGCTGAAACCTTCTGCTTCTTTATCGCCCCATACTTCAAAACGAAGATCTTTTGTGCTTGCTTCCGGATATTCCACAATAGGTTCTGTCTTTGTATTTACAGTCTGGTCTACCCAGTCCCAAATAAATCCACCGATTAAATTCGGGTATTTGTCAATGATATCCCAATAATCAATTAAGTTTCCTACGGAGTTGCCCATCGCATGCGCATATTCGCACAGCAGCATAGGTTTTGTGCCATATTTTCCAATGTATTCTATCGCTGTTGTTCTCGGATACATTTCAGAATGAAGATCTGTATAATCATTTTCTCCTTCATAATGTGTCGGTCTTGTAGAATCCAGCTCATGCATAAGTTCGTTTGCAGCTTTATAGTTTTCACCTGCTGCTGCCTCATTACCCATCGACCAGATGATAACAGATGGATGGTTTTTATCTCTTTGGATCATATTTTCGATACGGTAGAACATAGCTGCTTTCCACTCTTCTCCTGTACCTGGAACATTGATTCCTGCACTCATACATCCATGAGACTCATTATTTGCCTCATCCAGAACGTACAAGCCATATTCATCACACAATTCATAGAAACGAGGATCGTTTGGATAATGAGAAGTACGAACTGCATTCAGGTTATGCTGTTTCATCAGCTCAAGGTCTTTACGCATCATTTCTTCTGTCGGAACGCGTCCAAGCTCCGGATCAATTTCATGGCGATTTGCGCCGCGGAGGCTGACCGGCTGTCCATTGACGAGAAGGCGTGCGTTAGTGGTATCTTTATCTGCAATCTCAATTTCGCGGAATCCAATCTTGATTGCAGTTGCCTCTACTTCTTTTTCTCCATCGTAAAGGCATAAACTCAGTGTATATAAATTCGGCTTTTCAGCAGACCATTTTTCCGGATCAGCAACAAGACCTTCCAGTGTTACTTCTGCCTCTTCTCCATCAAATGCAACGGCTGCTTCCATTCCATCTACAGCAACTTCATTTCCATCAGCATCAAACAGCTGTGCTTTTACTTTATAATCTGCACCTTCTACATCTTTAAATTTGCGGAGATCTGTTTTTACTGTCAATGTTGCATCTTTATATTCTTCATCGAGGTCCGTCTCTACTTTAAAGTCACGGATTTCTGCTGCGTCTTTACTTGTCAGATATACATCACGGAAAATTCCCGGCAGACGAAGAAAATCCTGATCCTCCAGCCAGCTTCCATCGCTCCAGCGATAAACCTGAACAGCAATCGTATTTTCGCCCTCCTGAAGGTATGGCGTGATATCAAACGAAGCACGTGTAAAAGAGTCCTCACTGTAACCAACAGCATGTCCGTTTACCCAAAGATACATTGCAGATTCAACAGCTTCAAAGTTTAAGAACACTTCACGATCCTTCCATCCTTCTTCCAGCTGGAATGTTGTACGGTATGTCCCTACTGTATTTCCTTTTTTTACGGTTTGTCCTGGCTCTAATTTTTCTGTATTTTTCCAGGTATATCCCCCACTTGTATACCATGGTTTCTCATATTTAAATGTGCCGTCTTCATTTTTTAAAACATTCCAGTTGCTCGGAACCTCAATATCATCCCATGAACTGTCATCAAAATCAGGCGCCTGGAAATCAACTGGTTTTTCTTCCAGTTTCGAGAAATTAAATTTCCATGTTCCATTTAACAGCTTATAATATTCGCTGTTCTCTTTATCCATCGTTTTTGCTGCTTCTACAGAAGCATATGGATAAAATGTAGCTCTTGCACGCTCCCTGTTTACTTCTGAAATTTCCGGATGTCCATCCCATTCATTTCCGGTAATCTCAACTGGCGCTTCTGCTGCAAAGACCCCTAAAGCCGGAGAGCTGATTGCCATAGCTGCCGTAATAATAGATACGCCTGCAACTAATTTTTTCTTGTTCATCGAAAAACCTCCCTTTTTTCTATAGTTTTTGTCTATTTTGTTACACCTCCGATTTTATTTTACCATTTTATCGTCATTTTTTCACTATCACTTTTCTATTTATTTTATATTTTATATCATTTTTGTATTATTTTTTCATTTTTTTTGTACTTTTTCACGATTCTCCATAGTTCTTCTTTTTTCAGGGATAAGGCACAGCAGCAGATCCCATGACTTGGTTAGCCCAGAAGTTCCTGCCTTAATTTTTTTAAAATCTTCTTTTCCATTCTTGAAACCTGAACCTGTGTTTTTCCGAGCTGTTCTGCCGTTTTTACCTGTGTCTGATCTTCAAAATAACGCAATCGTATTAATTCATACTCTTCTTTCTCTAATGTCTTTAAGCCTTGTTCCAGTAAAAGTCGATCCAGCACTTTTTCATTCTCATTTTCTGTCTCCTCCAGCTTGTCTATCAGGCAGATCTCCGTTCCATCTCCCTGATAGATGGTCTTTGACAAAGATTCTACCTCATTGGAAGCTTCCAAAGCCATCACAATTTCTTCTCTGTCCATCTGCATTTCTCCGGCAAGCTCTTCTATGGTCGGTTCTCTTTGCAGTTTTTTTTCCAGATCTTCCTTTGTCTTGTACGTTTTATATGAAATTTCTTTCAGGGAACGGCTAACTTTAATCATACCATCATCCCTCAAAAAACGTTTCAGTTCCCCTGTAATCATAGGCACAGCATACGTAGAAAATTTTACATCAAAAGAAGAATCAAATTTGTCGATCGCTTTCATCAGTCCAATGCTCCCTATCTGACACAGATCCTCCATTTCATGGCCACGCCCAAGAAAACGTTTTCCTATCATGAAAACCAGTCCCATATTTTCTTCTACTAATTGTTCCCTTGCATTTTTATCCCCTTCGTGTGCTTGTTGAATTAAAGCAAGGGTATGTTCCATGCAGCCATCCTTTCACTCTTCAAACTGATGCGGTACGTGATTGATCCTTTTTTTCATTGTCACCCTCGTACCTTTTCCTACTTCTGATTCCACATGAATCTCGTCCATAAATGCTTCCATAAATGCAAATCCCATTCCTGAACGCTCTGAATCTTTTTTTGTTGTGTACAACGGTTCCATTGCTTTCTCCACATTCGGTATCCCGCATCCATGGTCAATGACAGCAACGGTCATTTCCCGGTCTTTGATCTGACATTCAATATAAACTTTTTCAATTTTCCCCTCATATCCATGGATAATCGCATTTGTAACAGCCTCTGACAATGCAGTTTTAACATCTGCCACTTCCTCCAGAGTCGGATTAAGCTGTGATAAAAAAGCAGCTACTGCAACTCTTGCAAATCCTTCATTGCACGATCTGCTGTCAAATTCCATTTTCATTTCGTTTGTGTCCTTCATAAAAGATCCCCCTTATCATAACTCAGACTGTTTCGGCAGTCCTTCATAAATATCCATCACTTTGTACACGCCGGAAAGTGTTAAGATCCTCCGTATCCGCTGATTGGCACGGATTGCAATCACTTTTCCTCCCATAAAACTGATCATTTTATATCGTCCCATAATCATACCGATACCAGAGCTGTCCATAAAATTTGTCTTTCCAAAATCAAACACAATACTCCTGATATTTTTACTCTGAATAATCCGGTCAGCGCCCGCCTTTAGTTTCTCTGCATTGTGGTGGTCCAACTCACATGGCATGATGATCGTTAAATTTCGGCCTGTCACTTTAAAACAATCTTCCATTTTTCAATCCCCTTTCTGATTCTCCCCTTTTATAAATGCAGATAAGAAAAGGAACTGCTGTAAGAAATTTCTTCTGCACAGCAGTCCCCAACTCTCTGAGGCTTTTCATTCGTCTCTATCCGATAATATTTCCATATTCATCATATTGTATAGGATCTGTCATCACAGGATCCGTTGTCCCTGGATCTGTTGTCCCTGGATCCGTCGTCCCTGGATCTGTTGTCCCTGGATCTGTTGTCCCTGGATCTGTTGTATTTCCTGTTACATTGATATCTGCTCCGGTCATGTCGCCGCTGATAAACTGTTCCAGCTCTGCCGCCCGATCTGGGAATTTCTTAATTGCATTTTGGAATGTTTTGTTCGCATTTGCCGTATCTCCTTTATAGTAATACGCCATTCCGAGCAGATAGTATCCATCATACTGATCCGGATCAGCTTTTACTGCCTTTGTCAGCTCTTCAATCGCCTTGTCATACTCCTGAGACATAATATAATTTCCGCCATTTACATAGTACTGCTGGAATAAAACAGTTTTTACCTGCTGGTTGATATGTGTATAGAGAGATTTTGCCCCCTCTTCCAGTTGTTTCTGATCTACATTTTCCAGTGCGCTCGCCGCCTGAGTCTGATCTCCCTGAATCAGGTAATCCGCCGCTTTTACAAGTGACTCGTATCCCTGCGCCTTTTTATCCGCTGCCTCTTTCGATTTGTTGACTTCATCCACTTGTTGTTGATACTGTTTCACCTCATCTTGCAGACTTTGTACTTTTGATACCTCTCCTGCCAGTTTCGTGTTGGCATCAGTCACCTGCTGATTCACCTGGTCATGAACTCTCTGCGTATTTGCCGGAATCGCCAAAAACCAGATCAGAGCTGCCCCCAGAAGAATACCCAGAAAAATATTAAAAAAGGTAGCGGCCGCTGAACTATCCCGAAAAGTTGCCGGCTGAATCAGCACCTCATTTCCACTCTTATAAGTCAGTGTTCCCGATACCGGATTCTCCGAACTTTTCTCATATCTCTTTTTATATTTGACATCAAGGCTTGTGGTAATTCCTGTCGCCAATTCTACTTCTCTTAAATAACGAAGGGTTGTCGTATTTGTAGCATCAATTCTGATCGCTTTCTTCAGCAGTTTACGCGCTCTTTCATATTCTCTGCGCTTTAAATAAAGCAGTGCCAAAAGCTGATATCCTTTGATCAATTTCGGATTCTGTGTCAGTACTTTTTTCAGCTGAATAATTGCCATGTCTTCATTGTCTTCACGGCAATAAATCAAAGACTGATTATATTTTCTAATCGTCAGATTAATTGTATCCAGTCTGTTTTTATTTGCCTGAAGTTTTGCAATATATTCATTTGCCGGGTTATCGACAGGACAAAAATTTTTGCTGATCACCCATTCACTCAAAGCTGCCACAACCTCTCCGCTCTCGAAATAGACAAGCCCCAAAAGGTTTCTGGCATCTATGTTTTCTTTATTAAATTTCAAACTGCGCTTCAGGCACGCCACTGCACCGGATAAATCTCTGACTGTCGCTTTTTCAAGCCCTTCATTATACAGGAGATTGGAAATCCGCACAATCCTTTTCAGAACTGTGATATCTGCACCGCAGCCGGTGCAGTAATCAATTCCTGACAATGGTGTTCCGCAATAAATACAACGCATATTTTCTCCTTACTGTTCTCTCTTATTTTCTTCCTGCAACATTTCCTTTAAAATATCTGTAATATCAGTTAGATCTCTGCTGTAAATCGCATCTTCTGCTTCATTTACATCGAGACTGGGATGAAATTTTTTCAACTCTTCTTCATAATTAATCATTTGTTTTTGACACCTCGTTTCTCATCTGCTTTTCACGGTTTTCTGTTTTGCAGAAGTTCTTTGATTTCTCCCACAAGGTAGAGGGAACCAGCACAGAACAGTATTCCTTCTTCCTTTTCTCTCATCGCCTCGTCAAATGCCTCGTCAATATCAGAAACTGCTGTAACTTTTGCATCTGTGTATTTCTCAAATATATTTTTTAATTCTTCTGCCGGTACAATTCGATCATTGTGAATCTCTGTAACCACGACAGACGATAAATGGACTCCCTCGCAGATCTCTTGGATCATTTTCTCATAATTTTTTTCAACTACCGCTGAAAACAGCATTGTAATCTTTCTTCCCTTTTCCAGTTCCTGTACTGTTTTGACAAATTCCTGTATTCCCGAAGCATTGTGTCCGCCGTCCAAAATGACGCCAGGAAGAACGGTCTCCATTCTTCCCTGCCATCTGGTCTTTCTAATACCGGAGATGATCGTCTCTTTATCCACCTCAAGATGCAATGCTTCATTGATCACACAGAAAGCATTCACTGCTACCGCACTGTTCATTACCTGATATGACGCGGCATAAGGAACATAGATATCCCACTCTCTGCAAAGACTGCTTGAAAGACAATACAAAATGCTCTCATCTGTTCTCTCTGAAATTCTGCACATTGCAGATTCTACTGGATATGCCTTTGCCCCCATCTCCTCTGCTTTTTCCAGAATTACTCGTTCTGCCTTCTTATCACTGGCATCGTAGATAACCGGCACACCTTTTTTCAAAATCCCTGCTTTTTCCCATGCAATTTTTTCCACGGTATCTCCCAGAATCTCGGTGTGATCGAGACTGATAGAAGTCAAAATTGTGGCGATGGGATGTTCCACTATATTTGTCGCATCCAGTCTGCCGCCAAGCCCTGTTTCCAAAATCACATATTCCACTTGCTCTCTTTCAAAAGCCACCATGCACAGTGCAAATAAAATTTCAAAATAAGTCGGATGGTAAAATCCGTCTTTTACCATATCCTGAATTACTTCCCAGACTTTCTCATATGACTTCAAAAACAATTCATCGCTGATTGGCTGATTGTTAATCTGAAATCGCTCATTGATTTTCACAAGATGCGGCGATGTAAATAAACCCACTTTTTTTCCCGCACTCTCAAAGATGGAGGAAAGGTAAGCGCACACTGATCCTTTTCCATTCGTCCCGGCGACATGAACAATCTTCATTTTTCGATCCGGTCTTCCTAAGCGTTCCATCAGCTCCACGGTATTTTCTAATTTATTTTTTGTTGTAAATTTCGGCACGCTTAAAACGTACTCTACTGCTTCTGTATAATTCACTTTTTTCACCTTTGCTTTTGTTTTTCTTTTTTCATTATAATATAGGTCATTTTTTTATGCAAATAATATCGTACCTTTTTCTATGACAATACATGATATTATACACACATTTTTTCAAAAAATCATCATTTTTTTCATCCCGTCTGTCTTTCCTGTCCTGAAAATCTTTATTTTGACACAGAGATTTTTCTTCATCAAAACCATATTTCCTCGTTTATCATCTGTTTTTCTGAAGAAATCAAAAAATATCCCTCGTTTTTCCGAGGGATATTCTGCTGCTCTTATTTTCCGGTATCATTTGTGCTCAGTCCGTATTTTTCTAAAATATCCGCTGCCTCATCTGAGTCCAGATAGAATAAAAATTCATCTTTTCCCCCTATCTGTGTCGTCTTGCTCTCCTTGGCAGCCGTTCCGCTGTAGAAGTAGACTGGACTGGATGTGAGATTCTCAGGAGCCTGTGCGATCACTTCCACTAATCCTTCTGCATCTGCTGCGTCTGTCCCATATACCATACCGATCTCGCTGCTCTCCATGCTGACTGAGGCCATCACAGCATTTGCATTTCCCACTTCACTGTAATCCATCTCTGATATCATAATTCCCATATTGTCCAAAATTTCTCTGGAAGCTCTTCCTAGCTCTGTATCTGGCTGTGCGATGGTGATATCCTGTGCTGTTGGAATCTGGCTGAAATTATTGATGTTTGAATCTCCCTCTTCCGTCTGAATCAGCACGATGGGGTCTTCTGCCACAATGTGAATCGACCGCGCATCAATCTTTTTCTTGTCTGCCAGTGTCTCCAGATATTCTAAAGATCCGCTCAGATAGATATCGCATTTTTCTCCATTGATTATTTTCTGATACAAAACATTTTCCTCTGCCACGGTCATCACAAGAGAAACATTCGGATTTTTTTTCTCATATGCCTGTTTCATCTCATTTGCGGCTTCCCCTAACTGTGCTGTCACAAATACAGAAACTTTTTCTTTTTTTCCAGAAGGTTCTATGAAAGGCGGATTCCATTCTGTCTCTTTTTGTTCTTCTGTCGGCGGCTGTGTCTCTTCCTGCGGCAGAAACGGTTCTGTCTCGCTTTCTGTCGGCAGAACCTCTGTCTCTTCCTCTCCCGGAATTTCTTCCGGAACCTCTGTCTGAAGATCAGGAGGATCTTTTTTCTGAATCAACGGCTTCAGTCCTTGTTCCGTCTCCTCCGTCTGCGAATCCTCCTCTTTCTTCTGAATGAGGGGACTGCCATACTGAGACTCTTCTGTCTCTTTCCCGGAATTTTTTTCTTTCTTTTTTGTGATCAGGCTTTCTTTTTTCGTCTCCTCATCACTCTCTCTTTTTTGATTCTTTTCCGTCTCTTTTTCTATTTCTGGCTTTGTCTGCTTTTCTGAAGGATCTGTCTCTTCATCGGCCACATTGTATTTTCCCTGTTCCGTTTCCTGTCTTTTTACCGTCTTTTCACTCTGAACTGCTTCGTTTCCATCGGGCACACTTTTTTTGTAATTTTGATATCCCCAGATCACCGCTGTCATCGTCAGCAGACCTATACCAATACCCATTATCTTTTTCCTCATAAAATATACTCCTATCCTGGCTGCTCTGCGCATTCCCCGTAAGGGAACCCCCTCTGGCGTTGCAGCTCTTTATAGCAATCATCGTTTTCCTCCATGCGTTATCTATATTTTAGTGAAAGTTTTCTGTTTTGTCAACGTAAGAAAGTCTTAAGGACCACTGTGCAAAAGCCTTTCTCTGTTTTGCAAAGCGATCCTTAAAATCAGTTCTTATAAAATTTTATCTTTCTATATTAGAGCTGAATCGTCACAAAAATATCATAGATTGCTTTGATTGCAGCTTCAAAATCTCTATTGCTGACACCAATAATAATATTCAGTTCACTGGAACCTTGGTCAATCATCTTTACATTTACATTTGCATGTGCCAGTGCCGAAAAGATTCTTCCTGCCGTCCCTCTTGTCGCTCTCATTCCACGTCCTACGACTGCAACCAGAGCCAGATCAGCCTCCAGATCAATCAGATCCGGGTTTGCTACACGGTGCAGCTCAGCCAGAATCTTCTGTTCTTTTTCCACAAATTCATCCTGATGTACAAAAACGGTCAGTGTGTCGATGCCAGACGGCATATGTTCAAATGAAATTCCGTTTTCTTCAAAGACGCTCAGCACTTTTCTGCCAAACCCAATCTCCGAATTCATCATATCTTTTTCAATATTGATTGCCACAAATCCTTTTTTGCCTGCTATTCCTGTGATGGTATATCTCGGCGGACGGCAGGTACTCTCCACAATCAATGTACCCGGATCTTCCGGTTTGTTTGTATTTCTTATATTGATCGGTATTCCCATGCTGCGCACCGGAAAAATTGCATCTTCATGAAGCACGGTAGCTCCCATATAGGACAATTCTCTCAACTCTCGGTAAGTAATTGTCTCAATGACCTCAGGATTAAAAATAATTCTCGGATCAGCGAGCAGAAAACCTGAAACATCCGTCCAGTTCTCATATAAATCTGCACGGACTGCTTTTGCCACAATCGAACCTGTAATGTCAGATCCGCCTCTGGAAAATGTCTTTACCCGTCCGTCTTCCATTGCACCATAAAATCCCGGAATTACGGCTTTCTCTACATTTTCCAGTCTTGCAGTCAGTTTTTCCATTGTCTTTTCATCGTCATACAGCCCATCCTCTGTAAAGACAATCACCTGAGCCGCATCTATAAACTCGTATCCCAGATAATTCGCAATCACAATACCGTTTAAATATTCGCCCCTCGATGCCGCATATTCTTTCCCTGCGCCTTGTTTAAACTGTTCTTCTATAATATGAAATTCTTCTTCCAGAGAAAGATCCAGATTTAAACCGTCTATGATCTCCTGATAACGCGCTTTGATTGCCATGAGATGTCTGTCAAAGGCCTCGCCCTTCTCCGCTGCTTCATAACAGTGATACAACATATCCGTCACCTTGACGTCTTTTTCAAATCGTTTTCCCGGTGCAGACGGAACAACATATCTTCTTGCGTCATCTGCAAGGATAATCTGACCTACTTTCAGAAACTGTTCTGCACTCGCCAGAGAGCTTCCGCCAAATTTCACTACTTTCTTCATGAAAATTTCCTCCATTCTTTCCTGTCATGCTTCCCGAAATGTCACCGTACCTGTCTGAGCATCCATTCCATCTACAATTGCAAGAGATTCCACCTGAATTCCTCTCTCACGGATCATCTTTCCGCCATCCTGAAATCCCTTTTCGATTACGATGCCGACTCCTTCCACAACTGCACCTGCTGTTTCAAGAATATCCAAAAGCCCGTTGACTGCACATCCATTTGCCATAAAGTCATCAATGATTAAGATATGTTCTCCTTTTTTCAGATATTTCTTTGACACAATCACATCATATGTTCTTTTGTGTGTAAAGGATTCAATTTTAGTGATAAAGGATTCTCCATCCAGATTCACACTCTGGCTCTTTTTGGCAAATACAACCGGCACATGAAAATACTGCGCTGCAATACAGGCAATTCCTATCCCGGAGGACTCAATCGTTAATATTTTTTCTATCTTTTTGTCTGCAAAACGACGTTTGAATTCTTTTCCAATTTCATTTAACAGTTCAATATCCATCTGATGATTCAAGAACTGATCCACTTTTAAGACATTTCCCTCTTTTACAGTTCCATCTTTTTGAATTCGTTCTTTTAAAAGTTTCATTTCTCTGTTCCTCTCTGCGTTCAAGATTTACAAGGGATTATAGCACACTCTTATAAAGGAAGACAACTATAAATTCTGCTGTTTTCTACCTTTTTTTACAAAATCCTGTCTATTTCTATGCTTTATTTCGCAGATACTGCTGCTCCTTCTGGTTTTTCTCCGCGATATAGGAGTTTCATCAGAACCGGTGTAATAATAGAGCTGCACATAATCAGCAAGATGACCGCAGTAAAATATACCGGTTCCATCAGGCCTACATTCAGCCCTTTCTGCGATACAATTAAAGCCACCTCGCCCCTCGTCATCATACCGACGCCAATTTTCATCGCATCCTTGTTTTTATACCGGAACAGCTTTGCGCAAAGACCGCATCCAATTACTTTGCTGATCATACCAATGAGGACAAACCCGATGGAAAACAGGAGGATTTCTGATGTCATTCCTGTTACATCTGTCTTCAGACCGATACTTGTAAAGAAAATCGGTCCAAAAATCATATACGCATTGATATCCATTTTTCTTGCAATATATGCAGAATCATGAATACTGCACAAAATAATTCCAGCTACATATGCCCCTGTTATATCTGCAATTCCGAACCATTCTTCCGCTATATATGCCATTCCAAAACACAATGCCAGCCCAAAAATCGGTATTCTTCTCTGATGGGGATACTTCTTGTCAATATATCGGAATAAGTAATAACAGATCACACCGCCTACGATTGCCATCACAAAGAATAAAATCGTGTTCATGCAGACGGAAGAAATTTTTGTATTTGGATCTTTAAAGCTGACTACAAATGTCAGAACGAGAATACCGATCACATCATCAATGATTGCCGCGCTTAAGATCGTCGTTCCAATCTTTCCTTTTAAATGCCCCAATTCATGAAGCGTCTGAACCGTAATGCTGACAGAGGTTGCCGTCAAGATCACTCCGATAAAGACTGCTTTATAGAACTCTGGCGTACCGACTGCCGACCATCCATAAAATGCAGAATAATATAAAAAACCTGCTCCCATCGGCACAAATACGCCAAAACATGCGATCAGAAATGCAACTGGTCCTGTTTTAAGCAAGTCTTTTAAATTTGTTCCAAGTCCTGCCATAAACATTAAAAGTACAACGCCGATCTCTGCCATCTTTGTCAAAAATCCAGATTCATCCACGTTGACCCAACCCAGCACACACGGACCAATAATCAATCCTGCAACAATTTCTCCGACTACCTGAGGCGCTTTTAACTTTCTCGCCAGCAGTCCAAACAGTTTTGCTGAAATGATAATAATTGCCAGGTCTTTGAAAATCTCATAAGATTCCACAGATAATTCCTCCTTCTTTTTTTCTGCTTTTTCTCTTTCTTTTTGCCTTTTTCAGTATATTCCTCTGTTTTTTAAAATTCAAGTCTTTCTTTTTAAAATTTTATCTGTTTTTTATCTTATATTCCACATTAAATGCACTGTAAAATACGGCATTCCGGTCTTCTTTGCACCGAACAGCGCCGCCTTGATTTTCTATGTTGTTTCCGCTATAATAAAAACGAATTTTGCAGACAAATCTGAAAAGAAAGGGGAGACAAGATATATGACTTTGAAAGATATCGCAAAAGAATCCGGTGTCAGTGTTATGACGGTGTCCAACGTAATTAATGGAAAATTTGACCGTGTCTCTCAAAAAACGGTTCAAAAAGTACAGGCTGTGATCGACAAATATCAATATGTTCCAAATTTAACTGCACGCAGTCTGACCGCACGTTCTACTCACATTATCGGATGTATTTTGTCAGATCAGGCAAATCATTATGAAAATATATTTGAAAATCCTTATGTCAGCACAATGCTCGGTATCATTGAGCATGATCTGCGTAAAAAAGGATATTATGTTATGATCCGTGCTGTCCAGACATATGAAGACATTATCTCATTTTTAAAAAACTGGAACTGTGACGGCGCTTTGTTTTTTAATCCTCAGAACAATGAAATCATTCAAAAATTAGCACATGATTTTTCCATGCCGCTTGTTTTTTTTGACAGCAACTGCTCTGATCCGGATATTCTGGCTGTTGACACAGATGACTTTCACGGCGGTTATCTCTCCACACAATATCTGATTTCACACGGACACAAAAAAATTGCTTTTCTTGCTGCCCCAACCTCTTCTGTCGTAAAAAATCGTTTTGATGGATATAAAAAAGCCCTGTCAGAATCCGGTATTCCTTTTGATGATTCTCTTGTCTTTCCAATTCAGCCTCTTTATGACAACGGTGTAAAAGCTGGAAAAGAGATTGCCCAAAACCAGCGCGGCATCACAGCGATTGTCACTACAGCAGATATCTGCGCCGTCGGATGTATGGAAGGACTTCGTCTTGGCGGAATACGCATTCCGGAGGAAATTTCCATTGTGGGATACGATAATCTTTCGATCTGTAATTATACTTATCCTAAATTGACCAGCATTTCACAAAATATCCCGCTGAAAGCACATCTTGGTGTGGAACTTCTATTAAAATGTCTGGAAAATCTTCCGATTCAGCAAAGACATCTCACCACATCAGTTAGCTTAATTGAACGTCAGTCAGCGATTTCTTTCATTCCATAGCGCAGTCCCTGACGTCTTAAAATAATCTGTATTTTTTATGAAATCTTGTGAAGAAAATTTTGGTGCGCTATAATAAAATAAAAACAGGAGGATTTCACAATGCTTGTCTGTGATTATACCGTAGTCTCCATTGATGGAGATTATGCTCATCTGCGCCGTACCGATGAACCGGACGGCGAATTAAAACTCGTAGCCAGAGCTCTGCTCCCGATTGAAATCAAAGAAGGCAGTATGCTTCACTACGAATGGTTGCAATATACTTTAATAGAATAATACAGGAGGAATTGTTATGTTAAAAGAACTTTCCGCACAGGAATTTGTGTGCAACCCTTTTACTAAAATCGGCAAAGAATGGATGCTGATTACTGCTGGTACACCGGAAAACTGCAATACTATGACTGCAAGCTGGGGCGGTCTTGGAGTATGGTGGGGAAAAAATACTGTCACTTGCTATATTCGTCAGTCACGCTACACAAAAGAATTTGTAGATCAGGAAGATACCTTTACCATTTCCTTTTTGGATGAATCTTACCGCAATGCACTGTCTCTGTGCGGTGCAGTTTCAGGGCGTGACCACGATAAAATCAAAGAAGCCGGACTAACTCCGACTGCTGTAGATAAAACCACTGCATTTGAAGAAGCATCCATGGTTTTTGTATGCCGAAAACTGTATGCTGAACAACTGTCACCGGAACATTTTATCGCCAAAGAGATGGATGAGAAATGGTATTCAGACAAAGATTACCATACCATGTATATCGCTGAGATTGAAAAAATCCTCGTCAAAGCATGATGATCCGTTCAGAATTTTTTCTTTTCTAGAGCGGAATATTCTATAAAAAACCTCCGTATAAAAATGCTTTTCCTTCCAGATAAACTGTTTTATTATTTCAGCTGTCTAGAAGAGAGCGTCCCAATTTATACGGAGGCTTTTTCTCTTTCTATTTTCTTATAATTCTTTTTATTCCATGATCCGCATCTCGTCTCCTTCTTGTATAGTACCGCCCTTGATCACCCTTGCAAAAACACCTTCTCTGGGCATGATACATTCTCCCATAATCTGATATATTTCACATCCATTATGGCATTGTTTTCCAATCTGCGTCATTTCCAGAATCACATCTTTACATTGGAGTCTTGTCCCAACCGGCAGACTCCGGAAATCAATTCCCTGTACAATCAGATTTTCTCCGAATGCTCCATCGCTTACAGGCGCTCCCTTTTTCTTAAATTCTTCTATTTTTTCAAATGACAGCAGACTTACCTGGCGGTGCCATTTTCCTGCGTGTGCGTCGCCCTCAATCCCATATTCTTCTATAAAATTTCCAACATGGATATTTTCTTTCTGTGTTCCTTTTTGTCTGCTGATACAGACTGCCATTACTTTTCCCATTTTTCCTCTACTTTCTTGCACAGTCTCGTGCTTCTCCTGTTAAAATTTCTACTCCGTGATCTAATTCTGACATGACATATTCCAGACATTCTGTGACTGCTTTCGGACTTCCAGGCAGATTTACAATCAGTGTATTCTCCCGGATCACACATACTGCACGGCTGAGCATCGCTCTTTTCGTAAATTGGGCGCTGTAGCTGCGCATTGCCTCCGGAATTCCAGGAACTACTTTCTGTGCAATCTGCATGGTTGCTTCCGGCATACAGTCTCTCCTTGAGAATCCTGTTCCCCCCGATGTCAAAATCAATTCCGCTCTCCCTTCATCTGCAATCCGTTTCATCCATGCACTCAGCATTTCCTGTTCATCCGGCAATATTTCATATTCTGTCACTTCATATCCTGCCTCCTGAACAATCTTACGAATAGCCGGACCGCTCTTGTCTTCCCGTTCACCTTTATATCCTGAGTCACTTGATACTAAAATAGCTGCTCTTTTCTTCATAAATAAAGTCCTTTCGTTTTTTATCTTCATTTTGCAGATACTGCTTTTTCTCTGTTTCACCGAAAACGGATTTATCCTCTTTTTCTTTTGAGAGTACTGTATCACCCGCCGATCTGAGACATCAAATGGCTCTCTTCTTCTTTCATCTCCTGCGAATTAAAAAATTGATGCTCTTTCGGTTTGTGAAAAATAATATTTTTTATGTATTCTAAGATTTCCTGATCCTCTGCCCCATTTCTCAGGATTTGTCTCAGATCTCCTCCTGTTTCATACTGGAGACACGTTTTTAAAAATCCCCCGCTTGTCAGCCGCACCCGATTGCATGAGGAACAAAATTTATGCGTCACTGCACTTATAAATCCAATTTTCCCCTGAAATCCCTGAAATTCATAATAATGACTCGGCCCATTTCCAATCTTTTCTTTTACTGTCTGATATGATCCATACGTTTTTTTCAGAAGTTCTTTTATCTCTTCTTCACTTCTTCCTTTATTCTGACGTCCCAGACCAATCGGCATCATTTCAATATACCGCACAAAAAAAGGATTGTCTCTGGCAAGCTCTGCGATTTCCAAAAACTCCCTGTCCTTCTGATCCATCATCACACAATTTATCTTTACTGTCATATTCGGATATTTTTTCAATGACTCCAAACTGTTTTCCACAAGAAAAAGATGGTCTCTTCTTGTGATACGTGCAAAATTCTCACGATCTCTCGTATCGAGACTGATATTAACTCCATCTAATCCGGCGTCCGCCAGTCTATCTATCATCTGGTTTAAGAGTATCGCGTTTGTTGTAAGATGAACGGTCTCAATTCCTGATATCTTCTTTATCCGCTTTACCAGATCCTGAATATTTTTTCTGAGAAGCGGTTCTCCTCCTGTCAGTCTCACATGACGAATTCCCATCTGGCTCATCAGAGATACAATACGCTCAATCTCGTCAAAACTTAAATATTCTTCCTGAATCTCTGTATCTTCTTCCGGCATACAGTAGATACAGCGCAAATTACATCTTGATGTCAGAGAAATTCTCAGATAGTCTATCATTCTTCCATACTGATCAATCATAAAAAAATTCTCCGCTTTTTCCGCCTTTTTTTGAGACAAGATGGATCTCTGTCATCACCATTTTTTTATCGATCGCCTTGCACATATCATAGATTGTCAAAAGCGCTGTCTGAACACCGGTCAGAGCCTCCATCTCCACACCTGTCTTTCCTTCTGTCTTCACTGTACATACCGCTGTGATTTCACACTTTTCTTTTTCAATTTCAAACTCTATGCTGCATTTTTGCAGAGGCAGCGGATGACACAGCGGAATGAGTTCCGATGTCTTTTTTGTTCCCATAATTCCTGCAATCTGTGCAACGCCAAGCACATCCCCTTTTTTGACTGTCTTATGCAGCACTGCATCCATCACTTCTTTGCTCACCTTGATTTTTCCAGATGCCACAGCTGTCCGTTCTGTCACACTTTTTTCAGACACATCAACCATCACTGCATTGCCGTCTGAGTCAAAATGGGTCATTTTATTTTCCATATTTTTCCCTCCATTCTTATTTTTTTGTAATTGAAAAAGGAGTACTGCCGCAGCATCTCTTTGCCGCAGCGCCTCCTTTTTTTAATCCGTCACTGTTATCTCCTCAATCACAGGCTGATCTTCTTTTTCAACACTTCCATCATTGTTTTGTATTTTTGTTTCTTTGCAGATGCGGTCAACAATCTCCATTCCCTCTGTTACATAGCCAAATACGGCATAACTTCCATCCAGCTGAACACTATCTTTTTGTACAATAAAAAACTGAGAGCTGGCGCTGTTTGGCCCACTGGAACGTGCCATAGATACCGCTCCTCTTATATGAGAAAGGGGATTTTGAACGCCATTTTCGGAAAATTCGCCTTTTATTCTCTGTTCTGATCCTCCTGTTCCGTCATGATTCGGATCTCCTCCCTGAATCATAAATCCATCGACCACACGGTGAAATGTCAGTCCATTGTAGAACCCTCTTTTTACCAGCGTTAAAAAATTGGTCACTGTCACCGGGGCGCTGTTGCCGTCCAGTTCCATTTTAATCACTCCGTATTCTTTGATTCTCATCTCGATATGATGTTTTCCTGAGACAGAACCAAGCACGGAAAAACTATCCTGTCCTTCTCTTTTTTTCCGGCACTTTGCCACAACAAGACCTGCCAGCAATGCCGCTGCACAAAAAGCGATCAACTGCCTGATATCCATGCTTTTTCACCTTCTTTTCTGATAATGTGATTATTTTAACACGAATATCTTAAAACCGCAACCGTATCATTCGACCCCTGCCGAAGAAGGATAATACTTTTTCTTTACCACTGTATAGCAGATCATATGAACTCCTGCCGTGATAATCCATGAAATCGGATAAGAAATATATAAAACGAACAGCGAATGTTTCCATGCAAAAACAGTAAAAATCCAAAGAATACGGAATCCGCACGCTCCTGTCAGTGAAACAAGCATCGGCATGATCGAGCATCCCATTCCTCTGAGGCTTCCCACCATGACATCCATAATACCACAAAGGAAGTACGTCACACAGATCACCTGCATACGGGCCAAACCATACTGAATTACTTCCGGATCAGAAGAATAAATATGAAGCAGCGGTTTTCCCAAAGCATACGCGCCGATTCCCATTGTCAGACCAATCGCTGAGACAATCAGAAGACACTGTGTCAAAATTTTTCCAATTCTTTTATATTTTTTTGCTCCTACATTCTGACTTGTGAAGCTAAGGGCTGTCTGATGCACTGCATTCATAGAATTATATACAAATCCTTCTATATTGGCTGCCGCCGTATTTCCGGCCATAGCAACAGAACCAAAGGAATTGACCGAAGACTGAATCAGCACATTGGAGAGAGAAAAAATCGCTCCCTGCATTCCAGCCGGAAGTCCGATCTGAACCATTCTCATCAATTTGTCCCGATGGATATGCAGTTTTTTCAGATTTAGACGACATATTCCATCCATACAGACCAGACATCGGACAACTAAGGCTGCAGAAATCACCTGTGAAATGACAGTTGCCAAAGCGACACCTGCAACCCCCATATCGAAAGCAATGACAAAAATCAGATTCAGTACTACATTTACCACTCCTGCGATAGACAAGAAATATAATGGTCTTTTTGTATCCCCGATCGCTCTCAAAATGGCAGCTCCGAAATTATAGAGCATCGTCACAGGCATTCCTAAAAAATAGATTCTGATATAAAGGACAGCTTGGTTCAGCACATCGTCCGGTGTTCCCATCAATTTTAAGATCGGCTTTGCCAAAGCTACTCCGACAAATACAAGAATAAATCCGCTGATCAAGCTGATCAGGACCGATGTGTGGACTGTTTCACTGATATTTTTTCGATCTTTTGCCCCATAATACTGCGCAATCAAAACATTCGTTCCTACAGACAGACCGATAAACACATTGACAAGCAAATTAATCAATGCACTTGTAGATCCAACCGCTGCAAGTGCATGGCTGCCTGAAAATCGTCCTACTACAATGATATCCGCCGCATTAAACAAAAGCTGCAATATTCCAGACAGCATAAGCGGAACCGCAAAAATCAAAATTTTTCCCAACAGCGGTCCGTTGCACATATCCATTTCATATGATTTTCTCATCACTCAAACTCTCTCCTCTTTGTTCCTTTCTCTCTTTCTCCTGTTTTTTCTCAGATTTCAGCTTTCTCACTTGTTCTACTCTATTTACTGCCCTGTTTTAAAATCAACGTGAATAACGCAGATTTCACTCTTTGATCCGATTCTCATATTGGGACCCCAGATTCCTGCACCTGATGTCACAATATTGTACATCTTACCTTTTTTCAAGCATCCGCAGGCGTTCTCCCATCCCATGTCCACAGCAAAATTTCCTGGGAAAATCTGCCCTCCATGCGTATGTCCGCACAGGTCAAGATCTGTTCCGGCATCTGCCAGTTCCTGCAGTTCTTTTGGCTGGTGATCTATTACAAAAATCGGTTTCGTCTGATCCAGACTCTCCAGCAGTTCTTGTGGTGTTTTTCTTCCCCCTTCTATTTTCTTTGCTCTTGCCACATCTTTCCTTCCAACAACATAAAATTTTCCATCAATCAGCTGTATTTCATCATTTAGGATCTTGATTCCTGCATCGTTTACAAACTGATCCATCCGCTTATCCAACAGATTTTCACTATTTGAGCTATCAAATGTAAATCCTGCCAAAATCGGCTCATTGACATCATGGTTTCCCCAGCATCCATACACACCGTACTTCGCCTTTATATCCCGCAAGACCTTTTCCACCTTTTTCGGATTTTTTACAGCCTCAAACTCATTATCAAACAAATCTCCGGCTATGCAGACCAGATCCGGCTTTTGTCTGTTGATCTGCTCCACAATCTTGCGCGCTTGTTTTTCCCCGCTGTTATAGCCCAGATGCAGATCAGCAATCAATACGATTTTCATCGATTCTCTTCCCGGTATTTCTTTATCAATCTTCGTATGATACGATGTCACCCGAATTTTTTTTGCATTATAGATTCCGTAGATGCTGAGCCCTATGACGAGCAGCAGACACAATATTCCTGATATGACCAGGGTTCTTGTATCTGTGACCCAGTCCCATCTCAGCCATGTTCTGGCAATGATTCCTAAAATTTCCAGAAGGCAGACAGGCATCAAAGCATACAAAAAGATACCCAGAAAATAATTTCCCATATTTTTTAAAATGCGTCGAAGCTTTTCCGGTCTTTTTATCAGGAATCCTGTCAAAATAGACGTTGCAAATATCACATAAACTGCAATAAATCCTATTTGAAACACAGGATTTTGAAAAATAGGATTGCACGTTCCCATCCACAAAAATATACGCCAGATTACATATATATTTACTGCAATGTAGAGAGGCGAAAGCAAAATTGCTGCCATATAGATTCCTTCCTTTTCTCTTTTATTCCACGCTTTTTTTTATTGTAGCACTATTCCATCTGATAGACAAGTCATTGCCTGAAATGACAAATTTTAATCAAAATTTCTTCCATGTATCCCTGACAAACAATAAGAGCAGCGGGAAAATTTCTAATCTTCCAGCAAGCATATCAAAAGTCAAGACTAACTTGGCAGGGTTTGAAAAAATCGAGAAGTTCGCTGCCGGACCTACCAGCTCCAATCCCGGTCCAATATTATTAAATGTAGCTGCAACTGCCGTAAAATTTGTGATTAAGTCTTTTTTGTCGATTGCAAGTATAAGAATCGAAAATGCAAAAATAAATACATACGCTACTAAAAATACGTTTGTTTGCCGCACGACTTCATGTTCAATCATTTTCCCATCCATCTTAACTTTTCTGACGTTTCTTGGATGAAGGAACTGGTGCAGTTCTTTTTTTACAGTCTTAAGCAGAATGATAAATCTGGATACCTTGATTCCTCCTCCTGTACTTCCCGCACATGCGCCTATAAACATCAGCATAACCAGAATTGTTTTAGATGCCTGCGGCCAGATATTAAAATCTGTTGTCGCAAATCCTGTCGTCGTGATGATTGATGCAACCTGAAATGCAGACTGCTGAATCGCAGTGCCTATATTTCCATACAGACTGAAAATATCAATCGCAATCAGTCCTATAGCAGCCGCAATAATTAAAAGATACCATCTGACCTCCTCATTTTTTGACGCCTGTTTTAATTTTTTTATCAAAATTAAGTAATAAACATTGAAATTGACGCCAAATAAAATCATAAAGATTGTCACAACAACCTGTATATAGACAGAATAGCTTGCCATACTGTCATTTTTTATTCCAAATCCTCCTGTTCCGGCCGTTCCAAATGATGTGGCTAATGCGTCAAATAATGGCATTCCTCCTGCCAGTAACAAAATGATCTCCAGTATCGTCATTCCAATATAAATTTCATATAAAATCTTTGCCGTTGATCTTACTTTCGGAACGAGACGACTGACAGAAGGTCCTGGACTTTCTGCCTTCATCAAGTTCATATGGGATCCTCCCACCATCGGCAAAAAAGAAAGCAAAAAGACAAGTACTCCCATTCCTCCGATCCAGTGCGTAAAACTTCTCCAAAATAAGATACTGTATGGAAGACTTTCCACATCTTTTAAAATACTTGCTCCTGTTGTTGTGAATCCGGAAACAGTCTCAAACAACGCATCCACCGGATTTTTTATCGCTCCGCTAAACAAAAATGGAAGCGATCCCATAATACTTAACGCGATCCAGGAAAGAGCTACCGTGACAAACCCTTCCTTAACATAAATAATCTTTTTTTTCGGTTTTCTGCATATTAAAGGTATTCCAACCAGAAGGCACAAAGCCATTGTCATTAAAAACGCACCGATCTCTGACTCTTTATAAATCAAAGCAGTAATACACGATGGCACCATCAGGGCAGCTTCCAGACTTAATACCCATCCTATGGTATATCTTGATAATTGAATAATTCATAATTAAAATCCTCGTATCTTTAATCTTATCTCTTTTCTGTTTTACATTTTTTCCTGCATCTGCCTTATTTATTTTTTCAAAATATCTTCAATATCACGAAGACATTTCTGTGTTGTCACAACGATCACCGTATCTCCTACCTGTATCATGTCCTGACCGCGCGGAATCATGATTTCTCCATGGCGGTGGATACATCCGATCAAAAGATTATCTTTTAATTCAATATCCACTAACGGAATACCTACCACCGCTGAATTTTCATTGATAGAAAACTCTAAGGCTTCTGCATGTTTGTCCAAAATATGATATAGCGTTTCTACGTTGCTTCCAATTGAATTCTGCATGGCTCTGACATATTGCACAATATAATCGGCTGTCAGATATTTTGGATAAATTACACTCCCGATATCTAATTTATCAATTAAATGATCAAAGGAAATTTTGTTTACTTTTGTGATCAATTTTGCTGATGTCTGATCTTTTGCATATAAGGCAAGCAAAATATTTTACTCATCCATACTTGTCAGCGTGACAAATGCTTCTGTCTGCTCAATTCCTTCCTCCTGCAAGAGTTTCTTGTCTGTTCCATCTCCCTGTAAGATCATTGCTCCTTGCAAAATTTCACTTAATTCATCGCATCGCTCCTTTGATTTCTCTATAATTCGCACATCTATTTTCATATCAATTAACTGCTGTGCAAGATAAAATCCAATCGTTCCTCCACCCACAATCATACAGCTTTTGACCTGATGCGTTTTCAGACCAATCTTTTGAAAAAATTTTGCGGCATTCTGAGGCGATGCAATGATGGATACTAAATCACCATTTTTTAGTACAAATTCCCCATTTGGTATATATACTTCTTCTTCCCTCTCAACGCCTGCGACAAGCACATCGCACCGCAGGCTTTCCCGAAGTGAATAGACTGCGGCGTTGTGAAGATTAAACTCTGGTTTTACACGAAACTTAAGCATTTCCACACGACCTTTTGCAAACGTGTCAATCTTGATTGCCGATGGAAAACGCAGCAGCCTGGCAATCTCTGTTGCTGTTGTAAATTCTGGATTAATAATCATGGAAATGCCAAGGCGTTCCTTTATAAATCCAATCTCTTTATTATAGATCGGATTTCTTACTCTTGCGATTGTCTGACAATCCCCTGCTTTTTTTGCAATCAGACAGCAGAGCAAATTTAACTCATCTGATCCCGTTACAGAAATCAGGATGTCGGCATTTTCAATTCCTGCTTCCATCAGTGTTGCTATACTTGCGCCATTTCCCACAATTTGCAGAGCGTCAATACTCTCTGGTACTTGCTGCAGTTTTTCTGCTGACTGATCCACTAGAATAATATCATGTTCTTCCTCTGACAGTTGTTCTGCAAGCGTAATTCCCACTTTTCCACATCCAATAATAATAATATTCATAAATTCATTCCCTCTAAATATAATTTATTTCTGCATGATATATTTTTTCAAAAATTCATAAATCTGATTTTCTGTCGGCGGACATCCATCCAGATGATACTGAAACTTTCTGGTACAGGACCCGATCCCCAGTTCTCCTTCTTTTTCACGATATCCCTGTCCTATGCAGATCTTTGTGCCAATCTTCTCAAGCAGCCCTTCTTCTTTTAATTGCTGCAAAGCCGGAATCAGATATCCATAACATGCACTGCACGACTCTACTTCCTCAACGGCATCTCGCAATTCCACTATTTTTCTTGCCTTGGGCAGTGTATCCTGTTGTTTTGGAACATTCAGTTCCCGAATCTGGGCCTGTCTCCAGTCAGAACATCCTATTCCTAGTTTTCCTGCCATCTCCACATATGGCACTTCCTCCGTCTCATATCCCATCAAATGACATACATACGCATCGCATAAGACAGGGTCCGCCGCCGCCATCACACGGTTCAGAACAACCGGATTACCTCCATCTTCAAAATCCCAGTCTCCGCATATATTATCAATCACAATAAAGTCTTGACGGATTCCTGCATTGAGATGTGCGATCGGCTTATGCAGTCCTAAAGCGTGAAATCTTCTCTTTTCACTGTTCGGGATTAATCCTTTCATATTTTTTAATGCACAGGTGATCTTTGTCTGGCAATGCCCTTTCATCACAGGTACATTAATAAGAAAATCAACTTCTTTTGCCAGATTGCATAAATTCAGTTCCATCCCAGCACAATCGTACAGACTGCTTTTTTCTGTCTGCATATCAAAAAATGGAACACCATATTTTTCTGAAATTTTGTCAAATCCACAGACAGATACTGCATTTTTTGTCTTATCACCTACCCAGGACCCTTCCATCATAATCACATTGTAAAATCCGTACTCTTGAAGATATTCAATAATTCCGGCAACTACTTCCGGATGTGTCGTGGCTCCATAAGAAGCCTCCGAAGGCGATACTAAATTTGGTTTAATTCCTATTTTGCTTTCTTTTGATGGAATATGCGCAGCCAAATCCGCCTCTTTCAAAAGACATTTTGTGATTTCTTTATACTGCGTTCCATAAATCACTAATATTTCATTCTTTTTCACGTTTTTTCCCTGCTCCTGTTATTGCTTATCAAAAAATTTCCATATATCATTTTTTCTATTTTTCGATTCTCTGTATTATACGGCTACATTCTAGCATATTTTCAAATAATTGTCATATGATTTTTACTGCGCGCTGCCATAGAAATCAAAAAAACCTTGAAGAACCGTATTTCTACAGTTCTCCAAGGTTATTTTTATGCTTGGACACTTTCACGTTTCTTTACGTGAATTGATTTTCTCACTGGCTGAAGCTTTTCTATCCACTGAACATAAACGGAATAGAAACTTTACCCTGAAACTGGATAAAAGCCTTTGCCCTGTGATAATTGTCATAGGGCGATCTCTTTCATTCTGTTTTGGGGCAAAGTTTCTATCGTGTGTAAATTCTTTGTCCTTCAGAGGTTTCCCCTGTCCATTCATGTTCCAAACATAAAATAGATTACTTTAGAGTAATACCTTTCTACTCTGTATCACATTTTTGTTCCTCATGAAATTCGTATTTTATGTGTAAATTAAGACCTCTAAAAGCCCTTAAAATAAGGCTTTTCTCTACTTTCCAAATATCAGTAAATCCTGTGAAACTGCTGCCATAGAAACAAAAAAACCTTGAAGAACTGTATTTCTACAGTCCTCCAAGGTTATTCTTATGCTTGGACATGTTCACGCTTATTTACGTAAATTTAGATTTTTCACTGGCTGAAACTTTTGCCCTAAAACTGGATAAAAGCCTTTGCCCTGTGATATAATATGTCATAGGGCAATCTCTTTCATTCTGTTTCGGGGCAAAGTTTCTATTCAGTTGATACTCAACTAGATAGAAAGTTTTTATCCTCTTCACATTTAGACCTTACCCTATCAACCATCATATCTACTCTTGAATTTTGGAGATAATTTTCTATGTCTTACCTCTGACAAGTTACACTTCTGATGGATTACATCAGTATCCCTCTGATAAGTTACACTTCTGACACTCCACACACCTCTGATAACTTGATAATATGACTGTCTACCGATTTACGCTTACACTACTTACCTCTCCCACCTCCCTCCCCTAGCTTCCTGTCTTAGGTGTTCTCAACCTGTAAGCAGTTCCTATCAGGTTAAGTTCCTATTAGGTTAAATTCCTATTAGGCTAATTACTTCCTACTTTTGTACGATTTCTCGTATAATAATAAGTGGAGGATTTTTTTTAATGTCCTACCATCAAATCTCCTCTGCCTATAAGAGCTACTTACAGAAGATTCTGTCTAGGTTAGTTCTGTTTAAGTTAGTTCTGTTAAGTTAGTTCAGCTCTCCAACCATAGCTTTACTATATAACCCTATATAGAGATGAGCAAAACACATTGATTCAAAAGTAGAATTTGGCAGTCAGCTTCTATAAAGTTTGAGGTTGCGATTTTATGGCATAGCAAAGCTAACG
>JAGZHZ010000024.1 GCA_018366495.1 Clostridiales bacterium
GTAGAGGCGTTGTGGCAACGCCTATGAGAATACGTGTGGTCTAATAGTCACGCGCTATTCTCATGAAGCCCCCACTTCTGTAAGTGGTGGGTAGTTCACACGGGTATTTTCTGTATTATCAGAAAATGTAATAGGAAAGGCACTTTTTATAAAATAGATACATAAGATATAATAAAACCACTTAGAGGAGCTTTTTTGAAAACATTTCCAAAACCGCTTACAGCTAAGGAAGAAAAAGAATATCTCCGGAAATATCAAGAAGGCGATATGGAGGCAAAAAGGATTTTGATTGAGCGCAATCTAAGATTGGTTGCCCATGTAGTCAAAAAATATCAAGGGGCGGAAGAAGAGAACGATGACTTGATCTCAATCGGAACGATTGGCTTGATTAAAGCAGTCTCCACATTTGATTCTGGAAAAAATAATCGCCTTGCCACTTATGCGGCAAGATGTATAGAAAATGAACTTTTGATGATGTTTCGTATGAAAAAGAAAACGACAAAAGAGGTTTCCCTGTATGATCCGATTGGAACCGATAAGGAAGGGAATGAAATCAGTCTGTTTGACATTATTGAGGGAGAAAACATAGATATCATTGAAAAAATGGAGTTTGAGAACAAGGTAGAGAAATTGTATCAGCTGCTGGAAGAAGTGCTGAGCGAGAGGGAAAAGAAAGTGATACGCCTGCGCTACGGTGTCTGCGGCGCGGAGGAGATGACACAGAGAGAGATTGCACATCAGCTTGGTATCTCACGTTCTTATGTGTCACGAATTGAAAAAAATGCGCTTGAAAAATTAAAAAAGAGGTTTTAAAATAAAAAACAGCAATACGAAACAGGTGATAAAAATGATTTATTTATATGAAGATTCAAGGCAGCTAACTGACTCAGAAGCGTTTTTTTTATATTCTGCATTTCCGGAAGCAATCAGACAGAGAATAGATGAAATAAAAAATCGAGAACGAAAAATGGAGCGTGTGACCTGTTACACGCTTCTTGTTCGTGCGCTCTGTGAAGAGTATGGATTAAAAAAAGAAGAGATTCGCATTGAGAATGGCAAATATGGGAAGCCACTTTTGACGGGTATGTCGGAAATCTTTTTTAATCTAAGTCACAGCGATAGCAGAGCGGTGTGCGTGACAGGCAGACAGGAAAATGGAATTGATCTGCAAAAGAGAATTTCTTTTCAGGAAAAGTTAAAACAGCGCATCTGCTGCGACAGTGAAAAGAAGAGGATAGATTGCTGCCATTCAGAGGAAGAGAAAGACTGGATGATGACAAAAATATGGACGGCAAAAGAAGCATATCTGAAAAAAAAGGGGACAGGTATCCGAGAAGATCTGAGATTTTTGGAGACAGAGAAGGAACAAGAGGATTTTTGGTATTTAAATGGCGAAACGATTAAGTTTTGGAAACGGGATCAATTTATTCTGGCTGTATGCAGCAAAGAAGAAATGAAAACGATAAAAACGGTCGAATTTGCCAGTCTGATGAGACAAGTTTGACGGATGGGGAACGGTAAAGATAAATACAGCTCAATACAGGAAGGGAGAAAAAATTCAATATGGCGAAGAAAAAAAATGAGGCTTCGGTGAAGACAAATGCAATGCGGATTGTGGAGAGTGCAGGAATTCCATTTCAAACACGGGAATATGAAGTGAATGAGGAGGATTTGTCAGGCGTACATGCTGCACAGATGATCGGAATGCCATGTGAACAAGTATTTAAGACGCTTGTTCTGAGGGGAGAAAAAACAGGATATTTTGTGTGCTGTATTCCAGTAGATATGGAATTGGATTTAAAAAAGGTTGCAAAGGCAGCAGGCGATAAAAAGGCAGAAATGATTCCTATGAAAGACTTGTTTTCTGTGACAGGATACATCAGAGGCGGTTGCTCTCCGATTGGAATGAAAAAGAAATTTCCGACGTATCTGGATGAGACAGCGCAGCTGTTTGAAGAGATTGCTGTCAGCGCTGGGAAAAGAGGGGAACAGATTTTGATCCATCCGGATGCGCTCACAGAACTGACAGATGGAAAATATGCTGACTTAATCAGAGAATAGGGGAATTAAAATGCGGAAAATGGAATTTAAAATGGAAAGACCAAACCTTGTGAAAGAGGGACAGGACGTAGAGGTGACAGAGAGCCAGCTTCCAACAAGCTATTATTATACAATTTTGCCTGCTGTGGGAATGTCAGGCAACTATCAGTTTCGAGAACGCCTCAAAAGCAGAAAAGGAGTGGTGCAGGAGATCAAGGAGACACCGAGAGGTTATTATGTGATTGTAGCATTTGACGAGGAAGAGGTATAGAAACCTCTTTCTCAAAAGAATAAAAATAGAAAATGTCAAAAAAAGTTGATCTTTTCACAGAAAAGCGTTACAATAAAATCAAAATCAATTACCCACTGCTTAGCTGGTAAACAGTTTGAAGCAGTGGTTTAAAATCAATTCATGGCGTTCGCCGTTTATTTCCAAAAATAAAAAGAAAAACAAAATAAAAAATAGAGAAAGGATGATGTGATTGTTCAGTACATCATATTCGGCAGTTCTCTGCGGTGTGGAGAGCTGTCCGGTTTGCGTTGAAGCAGATGTCACGAATGGACTTCCGACATTTCAGATGGTGGGATATCTGGCTTCAGAGGTGAGGGAAGCGCAGGAACGGGTCAGGACTGCGATACGCAATTCTGGAATTTTACTTTCGCCTAAGAAAGTGACAATCAATCTGGCGCCCGCAGATTTAAGAAAGGAAGGATCTGGTTTTGACCTGCCGATTGCGGCAGCAGTTCTGGCAGCATATGGATACTTTTCAACGAAGGATTTAGAGCATATTTTTATTGCGGGAGAACTGAGTCTTGGCGGGGAAGTCAATCCAATCAAAGGGATTTTGCCGTTGGTGGATGGAGCAAAAAAGGCAGGATATCATACTTGTATGATTCCAAAAGAAAATGAAAGAGAGGGGGCGATGATTTCAGATATGGAAGTGATAGGGGTCTCTGATCTAAAGGCGATGATCCGCCATTTTCAGGGGGAAAAGAAAATAGAACCATGTTGTCAGCAGGAAGAATACAGATGGGAAACGGATACAACGGATGATTTTTGCGAAGTAAACGGACAGGAAACTTTAAAACGTGCAGCAGAGATTGCAGTGAGCGGAATGCACCATTTTTTGATGATTGGACCGCCGGGAGCAGGAAAATCCATGATTGCAAAAAGGATTCCCTCTATTCTGCCTGATATAACCCTGGAAGAAAGTCTGGAAATTTCAAAGATCTACAGTGTGTCTGGTCTGCTATCGCCAGAAGCCCCTCTTTTAAAGAAAAGACCGTTCCGTGCCCCACATCACACGATCACGCCGCAGGCATTAATCGGTGGGGGAAAAAATCCAAAACCTGGGGAGATCAGCCTTGCACATAGAGGCGTTTTGTTTCTGGATGAATTGACAGAATTTCAAAAAACGACACTGGAAGTGCTACGTCAGCCTTTGGAAGATAAAAAAGTATGTATATCGAGACTGGGCGGGATCTATACATTTCCGGCAGATACGATGCTGATCGGAGCGATGAACCCATGTAAATGCGGCTATTATCCAGATCGGGAACGATGCAGCTGTACAGAAAGAGAAGTACGGCGCTATCAGCAGAAATTGAGCCATCCTTTTTTAGACCGTATGGATATCAGTGTAAAGGCAGAAGAAGTTTCTTACTGTGATTTACAGGCAAAAAAAGAGGCAGAATGTTCCAGACAGATCAAAGAGCGTGTGGAGCAGGCACAAGAAAGACAGAGAAGACGGTATCAGGGAACCCATTTTATGTTTAATTCGGATTTAAATGCGGCGGGGATTCAGCAGTACTGCGTTATGACGTCAGAAGCTTCAAAACTGCTGGAGCAATCATTCGAAAAATTAAAAATCAGTGCAAGATCGTACCATAAACTGATCAAAGTAGCGCAGACAGCCGCAGATCTGGAGGGAACGAAAAAAATAGAAAAGCGTCATATCGCAGAGGCAATCTGTTATCGAATGTCTCAGCAGATCTATTGATAGAGAGAATGGGCAAAAATCAACTTAGTGAAACAGCGAAAAAGGAGGAAATATGGAAGCAGAAAAAATGGAATCGTATTGGCTTTGGCTTTGCAGTCTGGAAGATATCACAGCAAAAAAGAAAGAAAAACTGTTAAAACTTTTTAGAACACCCTTGGAAATTTATCAGGCAAAAAGGGAAGTACTTGAAAAACTGCATATCTTAAAAGAATGGGAGATTGAGAAAATTCTAAAAAAACAGGAAAATCCGTATGAAGTTTATCATAGACAGAAAGAAAAAGGAATAAAATTTATCAGCCGGGAACATGAAACGTTTCCAAAACGGCTTTTGAAAATTTCAGATATACCGTTTGGGTTATTTTTTAAGGGAAAGCTTCCGGATGAAGGAAAAAAAGCTGCCGCAGTGGTGGGCGCGCGGGCGTGTACTTATGCGGGACAGGCTCTGGCGGCTCAGATTGGGGAAGAACTGGCGCAGGCTGATGTAGAAGTGATCAGCGGGATGGCGCGCGGAATTGACGGATGTGCTCAGCAGGCAGCATTAAATGCAGGCGGCGTTTCTTTTGGAATCTTAGGAAGCGGAGTTGATCTCATCTATCCGCCGGAGCATAGAAACTTATATGAGGCTCTTTCAAGAGCAGGCGGTGTGATCTCTGAATTTCCTCCGGGAAGTCCGCCGATTGGCAGCCATTTTCCGAGACGCAATCGTTTGATCAGCGGTCTTACAGATTTTTTAATTGTTGTGGAGGCAAGAGAGAGGAGCGGCAGTCTCATTACGGTAGACTGTGCGTTGGAGCAGGGGAAAGATGTCTACGCTGTTCCGGGCAGACCAAGCGATGCACTGAGCAGAGGATGCAACCGTCTGATTGCTCAAGGGAGCGGAATTTTTTCATCTGTAAGGCAAGTTTTGGAAGAACAAGGGGTTTTCTGCGAAAATATAAAGAAAAAAGAAAAAAAACAGATTAGGCTTGCAACAAAAGAGAATATGGTGTATAGTTGTCTCGATTTACGTCCAAAAAGTCTGCAGCAGATCCTGAATGAGACAACATTATCTTTCGATGAGACAATAGAAATTTTACTTGGACTGCAGATGAAAAAAGTGATTTTAGAAGTGGATAAAAACTATTATCAGAGAGTATTATAAAAAATTATAAAAGAATTTTGGAGGTTTATATGTCAAAATATCTGGTGATTGTGGAATCACCGACGAAAGTAAAAACCATTAAAAAATTTTTGGGGACAAATTATGAAGTGGTTGCCTCAAATGGTCATGTGAGAGATCTGCCAAAGAGCCAGATGGGAATTGATATAGAACATGATTACGAGCCAAAATATATTACGATCCGAGGAAAAGGAGACATTCTTGCGATGCTCCGAAAGGAAGCAAAAAAAGCAGAAAAAGTATACCTCGCAACTGACCCTGACCGAGAAGGGGAAGCAATTTCCTGGCATCTGTCAAACGCTCTGAAATTGGATGAGAAAAAGGGACACCGCATTACATTTAATGAAATTACAAAAAAGGCAGTGAAAGAATCATTAAAAAATGCCAGGGAAATCGACATGAATCTTGTCAATGCACAACAGGCCAGAAGAGTGGTAGATCGAATGGTAGGATATAAGATCAGTCCTGTATTGTGGGCAAAGGTCAAAAGAGGGCTGAGCGCCGGACGTGTACAGTCTGTAGCTTTGCGCATCATAGCGGACAGAGAAGATGAGATCAATGCTTTTATTGCGGAGGAATACTGGACTTTAGATGCTTCTTTTGCCGTGAAAGGAGAAAAGAAACCTCTTCTTGCAAAGTTTTACGGGACAGAGAAGGAAAAACTTGTCATCCGATCAAAAGAAGAAATGGATAAGATCATAGATCAGATAAAAGAATCTTCTTTTTCTGTCAGTGATATAAAAAAAGGAGAGCGCATTAAAAAAGCGCCCCTGCCATTTACGACAAGCACACTGCAGCAGGAAGCTTCAAAAGTATTAAATTTTTCTACGCAAAAGACAATGCGGTTGGCGCAGCAGCTTTATGAGGGAATTGACATTAAAGGAAATGGGACAGTCGGATTGATTACATATCTGCGTACTGATTCCACACGAATTTCAGAAGAAGCAGACCGCTCGGCAAGAGAATTTATTGAAAAAAATTATGGTTCAGAATACACAGCGCAGGAAACTCAGGAAAAGAAAAACAGTCAGAAAATACAGGATGCTCATGAAGCGATCCGTCCTTCTGATGTAGAGAGAACACCTCTTTCCATGAAAGAATCATTGTCGCGAGATCAGTATCGGCTGTATCATTTAATATGGAAACGATTTGTTGCAAGCAGAATGGAGAATACACGATATGAGACTACTTCCGTAAAGATTGCGGCAAAAGGAAAAGAAGAGACCTATCAGTTTACTGTGGCAGCGTCTAAGATTTTATTTGATGGATTCCGGGCTGTCTACACAGATGACACGGATGAAAAAGCAGAAAATAACGTATTGCTTGGCACACTTTCCAAAGATACGGTTTTAAACCTGAAAGATCTGGAAGAAAAACAGCATTTTACACAGCCGCCGGCACATTATACGGAAGCAGCTCTTGTCAAGACGCTGGAGGAACTTGGAATTGGGCGTCCAAGTACGTATGCGCCTACGATCACGACAATTATTGCAAGAAGATATGTGGCAAAAGAAAATAAAAATCTGTACCTGACAGAGCTTGGAGAAGTTGTCAATAATATTATGAAAGAAGCGTTTCCGAGCATTGTGGACGTCAATTTTACAGCCAATATGGAAATGCTGCTGGATAAGGTCGGAGAGGGCGTTGTGAACTGGAAGACGGTAGTACGGAATTTTTATCCAGATTTAAAAGAGGCAGTTGACCATGCGGAAGCAGAGTTGGAAAAAGTAAAGATTGAAGATGAAACGACAGATGTGATATGTGAATTTTGCGGAAGAAATATGGTGATCAAATATGGTCCTCACGGTAGATTTTTAGCGTGCCCCGGATTTCCAGAATGTAAAAATACAAAGCCATATCTGGAGAAAATAGGAATTTCATGTCCGCAGTGCGGAAAAGAAATTGTACTCAGAAAGACAAAAAAGGGAAGAAAGTATTATGGATGTGAGAATAATTCGGAATGTGATTTCATGACATGGCAGAAGCCTTCAAATGAAAAATGTCCAAATTGTGGAAAAATTTTACTTGAAAAAGGAAATAAACTGGTCTGTATCGACGAACAATGCGGATATGTAAAAAATAAACCGAAAAAAGAAGAATAATACAGAAAAAGGTGCTGTTCCGGCAGCACCTTTTTTATGTGGTGTCTGAATTATCTTGAATACCAAGAAAAAATCATATTATTTTTATAATTGTCGTTGAAAATTCAAAAATTATGTGATAATATAAAAAATAGAAGCAAGAGTGCAGTGGTTCTAAGAATGGAGGGATAATATGAGTGTACAGTTGTTAGATAAAACCAGAAAAATCAATAAACTTCTTCATAATAATAATTCCAGCAAGGTTGTATTCAATGATATTTGTGAAGTGTTGACGGATATTTTGAAATCAAATATTCTGGTCATCAGCAAGAAAGGCAAGGTTTTAGGAGTAAGCCTCTGCGAGGGAGTTGAAGAGATTAAAGAGTTAATTGAAGATTGCGTTGGCGGTTATATTGATGCAATGCTGAACGAACGTCTTTTAGGCGTACTCTCAACAAAAGAAAATGTAAATCTGGAGACCCTGGGATTCGAAGGTGACGGCGTAAAAAAATACCAGGCAATTATCAATCCAATCGATATCGCCGGAGAACGGTTGGGAACTGTTTTTATGTACAAGTGCGACAGTCAGTATGAGATCGACGATATTATTTTAAGCGAATATGGAACAACTGTTGTAGGGCTGGAGATGATGCGTTCCGTAAATGAAGAAAGCGCAGAAGAAAGCAGAAAGATTCAGATTGTAAAATCTGCAATCAGCACGTTGTCTTTCTCAGAACTGGAAGCAGTGATTCATATTTTTGATGAACTGGATGGTTCCGAGGGAATTTTGGTGGCAAGCAAAATCGCAGACCGTGTGGGAATCACAAGATCTGTTATTGTCAATGCTCTTCGCAAATTTGAGAGCGCCGGCGTGATTGAATCACGTTCCTCCGGTATGAAGGGAACATATATAAAAGTACTGAATGATGTAGTGTTTGATGAGCTTGCTGAGCTGAAAAAGCAAAAAACAAAGACAAAATAAATTTCAAAGAGACGATCCTCTTTTTTGCAGATGCAGAAAAGGGGATTTTTTATGTGTAAAAAAAATTTTTAAAATATGAAAAGTTAAGATAAAATGAAAAAATAAAAGAAAATAAGAGAAAAAATGAGAATATATAGAAAAATATGCTTATAATACGAGTTGCACATTTAGCATATTTTATCTAATATAAGGCTATCAGTTAGCACTCGATGTAAGTGAGTGCTAATAAAAAGAAGGGTCTAAGATAAAGGAGGAACCGAACATGAAATTAGTACCATTGTGTGACAGAGTTGTATTAAAACAGTTAGAGGCAGAAGAAACAACAAAATCCGGAATCATTTTAGCAAGTAAATCACAGGAAAAGCCACAGGAGGCAGAAGTGATTGCTGTTGGACCTGGAGGAATGGTAGACGGAAAAGAAGTCGTTATGCAGGTAAAAGTCGGAGATAAAGTTATCTATTCAAAATATGCAGGAAATGAAGTAAAATTAGAAGATGAAGAATATATCATTGTAAAACAGAATGATATTTTAGCAATCGTTGAATAAAAGAATCAGGATAGAACAGACAAGCAAAGATCAGGAGGAGATCAATTATGGCAAAAGAAATTAAATATGGTTCCAGCGCAAGAGCAGCATTGGAAGCAGGCGTAGATAAATTAGCAAATACCGTTCGTGTGACATTAGGACCGAAAGGAAGAAACGTTGTACTGGATAAACAGTTTGGCGCTCCGCTGATCACAAACGATGGTGTTACAATCGCAAAAGAGATCGAGTTAGAAGATGCATTTGAAAACATGGGAGCGCAGCTTGTAAAAGAAGTTGCAACAAAGACAAACGATGTAGCAGGTGATGGAACAACAACAGCTACTGTTCTGGCACAGGCAATGATCCATGAAGGAGTAAAGAACCTGGAAGCAGGAGCAAACCCAATCGTTTTAAGAAAAGGTATGAAAAAAGCAACAGCAGAAGCTGTGAAAGCAATCGCTGAGATGAGCAGCAAAGTAAAAGGAAAACATCAGATTGCAAGAGTAGCTGCAATTTCTGCAGGAGATGACGAAGTAGGAAATCTGGTTGCAGATGCAATGGAAAAAGTTTCCAACGACGGCGTAATCACAATCGAAGAATCCAAGACAATGAAGACAGAGCTGGATCTGGTAGAAGGTATGCAGTTTGACAGAGGATATATCTCTGCATATATGGCGACAGATATGGAAAAAATGGAAGCCGTTCTGGAAGATCCATATATCCTGATCACAGACAAGAAAATTTCCAATATTCAGGAAATTCTTCCACTGTTAGAGCAGATTGTACAGTCCGGAAAGAAACTGTTAATTATCGCAGAAGATATCGAAGGTGAAGCATTGACAACATTGATTCTGAATAAATTAAGAGGAACATTCCAGGTTGTCGGCGTAAAAGCACCTGGATATGGTGACAGAAGAAAAGCAATGCTGGAAGATATCGCAATTCTGACAGGCGGACAGGTAATTTCTGAGGAAGTAGGCTTAGACTTAAAAGATGCTACATTAGATCAGCTTGGACGTGCAAAATCTGTAAAAGTTCAGAAAGAAAATACCGTTATCGTAGATGGTATGGGAGATAAAGATGCAATTCAGACAAGAATTTCTCAGATCAAAGCGATGATTGAAGAAACAACATCTGATTTCGACAGAGAAAAACTGCAGGAAAGACTTGCAAAACTGGCAGGCGGCGTTGCAGTGATCCGTGTCGGAGCAGCTACTGAGACAGAGATGAAAGAAGCAAAACTTCGTATGGAAGATGCTCTGGCAGCTACAAGAGCAGCCGTAGAAGAAGGTATTATCTCCGGAGGCGGTTCTGCTTACATCCATGCTTCCAAGAAAGTTGCAAAACTGGCAGAGAGCTTAGAAGGTGATGAGAAGACAGGAGCAAAAGTGGTATTGAAGGCCCTGGAAGCCCCTCTGTATCATATCGCAGCAAACGCTGGTCTGGAAGGCGCTGTTATCATCAACAAAGTAAGAGAATCTGAAGAAGGTGTTGGATTCGATGCTTACAAAGAAGAGTATGTAAACATGGTAGAAGCTGGTATTCTGGATCCTGCAAAAGTGACAAGAAGCGCACTGCAGAATGCAACAAGCGTTGCAGCTACATTCCTGACAACAGAATCATGTGTGGCAAATATTAAAGAAGAGACGCCAGCAGCTCCAGCAGGTGCACCAGGCATGGGAATGATGTAATAAAAGAAGAATCAAAAAATAAGAGAGGATACTCGGAATATATGAATGCAGATTCATAGAGGAGGTATCCTCTTTTTTTATAAATGGGGCAGGAATATTAGTGAATTTAGCCAGGAGAAGTTGACAGAAAATGCAGAAGAAATACAATCTTCTATATGAGGCATTGGAACAAAAGAAAAGAAATTTTGTAAAAAGTCAGCGTAAGGGCTTTTCAGACAGAAAAAAATTCGCTATACTATAAAATAAAGAACAACAGAGCAAATTGAAAAATAAAAAAGAACACAACAGAGCGACGAAGGGGGAACAAATGAGTGATTTATATTCGGAACTGATTATAAAGAGAAAAACGCCGCTGACAGAACAGGTCATAAAGAGTCTGATGATTGCGGCCACAGCAGCGCTTGGCTTTTTATATCTGATGACAATAAAATGGACTTTTTTAATCGCACTTGTCATTATGGCGGCAGCGGATTACTTTTTTATTCCGGGATTTAATCTGGAATATGAATATCTGTATGTCAATGGGGAACTGGACATTGATAAGATTATGGCAAAGTCAAGGCGAAAGAAAGTCTGCAGTCTTGATATGAAGAATCTGGAATGTATGGCACCTTTGCAGTCACATACATTAGATAGTTACAAAAATAATAAAAATATAAAAATAGCAGATTATTCTTCCGGTGTGAAAAATGAGCGGCAGTATGGAATGGTTATGAAGGACGATCATGGGTTATCTATGGTGATTATTGAGCCAGACAGTGTTATTTTAAACGATATAAAGCGAATTGCACCGAGAAAAGTCAGTACAATGTAAAAATTGTCGAAAAACAGTGTTGACTTTTGTTTTTACTTTTGTTAGACTAGAGAAACTATAGGAAAGTGAGGTAGAAAAATGGGTTGTATTATTGGCGATGGAATTACTTTCGATGATGTGCTTCTTGTGCCGTCTTATTCTGAGGTGGTTCCGAATCAGGTTAATTTGTCAACATATCTGACAAAAAAAATTAAGCTGAATATTCCGATGATGAGCGCCGGAATGGATACAGTTACAGAGCACAGAATGGCGATTGCGATGGCAAGACAGGGTGGTATCGGTATTATCCACAAAAATATGTCGATTGAAGCGCAGGCAGATGAAGTGGATAAAGTAAAACGTTCAGAAAACGGTGTTATCACCGATCCTTTTTATTTATCTCCAGAGAATACGTTGGAGGACGCTAATAATCTGATGGCAAAATTCAGAATCTCAGGTGTGCCGATCACAGAGAATGGAAAGCTTGTAGGAATTATCACAAACCGTGATTTGAAATTTGAGGAAGATTTTTCAAAGAAAATCAAAGAGTCTATGACTTCCGAAAATTTAATTACTGCAAAAGTAGGAATCACTCTGTCAGAGGCAAAGAAGATTCTGGCCAAAGCAAGAAAAGAAAAATTACCGATTGTAGATGAAAATAACAACTTAAGAGGTCTGATCACAATCAAGGATATTGAAAAACAGATTAAATATCCTCTGTCTGCAAAGGATGAGCAGGGACGTCTTTTGTGCGGAGCAGCTGTAGGAATCACAGCAAATGTATTGGAGCGTGTAGATGCGCTTGTGAAAGCTCATGTAGACGTAGTTGTATTAGACTCTGCACACGGACATTCAGCAAATGTTATCCGCTGCGTGAAGATGATCAAAGAGCATTATCCGGATCTGCAGGTAATTGCGGGAAATGTGGCTACAGGAGCTGCAACGAGAGACTTGATTGAAGCAGGCGCAGATGCAGTGAAAGTTGGTATCGGTCCGGGATCTATCTGTACAACCCGTATTGTTGCAGGAATTGGCGTGCCTCAGGTGACAGCAGTGATGGATTGTTATGCAGTCGCAAAAGAATATGATATTCCGATCATTGCAGATGGCGGTATCAAATATTCCGGTGATATGACAAAGGCCATCGCAGCAGGTGCAAATGTCTGCATGATGGGAAGCATTTTTGCAGGATGTGATGAAAGCCCGGGAACATTTGAATTATTCCAGGGAAGAAAATATAAGGTATATCGTGGAATGGGATCCATTGCAGCGATGGAAAACGGAAGTAAAGACAGATATTTCCAGACGAATGCAAAAAAACTTGTTCCGGAAGGCGTAGAAGGACGTGTAGCTTACAAAGGAACAGTGGAAGATACCGTATTCCAGCTGATCGGTGGTTTGAGAGCAGGTATGGGATATTGCGGAACAAAAGACATTGAAGAACTGAAAGAAAATGGAAAATTTGTCAAAATTTCAGCAGCTTCCCTGAAAGAATCTCATCCTCATGATATTCATATTACAAAAGAAGCACCAAACTACAGTGTAGAAGAATAAATGATAAGCCGCAAAATGGAAGAAAACAACGTTTCATTTTGCGGCAGTTTTTTTGTGGAAAAGAAGGGAGGACGAAATGATAAAAGAATTAATCGAAAAGATTCAGCAGGGCATACAGATTCGCCAAAATCTGATTCTGCTCAGAAAAGAGATTCAGGATGAAAATCAGAAACGGGCATTAGCATATCTCCTGGGAGGAGAATATGATCTGTTTGCAGAACTGCTGGAAAATGAAGATGCAAAAGTGCGAAAGAATGCAGCTTTAATTCTGGGAGAAATGGAATGTGATGAGATGCTTCCTGATTTAGTGCGCGCATATGAGAAAGAACAGACTTTATTTGTACGGCCTGATTTTTTAAAAGCAATTCGTTCTTATGAATTTGCTCCATATCTGCCTGTACTGAAAGAGCGAAAAGCTCAGATTGAAAATATGGAGGAAAATGCAGAGGAGATAAAACATTTGCGGGAAGAAGCTGCATTGCTCCAGAATATGATTTTTATGTATGAAAAACCGAAAAAGCATACATTTACAGGGATACCTGCGGGAAAATCTGCCGAAGTGATTTTGCTGACAAACAGATGTCAGAGAGAAGCGACGAGAAAGCAGATTAATCTTGATAAAGTGACGATGCTGGCAGGAGGAATTCGTTTTTACACTGACGAGATCGAAAAGATTTTAAAGATTCGGACATGGAAAGAGATGCTTTTCCCGATTCCGGGGATCTCTTCTTTGGAGGGAACGCCAGAAGAGATTGGAAGCCTTCTGGGAGGATCCAGAATGACAGATTTTATCGCAGGTCTTCATAAAGGAAAGGAACCTTTTTTCTTTCGGGTAGAATTAAAGAGCAATATGCCTTTTGAGAAAAAGGGAATATGGATTCGGAGAATGGCGGCAAAGCTGGAGGTATCATCCGGAAGAAAATGGAAAAACGCACCGGAAGAATATGAAATTGAAATTCGTCTGATCCAGACAAAAGACGACAAATTTATACCGCTTTTAAAATTGTATACTATATCAGATGAACGTTTCTCTTATCGCAAAGAATATCTGCCGACTTCCATCGCACCTGTCAATGCGGCGCTTTTGATGGAACTTGGAAAGGAATATATGAAAGAAGATGCACAGGTTTTAGATCCATTTTGCGGAGTTGGAACGATGCTGATTGAGCGAAATGCGGCTGTGAAGGCACGAACGATGTATGGTCTTGATATTTTGGAGGAAGCAGTAGAAAAGGCAAGAGAAAATACGAAAAGAGCCGGTCTTCCAATCCACTATATCAACAGGAATTTTTTTGACTTTGAGCATGAATATTTGTTTGATGAAATTGTGACAAATCTGCCTGGAAAGAATAAAAACAGAAACGAAGGACAGATTGCAGGGCTGTATCAAAACTTTTTTGAAAAAGCAATGACACATTTAAAAGATGGAGGAATCTTGCTCTTATACACATCTGAAAAAGCATTGATTCAGAAAAACTGCAGACGATATCCGCAGTATCATTTCAGAAAAGAATATCTGATCAATGAAAAAGAAAAAAAGAGTCTGTTTATTCTGCAGATGTACCGAGATAGATAGAGAGTCAGCGAGAAGAAGGAGGAAACAGCGTGGCACAGAAAAAATTGCTGAAACGAGAAGAAGTAAAAAAAGAAGATTGCTGGGCAATCGAAGACTTGTATGAAAACGATGAGCTTTGGAGGGAAGACACAGAAAAACTGCGCAGTCAGATCAAAGCGATCGGTGAGTTTAAGGGAAAATTGACAGAGAAGAAAGAGACACTGCTGCAGTTTTTAAATGAATATGCAAAACTGATGGAACGCCATGAAAAAATTCATGTATATGCAAATCAGAAACTTCATGAAAATACAAAAAACAGTGTGTATCAGAAGCTGGCAGGCGAAGCACAGGTGCTGGAAAATCAGGTGAGCAGTGCAACTGCATTTGCAGTGCCTGAGATTCTGACTCTGGATGAGGCAAAACTGGATCAGTGGATGGAACAGAGTAAAGAACTGAAATTTTATAAGAGATTTTTAGATGAGATTCTGCGTGGAAAATCTCATACGCTTTCCATAGCAGAAGAAGAAATGCTTGCCAGAGCAGGTGAGATGGGCAATGCACCGTATCAGATCTATGCAATGTTTAACAATGCAGACATTACATTTGGAAGTGTGAGAGATGAAAATGGAGAAGAGCAGGTGCTCTCATCAGGACGTTTTGTGGCAATGGAAGAAAACAGCGACAGAAGAGTGAGAAAAGAAGCATTTGAAGTTTTTTATCGTTCCTATGAACAGTTTAAAAATACACTTGCAGCTGTATTTGACGCAAATTTGCGTCAATCATCTTTTTTTGCAAAAGAACATCACTATTCATCGTCAAGAGAGTATTATCTGGACAGCAACGCTATTCCGGTATCTGTCTATGATCAGCTGATTGATACAATCCATGAAAAATTGCCTCTGATGTATCGATATGTAGAATTGCGGAAAAAGATTTTGGGGCTGGATGAAATGCATATGTATGATGTATATGTGCCGCTTGCATCTGAGGTTCAGAAAACGTATACATTTGAAGAGGCAAAACAGATCGTTCAAAGAGGGCTTAAACCATTGGGAGAAAAATATGGTACTGTTTTAAAACAGGGGATGGAAAGCCGTTGGATTGATATCTATGAAAATGAGGGAAAACGTACTGGGGCATATTCATGGGGGGCATATGGCACACATCCGTATGTGCTGTTGAATTTCAATGGAAATCTGACAAATGTGTTTACTCTTGCGCATGAAATGGGTCACGCTCTTCATTCTTATTTCTCAGACGAAGCACAGCCATATCTGTATGCAGGATATAAGATTTTTGTAGCTGAAGTAGCTTCGACGTGTAATGAGGCTCTTCTGATTCACTATCTGCTGGAACAGTCAAAAGATGAAAAGGAAAGAATGTATCTGATCAATTATTTCCTTGACAAGTTTAAGGGGACGATGTTCCGTCAGACGATGTTTGCAGAGTTTGAAAAAATCACACATGCTGCTGTGGAGGCAGGAGAGACGATGACAGCAGATCGTCTGTGTGAAATTTATCATAAATTGAATCAGTTCTACTTTGGAGACCAGATGATTTCAGATCCGCAGATTGCTGTAGAATGGGCGAGAATTCCACATTTTTATACGCCGTTTTATGTATATCAGTATGCAACAGGATTTTCAGCAGCAGTGGCAATCAGCCAGAAAATTTTAAATGGGGAGCCAAACGCAGTAGAAAATTATCTGAAATTCTTAAGCAGCGGCGGAAGTATGGACCCAATTGACCTTCTGAAAATTTGTGACGTGGATATGACAACATCAAAACCAGTGGAAGAAGCGCTTCAGGTGTTTGAATCTTATCTGGACGAGTTAGAAAAGTTTAGCATGAAATAGAGAAAAAATGGATAGACTACCTCTATAAAAAGGAGGTAGTTTTTCTATGTATCAATATATAGCAATCGTGGATGTAATCGGAAGAGAAATTTTAGATTCAAGAGGAAATCCGACATTGGAGGTCGAAATTATGGCAGAAGGCGGAGCTGTTGGAAGAGCAGCAGTGCCTTCCGGGGCGTCGACAGGGACGTTTGAGGCAGTGGAGCTGAGAGATGGAGGAAAAAAATATCACGGACTTGGTGTAAAGCGTGCCGTGCATCATGTCAACGCCGTTCTTGCTGACCTGATTATCGGAGAAAATGTACTCAATCAGGAAGGCATTGACAGAATCCTTCTCAGGGCAGATGGAACAGAGCAAAAAGAAAATCTGGGGGCAAATGCAATTTTAGGTGTGTCCATGGCTGTGGCTGCAACAGCTGCAAGAGCGCTTGATCTTTCTTTATTTCGCTACTTAGGAGGGATTCAGGCAAAAAGGATGCCTGTTCCTATGATGAACATTTTAAATGGGGGATGTCATGCCGACAATACGGTAGATCTGCAGGAATTTATGATTATGCCGTCCGGCGCCTGCTGCTTTTCAAAGGGACTTCGGATGTGTGCTGAAATTTACCATACATTAAAGAAGATTTTAAAAGAGGAAGGTCTGGCAACAGGAGTTGGAGATGAAGGAGGATTTGCCCCAAATTTGCCTGACGCAAAAGCCGTTTTGGATTTGATGATGCGCGCCGTAAAAGAAAGTGGATACAGACCGGGAGAAGATATTGTATTTGCACTGGATGCGGCGGCAAGTGAATTGTATGATGAAAAGAGAAAACGGTATCTGTTTCCGGGTGAGAGCAGGATGAAAGGAAAAGAAGTGGCACGCAGTGCGGAAGAAATGATTGACTATTATGAAGATCTTCTGGAAGAATTTCCGATTGCCTCGATTGAGGATGGACTTTGGGAAGAAGACTGGAAAGGATGGCAGAAGATGACGGCGCGTATCGGAGAAAGAGTACAGCTCGTCGGTGACGATCTGTTTGTCACAAACAAAAAACGTCTGAAAAAGGGAATAGAGCTCGGTGCAGGAAATGCGATTTTGATAAAAGTAAATCAGATTGGGACAATGACAGAAGCGCTGGAGGCGATCGAGACAGCACGACAGGCGGGATACCGCACGATTATTTCACACCGTTCTGGGGAGACAGAAGATACAATGATTGCAGATTTGGCAGTCGCGGCGGGAGCTGGTCAGATCAAAACAGGAGCGCCGGCGAGAAGTGAACGTGTGGCGAAATATAACCAGCTTTTACGCATTGAGGAGGAACTAAAAGAAGGAGCATATTACACAGATCCGTTTGAAAAATAATTTCTGGACAGATACAAAACACCGAAAATATCAGTTGAAAAAAAGAATTGGCTATGATAAACTAGACAATGTATGATATAGGAGGTGTAACCGTGGCAGTTTTGAGAACGATTTTAACAGTGATCTTTGGACTCGTTTGTCTTGCGATAACCGTTTTAATTTTGATGCAGGAAGGAAAACAGAATGGACTGGGCTCCTTGGGCGGAGGATCAACGGAAACGTACTGGGCAAAAAATAAAGGACGCTCTGCAGAAGGATTTGCTCTTAAAGCAACGAGAATTTTAGCGTTTGCTTTTATTATATTGGCAATCGTGCTGAACATTAACTTTTAAGGAGAATGCAGAAAACTTTTTTCACCGGAGAAAGGCAGCGAAAAAGGTTTTTTGTATTTTCTGTGATCACAAAGAAAAGACGGGCTGTTGCAAATATCATATACTTTCAGATTTCGGCAGATTTTTCCAAAAAGAAAAAGTGCTGAGAGAAGAAATTTATGTTTTGCAGCAGCCCGTTTTGCCTCTTTTGTCAGAGAAACTCTGAAGACAGAGAACAACAAAAAAGAAAAAACGGAGGACGGAACAACAGATGGATATGGATTTATTACAGAAAAGAAAAGAAATCGTATATCAGTTTATCTGCGATAAGACATATGTCCCAATGAAAATCAAGGAATTGGCGATTGTTTTGCAGGTGACAAAGGAAATGCGCCCAGAGCTGGAATATGTTTTGGATGAGCTGATTGCAGAGGGAAAAATAGAAATCTCCAAAAGGGGAAAATACAGAAAAAGAAAGAGAAAGATTTTTACAGGAACGTTTATCGGTCATCCGAGAGGGTTTGGATTTGTAGAGATTGAAGGAAAAGAGGAAGATGTCTTTATCTCTGAGGATGATATGATGGGAGCGCTTCATAAAGATGAAGTTCAAGTGGAAATGCTTCCGGAACGGACGGGAAAACGCCCGGAAGGAAGAATCATCAAGATTCTCTCACATGGAATCACAGAGGTGGTAGGAACGTATCAGAAAAACAAAAATTTTGGATTTGTTGTCCCAGATAACCAAAGAATCGGAAAAGATATTTTTATTCCGATCGAGCGGTCAAAAGGCGCAGTAAACGGTCATAAAGTACTTGTGGAAATCACGGATTACGGCGGAGATCGAAAAAAGCCGGAAGGAAAGGTCAAAGAAATCATCGGTCATATCAACGATCCGGGCACGGATGTACTGTCTATTGTCTATGCACAGGAGATTCCGCTTGAGTTTCCGGAAAAAGTTCTGAGACAGGCACAGAGAACACCAGATGAAGTGTCAGAGGCAGACCGTGCATTCCGAACTGATCTGAGAGACTGGACGATTGTGACAATCGATGGAGAAGACGCAAAAGATTTAGATGACGGAATTTCGCTGACAAGAAAAGGACAATTATATCAGCTTGGCGTTCACATTGCCGATGTGACAAATTATGTGCAGGAAAACAGCGCGCTGGATAGGGAGGCATTGAAAAGAGGGACAAGCGTATATCTGGCGGACCGTGTGATTCCAATGCTTCCTCATAAACTTTCCAATGGAATCTGTTCCTTAAATGAAGGAAAAGACAGACTGGCGCTGAGCTGTCTCATGGATATTGACGAGAAAGGAAATGTAGTCAGCCATCAGATCTGCGAGACTGTGATTCGTGTCACAAGGCGGATGACTTATACGAGTGTAAAAAAGATTCTGGAGGATCATGATGAACAGGAAATAGAAAAGTACAGAGAACTTGTGCCTATGTTTGAAGAGATGGAACAGCTTGCGACGGTTCTCAGGAAAAAGAGAAGAAAAAGAGGTTCTATTGATTTTGATTTTCCAGAGACGAAAATGATCTTGAATGAGAAGGGCGTTCCAGTTGAAATCCGGCCGTATGAAAGAAATACGGCTACAAAATTGATTGAAGACTTTATGCTGATTGCAAATGAAACGGTAGCAGAGGATTATTTCTGGCAGGAAATTCCATTTTTATATCGTACGCATGATACCCCAGATCCTGAAAAAATTCAAAAGCTGGCAGCATTCATTTATAATTTTGGATACTCCATTAAAAATACAAAAGAAGAGATTCATCCGAAAGAGCTTCAGAAACTTTTGGCTCGGATAGAAGATTCCCCTGAAGAAGATTTGATCAGCCGCCTGACACTGCGTTCTTTAAAGCAGGCAAAATATACAGTGGAATGTTCTGGACATTTTGGGCTTGCAGCGAAATATTACTGCCATTTCACATCGCCGATCCGAAGATATCCAGATCTTCAGATTCATCGTATCATAAAAGAAAATCTGAGAGGAAAATTAAATGCAGATCGGGTAAATCATTATCAGTCAATCCTGCCAGCTGTGGCAGATCAGTGCAGTAAGCTGGAGCGCAGAGCGGATGAGGCTGAGAGAGAGACGGAAAAGATGAAAAAGGCTCAGTATATGAAATCTCATCTGGGCGAAGAGTATGAGGGAGTGATCTCAGGGATCACAACATGGGGAATTTATGTGGAACTTCCAAATACAATTGAAGGAATGGTTCACGTCTCAAATATGTGGGATGATATGTATTATTATAAAGAAGAAACGATGGAAATGATTGGATCTCAATTTGGAAAAGTGTACAGCCTAGGTCAGAAAGTGAAAATTCAGGTGTTGAGATCAGATCCTGAGACGCGCACAATCGACTTTGTATTTATCTAAAATCTAAGTTCTGCTCCTGTAACAGCAGGGGCAGAAAAAGATGGTTTGACAGGGCAAGAACAGAAGGAAAGCGAGGAGGAGCAGCGTGGGAGCACAGTCTGTAAAATTAATTGCAAATAATAAAAAAGCGTATCATGATTATTTTATTGAGGACACATATGAATGTGGAATTTCTCTGCATGGAACAGAAGTTAAATCGCTGCGCATGGGAAAATGCAGCATTAAGGAATCCTTTATCCGAATTGAAAACGGAGAAGTGATGGTATACGGAATGCATATCAGTCCATATGAAAAAGGCAATATTTTTAATAAGGATCCGCTGCGTGTGAAAAAATTGCTGATGCATCGATATGAGATCAATAAAATCACAGGGAAAATTGCAGAAAAAGGATATACACTTGTACCGCTGAAAGTATATTTTAAGGGCAGTCTCGTCAAAGTAGAGATTGGCCTTGCAAGGGGAAAGAAACTGTACGATAAGAGACAGGATATTGCTAAGAAAGATCAGAGAAGAGAGACGGAGAGAGAATTTAAGGTAAAAAATTTGTACTAATCATGGTGAGAGAGCAGAAAGGCAGAGGAGATAATAAATGGTACCCAGAACGAAAGAAGAATTATCAAAATTAGTATCCGATACGACAGTAGAAATGTATGAAGAACTGACACCACAGCTGATTATGCTGATTGATCAGACAAAACATAATGAGAAGCTGACAGAGGCCCAGAAACAGGACGAAATTCTGCTTCATATGATGGGATATATTAAATCCTGTACAAATGAGATTATCATTGAAGTACTGGCAGAAATTTTAGGGTTAGACTGAGAAAAAGATTCATATTTATTTTATCTCTATCTTTACATTAAGATAAATGAATGATATAATAAAATTTGTAAAACTGAAGCGGTAAAAAGGTTCATGAATTTGTAAAAATATCATGATGAAAAGGGAATGCAGTGGAAATCTGCAACAGCCCTCGCTACTGTAAAGGGGACGAATGATGAAAAACCACTGATGAATAGTTATTTCATTGGGAAGGTGATCAGGAGGATGAACCGAAGTCAGGAGACCTGCCTTTTTGCTTTATATGTATAATTATTTTCGATGGGAGAATAGATACATTTGCGAGTTGTATTTTTTGAAACGCTTAACTGCGAAACCGAAAGAATACGTTTATTTTTGTACATAAAATATTGTTGGAAAATAAAGCAAATGAAGAGGCATCCCAAAATAAAGGGATGCCTTTTTGCGTGGAAAATTACGAAAAAATGCACAACGACCATAAAGATCAGCAAACAGACGTATTTGCTTCGCAAATCCTGTAAGAAAATATGTGTTCTGTATATTTCAGAAATAATGGCAAATGTTTTACAGAAAGATGAGAGGAGAATTTAAAAATGAAAAGAAAATGGGTAAGTTTGCTGCTGAGTGCGGCGATGTGCATGGCAATGGCAGTCCCAGGGACGGCTAATGCAGAGGAAATGGTAAAACATGTAGAAAACCTGGTGATTGGTACAACAGCAGAAAATAATGTATTCAACTCACAGACGCAGTCAGATGCATTTGGACGTATGAATTATAATGGACTGACGCAGGGAAACTTTGTATACCGAGATGAAAATAATGAATTACAGCCTTATTTTTTTAAGAGTTTTGAAATTTCAGGGGATGGGAAACAATTAAGTTTTACATTTCCGTTAGATGCTGTATGGCATGATGGACAGCCTGTAACGAGCGAAGATATCATATTTACATTTGAATTTATGAGAGATGTAAAAAAAGTAGGCAGTCTTCAAAACCTGGAAAAGATCGAACTGACAGGGGAGGATTCCTGTCTGCTGACATTTAGCGAACCAGACGCATATTATTGGCTGAATTCTTCATGCAATAATAATGCCTGTGTTTTTGCAAAGCATATCTGGGAAGGAGTGGAGGACTATTCCAGCGTAACAGGTCCAGAGGCAGCCATTGGATGTGGTCCATATAAATTGGTTTGGAGCGATCAGGATTCTCAGACATCTTATTATGAAGCAGTGCCGGAGAATGATTTCCTTGGAGAGATTACAGTAGACAGTGTGACACTTCAGAGTTATTCAGATGAGAGTACGTTGATGATGGCGATGATGCAGGGTGACATTGATGCTATGTATAACTATGCAAATCCTATTGATGCTTCAGTGATCGATACAGTAAAAGGAACGCCAGATATTGATCTGGGAGAGAGTGCATTTTCAGGATGTTATCAGCTGGAATATGGAAAAGATCGTATGCCTGGCAGCGACAAAAATTTTAGAGAAGCAGCAAGTTTGGCATTAAATTATGAACAGCTGGCATCTACAATTAATGGAGAATATGGACAGATTCCAGGCAAAGGTATTATTCCGCCAAGCTGTAAAGGATATGATGAAGCTCTGCCAACATTAGAATATAATCCGGATAAAGCAGAACAACTGTTGGAAGAAGCAGGATATAAAGATATTGACGGAGATGGTTATCGTGAAATGCCAGATGGAAGTGAAATGGATGTATCAGTCACACCTCAGTACAGCAGCAGTATGGATTTGAGAATGCGTATTGCTGAAGTGATTATGAAAAGTCTGGATGAAGTAGGAATAAAAAATCATTTAGATGAAGAAAGTATTTCAAACAGCGAAGTCTGGGAAGACAATATGACAAAAGGAAATTATGACTTTTCTATTACATTGACAACTTCTGGCATGGCATCTTACAGCACAGCATTCCGTTATTTTATGGCTGAACTAAGAGAAGGAGAGTCCTCTTGGATCTGGGGAACTGTTCATGATGAAGAATTTAAAAAAGACTACTATGCTATGACGCAGGCAGTTTCTGATGAAGTCTATATTGAAAACTGTAAAAAGCTGCAGAAGTATATGGCAGATACAATAGATGCACAGGCGCTTTGCTGGGAAACAGCATTTTTCCCATACCGCACAGATAAATATACGGGATGGAATAACTATCCATCATGGGGAGTTATCAACAGCACGACATGGTTTGAACTGACAGCAAAATAAACAGCCAAGAAAGGGATGCCAAAGACATCCCTTTTTTGAGGAGGAAATATATTGTATAGACAAATATGGAAAAAGGTAGGAATAGCGCTCCTGACAATTTATTTTATCATTACGATCAGTTTTATGTTAATCCATATTATGCCAGGAGACCCGATTATTCATCTGGTAGGTCAGGAAGAATATTATTATCTTCTGGATAATGACCCGGAAACTTTAAATAAAATGATTGAGAAATATGGATTGAATGATTCTCTCTCAGCTCAATATTTTAAATATCTCAAAAGTATAGTCACATTTGATTTTGGAATTTCTTATACAAATCAGATGCCGGTGCTGGATAATGTAATGAGAGCCTGCAGCTGGACCCTATTGCTGTCAGTGCCTACCTGGATTTTAGCAGGAATTTTTGGCGCTGTACTTGGTGTTATGGCTGGATGGAAACCCGGAAAACTGTTTGATAAAATTATGACACCGGTATTTCTTGTATTGAATACGATCCCATCAAACTGTCTTTGTCTTTTGATGTTGATATTGTTTGCGTATAACTTAAAATGGTTTCCTATTAATGGAATGGTTTCACCAGGAAAGACAGGATTTGCAAGAACACTAAGTATTCTGCATCATATGTGGCTGCCGATTATAATTATGGTGATTTTTCGTACGTCAAGTGATTTTATGCTGATGAAAAGTGCTGTATCTCAGATAAGAAAAGAAGAATATGTTTTAACAGCAACGTCAAAGGGAATATCCGAAAAGAAAGTTTTATTTCGACATGTAATGAGAAATGCCATGCTTCCATACATGACATCTTTTTGTATGCAGATGGGAGGCCTGTTATCAGGCTCTATGGTGGTAGAAGTGGTTTTTGGATGGAAAGGCATGGGAATGTTAATGTATAATGCAGTGCAGAACAGAGACTTCCCAACAGCACAGCTTTGTTTTTTAATTTCTGCTTTCTGCGTAGTCATCAGCAATTTAATCAGTGATATGATCAATATATGGATCGATCCGAGGTTAAAGGAGGATACAGCGAATGAATAAAAAAAAGCAAAAAAATCTGCCTATGATCGGTGGAATTTTAATTATATCTTTCTTCCTGTTCATCGCTGTATTTGCAGAACAGATTGCGCCATATGATCCGACAGATATGATGCAGGGATATCTTCCACCAAGCAAGGAACATATTCTTGGCACAAATGATTTGGGACAGGATATTTTCAGTGAGATGATTTATGGAACAAGGGTATCTTTATATATTGGTATTTTTGCAGCATTTGTTGTGACGGGAATAGGAACGGTTATGGCAATGATTTCGGGATATTTTGGAGGAATAGCAGATAAGATAATCACAGCTGTGACAAATATTGCAATGGCAGTTCCGTCCCTGCCCCTTACCGTATTGCTGGTAGCATATTTAAAACCGGGAAAAGCCAGTCTGATTATCGCAATCAGCATCACAGCGTGGACGGGAACGGCAAGAATTTTGCGTTCTCGCGTGCAGCAGCTATGTGAAATGCCATTTATTAAAATTGAAAAGACAATGGGAGTTCATCCCATCATCATTTTGTGGAAACATCTGTTGCCAAACATGAAAGACCTTATATTTACGAGAGGAGCCCTGGCCGTTTCCAGTGCCATGATGACAGAATCCAGTCTGAGTTTTTTGGGATTGGGTACATATGGAGAAAAAAGCTGGGGAAATGTATTACACTATGCATTTTTTAGAAATAGTATTATGAAACAGCAGGTGTGGTGGTATATTCCTCCGATTATCTGCATTTCCATCGCTGTATTAGGATTTATGCTGATTGGATATTATGGACAGCAGAAAAAAGAGGGGTAGAAAATAGTAATGTTAGAGATAAAAGATATTTCTGTACAATTTGCTTCAAACCATTCTGTTCAGGCAGTGGAAAATGTGAATCTTTGCGCAAAAGAAAAAGAAAAAGTAGTAATCGTAGGCGAAACAGGAAGCGGAAAAAGTATTTTGCTTCTGGCAATTTTAGGACTCTTGCCACAAAATGCGATTGTGACAGGAGAAGTACTGTTTGAGGGAAAAAATCTTTTGAAGTTAAAAAGGAAGGAATGGGATGAAATACGCGGAAAGAAGATTTCTTATGTTCCTCAGGGAAGCGGAAATGGAATGAATCCTCTTCTGAACGTTGGATTTCAAGTAGGTGAACCGCTTCTGGAACATCGAAAGACTACAAAAAAGAAAGCATTTCAAAAAAGCATTGAGCTGTTAAAGAAATTCCACATAGGAAATGAGGAGATTATGGCTAAACAATATCCTCATACATATAGCGGAGGAATGCGTCAAAGAGCTATGATTGCAATGGGAATTTCAGCAGGAGCGCAGATCATTTTGGCAGATGAACCTACGAAAGGTTTAGACGAAAAACGGGTTGCAATGGTTGCAGAAAGCTTTCAAATGCTGGAGGACGAGACGATTTTATGTGTGACACATGATTTAAATTTTGCTAAAAAGATTGCTCAGTCGATCAGTGTCATGTACGCTGCAAATCAGGTAGAGTATGCAGCAGCAGAAGAGATTTTAAATCATCCGCTTCATCCGTATACTCAAGATATGATTGCAGCAATGCCAGAGAATGGATTAAAGGTAAGCAAAGGATTTGCGATAGCGCATGAACAATATGGACTGGGAGGATGCCGCTATGCTCCAAGATGCAGAATGTGCAAAGAACGTTGTATAATACAACAACCTCCAATGATAAACTGTAAAGGACATAAAGTGAGGTGTTGGAATTATGTTGATTAAGGCGGATCATATCACAAAAAAATATAAAAGCAGAACAGGAGATAAGAAGCCGTTTTATGCCTTGAAAAGTGTATCTCTTGAAATCGGTCAGGGACAAACGATCGGTCTTTTGGGTGAAAGTGGAAGTGGAAAATCAACTTTGGGGCAGATTGTAGCAGGGCTTACACAAGCTGATGGTGGTGAAATATACTATCATGATAAAAAAGTAATTTTTCCGCTCAAAGGAGAGCAGAGAAAAAAGATCCAAATTTTATTTCAGCATCCGGAAGTCTCTTTTAACCCAATGCTTCCTTTGAAAAAAAGTATGGAAGAGCCATATCATGTCTGTAAAAAAGAATGTTCCAGGCAAATATTAATCGAAGATATAGAGAAGTTTGGATTGCATGAAGAGCATTTAGAAAGAAGACCTATGGAATTAAGCGGTGGAGAATTGCAGCGCGCGGCATTAGCTAGAATTTTAGTTATGGAGCCAGAAATAATTGTATTGGACGAACCGACAAGTATGCTGGATGTAATTACTCAGGCTCAGATTATACAATTTTTAAAAAAATATCAGCAGCAATATAACACATCGTATCTTTTTATTACACATGACAAAATTCTGGCGCGGCAGATCTGTGATCAGATTTATGAAATTTATGCAGGAAAAATGATTTAAAAAATAAAAAGAAGTACCATTTCGCAAAAAAAGCGAATGGTACTTCTTTTTTATGGAGCTGAGGGGAATCGAACCCCTGTCCGAAAGCCTATTCATTGCGGTATCTCCCATCACAGTCATTATTTTGACATTCCCTCTGTCGGACGTCTAATGACAAACTTCCGATTTTAGTAGCTTCATGCAGTCTTTTATCCCCGCAAAGCTTAGGGGATAAAGTGCCTCACATCTTTGATGCCGGTGACTTAAGCTGTGAGTGACCTAAGGCCGACAGCAGCCATTAGGCTGCGAACGCTAATTCTTCGTCTGCGTTTATATTTAAGTTTCCGGTTTACTATGCGGTCCCGGCCCGCAGATGGCTGCCTCAACTGCAAAACCCCCGTCGAAACCAGTACAACCCCGAAAAGGTGTAGTATGGTTTGCAGACTATTTTTATAGTATAATCAAAAAAGAATAAGAAGTCAAGGGTCAGAGCAAAAAAGATGAAAAAAATAGATGGAAATAGATGGAAGACTTTACAAAATTTCGTATATTAAAGTATAATGACGTCATATAAAAACGACTGAAGAAAAAACAGAACAACAAGATCTGATAGCAGATGCAATACAGGAGGAAAAATGAAAAAAATTATTTTAGCTTCAGGTTCACCCAGAAGAAAAGAACTGATGACGCAGGCTCAGATTCCATTTGAGATCAAGGTCAGTCAGTGTGAAGAAAAAATCACAAAGGAAAGACCAGATGAGGTTGTGTTGGAATTGTCATTACAAAAAGCAGAAGCAGTCGCCTGGGAAACAGCAGGGGAAGCGATTGTGATAGGGGCAGATACGGTTGTGGCATTAGACGGAAAGATTATGGGAAAACCGCGTGGCAGAGAAGAGGCATTTGACATGATAAAAAGCCTGCAGGGAAAAGTGCATCAAGTTTGGACCGGGGTATCACTTTTAGAATGTAAAGATGGGAAAATACAGACAAGACAATGTTTTGCACAGAAAACCGATGTGGAAGTATATCCGATGGAAGAGGAAGAAATCTGGGAATATATTGAAACAAACGATGGGAATAATCCGAGTGAAAAAGAATGGAAAGACAAGGCAGGCGGTTATGGGATACAATCTGTTTTCGGAGCAAAATATATAAAAAAGATCAATGGAGACTATTATAATGTGGTCGGACTGCCGATTGCCAGACTGTATCAAAATTTAAAGGAAAAGATATGATGAAAAAAGTATTTGGAACCAGTCTGTGATTCCGTGAAGGAGAGCGGATTTTTTTGATAACAAATGAGGAGAGATGTGGTATAATAAATAAAATGAGAGAATCTTTGCATCAAGTCATGGAAAAGAAAGAAAAGTATGGGAGAATTGTATGATTACATATGCAATGTTCAGCAGACAAGGGAAAAGAGAAAACAATGAAGACTGTATCCGTATGAAAGAAAAAAAGGGAGCAAGTGTATTTTTACTGGCTGATGGCTTGGGAGGCCATGGAGCCGGAGAGGTTGCGTCACAGATGACAGTAGAATATGGAGCTGGACTGTTTGAACAAATGGAAGTTTATGATCGATATTTGCCTGATTTGTTTGAAAATTCGCAGAGACGTTTGCTTGACAGACAAAGACTGTATCACGCTTCTGAACAGATGAAGACAACGTTGGTGGCTCTTTTGATTGACGGAGAAAAAGCTTCCTGGGCACATATCGGAGATTCAAGACTGTATTTTTTTGAAAATGGTTTTTTAAAAAAACGCACTGCAGATCACAGTGTTCCGCAAATGCTTGTAAAAAGCGGAGAGATCTCGGAAGAGGAAATTCGAACGCATCCGGATCGCAACCGACTTTTGAGAGTGATTGGAAGCGAATGGACAGAAGATTCATACGATTTGTCGAGCGTGATACAGTTGAAAACGGGAATGTCATTTTTAATGTGCAGCGACGGATTCTGGGAATACATCACGGAGGAGTGGATGGAGAATACGCTTCAGAATGCAAAGAGTGCGGCACACTGGCTAAATACAATGGAAAAAATTATTCTGCAGAATGGGCGGAATAAATATATGGATAATTATTCAGCAATAGGAGTATGGATTCGATGATGGATACGATATGGTGGAAAGACAGAGAAAAGGGGAGATGAGACGAATGATAAAATGTATGGGCTGTATGAGAGAATATTCTGCACAGGCTCGTGAGTGTCCTTACTGTGGATATTCTAAAACAGCAGATCATGTCAACAGATTTAGTCATAGACCAGGCACAGCTTTATCTGAACGCTACATTATCGGAAAGGCTTTCCATCAAGATCCAGTTGGAATCAGTTATATAGGATGGGATAATCTGATTGAAAAAAAAGCAGTGATCAAAGAATATTTTCCAGAACAGATTGCATTTCGGATTGATGGAAGAGAGGTAGCAAGCGATCCCAAATGGGAAAAATTATATGAATCTGGAAAAAGAGCATTTTTTCAGGAAATTGAAAACTGGAGCCATATTGATGAAATTGATGGAATTGGAAGAGTATATGACCATATGATGCAGTATGGGACAGTGTATTATGTCAGAGAATATATAAATGGAGAGACGATAGGAGAGATTCTGGAACAGGAAAATCCTCTTTTATTCAGCCAGGCCAGAAGATGGATGAAGCAGATCATGCAGATTTTGATTCAGCTTCAGCAAAAGGGACTTTCGCATGGAAATCTGTCAGTTGATAATATCGTAGTGACAGAAGATCAGATAAAATTAGTCAACTTTGGCGTCCGTGTCAATGAAAATAAAGCAAGAGGCAGACTGTTTGAAGGAAGCGAATATATTCCAGAAGAATTATATGAAGATACCATATTATTCTGGCAAAAAGCAGACGTGTATGCGGCGGCAGCCATTTTTTACAGGATGATCACAGGACAGATGCCATATCCTTATGCACACAGAAAAAAAAATGAGCGAATCAAATCTCCGTTTGAACTTGGAATCTGGGCGCAGCCTGATACAGAAAAAGGATTGATGAGTATCTTAAACAGCGATCCTAAAAAGAAAGAGATTACTTTGAGGAAGATGGAACAGATTCTTTGGCAGACAAATCCGGAAATGAGGGATGGAAAAAGAAAGGAAGATAAGAGTAAGAAATATTTTTTACCGCTTCTGGTCGGAATTGAAAGTGTAATTGCTGTAGTACTGGCAATTGTTCTGATTTTATTGTGGTGAAAATAAAAGAGAGGAGATCAAATAAGAATGAAAAAAAGTAGTAAGAGACAGTTGACATATCAGATTGTGTTGATCTTTTGCTTTTTTCTGGGGGCAGGATGTATATTTTTCCCATTTGTAGATATTTCCATTCCGGCGATTGGAGTATCTTATCAAAAATCGGGACTGCATATCATTGAATGTCTTTTTAAGGGGGATAATGATATAAGATTTTTACTGTCAATGACAGAAAATTCGGACTATTATGCAATGCTGTGTCGGATTTTTCAAGGATTACTGATCGGTATGGTTGCAGTTGAAATCGGATCTGCCATTTTTATTTCAGCTGTATCCAACAGAAAATTAAAAAAGACAGCGATATTCTGCTGTGGGCTACAGCTGGCAATAGACATTGCAATTCTCAGCGTCTTAGGAATATTTTTGAATGGATTTCCGGATACGGTGATCTCAAATTTAGTTTCCGTATCTGTAAATAAAAAAATAGAGTATGGAGTGTGGGCGAATTTTGGCGTCCATATTGTAGCACTGATATTTGCGTTTGTTCCAATGGTGAATAAAACGTTATTTATAGATGGAGATTCATCGGAAAAACAAAAAGGGGAGAAAGAAAGAAAAAAAGAAAAAAGATATAAAAAAGAGCAGGGGAAAGGTACTCATGCAGCAGGGGAAATGATCGGAGAATCTGGAGAGTATGCCTCGGCAAAAATCTCTTTTAAAAATACTTCAGAGGTTATTATCGGAAGAGATCCTGAACTTTGCAACGTACGGCTGGAATCTTTGGATGTTGGACCTGTACATTGTGTAGTGAGGTTTAATCGGCAGACAGGCAAATTTTTTGTCATGGATTATTCAAAAAGCGGAGTGTATCTAAATGAAAAGGTTCGGCTCCCGAAAGAAAAATGGAGCAATGTGGGCACGAATGCTACACTTCGGATTGGAGATACCGATAATATTTTCAGGCTGCGTTAAAAGAGAACGAGAATCTTTGAGGACAAGTATTAAGAAAGAAGGAAGAGCATGAAACATAAAAGATTACGGATACTTTCTCTGCTGCTGCTGATTTTGATTGCTGCAGAATCAGGAATGATTTTTCATAAGATATTAAAGAAAGAAGAAAGCGCAAATACGATTCCGACGATACAGGCAGAAGGAAGCCGACATCAGATAGATACAAAAGTGACTGCCCTAAAAGAGGCGACACCTGAAGAAGCGCATTCTGAGAAAGAGACAGAAAAAATAATTCCTCAGAGCAGTCAAACAGAAAAAAAACAGACCGAAAAAATAGAACAGAGTCAAATGACTCAGTTGATAGAGGAGAAAATCGCTGGATATGATGGAGTCTGGTCCGTGTATTTGAAAACAAAGGGAATGAAAACAGAGGAAGTCTGTGACATCTATTCAAAAGAACATGGACGTTCTATGAAATCTGCAAGTCTGATTAAATTGTTTGTGATGGAGACATTATATGACAGCGTTGCAAAAGGAACTGTGCAGGGAGAGACAATAGAAGGTCTTGTACAGCCAATGATTACTGTCAGCGATAATACAGCATGCAATACACTTGTCACAGATGTTCTTGGAAATGGAAATGCTGATGAAGGAATGGCGGCAGTGACGTGGTATGCGCAGCAAAATGGCTATGAAGATACTTCCATGGGGCGGCTGATGTTATCCTATCAGACAGAGGGAGATAATTATACTTCAGCGAAGGACTGTGCGGCATTGCTGGAAAAAATATATGACGGAACGTGTGTGAATACTGCGGATTCTTCCAAAATGCTTTCTTTTTTGCAGAATCAGGAAAGAAAAAATAAAATTCCTTATGGTCTTCAGACGCGCCTGACAGGGGAACAGGAATGGACAGCAAACAAGACGGGAGAAATAGCAGAGGCAGAAGTTCCGGAAAAAGGAATGGTTGAGGGAGATGCAGCTATTGTTCACACTGTATTTGGAGACTATATTTTATGCATTTTGGTAAATGATATGGGCAGCAATGCTCAGACACAGGCAGAAATTCAGGAACTGTCAGGATGGATTTATGACTATCTTGCGGCAAAAAACAGATGAAAAAAGGAGAATAATAAAAAGATGCTGGAAACAAAGAGAAAAGTCGCTTTTTTAGAGCAGGCGAACCAGATTGATGTACCAGAACAGTTTTTAGAGCAGATGCAGCAGTATGAAGAGATGATTATGATGTACCGCTGTGCCATTCGGGAAGTACAGACGAAACTGGAAATTTTAAATGACGCTCTATCGGTACGGTTTAAGAGAAATCCGATTAATTTTATCAAATCAAGGATAAAATCTCATGTCAGTATCATGAATAAACTAGAGCGAAAGGGATTGGAAATATCGCTTGATTCTATTGAAAAGAACCTGAATGATGTGGCGGGAATACGAGTGGTGTGTCATTTTGTGGATGATATCTATGACGTGGCGCATATGCTGGCAATTCAGGATGATTTAAAAATATTGCAGATAAAAGACTATATCAAAAATCCAAAGCCAAACGGATACCGCAGTTATCATATGATAGTGGAAGTTCCTGTTTTTCTGCCGAAACGGAAGAAACCGATGCGTGTGGAAGTACAAATCCGAACGATTGCAATGGACTTCTGGGCAAGTCTTGACCATCAGCTTCGCTATAAAAAGGATATAGAAAATTCAGAAGAGATTTTAAAAGAGCTGAAGGAATGTGCGGAGATTATCTCTTCTACGGATTATCAGATGCAAAAAATACGAAAAAAAATCGAAAAGGTCACAGAAGGTTCATAATTATTTTGTATACTGTTTCCGAAATGGAGGAGTGAAAAATGGACAGATTGAAAGTATTGGTTGTAGATGATGAGAGCAGAATGAGAAAACTGGTGAGAGATTTCCTTGTAAAAAAAGACTTCCAGATTTTAGAAGCCGAAAATGGGGCAGATGCAGTTGACCTGTTTTTTTCTGTGAAAGATATTGCTTTGGTAATACTGGATGTTATGATGCCGAAGATGGATGGATGGGAAGTATGCAGAACGATCAGAGAACACTCAAAAGTGCCGATTATTATGTTGACTGCAAAAGCAGATGAGCGGGATGAGCTGCTTGGATTTGAACTTGGAGTGGATGAATATATTTCAAAACCATTCAGCCCCAAAATTTTGGTGGCGCGTGTGGAAGCGATCTTGAGAAGGACAAACAATCTTTCAAAAGAAGATGTGATCAAAGCAGGGGCAATTGAGATCAATAAGGCGGCTCACATGGTTACGATTGATGGAAAGCCGATTGATCTGAGCTTTAAAGAATTTGAACTGCTGACTTATTTTGTGGAGAATCAGAATATTGCTCTGTCGAGAGAAAAAATATTAAACAGTGTGTGGAATTATGATTATTTCGGGGATGCCAGAACGATTGATACTCATGTAAAGAAGCTCAGAAGTAAACTCGGAGATAAAGGGGATTATATTAAAACGATCTGGGGCATGGGATATAAGTTTGAGGTAATCTGAAAATGAAACATTCAATACATCCAATCATAAAAAAAGAAGAAACAGAAGGAAGCATTAAAAAATTAGAAAAAAAGAGGCATTCTATTCGAGGAGAACTCTTATTTTCTTTTATTGGAATGACAATCGCTGTTCTGATTTCCACATGGGTGATCAACAATCTGTTTCTGGAAAATTACTATACAATAAAGAAACAGAATGTCTTGATTAACACCTATAATCAACTGGATCAGATTATCACTATGTATGGCCCTGATGCGGATATTATAAATGAAAAGATGCAGGTATTTGGAGCTGAGAATATTTCTTTAATTTTGCTGAATCAGGAGTGGGAAACGGTTCTTGTCACGAACAACAGCAGTGAAATGCTGATGGCAGGAAGACTGTACGGATATATGACGGGGATTGACAAAAGCGAGGATACCTTGATCAAGCGGAACGAACATTATACTCTTCAAAAAACGATGGACATGAAATCTCAACAGGAGTATCTGGAGATGTTTGGCGTCTTTGATACCACATATGTATTTTTGATGAGGGTTCCTCTTGACAGCATCCGTTCAAGTGTAAAAATTTCAAATGAATTTTTGGCGTACGTCGGAATTTTAGTTATCATAATGAGTATATTGATTTCATATTGGATTTCCAAAAAAATTACGAAGCCAATTATGGAACTGACAGAATTATCAAAGAGAATGGCTGAATTAGATTTTGATGCCAAATATTCCAGTGGAGGCAGCAGTGAGATCAGTCTTTTGGGAGAACATTTTAATAAGATGTCCGAGACATTGGAGATGACGATTTCAGAGTTAAAGACAGCAAACAATCAGCTATTGCAGGATATTGAACAGAAGACACAGATTGATGAGATGAGAAAGGAATTTCTTTCAAACGTTTCGCATGAATTAAAGACACCGATCGCCTTGATTCAGGGATATGCAGAGGGACTGCAGGAATGTATCAACGATGATCCGGAAAGCAGAGATTTCTACTGCAGCGTTATCATTGATGAGGCAGGAAAAATGAACAACATGGTAAAGAAACTTCTGACATTAAATCAACTGGAATCAGGAAATGAAAAAGTGTTTATGGAACGGTTTGATTTGACAGCTCTTGTTCGCGGAGTGGTACAGTCGGCTCAGATTTTAGCGCAGCAAAAAGAAGCGCAGATCCGTTTTTCTCAGACGGAACCTGTTCCGGTCTGGGCAGATGAATTTAAAGTGGAAGAGGTTGTCACAAATTATATCAGCAACGCATTAAATCATATCAATTATAAAAAGATTGTCGATGTTAAGATCAAGACAAAACCGGACGGAAAAGTAAGAGTTTCTGTATTTAATACAGGAGATCCTATACCGGAATCAGATCTGCCGAACATTTGGGATAAATTTTATAAAGTTGATAAAGCACGAACAAGAGAATACGGCGGAAGTGGGATTGGACTTTCTATCGTAAAGGCAATCATGGATTCTTTTCATCAAAAATGTGGCGCCATAAATTATGAAAATGGAGTAGAATTTTGGTTTGAGCTGGATGGGAGATCGAAAAAGGAAGAGACAGATGAATAGAGAGGAAGTTATTTGTACCTGCAATGGGATTACTCTGGGACAGATCGAAGAGGCAGTCCGTTCAGGGGATCGCACATTTGAGGATGTGCAGAAAAGATTAAAGATAGGGAAGCAGTGTATAAAGTGTAAGGATTTAGCATCCCTTTATATAGAAAGTTTTTCGGAAGAAGAGGAAGACTGCTGAAAACCATAAAAGAATAAGAAATAGAAAAGACAGCATAAAACCAGGCAAAAAGTGATTTGCGGAGTGGAATGCTGTCTTTTTTACAGTGTGCGTATGGTGTTTGATAAAGACAAAAAGAAAACACACAATAGTTGATAAAAAAGTACTTGACATTTTTGGAAGACTGGTGTATGATTCAATATGTTGTCCAAGAAATGTTTTGAAATACATATTCAATTTAAAAAATTCAAATAATTTAAAAAGTTGAAAAAATTAAAAAAACATCTTGACATAAGGAAAAAGAAGTGATATACTTCAAAGGTCGCTG
>JAGZHZ010000003.1 GCA_018366495.1 Clostridiales bacterium
TATATAAAAGCAGCCTAAAAATATCGCCAGCCAAAACTTGGCTGACGATACAAAATTTATTATTTTTTATTGTCCTCTTGACAGGTAGCACACCATATTTCCCGACAGCCCCTTTTTTTCAGTATTTTCTTTTTGGGAATTCTGCTTTCTGAATCATTCTTCTAACAGTAATAATTTTTCAGGTGGAAATTTTATAAAACATGGAAATTGTCTGCTTTCATCTTCCCAATTTAAGTTCTTTTCCTGTTTCCACCAAATTTTAACGTGTTCTGTATCTGATCTGTATCCATATGGTCTGATATAAAATATCTGTTCAAAAGGAGCTTCCATGCAGCTTACCATCTCCATTTGATATGTATTGCATCCATCTTTCTGTCCCATCTCCAGATCATGTGCCCGAATTCCTATATATTGAACGGTGGAAGTTATCTTTTCCTCTGTATAAAGTTTTATTTTCCAATCCACAGCAAAAATCTGATGTTCTCCAAGTTTTTCTATTCTGGAGATATTTTTACACCCTGTCAGTATCGCCGCCTCCTTCTTTCTGGGAGATCTAAAAATTTCCCTTGTTATTCCATTTAAAATGCAGGAACCATTCTTAATAATCAGCAGTTGATCGCTGAATCTATAAATTTCATCTCTGCTGTGCGACACTAAAACCACATTTCCTTCAAAATCTTCCAGAAGTCCCTTGAGTTCCTCCTGCATCGCTTCTTTTAAATGGCCGTCCAATGCGCTGAATGGTTCATCCAGCAAAATAATATCCGGTTCACTTGCCATGATTCGCGCTAACGCCGTTCTTTGCTGCTGCCCTCCTGAAAGCTGAGAAGGATATCTTTTCTCTAATCCATCTAGTTGAAATCGTTCTATAAAATTCTTTACTTTTTCTTTTCTGGCTTTTCTGGGCAAAAAGATTCCAGATGCAATATTTTTTTCGACTGTCATATTAGGGAAAAGGGCATACTGTTGAAATAGATATCCTACTTTTCGCTTTCTTGTCGGAATATTGATCTTCTGATCAGAAGAAAAAAAGATACGATCTCCCACTGTAATTTCTCCTTTTTCCGGATTCTCAATGCCGGCAATCATCTTCAGTGTCATACTTTTCCCAGATCCGGAAGAGCCTAAGATGCCAATCCTCTTTTTGTCTGTGCAAAAATCCATATTCAATGTAAAATTTTCCCATGCTTTTTCTGCGCAGAATCTCATTTCCATGGCTTCACCATCTCTTTCTGTATTTTTTATTTTTTGCTGAAAAAATACTTGTCAAAATAATCAGAAAAAGGGCAATGATTAAAATTACACCTGTCCAGAATCCTGTCATTGCATAGTCTCCATTTTGCAGTACCATCGCTATTTTCTGCGAAATAGTCCCTGTCTTTCCTGGAATATTTCCTGCCAGCATAGACGTTGCACCATATTCTCCCAACGCTCTTGCAAAAGTCAAAACTGTTCCCGCTGCAATGCCAGGTCCTGAGGTTGGAAGCACAATTTTCCAGAAAATTTTGACGTCTGACATTCCCAGCGTTCTTCCCGCATAGACAAGATCTGCATCTATCGACTCAAATGCTGCCTTTGCATTACGGTACATTAAGGGGAAAGAAATCACGGAAGCTGCGATCACACATCCTATCCAGCTCTGTACAATCTTGATGTCAAACGTTTCATACAAAAGCATACCAAGCGGTCTTCTTCTGCTGAAAAGTAAAAGCAAAAAAAATCCTACCGCGGTTGGAGGAAGAACCATCGGAAGCGTCAAGATTCCATCTATGACAACTTTTGCCTTTCCTTTCATTTTCATCACTTTGCGCGCTGTAAAAATCCCTAAAAAAAAGCAAAAAATTGTCGCAGCAACTCCTGTCTTTAAAGAAATGATCAGAGGACTCCAGTCCAAACTTTCAAAAAACGCTCTCATTCTTTCCTTTTATCCTTTTATCTAATATTTGATCTTTCTATTCCTCCTGATATGGCAGATACAGATATTCTTCAAAGATATCCATCACTTCATCGCTCTGTAAAAACTGATAAAAATCATCCGCCGCCCTTTTCTGTGCTTCTTCTGCCTCTTCATTTACAGTCCGCGCCATCGGATAAATAATTTTTCCTGTCAAATCCTGGCTGATATGTTCCAGAATGTCTACGTCCTCTTTTACAGAATACGCATCTGTATAGTAGACTGTTCCAATTTCACATGATCCTTCTTTTACTGCTTCCTTTACCTTGCTGACATTTGAACATTCATTGATCTCAATTCCCAATGTATCCATAATTTCTCCAGTTGAAATTTCCGCTGCTTCTTCTGCTGTGTCCAAAATTCCAGATCTGACAAGAGCTTCTCTTGTATATTTTCCTACCGGCACACTTCCATCTGCAAGAGCCATACTTTCAGCCTGGTCTAAGTTATCAAGCCCAGTCACTTTTGTACCGCTTCCTTTTGCACTGATTAAAACCACTTCATTGCACAGCAGATCTCTTCTTGTCCCTTCCTGTACAAACCCTTCCTGCTCCAAAATTTCCATTTGTTTTACATCCGCAGAGAAAAATAAGTCACATTCATATCCTTCCTCAATCTGATTTTGAAGTATTCCGGAACTGTCTGCATTGTATACAATCGTTATTTCAGGCTGTTTTTCCTGATATACGGCAATGATATCCTTAAACGCATTTTCTAAGCTTGCCGCAATAAAGACATGAATTTCTGCTTCTTTCAGCATATTTTCGCTTTCTGCCGCACAGGCTCCGGAAGCGATACTGAAAAAACATACTGCACCGACTGGTAAAATCCATTTCCGCTTTTTATTTTTTTTCATTTTTCCTCCTGTCTATCTTATGTCAAGATTTTTGTAATAAATACGCATCATTTTATATATTTTTTATAGACAAACCCTCAGTCCTTGCGTTATGATAAAAAGGTTGTACAGTCTATCTTATTTTTTCTGTACTATTTTACTGTGGAGGGTTTTGTTATGAAACAGATACGATTTGATCAACTGGATGGTGTTCGCGCTTTTGCCATTCTCCTTGTAGTTGCAAGTCATACCTCCGCCTTTGGTATGACAGGTCAAGGCGGACTTGGCGTTGCGATTTTTTTTACTCTGAGTGGATTTTTGCTTGTTATTCCTAGCATACCAGATGGAGAGGAACGTTTTTGCTCTATCTCCTCTATTTTACTTTTTTATCTGAAGCGGGCTCTTCGTCTTTTGCCGTCTTATTACATCATCTTACTGTCCGTGTATTGGATCACAGATTCCTCACAAGGACTGATTGGCAATCTCCTTTTCACAAACTGTCAAGGTCATTTATGGTTTCTGCAGCAAGAAGTTTTCTTTTATTTTCTTGCACCTTTTCTGATGCTGGTTTTATTCTTTTTGAAAAAGATCTGCAAATTTAAGAATCTGCATCTTTCCTTCCTTTTGCTGGCCGCCGCTTATCTGTCACAGAAATATCTCACAGCTGATGTCTTTTATCTGATGGGCAACGGTAAAGAACAAAATTTCCGTCTGGGACTTTTCTTAATTGGCATGGCATTTGGATACCTGTATAAATCTGGAAAATGTTCTTCTATCAAAACATTGTCTGGAAAAGCTTTCGCTGATTTTATCTGTCTGCTCTTGATTTGTTGTTCTATTTTCAGCTCGGCTTTCTTTCTTTCCAAATTTAATACTGAGCTTGTCTCTTATTATGTAGGTTGGAATAAACCGCTTTTATGCGCCTTTGGAACAGGACTTTTTCTTTTCTTGATTCTTGCCAATGCAGACGGCATCTTTTCCAGATTGTTTCGACTTCCTTTTTTTGTCTCTATCGGAAAAGCCAGCTATGGCATTTATCTGATTCATTATTTTTTGATTCCATATGTGAATTTTTCAACGCCAGTCAAAAACTTCACTGCCGTCTTTTTTATCAGTCTTGGAATTGGAATGATTCTTTACGGATGGATTGAACAGCCAATTCAGCGTCTTTTAAAGAAAAATCTGTAAAAAAGCAGCGTTCATTTTCTCTTTATGGAAGAAAGAGCATTTTCCTGAAGTTTCTATAAAAAAGAGTATCCTGATTTATATCAATCACATTTTTTGTAAATATCATATACAGACATTTTCCATATGATGAAAGATATTTTTAGGGATACTCCTTTTTATTTCTGAATTTTCTTTTACATTAAGATACTCAGCATATATGTAACAAACCAAAATACAACGGCCGATCTGAGAGTTGCATTCTCCTGTGCAAACAGATTTGTTTTCTTTTGTCCCCCTGTCAATATCAGCAAAAATGCAAGAAGCAGAACACATGTAAACGAAATCGTCACAATAATCGACGGCAAAATATGAATACATCCCAAAAAGTTAATAAAACCGCCTACAATGAGTGCTGTTGTCGCAATTTGTTTTTTCTTTTCCTGATTCACGTTTTTCTCCTTTCTGTTCCTATTATTTTATCATAAAGAAAAAAAGATATTCTGTCAAGTACCGTCATTTCTCTCTTCCCTGTCAAAAAATGTGCCATTCCATTACTTTCTCTCTGTTTTCTAAAACCTCATTATTGACACTTATCAAAAAAAGTGTATACTAATCTTATTCACCGCAGCCGCAAGGCAGTTACATTTTTCCGCCTTAAAGGCCTTAGCCGCAGGCGGTCGTAATTGACACTTTTGACAAACTTTTAGCCAGATTTTTCTTTGAATCTGAGATAAAGGAGGATTTATCATGAAAATAGCGATTCCGGTAAATAGCAACTGCATGGATTCCACTGTATGCAGCTCTTATAGTCATGCGCCGTACTTTTTCTTATACGACTTAAAGACAAATATGCACCAGTTTCTATTAAATCAATTTGATGAAACAGTCAAACGCGCTGATATCACTGCTACTCAGATTTTAGCGGATCAGCAGGTACATGTCCTGATCACAAAACATTGTGCAAGACATACGGCATCTCTTGTAAATGATGCTGATATTCGTGTATACCGTGCAAAGTATGACACCATCTCTGAAAACATTGAAGCATTTGAAAAAGATGAGTTGGAAATCATGACAGAATTGCGTCCTGATCTCTATCAGTCTGCGGAACAGTAATCTTTACCGTTCCGTCAGAAAATCTGTCTTCCGCAGACAAATTTTGCTTTAATATGGCGATCGTCAGAAAGATAAACCATTCTTTCCAGTCTCTGACGCACACTCAACGGATGTGGATATGGCAATGCTGTGTCATCCAGAACGACCGCATCCATCTCGTACCCTTTTTCAAAACTCCCCACTTTTCCAAAGAAGCTTCCGCCTCCTTTTGTGCCAAGGAAAAATGCTTCTTCCAATCTCAATGGTTTTTGATTCTGATCAATCAAGCGCCATCTCATCTTCGACATCTGAATTGCTTCTCCCATTGCCCGTAAAACAGATATAGAAAATCCTGCTGCCAGATCGGTTCCCAGCCCAACACGGATCCCCTGATCCAGATAAATGCGGATCGGTGCAATTCCAGAAGATAAATTGATATTCGACTGCGGACAGTGTGCCACCCATACTCCCCGCTTCTTTAACAGTTCCATTTCCTTTTCATCTGAGTAGACGCTGTGAGCCATGATCGTTCTTCCATTTTCCCCAAACAGTCCATATTTATCATATGCCTCCCCATAGCATAAGGTATCTGGATGAAGTTCCCTCACCCATGAAACCTCGCTAGGATTCTCAGACAGATGTGACTGAAGAGGAATCCCGTATTTTTTCTGTAATTTTCCAATTCCACATAGCAGCTCATCGGAACAGCTCGGTACAAAACGAGGTGTCAGGATCGGTTTTACGTTGTTATATCTTTCGCTTGTCTTCTCAATCCACTTCTCTGTCTCTTCCAGAGAAATGCCTGCGTTCTCTTCACATAAAATATCCGGCGCATTGCGATCCATATTTACCTTGCCTACATACGTTTTAATTCCTGTCTTTTCCATCTCATCCATCAGCTGAATCGTAGCATCCGTATGAATTGTTCCAAAAATAACAGCTCTCGTTGTCTCACTCTTTTTTATCGTGTCTGCAAATATACGATATGCCCGCTCTGCATAGCTAATTTCCCGGTATTGAGCCTCTTCTGGAAATGTAATTGTATCAAGCCAGTCTAATAATTCCAAATCCATTCCAAAACCGCGGAATGCAAACTGAGAAGCGTGAAGATGCAAATCAACACATCCTGGAATAATCAGACATTCCCCATAATCTTTTACTTCAAAGTTTTGATACTCTTCTGGAATCTGTTCAAATACACCTTCTGATTTTCCATCCCTGCATATTAAAAAAGCATTTTCTTTAATAATAATTCTGCTGCTGTCTATACTGTAGCAAATATTTCCTTTTAAAATTATATTTTTTTTCATATCTTCTCTTTTTCCCTCAACTCTTTTTATCCATATTTATAAAATCGCAGCACATGGAGCGGATAATACTGGTCTCCATATGCCCATGGTCCCATGCTCTCAGCATCGGAAGGATCTCTCTCTATTTCTCCTGAAGCATATTTTGCATATTCCTGAGCATATTCTTCCGTCCATCTGACGTCGCCTTTTTCTTTTAAAAAGGCAAGGAATCCATCTATTCCAAAATTATATCCCTGAAGAGCAATTTTTATTTTTTCAATGTCTGTAGGATCGCTGCATTCTACTTTTTCCAGTGCATATTTCAATTCCTGAATTCCACAGTCAATCGAGTAGGACGGATCTGTAATTCCATTCGGTACATGAGGGTATTTTGTATTCACTACCCCTTCCGCACACTGCATCACATCAAGAGAACGCCCCCCGCTTTCCTGCATCATAACTGCCATGATTAAATCAACATATTCTGTCATTCCATGCTTCTTGGCAACTGTCTCCACTTCACTTCGATAGCTTTCACATTCTGGAGTCAGAACAATCTCTGTTTCCTCCTGACTCTCCGTGTCGCTTTGTTCCTCTGATTTCCTATTTAGAAAAACTGCCATAAAAATAAGTGCTGCCGCAGCCCCCATACAAACAGCAAAAATGGCCATACGTCTGCGGAGTTGTATTTGACGTTTTCTTCTCCATTTACTGATATCTTTCCCCACTTTGTCCTCCTAAAGTATATTCCGCAAGACTTCTTCCAGCTTAAAACAGGCTGCTGCAGTCTTTTATTTTCCCTTTCGATAGTATTTAAGGAAATATTAAATAACTACCGTTCAATTCGGGAATTGCCTGCAGCAGCCCGTTTTTTTATATTCTTTTATATCTTGTAAAACTCTTCCACATCCATCACGAAGATCGTTGCACCCCCAACCTCAACGTTTACAGGAACTCCTACATAACTGGTACTTAGACCATTGCCGATATACGGAGTATTGACTATCACACGTTTTCTGGTAGAACACTCCTTTTTAATAATATCAATCGCACTTTTTACTTTGTCATCTTCTGTTCCAATCATTAAAGTTGTGCTTCCTTTTCTCAAAAATCCCCCTGTTGTGGAAATCTTTGTCACACTGAAATGCTCTTTATTTAGTTCCTCAATCACCATCTCGCTGTCTTCATCATGTACGATCGCATAAATCATTTTCATATGTGCAGCACCGCCCTTCTCCATTTTTCTTTCTATAATAATTCTTTTCTAAGCTCCTCGCCGCTCTTTAAAGACAACAAAGCCGGAGCGACATCCAAAACAGTTTTTGCTCCTTCCTGCCCCTGTCTGCTCATTCGATATGCTGCTCTTGCATAGATCACAAGAACGCTTGCCGTAAATTCTGGGTTAGAGTCTAATTTTAAAGAATATTCTATCACATGTGTCTGATCGCCTGCCGTCTTTCCGCTGCGAATCACAAATCCTCCATGCGGCATTTTGCTGTGCTCCTTCTTCAACTCTTCTTCTGTGATAAATGTCACTGTCGTATTGTAATCTGCAAAATAGTTCGGCATCGTTTTGATTGCCTCTTCGATGGCTTTTAAATCCGCTCCTTCTTCCGGAACAACATAACATTCTCTTAAATGTTTCTGTCTTGTTGTGAGACAAGGCTCTGTTCCTTTTCTGACTTCTTCCACTGCCTCTTCAATCGGAACTGTATACTGGATCGCATTTTTTACACCTTTAATCCGGCGAATTGCATCGGAGTGGCCCTGGCTGACACCTTTTCCCCAGAATGTGTAGGTACTTCCCTGCGGAAGAATAGACTGTGCGTATACACGGTTGATAGAAAACATACCTGGATCCCATCCGACAGAGATAATGCTGACATGATGACTTTTTTGGGCCTGCTCATCCATAGCTGCAAAATACTCTGGTATGCGCGCATGTGTGTCAAAACTGTCTATCGTATTAAAGTTCTTTGCAAACTCTGGTCCCATCACAGGCAGATCTGTTGCAGAACCTCCGCACAAAATCATTACATCGATCTGATCTTTCATTTTTTCCGCGTCTTCAATTTTATATACTTTTACGCCATCTGTCGCAATTTGAAGCGCTTCCGGGTTTCTTCTTGTAAATACTGCCGCCAGTTCCAGATCTTCATTCTGTGTGATCGCTTTTTCCACACCACGTCCAATATTTCCATATCCAACAATTCCTATTCTTATTTTGTCCATATTCTCTGCTCCTTTTTTAGAATATACATTTTATTTTACCATTCTCTTTCTTATTTTTAAAGAGAAAAATGAAATCTTATTTTTTCAGATATTTGTCATTTAATATAAGTTCTCTCTTCTTCTTTCTCCCTCGATCAGAGCAACCCAGAGAAATAAGAAAAATGTGATAATGCTCTGGCTGATATTCACGACAGACTGAATCATATAAGCAAATGTTCCGGCAAACAATATAAGGAAAAACGGTTCTATTTTAGAACGTTTTACTGCTGTACATACACTTTGTACAAGAAGGCCCGCATATGCCGTCAATCCTGCAATCCCTGTTGTAACCAAATACTGCAGATATTCATTATGTGCATTGTCATAGATCTTGCCTGCAATATCAATCATATCCTGTCGGTAAAACAAGTTCATCATAGTGCGAAGCGTGTCCAGTCCGCAGCCAAATATCTTCTGTATCAACGGAAGATCTAAAAAGATCCAAAAACTACGTTTCCAGATAAATCCTCGATACGTCCCCCAGCTGTCATCGAAATGGAAAAAGTCGCCCTGCCTGAAAAATGTTCCGATTTCTTTTCTATTTACCCACGCTACGATTGCGCCGCAAACAGCCATTACACAAAGTACAATGATTAAAAGTTTCTTTTTAGAAAAATGTTTTTCACGCAGAAAACGCATACATTTCAATGTAAGCGGATAGCATACAGTAAGCAAAATTGCAACAATCAGAAATTTTTCATTTGCAAACATCTGTGCAAAACCGCCTTTGTATGCAATAGCTCTGTCTTTGGCTATCATTTGAAATAATCCCATCATCCCTGAAGAGGCAAGGATCAGAATTATTCCATAAACCCACTCTCTCAAAAATCTCTTTTGGATATGGAACAGTACAAGAAAAAAGCCACAGACAGCCACCAGGCCTAAAAATCCGCTGTCGCTGTTTCCTGCAATTAATCCGCTCATACCTATGATAATTCCAAACATTCCGCCTATTTTGGTACTTTTTTTCTTTCCTGTACAAAAAACAGCAAATGCCATACTTACATACATACTGGCAAATCCTGAAAAAATATTAATATTTCCTACCGTTGAAATAAACATAGACTGCTGTTCTTTTGATAAGATCAACTGAATATTTAATGGGTCTATTTTAAAATGGTTTAACACGGCAAGTAAGTTTACAAGACCGCCCCCCGCGAAGAAAATCCATCCTAAAATCCTACTTCTGCAATACCCTCTTGATACCATAAAATAGACAAGACCATATAAGAGCATTGCCTGCAGTCCGTTATATCTCCCTTCTGTCCCCAGCCATGCTTTTTCTTTATAATTTGTAAAAACCTGTGACATCACACAGCAAAATAAGAAAAAAAGCATCCATTTATCCGCAGCAGACAGATGAAACAGCCGTCTTCTGTATTCCCTGTCTCTGACACAGGTTATGTAAAAAATTATCATGATTACCGCATAGATTCCTGTGGCTATTGCAAAAAACGCATATTTAGAGACCAGTATATTGAAAAATCCATTTTGGTAAAAAAGCGGAAACAGACCGCCCATCACTGCCAGATAGATCCATGTCAATTTTTTTGCCAGAATCCATCCTTTTTCTTTTCTTTCCATCTCCATCTTCCTTTTAAATTTTTTTGCTATTATATCACTTTCTCCTTTTCCGCACAACCACTGTCACACATTATTCACAAAAAAATCCCGCTATCAGCAGTTGATTTTTCTCAAATCTGCGATAACGAGATCCTTTTATCAAAAGTTCAGCAGGGCGGCGCCCCATGTCAGTCCTGCTCCAAAACCTGACAGAATCACTTTATTATTTTCCTTAAAATGCCCCTGTCTGTTCCATTCATCCAGCAAAATTGGGATGCTTGCCGCCGATGTATTTCCATAATGTTCCAGATTTGTCGGAAACTTTTCTTCTTTTACGCCGAGACGCTTTGCTACCGACTGAATGATTCTTTTATTTGCCTGATGCAGTAAAAACCAGTCGATCTCCTCTGCCGGCAAATGAGCCATATTTAAAATTTCTCTGATACATTCCGGTACTTTTCTGACTGCAAACTTAAATACCTCCTGCCCATCCATCGATAATGTCTCTTTTTCTTTCTGACAGGGATTCCATATATTCTGTTCCCTATGGCATCTGCACGTCAGTACTTCAGCATTCGTCCCGTCTGCATACTGTACAAACAAATAATCTTTTTTCTCTGTTTTTTCCACAACAACTGCACCTGCCCCGTCTCCAAACAAAATACAGCTGCTTCTGTCTTTCCAGTCCAGAACCTTTGATATGGTCTCTGCACCGATAATCAGTGCTTTTTTATAAACCCCAAGTGAAAAATAGGCATATGCCGTGTTTAATGCGAATAAAAAGCCTGAACATGCTGCATTCATCTCAAATGCCACCGCGCGCCGGCATCCAAGAATTCCCTGAACAGCGCAGGCCGTATTTGGCAGACTTTTATCTGGAGTAAATGTAGATACAATTAAAATATCTATACTCTCTGCATCAACTCCAGCATTCTCCAATGCCTTTCGTCCGGCTTCCGCCGCCAGAGATACTGTCGTCTCATCAGAGGCGATTCTTCTCTCTCGTATCCCTGTTCTCTCTATGATCCATTCATCGCTTGTATCTACAATCTGTGATAGTTCATCATTTGTTACAATTCTTTTTGGCAGTGCACTTCCTGTTCCTGTTATTTTCATTTTTAACCATACCCGTTTCTATTTATTTTGATTATCAAAGTTTTTTCTCTCTAAGTATATGCTCCGCCAAAATATTTGTCAATGCCTTTTTCCGCTTTATTTTCCTGTACTGCCGAATCCGCCTCTCTCCGGTCCATCCAAATGTTCTACTTCCTCAAAACAGATTTCGGGCTGATTTTTTACAATCCGAAACTGGCAGATTCGATCGTTGATATGAACAACAGTGTCTCTCACTGCTAATACCGGCATCTTATAGATATCTTTTTCTGAACAATAGCTTCCATCTACAATGCCGATTCCATTTGTCTGAATCAGTCCAAAATTTTTAAATGTTGAACTTCTCGGGGCAATGTGTACTTCATATCCCTCAGGGAGTTTCATAGATACCCCAAGCGAAATCAATGTATATTCTCCTTTTTTCAGATGAACTTCTTCTGCTGCGCGCAGATCAATCCAATCACCCTTTGAGATTTTTTCTACTTTTTCTATTTCTTTACTGTGATATAAAATCTGAATTTTTTCCATTTTTTACCTCTCATGCAGTACAATTTTTCCTGTTTTCAGCGTTTCCTGTACTTCTATCACTCTCTGATTTGCGCTTCCTTTCCAGTGGAGTGTTTTATCCAGTTTTTCTGCTATAAATTCTCCATCAACCAATATATCTAGATATCTCACTATTTCCAGGTTTTGTATTTCTTCCCACATAGATCCCGTGTAAAGCCAGATTGTTTTTCTTGGATACCGTTCTCTGATTTCCTTTGCCAGCTCTGTCACTTCAGACAAATTTCTGGGATGAAGAGGGTCTCCTCCGCTGAATGTAATTCCTGAAATATATTCCTTGTCTAATTCTCTCATCACTTCTTCTTTTGCTTTTTGGTCAAACAGCAGACCTCCATTCGGATCCCAGGTAATAGGATTCTGGCACCCCTGACAGCAATGATTGCACCCCGACACCCACAGAACGACTCTTAAGCCATCCCCATTTAACATATCGTCCTTTGTAATATTGTGAAATCTCATTCAGTTACTTCCTTCCTGTTGATTTAATCTTTTTCTGTCTGTTCGGAACGCAGCAACAGTGTTCCACGCAAAACACTTTTAAACATAATAATGGAGCGGGATTTTTTAAATCCCACCCCAGCTATTGACTTAGAACTTTTCTATTTCGTTCAATGATACCGTCCTGAATAGGAACTTATTATTTTTCAATGTTCTTAAAGCTTAAAGCTGCTGTATAGACAGCTTCTGCTGTATCCTCATCAGCTGCAATTCCATTTAATACATAAGCAGTATCTTCATTTCTCAGATAGTATACCATACTGTAATCGCTGTTTGCTTTTTCTTTCCAGCATACACTGACAAATTCCCAGCTTCCCATGCTTTCATTCTGATATTTTACAACATCCCAACCTGTTTTCTTTTCAAATTCTTCTGCTGTTTCCGGATAAAGATTCATCTGTTTCTCTGCTTCTTTTACATCCAGATCTTCCACTGTCAGGCTGTTGTCTTCGGAAGTGAATGTCACTTTTCCTCCCTCTGTTTTATCATTCCATGTATCATTTGGAAGTGTAATTGTAAAAGATCCGTCTTCTGCTTCATAAGCAACTGTTTCATCAGCTTCTGCTGCTGTTGCTGTCTTGGATTCTGTCTCTGTTTCTGTTTCTGTCTCTGTTTCTGTTTCTGTTTCTGTCTCTGTTTCTACTTCTGTCTCTGTTTCTACTTCTGTCTCTGTTTCTACTTCTTCTGCATCACCCATTGTTGCATCTGCTGGTGTTGCAGGAAGCTCCTGTTTTTCAAATTCAAAACTTAAGACTGCGTCATACAGCTTGTCTGCTTCTGTTCTGTCTGTATAAGAGATGCCAGAGAGAACGTATGCTTCATTTTCGCTTGCTACAACATAACTGATATTATAGAAAGGTTCCTGATTTTCTGCATTGTATTCAATATATGCACAGACAACCTCTAAATCTTCTCCCATATCCTTCTGGTAATCTAAAACTTCAACTGTGTATCCTTCTGTATCCTGTTCAGCCATTGCATCTTCAAATTCTTCTTTTGTGTCCGGATTCTGATCCAGCATCATCACATCAGAGAGTCCTGCTTCTAAACCATGTGTGATAAAAATAGCCTGTTCGTCTCCAGAATTCAGATACATCTGAACGCCTTCCTGTACAATATTTTCTTGCCAGTCACTGCTCGGCAGTGTCAAGTGGAATGTTCCATCCGGTGCTGTATATTCTACAGGTGTCGCATCTGCTTCTGTCGCATCCGCAAGTGTAGCATCTGGTGCCGTAGCTTCCTCTGTCTCTGCTTCTGCCTTTGTAGCGTCCGGTGCTGTAGCTTCCTCTGTCTCTGCTTCTGCCTTTGTAGCATCCGGTGTTGTAGCTTCCTCTGTCTCTGCTTCTGCTTTTGTAGCATCAACTGTCTTTGTCAGCTCAGTTTCTGTCTCTGTTTCTGTTTCTGCTGTTGTCTGTTTTTCTGTTTCCACTTCCGTTGCGACTGTCTCTGTTTCTTTCTTGTCATCAGATCCGCCGCATCCCGTCAAAGCCATCGTACTCAATGTGATGCACAGTGTCGCCATTACCAATTTCTTTTTCATCCTAATCCTCTCCTTAAAATATAATTGATTTTCTGGTCTTTTATTTTTTCGGACAGCTCCGACCATAAGCGATCCATCTTAACAAAATTTGATATCTTTATCTAATTTTTATTATTTTCAGATATCAAAAACCGTCCCAAGCAATTACTTGAGACGGTAATAGACAAGATAGAACCGATCTTTTGATCATTCAGGTCATCGTCTCAAATGTTCTGTCAATACATATTGCTTTTTATCGGCATTCTGTCTGCATTCTTGCCCTGTCTTTGACGATGTCCCGTTATGTTCAGCATATTTTTCAAGAATGTTTCCAGAATAGTCTGTGAGTTTTTCACAGATAAAATTATAAAATGTGCAGAAATATTATTCATTTTTGCACTATTTGTTATTAGAATAGTACAAAACAAATATATTGTCAATAGGATTCGTCTTGCATATAGTTGAATTATTTATTCTCTACATCTTTCATACTGAAGCTGATGCGTCCCAACTTATCTTTTCCGAGGCATACAACTTTTACTCTATCTCCTAATGTGAGAACATCTTCTACACGATTGATTCTTTCTTTAGAAATTTTAGAAATATGAACCATTCCTTCTTTTCCTGGAGCGAACTCTAAGAATGCGCCAAATTCCTTAATATTAATTACTTTTCCACTATAAATCTGTCCTTCTTCAAAGTCAGTTACAATAATACGTATCAGCTCGGCAGCTTTTTCCATAGAAGCCTGATCAATTCCACAGATTGATACAGATCCGTCGTCTGTGATATCAATCTTCACTCCAGTTTCATCAATAATTGCATTGATCGTCTTTCCGCGCTGTCCAACTACATCTCCAATTTTCTGCGGATCAATCTGAATCTGAATAATCTTTGGAGCATATTTTCCCACATGATCTCTTGGCTGGTCAATCACAGGCGCCATAACATGATCCAGAATATACATTCTTGCTTCTCTTGTACGCGCGATTGCTTCCTCAATAATCTGACGTGTCAGACCATGAATTTTGATATCCATCTGAATCGCTGTAATTCCATCGCGTGTTCCAGCTACTTTAAAGTCCATGTCTCCAAAGAAGTCTTCTAATCCCTGGATATCTGTCAATACAATGTAATCGTCATCTGTCTCTCCTGTCACCAGACCACAGGAAATACCTGCAACGGGCTTTTTAATCGGCACACCTGCAGACATCAATGACATACTGGATGCACAGATACTTGCCTGAGATGTAGATCCGTTTGATTCAAATGTCTCAGATACTGTACGAATTGCATATGGAAATTCTTCTTCCGTTGGCAGTACTGGAACAAGCGCTCTCTCAGCAAGTGCTCCATGACCGATTTCTCTTCTTCCCGGTCCTCTGGATGGTTTTGTCTCACCTACAGAGTAAGATGGGAAATTATAATGGTGCATATATCTCTTTGATGTCTCTTCCACATCTAAACCGTCAATTTTCTGTGCTTCTGACAAAGGTGCCAATGTTGTCACTGTACAGATCTGTGTCTGTCCTCTTGTAAACATTGCAGATCCATGTACTCTTGGAATCAGGTCTACTTCTGCTGCCAGAGGACGAATCTGTCTGATTTCTCGTCCATCAGGACGTTTATGATCTTTCAGGATCATCTTGCGCACTGTTTTTTTCTGATACTGATAGATTGCCTCATCCAGAAGGGCAAGCCATTCTTCGTTTTCTGCAAAAGCTTCTTCCAGTTTTTCTTTTATTTCACGAATATTTTCTTCTCTTTTCTGTTTCTCATCTGTAAAGACAGCAACTTCCATCTCTTCCGGTGTCACCAATTTTTTGATCTCTTCCATCAGTTCTTCCGGAACAGCGCAGCTTGTATATTCATGTTTTTTCTTTCCGCACTCTGCAACAATCTGATCGATGAACTGAATCACTTTCTGATTCACTTCATGAGCTGCAAAGATAGCTTCAATCATTTTGTCTTCCGGAATTTCATTTGCTCCAGCTTCAATCATAATGACTTTGTCTCTTGTTGAAGCAACAGTCAACTGCAGATCAGAAGCTGACTTCTGTGCAGCAGTCGGGTTAAATACAAATTCCCCATTGATCATGCCAACCTGTGTGCTGGATGTCGGACCATCAAATGGAATATCTGAGATTGCTGTCGCAATGGCAGAACCAAGCATTGCTGTCAGTTCAGGGCTGCAATCAGGATCTACAGACATAACAAGATTGTTCAATGTAACATCATTTCTGTAATCCTTTGGGAACAGCGGTCTCATCGGTCTGTCAATTACACGGGAAGTTAAAATTGCATTTTCAGATGCTTTTCCCTCTCTCTTATTAAATCCGCCTGGGATCTTTCCTACCGCATACAGTTTCTCTTCATATTCCACGCTCAGAGGGAAAAAATCAATTCCTTCTCTCGGTTTGTCTGATGCTGTCGCTGTGGAAAGTACAGTAGTATCCCCATAGTGCATGAAAGCTGCTCCATTTGCCTGTGCAGCCACTCTTCCTACGTCAACTGTCAGTGTTCTTCCTGCCAGTTCCATTGAAAAACTTTTATACATATTTCTCTCCTTCTCTATACAGAATCGATCCGAAACAACTGAAAAACAGACCTGCTACTCAGATTTGCTTTTCAGTGGTCTCGGGATTGCGTTCTGTATCTTAATAATAAATGGTCGCAAAAATACAGGGACGGATAAATCCGTCCCTTTTTCTTCAAACTACTTTCTGATTCCTAATTTTGCAATCAAAGCACGGTATCCTTCAAGATCAGTTTTCTTTAAATAAGCAAGTAAACCTCTTCTCTGACCTACCATTTTCAGAAGACCTCTTCTGGAGTGATGATCTTTCTGGTTGTCTTTCAGGTGCTCTGTCAGCTCCTGAATTCTTGCTGTCAGAATTGCAATCTGAACTTCCGGTGATCCTGTATCTCCTGGCTTTCTGCCATACTCGTTGATAATCGCTGTTTTCTTTTCTTTAGAAATCATTTTTTATTCCTCCTATTATTTTAACCGCCTGATACTAAGAAATAGGTCGGAGTGTCCGCATTTCTGAATATCGGCTGACTCATACTGCATTACTATAACACATTTCTCTCTCTATGTAAAGCTGTAATTTTCATATTCCAGACAGCGCTTTTTCCGTTTTTTATTCTCACCGCAAAAAGTAAAAAAGAAAGAACGTCAAGATTGCCAGAATACAGAATCCCATCCCCAAATAATACAGAATCTGAGACATTTTCTGTATAGAATTGCTCTCAGCAATCTTAAAATGCTCCGGTTTCTCTATATCATACGCAATCTCTACAATCTGATTTACGGAATAGTCCGCCGGATTGTTTCCCTTTGGATATTTCTGTTTATAAAGCAGCCCCTCTGCGTAAAAAGCAATCAGAGGATAATAATAATCGTGGATTCCCTGCCGAATTCCTTCTTCATCCGGCATATCCGGGATAAGTGCCTCCACGATCCCGGTGGTGTGACCTTTATACTCTTCTTTCATCTGACAATAATTACGGCAGATAAATCCTGCTACTAAAAGCAGTGCTCCGATAATAATAAATGTCACGCAGACAATCCACATAATATTATTCATCAAAATACCCCTTTCCCACAGAAATATCTATTTTCATCCTCTCCTTCAATTCTTCGAGAGAACAAAATTTTTTTTCGGGACGGACGTATCGGCAAAGCTGAATTTCAATTCGTTTTCCATATAAATCCTGATCAAAATCAAATAAATACGTTTCTGCTCCTCGAAATGAGGTGCCGCCCACAGTGGGTTTTACCCCGATATTTGTGATTCCCGGATATACTTTTTCATCAATTACCGTTTTTGAAATATAAACGCCGTTTGGAGGAAGCATTTTCTCTTTGATAGGAATCAGATTTATTGTCGGTATGCCAAGAGTTCTGCCGATTCTCCTGCCATGTTTTACTTCCCCGATAATCGGAAAGGGATATCCCAGCAGTTCATTTGTCAGTTCTATATCACCCGAGCACAGCGCTTCTTTTATATAGGTACTGCTGATTTCCCTCTCACCCCTGCATTCTTTCTTTTCCACCACCAGACGATAACCATATTGGCCCTGCAGCTGCTCCAGCAGTTTGCAGTCCCCCTGTCTTTGATATCCAAAGCGAAAATCTGGTCCGACTACAATCTGTTTGGCATGTAACTGTCTGATTAAAATCTGATCAATAAACTCTTCTGGCTCCATATGAGAGATCTGCGGAATAAACGGGCATCGAACGACATAGTCCACACCTTGCCTTGCAAGGATTTCCTTCTGCTCTTCTTCTGTCAGCAGCAGCGTTTTTTTCCCTGGATTCATCGTAAAAACTACACTGTTCAGACCATTTTTCTTCAAATTCTGAATCCGATGTATCAGTTTTTGATGTCCTCTGTGTACCCCATCAAATTTTCCAAGTGTTACTGCTGTGTCTTCTTGAATCAAAAATTCTGTCGTTCCCTGAATGTACCTCATACTCTCCTCCATCTGTCCCGCAAATATTTGTCTATCCGCGTTCAAAGAATATTTTTACAGGCCAAAACCCATTTCTTTCTTTTTCAAAACGATAGATTCCATAAAAAACGCCATTCTCATCATAGACGCGAATCTGCTCTTGATCCTGAAAACATCCTTCCTCTTTCTGACATCCTATCTCAAGAGGATTTCCATTTTCTAACAGTTTCTGATATTCCTGTTTTGCCGTCACTTTGCGGCAGTTCAAAAACATCTGGTCTACTGCTGTGAGAATCTCACCTATAGTTCCTTCCTGCATTTTCTGCTCCACTTCAGAAATTTTAAAACTTTCCTCTATGGAAAAGCGTCCTGCTTTCGTCCGAATCAGCTGCTCCATACAGCCCCCGCATCCCAGTTTCTCTCCAATATCATGGCATAACGTGCGAATATACGTCCCTTTGGAACATTTCACAGTCATCACTACTCTTGGAAGTTCTATACTCTCTGTCTTTATCTCAAAAATCGTCACAGGACGCGGCTTTCTCTCTACTTCTTTTCCTTCTCTGGCAAGTTCATACAGTCTTTTTCCATTTACCTTCAAGGCGGAGTACATCGGAGGAATCTGATCATATGCACCTTCAAATGACCGTATTGCTTCCTGTACTTCTTCCTCAGAGACATTGACTTCTTTCTTCTGTAAAACGGTTCCTGATATGTCCTGCGTGTCTGTCACTGTTCCCAGAAGCATAACAGCACGGTATGTCTTATCTTTATCGGTCAGAAGATCACACAATTTTGTAGCTCTTCCAAGACATACAGGAAGCACTCCTTCCGCATCCGGATCGAGTGTCCCCGTATGACCGATTTTTTTCTGTTTCAATATTCCGCGCAGTTTTGCCACAACATCATGAGAAGTATATCCTTTTTCTTTATAAATATTAATTACTCCGTGAATCACTTTTCATTCTCCTGATTCAGCTGTCTTTCAATATGCCCTGTCAGGTTATTGATGACATCATACATGGAACCCTGCATTGTGCATCCTGCCGCCATCATATGACCGCCTCCTCCAAAATAAGATGCAATCTGATTTACATCTACTTTTCCATTTGACCGCATACTGACTCTGTACTGCTGAATATCATTTTGATACATAAAAATAGCAACCTCTACGCCTTTTGTCGTTCTCAGGCAGCTGACGATCCCTTCTAGATCGCTTGGCTTCACATTATAAAAATCAAACTCTTTCTGATGGATGACACTGACAATGCACTTTCCATCTAAAAGCAGCATACTCTCAAGAAGCGCTCTTCCTAAAATCTGCTTCTGTACATATGTTTTGGAATAAAATGTCTCATCTAAAATCTGGCTGAAATGAATCCCTTTTTCCATCAGCTGCGCAGCAATCCGCATTGTTTTTGGAGAGGTACATGTATACTGAAATACACCTGTATCATGGGCAATCCCCATATATAATGCCTCAGCGATCTCTTTTGTTATCTTTTGCTGATCAATCACATCAAAAACCAGTTCCGATGTGGAACTTGCATCTGGTACAACATGATTGATTTGAGCATACCCGCAGTTGCTGATATGATGATCAATGGAAATCGTTTTTTTTGCTGTCTCAAAATATTTTTTTGCTTTGCCCAGCCTTTCTTTATCTCCGCAGTCCAATGCAATAAAAAGATCATATGACATTTCTCTGTCATATGAGGTGCAGACTTTGTCTGCACCTTTTAAGAAGCGGTAACACTCCCCGATCTCTTCCAGATAAACAGTCACTTCTTTCAGATGCTGGAAATTCTCTGTGAGATACTGATACATTCCCAAACAGGAACCTACACAGTCACCGTCAGGACGGACATGGCCAGCAATCGCAACGGTAAAAACGCCTTCCAATTCCGGTCCGATTTTATTCATTTTCATCATCCTTTTCCTGTGATGGCATATTTTTGTTTACATCGTCAATTAATTTTGACATTGCTACACCGTATTCAATCGACTGATCCAGGATAAAACGGATCTCCGGCGTGTTGCGCAGATTAATATTTTTTGCAAGTTGTCTGCGGATATATCCCTCTGCACTCTTTAATCCAGCAATCGTATTTTCCTGTGCTTCTTTATCTCCCAAGACACTGATATATGCTTTGCATGTCTTTAAATCAGGAGCTACTTCCACAGATACCACCGATGTCATCGGATGGATTCTGGGATCTTTGATTTCTCCTCGGATAATCATGGATAATTCGCGCATTACTTCACCATTGATACGGGTATTTTTAATGCTGTTTTTTCTCATTTATCTACCTCATTTTCTATCTTGGAACTTCTACCATAATATAAGCTTCTACTTGGTCAAATTCCTTAATATCATTAAATTTCTCAAATACCATACCACATTCAAATCCGCTTCTGACCTCTTTGGCGTCATCTTTTCCTCTCTTAAGAGAAGCAAGAGGACCTTCAAAGATCAAATCTTTTTCTCTTGTGATGCGGACTTTACATCCTCTCTGAATCGTTCCGTCCAGAACGTAAGATCCAGCAATGTTGCCGATGCCGGATGCTTTAAAGATCTGGCGAACTTCTGCATGGCCAATCACCTTTTCTTCATAAATCGGCTCCAGCATACCTTTCATGGCAGCTTCCACATCTGCGATTGCATCATAGATGACACGGTACAGTCTGACATCAACGCCCTCTCTCTCAGCTGTCGCTTTTGCCATCACATCTGGTCTTACATTAAATCCGATGATGATCGCATTTGATGCTGAAGCAAGACTGACATCTGATTCTGTAACTGCACCAACTCCGCCATGAATAATTTTCACTACAACTTCTTCATTTGACAGTTTCAGCAGACTCTGTTTTACAGCTTCCACAGAACCTTGTACATCTGCTTTTACAATAATATTCAGCTCTTTTAAGTTTCCTGCCTGAATCTGGCTGAACAGATCATCCAGAGACATCTTGGATTTTGTCTCTTCAAGCATCTTTTCACGACCTTCACTGATAAATGTCTCAGCAAAGTTTCTCGCTTCTTTTTCATTTTCCGGTGAGACAAAGATTTCACCTGCATTCGGCACATCGCTCAAGCCTAAGATTTCCACTGGTGTGGAAGGCCCTGCCTCTTTGACTCTTCTTCCATTGTGATCCATCATCGCACGCACTTTTCCATAGCAGGAACCTGCTGCAATCGGATCTCCGACATGAAGTGTTCCCTTTTGAACAAGAACAGTTGCAACCGGTCCTTTTCCTTTATCAAGCTGTGCTTCAATGACAAGACCGCGCGCTCTTCTCTTTGGATTTGCTTTGAGCTCGCTTACTTCTGCTGTCAGCAGGACCATCTCTAAGAGCTGATCAATTCCTTCCTGTGTCTTTGCGGATACAGGAACAAATACAGTGCTTCCACCCCAGTCTTCCGGAATCAAGTTGTATTCGGACAATTCCTGTTTTACTCGTTCTACATTTGCACTTGGCTTATCAATCTTATTGACTGCCACGATAATCTCAATTCCAGCTGCTTTTGCATGATTGATCGCTTCTACTGTCTGAGGCATCACACCGTCATCAGCAGCTACCACTAAGATTGCGATATCTGTGGCGTTTGCACCTCTCATACGCATCGCTGTGAACGCTTCATGTCCAGGCGTATCTAAGAATGTGATCTTCTGACCATCAATCGATACAACATATGCACCGATGTGCTGTGTGATACCGCCGGCTTCCTTATCAATCACATGGGTATCTCGGATCGCATCCAACAGGGATGTCTTACCATGGTCAACGTGCCCCATAACACATACAACAGGTGGTCTTGGAACGAGAGATTTTTCATCATCTTCCTCATCCTTTAACAATTCTTCCAGCACATTGATTTTTTCTTCCGGTTCTGCAATACAGTTGAAATCTAATGCAATTTCTTCTGCTTTTTCATAGTCAATCTCCTGATTTACTGTTACCATTACGCCTTCTAAGAACAGTTTTTTCACAATCGCTGAAGGCTGAATTTTCATCTTGTCAGCCAGTTCTTTTATCGTCAAAGTTTCCGGAAGGATAATCGTCTTGATTGTATCTTCCTTTTCAACTGGCGGCTGTGGTGCAGGCTTGTTCTGTTTTGGTGCAGCCTTTCCGCTAAATTTTGGATTATTCTTTCCGTTAGAGCGTCCATTGTTCGGACGTTTGAATCCTCTTTCTTTTTCACGGTCACGCTCGCGTTCTTTTTCTTTATCGTACCGTTTTTCTCTGTCATTTTTCATTCTGGACTCTTTTGTAATTGGACGATCTTCCACAACAGGAGCTTTTGGAATTGCAATGGATCTTCCCTGTCCGTTCTGTGGTCTGCCGCCCTGATATCGATCACCCTGCGGTCTGCCGCCCTGGTTTCTGTCGCCCTGCGGTCTGCTATTTTGGTATCTGTCACCCTGTGGTCTGTTGCCCTGATATCTGTCGCCCTGCGGTCTGTTGCCCTGATATCTGTCGCCCTGCGGTCTGCCGCCCTGGTTTCTGTCGCCCTGATATCTGTCACCCTGTGGTCTGCTGCCCTGATATCTGTCACCCTGCGGTCTGCCGCTCTGGTTTCTGTCACCCTGCGGTCTGTTGCCCTGATATCTGTCACTCTGCGGTCTGCCGCCCTGGTTTCTGTCACCCTGCGGTCTGCCATTCTGATTTCTGTCACCCTGCGGTCTGCCGCCCTGTCGGCCTGCTGCTCCTCGGCTGTTTTGAGGGCGAAATACCTGCGTGACATTCTTCTTTTTCGGAGTGTCAAAAGCTCCTTCTTTTTTTTCTAATTCATCTTTAATCATTTCTACATTCTTATCTTCAACTGTACTCATATGGCTCTTTACTCTAATTCCCTTTTCTAATAAAAAATTTATAATTTCCTTGTTGTCTCTGCCTAACTCTTTTGCTAACTCATAAACTCTGACTGTACCGGTCATATACTTACACCTCCATTATTCACCCCAAAAGGGATTGAGGCTTCCGCTCTTATGCCTCACGCATTGTCGCTCAGTATTTTTTCTATGGCCTTTGCAAATCCTGCATCCTGCACTGCAAGTGACGCACGCATTTCTTTTCCCATAGCTTTTCCCAGTTCGTCCTTCATTCCATAAAAATAGATTGGAACATGGTAATATTCACACATATTCCGGAATTTCTTTTTTGTATTTTCCGATGCTTCTTCTGAAACAATCACAAGAAAAGCATGACCTGTTTTCACAGATTTTTCTGTTGAAAATTCTCCTCCTGCCGTCTTTCCTGCTTTTGTCGCTAATCCAATCAGAGATAACACTTTATTTTGACTCAATCTGATCAATCTCCTCTTTTAAATTCTCGTAGACCGATGCAGGAATTGTTGTCTTCAAGGAGCGTTCCAGTCCTTTGTTTTTCATGGACTTTTCAAGGCATTCCTTTGAAAAGCACAGATATGCACCTCTGCCATTTTTTCTTCCTGTCAGGTCAATAACAATTTCGCCTTCCGGTGTCTTCAGGACTCTCATCATTTCCTTTTTATTTTTCATTTCTTGGCATCCAATACATTTTCGCATCGGTACTTTTTTTACCTGACCCATTCTTTCTCCTATTCCTCGCTTATGCTGCTCTCTTCTGTCAAGTTTTCGATATTTTCATTTTCCTGATTCTGGTCTTCTTCAAAATATTTTTCTTCATTCAGCTGTTCCAGTTCTCCGCTCTCTCTTGCCTGCGACTCGCTCTTGATATCAATCTTAAATCCTGTCAGTCTCGCAGCAAGGCGTGCATTCTGTCCTTCTTTTCCAATTGCAAGTGAAAGCTGATAGTCCGGTACAATTACCTTTGCTGTTTTCTCTCCTTCATCAGAAACTTCTGCTATAACAGAAATTACTTTTGCAGGACTTAACGCATTTTCGATCAGAACTGCAGAATTGTCACTCCAGTTAATCACGTCAATTTTTTCCCCGCGCAGCTCATTTACAATCGTATTTACCCTGGAACCATTTGGTCCGACACATGCGCCAACCGGATCTACATCCGGATTATTTGACCAGACTGCAATTTTTGTTCTGCTTCCGGCTTCTCTTGCAATGCTCTTAATTTCCACTACACCGTCTTTTACTTCTGTCACTTCTGACTCAAACAATCTCTTTACCAATTCAGGATGTGTTCTGGAGACAAGAATCTTTGGTCCTTTCGGCGTATCTTTTACTTCCAGAACGTATACTTTGATTCGCTCTGTCGGCAAGAATTTCTCGCCTTTTACCTGTTCATTTTCATTTAACATCGCATCTACTTTTCCCATATTGATGCTGACATTTTTTCCGACATAGCGCTGTACGATTCCAGTAACTACATCTTTTTCTTTTTCGTAGTACTGTTTATACAGCACCTTTCTCTCTTCCTCGCGAATCTTCTGAAGAATCACATTTTTAGCATTCTGTGTTGCAATTCTTCCAAATTCTTTTGATTTAATCTCTACATTTACAACATCGCCCAACTCATATTTTGTATTCATCAGCTTTGCGTTTGTGAGACTGATTTCCATAATCTCATCTTCCACTTTTTCTACAACTGTCTTTTCAGCATAAACGCCAAAATCACAAGTCTGCGGATCAATAAAAACTTTTACATTATCTGATTTTCCAAAGTGGTTCTTACAGGCCTGAATCAGCGACTGCTCAATCGCCTCCAGTAAAGTATCTTTGCTGATATCTTTTTCCTTCTCCAGACTGTTCAAAGCCTCTAACAATTCATTGTTCATGATTTAATATTTCCTCCTTCAATCCATTAAAAGTCGAAGGCAAGTCTGACCAGAGCAATGTCAGTTCTTGCAAACGTCATCTTTTCTTCATTTTCCAGTTCAATCGTAATGCTGTCTTTATCATATGCTTTCAGGATGCCTGTAAATTCCTTTTGTCTGTTGACAGCGCGATAAGTGCGTACTTCCACTTCTTCTCCCAGACTGCGTGCAAAATCTTTTTCCTTCTTCAGCGGTCTTCCAAGTCCCGGCGAACTGACCTCCAATATATAAGCTTCCTCAACAAAATCTTTTTCATCCAACTTATCACTCAGTTCTCTGCTGATTACTTCACAGTCATCTACCGTAATTCCGCCTGGCTTGTCAATATAAGCTCTTAAATACCAATTCCCGCCTTCTTTGACATACTCCACATCGACCAGCTCAAATCCATGTTTTTCGACCATAGGATTCAGGATCTCCTCTGTTTTCTGCTCATATATCTCTTTTTTTGTCATCCAATCCGCCTCTCTTTATTTTTTTCTTGTTCCATCAGTGATAAGAAATTTCTTTTTTCCCTGATTTTACTGCTATGCGCAAACGAGAGTGGACACTCGTCCACTCTCGTTCGTCTAGTAACATGTACACTTAATCGTTGTTATTATAGCACTGTTTTTTATTGATTGCAAGCCCCAATTTGGGTTTTCCTTTTTTATCTGTGTCAGCATGTAACTGTTCACACAGCACTATCCCGCGAGGTGTTTTGGTATGTATATGCCAAAATCCCAAGACATACAAAACCAAAATTTCATTGCCAAAGGCAATTTGGAATGAATTTTGGCTCGTTGCTGTGAACGGAATGAACAGTATGTCAGCGCGGTCTTGTACCTTTTGCATCACGCTTATTGCGCTTCAGTCTTCTGATATGTACCTCTTTATCCCGACTGAGCACTGTCTCATCTGCCTCCGAAGTTTCACTCACCACATAAACTGCTTCCAATTCATCCTTTTCTCCGATTTTCATCCCCCGCACGCCAAATGCCGCCTTCTTCTTAATCGGAATCTCATCTGCCTCAAAACGCAGAAAATATCCATCTCTCGTCTGCAGTACCACATCTTCCCCTGCATTTACAGGCATAAGCGCTGTCAGACTATCGCCGTCTGCCAGCTTCGTAGCAGTCACCATACGTTTAGAAGCTTCAAATTCTGTTCCTTCTGTTACTTTTACCATTCCGCGTTTTGTTGCAAATAAAAGTTTCAAATCCACTACATTTTTCATCGCTTCTATATATAAGATCTCTTCTTCTGAACTATTATAATTACATACATTATCAATCGGTATCCCTTTATCTCTGAATTTTCCAAATGGAAGATCTTGTATTTTAATTAAATGTTCTTTGCCCTGATCTGTAAAAATACAGATCTTATCTGTACTGTCGCAGAAAATCACATATTTGTTTTCTTTCTCTGCTGCTTCTCTGTTTCTTTCAAATGCTGCTTTGTCAATTACTCTCGCATATCCAAAGCGATCCATCAAAAAGGCAATCTCCATTTTTTCTGGCTGTTTCTCCTGATAGACGGCTTCCTCTGCGTTTTCTATAACTGTTTTTCTCGGTATACTGTATTCTTTTTTCAGAGTGTCAATATCTTTTATGATTACTTTTGCCATAGAATCATAATTGTTTAAAATATCTTCATACGTTTCAATATTTTTCAGTGTCTTGCGATATTCCTTTTCCAGCTCTTCAATTTCCAATCCAATCAATTTATACAGACGCATATCTAAAATGGCATCGGCCTGTCTCTGTGTAAAGCACAGTTTTGCCGCCTCTTTCTCCGAGCTTTTCTTTCGGAAAGTAATTCCCTGTGTCATTCCATATACAAGACATTCTTTTACCTGTTTTTGATTTTTACTTCCTCTTAAAATCTCAATAATCAGATCAATGACATCATACGCTTTTATCAAGCCTTCTTGAATTTCTTTCTTTTCCAGTTCTCTTCCCAATAGATTCTTATATTTTCTATCAGCAAGTTCAAACTGAAAATCCACATGATGTTCAAGGATCTCTTTCAGCCCCAGCGTTTCTGGCTTTCCATCACAGACAGCCAGCATATTAACACTGAACGTGTCTTCGAGACGTGTCTTTTTATACAGCATATTGATGATATTTTGTGCATCTGCATCTTTTTTCAGATCAATGACAATGCGGATTCCGTCTTTGGAAGATTGATTTGAAATATCTGCTATTTCAGGAGCTTTCTTTGTCTCCACAAGATTTGCCACATCGTTTAGAAACTTTCCGATGTTTGCTCCCATCATTGTATATGGAATCTGCGTGATGACAATTCTCTGCTTCTGTCCCTTTCCTTTTTCTACTTCTACTTTTCCTCTTAAACGGATTTTTCCTGTGCCTCTCTCATAAATTTCCAGCAGTTCATCTTTATTGATCACAATGCCTCCTGTTGGAAAATCAGGACCTTGTATATATTGCATCAGCTCTTCTGTTGAAATCTCTCTGTTCTGAATGACTGCTTTCACGCCATCTAATACTTCCCCCAGATTATGCGGAGGAATGCTTGTGACCATTCCGACTGCAATTCCCTCTGATCCATTGACCAACAAATTCGGAAGACGTACCGGCAGCACTTCCGGTTCCTTTCCTGTCGCATCAAAATTCGGAATAAAGTCCACAACGTCCTGATCGAGGTCTTTTAAAAACACTTCCTGCGTCACTTTCTGCAGACGTGCCTCTGTATAACGCATCGCAGCTGCGCCATCGCCCTCGATTGAGCCAAAATTTCCATGTCCATCTACAAGCGGCATTCCTTTTTTAAATTCCTGCGCCATCACGACAAGAGCCTCATAAATCGAACTGTCTCCGTGCGGATGGTATTTTCCCATCGTATCTCCGACGATTCTGGCACATTTACGATATGGTTTGTCATATTTGATTCCAAGTTCATACATATCATATAATGTTCTTCTCTGCACCGGCTTTAAACCATCTCTGACATCCGGCAGCGCTCTTGCAACAATTACGCTCATAGCATAATCTATATATGATTTCTGCATAATATCTGCATACTCGGTTCGTAAAATCTGCTCTTCCATTTTCTGCTCCTTTATATATCCAGTTCTGCATCATTTGCATGTTCGTAGATAAATGCTTTTCTCGGAGGAACATCATTGCCCATCAGCATCTCCGTCACATCTGATGCGATTCTTGCATCCTCAATCTCTACCCTTTTTAAGATACGCGTATTTGGATCAAGCGTTGTCTCCCAAAGCTGTTCTGGGTCCATTTCACCTAGTCCTTTATACCGCTGAAGCGTAAAGCTTCCTTTATGTGTTTTTCTATACTTTTCCAATGCCTTATCATCATACAGATATTCTTCTTTTCCACGGGCAGGCATCACTTTATACAGCGGCGGCATCGCTATATAAATATGACCTTCATAGATCAGATCCGGCATGAAGCGATAAAACAATGTCAAAAGCAGCGTACAGATATGCGCCCCATCGACGTCCGCATCTGCCATAATGATAATCTTGTCATAACGCAGTTTTGTGATATCAAAATCGTTTCCATATCCTTCCGAGAATCCACAGCCAAACGCATTGATCATCGTCTTAATTTCTGCATTCGCAAGTACTTTATCAATACTTGCCTTCTCTACATTTAAGATTTTTCCCCGAATCGGAAGAATTGCCTGGAAATTTCTGTCCCTTGCCGTCTTGGCTGAGCCCCCGGCTGAATCTCCTTCCACAATAAAAATCTCACACTGCGATGCATCGCGGCTTTCACAATTTGCCAGCTTTCCATTGGAGTCAAACGAATATTTCTGGCGCGTCAGCATATTCGTCTTTGCCTTTTCCTCTGTCTTTCTGATTTTTGCTGCTTTCTCCGCACAGCCGAGTACCGTCTTTAATGTCTCCAGATTCCTGTCAAAATAACGGACTGCCTCTTCTCCGATAATCTTGCTTGCAGCCTTTGCTGCGTCCTGATTATCCAGCTTCGTCTTTGTCTGACCTTCAAAGCGCGGCGCAGGATGTTTCACAGAAATCACTGCTGTCAATCCATTTCGGATATCTGCACCTGTAAAATTCGCATCTTTTTCTTTTAAAATTCCTAATTCTCTTGCATACGTATTCATGACTGTCGTAAAAATTGTCTTAAATCCGGTCAGATGCGTTCCACCCTCTGCGTTATAAATGTTATTACAGAATCCCAAAACATTTTCATGAAACTCATTGACATACTGAAATGCACACTCCACCGTAATTCCTTCATTTTCACCCCTCAAATAAACAGGATCATGCAGAACTTCTTTCTTTCTGTTCAGATCTTTTACAAATCCAATGATGCCATCCGGTTCATGGAATTCAACTTCTTCCTCTTTTCCTTCTCTTTTATCGCAAAATGATATGGTCAGCTCCGGATTTAAGTATGCCGTCTCATGAAGTCTGCTTTTTACCTCTGTTGCAGAAAAACTTGTCTTCTCAAAAATCTCATCATCCGGCAAAAAGTTAATCTTCGTTCCCGTTTTTCTCGTCTTTCCCAAGACGGGAAGCAGTCCTTCTTCCAGCTCTGTCACAGGTACGCCTCTCTCATAGCAGTCATAGTGAATGGCCCCTTCTCTGCTGACCCAGATTTCCAGACGCTTTGATAAAGCATTGACCACCGAAGAACCTACTCCATGAAGTCCTCCGCTGGTCTTATAGACAGAGTTATCAAATTTTCCACCTGCATGAAGTGTTGTAAAGACAAGACGCTCCGCAGAGATTCCTTTTTCATGCATTCCAACCGGAATTCCTCTTCCATTATCTTGAATTGTCGCTGATCCGTCTTTTTCCAGTGTCACTTCTATTCTGCTGCAAAATCCAGCCAGATGTTCATCTACTGAATTATCTACAATTTCATATATTAAATGGTTTAATCCTTTTCTGGAAACACTTCCGATATACATACCCGGACGCTTCCGCACTGCTTCCAGACCTTCCAAAACAGCGATACTGCTTGCATCATACGTTACCTGCTTTGTCATATCCATTTTCCTTTCTACTACAATATAAATTAGCTCATATCCTCAACAGCCAATTAGGTTGTCAGGTCTAACGGCTATTATAACAACAGTTCCCAGAAAAATGCAAGCATAAAATAGAACATAAGATCGAAAAAGGATATCTAAAAAGACTTTTCAAGTTCCTGCAGCGCAGGTCTCTCTTTTTTATCTTTTGAGATATCCTTTTCTTTCTATTTTCTTTTTACATTACATTAGGTTCTTTTATATTTTGTTTATCTGACTGATCCAAACATCTGTACCCAGTACCATACGCCATTTTTATAGGAAAGACCGATTCCTGTACCTTTGAACTCACTTCTCAATATATTTTCACGGTGTCCCGGTGAGTTCATCCACATATTGACAATATTATCAATCAGCGGCAACGGTGAAGGTGCACATGCAATATTTTCTCCCAGTGTTCCCACATATGCCGGACTGACAGCTGTAAAGCACATCTGTCCGTTTGGTCTTACATGGTCAAATACAATCGTGATTTCCGGACTGCGCACTGCAGCAGCGCTCAACAGATACTTATTCATCTTCAGCGGTGCAACGCCTGCTTTTTCTCTCTCGTCGTTGATCGCAGCAAGCATCTGGTAACATGCTGATTTTCCGTCAAATCCCACATAATCGCTTCCTAAAACTCGGTTTGTAGCCATAGAGCCGTCTTTTAGGAAATAATATCGATCTTCCCCTAAAACGACCCAGCCTTTTGCCAGAGTACCTTTTGATGTCAGATAACATTTTTTTCCATTTCTGGTCATGAAGCGACTGACTACCATCGTCCCATTAGAAGAGAAATAGTATGTCTCTCCGCCGTAATTCTGCCATCCTGTCAGGACTGCAGAGTTGGAATCCAACAGATATTTTTGACTGTCTAACGTTTTAAATCCAGGCCCGCTGATACGGATTCCGCTGCTCTGGAACAGATATTTCTTTCCTCCAATGCTGACTACACCTTTTGCCGCTTTTCCCGTCTTTAAAAAATAGAACGTTTTTCCATTGATAACTTTCCATTTGCTTTTCAGTAACGTATAGTCTTTGCAGATATAATAGCGATCCCCGTTGTAAGAACGAAGTCCTCTCTCCGCTTCCCCTTTTGCGTTAAAATAGTATGTATTTTTTCCGACTGTCTTAACTACATTTTTATAGCATCTTCCATTGGAGGCAAATCCATACCGTTTTCCGTTGATTTCATACACACCGCTTGTATAAGCTCTTCCATCTGATCCCAGATAATACGTTCCGCCGTTATAATCACGGAACATATTCGTCTGACGATATCCTCTTTCATTAAAGCCGAAATATTTTCCGTTAATATTTACTACCTTATCTACAATCGCATCGCCTGTCTTGCAAAAATACAGGGTATTGTTTCCCAGTTTCATGAAGCGGCTTTTGATCATCGCACCGTAGTGCTCTGATCCCTCTCTCCGGAAGTAATAAGATTTCCCCTCAATTTTCTGGTATCCTGTCACCATATATCCATTGCCGTCAAAATACCAGGTATCGCTTCCGATCGTCAAAAACTGACTTCTGATTTTCTTTCCATTTTTCCAATATACCGTATGGCCGTTTTCTGATCCAAAACCATCCTTTATCTGTCTGACCTGTGCTGCCTGTACGGTATCGGTTTTCTGGATTGTGCATGTTCCCAGAAGAAGCACACCCGCAATCAAAGCTGCCTTTCTTATTAATTTCTTCATCTTCGTCACCTTTATTTTCCAACTTGTTTCTTAACTTTTATTCCTCTGCTACAATCTTTGACATTTCCGAAATCATGTCCTCATCTTTCAGGCGGAATTTTACTTCCACACGTCTTGATGCCTCCATGTTTACCGTTCCGTCCTCATTTAAGATCGGATTACTCATGGAATGTCCGTTTACTGTCAGTTTTTCCTGAAGCATCTGCATCTGCTGTTCGTCTAAAAACTGATCGTCTATGGACAGAAGATACTGGGCAACAGCTAATGATCTCTTTTGGGACAGTTCCAGATTGTAATCATACGTTCCATTTGTATCCGTATAACCATCAATAATAATCTCTGCCACATTGTCACGGTATTCTTCTCCCAGCAGCACCTCACAGTAAATCGGCAGAACCTGCTGCAGGACTTCCTCTCCTTCTTTGAGCAATGTAGTATCGTCAAATTCAAACATGACATTGGAATCCAGGAGCAAAGCTCCTGTCTGCGAATCAATATCAACATTGATATTATGATTTGTAAATTCATTTCGCAGTGCCTCTATCACATCTGCTTTTACTCCAATAATCTTATCAAGCTGCGCCTGTTTTTCTTTCACTTTTGCAGTCTGTTCTTCCAATGCACTTTGCTGTTCAGCAAGTTTCCCTTCCTGATCTTCCAGAGCCGCTTTCTGCTCTGCAATCTGGCTTTCCTGCGTTTTCAATGTTGCCTGCTGTTCTGACAGCTTCTTTTCCTGTTCTTCCAATGTTGTCTGCTGCTGAGTCAGTTTCGTCTCCTGCTCTTTCAGAGAAGTCTGCTGCGCTGTTAGTTTTTCTTCCTGTTCCTTCAGCGTCGTCTGCTGTTCTGACAGCTTGGCTGCCTGTTCTTCCAGCTTTGTCTTCTGGGAAGCTAACAGCTCATTTTGGCTTTTCAGGAGCGCTTCCTGCTGTTCTACCGTCAGTTTCTGCTGATCCAGCTCATTTGTATACTGCGCCTGCATTGCCATTCGCTCTTCCTGCTCTGCAATTTTTTCATCATAGTTTTTCTGCGCTTGAAACAAAGTTACACACATAATCAATACAAACAGCATCAAAAGTCCGGCCATCATGTCAGAATAGGAACGCCATACATTAAAATTGTTTGACTCTCTGCGTTTGGACATATTACCATTCCTTTCTGATCTTCCTATCTAAAAAGTGAAAACTTTCCATTCTTTTGAATTGCTTTCACAAATTCCCTCATGATACTGTTCAGTTCCTCAATCAGTTCACTCTGTCTCTCGCCCTCTTCCTCAAGCACTTGCTCTAAATGCTTAATCATCTGAGGATCAAACTCCGGTGTCTGTTCCTTGGCTGCTGCAGTCTCTCTGCCTAACTGCACACGGTTTGCCGCGCCGGATACCTCAATCTGATTCAGCAAGTCTTCCATATTGCGCAGAACAGTGAAGATCATATTCTGCGCATCCACAAACTCTCCGACTCTCTGGTTGTAATTGAGAATCAGTTTCTCATTTGCTTTATATAACTCTTCAAATGCAGTATATACTTTTCCTTCTCTGTCAATAAATTCTTCTTTTAACGCTTCCAGACTTGCCATAAGATCTTTCTGAGAATCTTCATATCCTTTCAGCAGATTTACATTTGTCTTTCCGATTTCCTGAATATCACCAAATGCCTTTGAAGCAGAATCTAGGTATTTCTGCATAGTCTGGTTACATGCCACCCAGAATTTTGCTGATTTTTCTTCTGCTTCCTGCATATAAGAGACGGTATGGCGGCAGCTTTCATTCTGTGCTTCTGCCAGTTCCTGATTTTTCTGCATCGTCTCTTCCATCGCCTGTGTATACTGCTTCTGAATATCCGTCATCTCCTTGACAATCTGTCTCATGGAGTGGTCTTCTTTTAAGAAGGAATTATTTAATTCCACACTCAGCTGCTGGAACAGTTTTTCTGTATACAGCACATTTCGCTTCTGTGAACTTGCCATCTCTTCCACGGCTGCATTAAATCCTGCAAATTCTATATGGAAAGATTCTCTCAGCTGCTTTAAAAATTGTCCTACCAGCTCGTCCAGAACTTCTTTCTGACTTTTTGAAATCGTAGACAGCATGACGTCAAGCGACTCATTCATCTTCTGAAAAGCCGGTGTAATCGTCGTCTCAAAACTGCTTACAAGTTGTTTTGAAAATTCCTGAGCCATGTTCTGCATCATTTTTGTCTGTTCCTGCTGGTAAGCAAGCATTGTATTTCTGGACTCTGCTTCCGCTGAAGGAACGACATGTCTGTGGAAAATGTCCAAGAAACGCTGCAGCGTCATCATAAGACCTGAATATTCTGACTTCATACAGTAAGAATAAGACAAAGACAGAGATAATCCATAAATTGATGTCAAAAACGCCACTTTAATTCCTTCCACTAAGGAGACGACAGAAGTTGTCATTGCCTCATAGTTAGAAGGTTCAAAATCTCGAAGTCCCCATACAAGTCCCACGAATGTTCCCAGAATACCCATACTGGTCAAAATATCAGGAACCATCTCCAGCATTCTTTTTTGAATCATTCCATCAATTTCATCTGCATTGATGTAATCTTCGATATCACATACTCCAACTTTACTCCGATACCAGTCATGCAAAAATTTTTCCATTCTTTCTTTTAATCCTTTATAGGAAAAAATTCTTCCAAGACTCTGAAAACGATTTTTCTTTTCTTCCTGATTTTCCTCTTTAATCTGCTCCAGTTTTCCTGCCGCCATATCGAGCGCGGTATTCATCTGTCCCATGCGCACCAGCCCGCCGGCTACTGCCACGATACAGATTAAAATCATAACCCCTAAAAATCCAAAGTTATATACCATCATGGAAAATGCTGCATCTGTTCCAACAAACAATGTCAATCCAATGCACGCTGCAATGACAGCGGCAAACAGCACTCCTCCAAACACTCTATGCCCCATATTATCACTCCTCTCTTTTTTCCTTTCGTCTTTTTAACCTTTTTTGCATCTTTCTGCAATTTGATTCGCTTTTTCATAAATCTTTTCCGGATCTTCTCCTACAGAAAATTCTCCATTTTGATAAAGAATCTTACCATTTACCATTGTCAAGGCCACATTTTGTTTGCTTCCGCTGTAGACAAGGTTTTTCGTCAGATTATTAATTGGCTGCATATTTGGCTGATGCAGATCAATCAAAATCAAATCTGCCAATTTTCCTTCTGCAATTGTATCACAGTCAAACAGCCGCATCGCTTTCGCACTTCCTGTTGTCGCCATAAACAGAACTTGATTTGCATCTACGCAGGAGGCATCTTTTTCTCTCAGTTTTGCAAGTCCTGTCGTCAGGAACATCTCACGGAACATATCAAGACAGTTATTGCTTGCTGGTCCATCTGTTCCGATTCCAATATTGATTCCCATTTCCATCATCTGCCGAATTGGTGCGATTCCACTTGCCAGTTTTGTATTGGATCCCGGATTTGTCACAACAGACATTCCTCTTTCCCGGAAAATTTTCAGATCTTCTTCATTGACCCAGACACAGTGATATCCGCCGCCGCCATAATTGAACATTCCCAGACTGTCCAGATAAGCAGTCGGTGTCTTGCCATGGCGTTCCATACATCCTTTTGTCTCTTCTTCTGTCTCAGACATATGTGTATACACCGGCGCATGGTACGTCTCTGCCAGCTGAGCCAGCTCCTTCATCAGCTGTTCCGACGCCGTATATTCTGCGTGAAGTCCCAGTTCAAACCGGATTAATTCATGGAAATGATTATAGTGCTCGTACCATTTCTCCAATTCCTGAACGGACTGCGAAAAATTGTTCACTCCGCCCACCATGACGGTTCGAAATCCCATATCCACAGATGCCTGAGCAATCGTGTCCGGCGTCAGGTACATATCAAAATTGGAAGTGATACCACTTGTCAGATATTCCAGAATCGCCAGCTTGGAAAGATCATAAATATCATCCGGGGTCAGTTTTGCCTCCATCGGAAATACCTGTTTGTTTAACCAATCAAGAAGAGGCAGGTCGTCTGCATAGGAGCGCAGAAATGTCATCGCTGAATGCGTATGTGCATTTTTAAATCCCGGCATCAGCAGATTTCCTTTTCCATCAATCTCACAATCAAATTTTTCTTTCTCTTCTTTTGGTTTTCCTACGCATATAATACGATTTCCTTCTACCCAGACTTCTCCTTCTAAAATTTCAAATTCCGGGCCTTTCGTCAAAATCTTGACATTATAAAAACGTGTATTCATTTTTTACGCCTCATTTCTTCTATTTTACCGTTTTCCTTTATCATAAATTTCTCCCAAAGCACGCGGTGCCTGATTATGTTTTGAGAAGAAAATCAACAGCAGCAGCGTCATAACGTATGGCAGGGTCATGACAAGGTCAGAATAACTGCTTGGCATCTGAAGCTGTTTGACAAGGAAATATCCGCCTGATCTTGCAAATCCGAAAATTAAAACAGCACCCAGCGTTGGAAGAATCTTCCAGTTTCCAAAAATCATTGCAGCAATGGCAAGATATCCATATCCCACATAAATACTGGATGAGAAATTTGCGGAGATTGAATATGCAAAACAGATTCCGGCAAGTCCGGACAGCGCTCCTGATACCATGACAGCAATCAGTCTGACTCTTCCCACATTGATTCCTGCCGCGTCCACAGCATGAGGGTTATCGCCGCACGCTCTTAAATGCAGTCCAAAACGTGTCTTATACAGCACATACCATGCAATCACTGCTACTACAATAATAATAAATTCAAACGGATAAATCTGCTGAAAAATACCTCCAATTACAGGAATTTCAGAAAGCACCGGGATTGTGATACGCTCTGAAACACCCAGTACAAATTTATCTGATGTTGCTCCAAATACACTTTTGTTGATTGCTTTTGTCAAAAATGCAGTCAGCGCCATTCCTAAAATGTTAATTACAACGCCGCTGATTACCTGATTGGCTTTGAACTTAATACAAAGCAGTGCATGAAGCATTGCATAAACCATACCTCCCAGCATTGCAAAGAGCAGCGCTCCATAAAATGGGATCTGTGAGCTTGTTCCAAGCCACTGCATCATAAAAACTGCAGAAAGTGCTCCGACAAATGCACCGACACCTTGCAGTCCTTCCAACGCCAGATTCGTAATTCCGCTTCTCTCAGAATAAATGCCGCCGATTGCCATGATGAATAAAGGCAGTGCAAAAGAAAGACCATCAATAAAAATCGTATTCATTTATTTGTCCTCCTTTCTTCTCTTTGCAATATATCGGATGTACGCGCTGCATGCGCTGAACAGAAGAATAATTCCTGTGATAACAGATACAATTTCTGCCTGTACACCAGATGTCGAACTCATATAAGTACTTCCCTTACTGATCGTTGTGATCATGAAAGAAGAAAATAAAACTCCGATTGGATTACTGTTTCCCAAAAGTGATACAGCGATCGCATCAAATCCCATGCTCGGCAGAACTCCCGGCTGAATTGATCCATAGTATCCCATATAATATGTGATTCCGGCAAGTCCTGCAAGCGCTCCTGATATTACCATTGAAAAAATCATTGTTTTTCCGACCTTGATTCCAGCATACTGTGCTGCTGTTCTGCTCATACCAACCGTCTTAATCTCATATCCAAGCGTTGTTTTTTTCACTAAAAAGTAGACGCAAACAGCTGCAATCACTGCCAGCGGAAATGCAAGCGGTATATCAATTTTTAAATTTCCAATCTCCGTATTCATCATCGTCCATCGCGAAGAAGCGCTGATTGCTTTCGACTGTCTGGAAATCGGATCAACATACTGTGTCTTGATAAAAAAGCTGATAATGTACTGTGCAATATAGTTCAGCATAATGGAGGAAACGACTTCATTGATATTAAACTTATATTTCAAGAAGCCGATCAGACCTCCCACAATGGCTCCCACTACAAGACCGATCAGCAGTGCCAATGGTTTTGCAATTCCCGCTGAGAGACTGCTGTATCCTACAATCAGAGTCGATATAAACCCAGCTGCAAGCATCTGTCCTGAAACACCGATATTAAACAGTCCTGCCTTAAATGCCACAGCCACTGAAAGCGCTGCAAAAATCATCGGCGTCAGTGCATTTAAAAAGCTTGTAAAGTCCGTCAGCATACTCTTATATCCCGCATAGGTAGGCTTTGGCAGGATTCCACATCCCTGCAGCAAATTCATATATGCAGTGAGCGGATTGTATCCCAGGCAGGCCATGATCAAAGCGCCTGCAAGCAAACCGATCAGAACGGCAAACAGAGGTACGGCGATCGGAGCTGTCTTATCATTACTCAACAAATTATCTTTTTTCATGCTGTTTTACCCCCATCATAAATTCTCCTACTTCATGTGTTGTGAGAGATTTTGCATCTGCAATTTTCTGAATCTCTCCGTTATAAATTACAGCAATGGTATCGGCACAATTCATAATCTCATCCAGCTCCAGAGAAATCAGTAAAATTGCTTTTCCTTTGTCTCTCTCCCCGATAATCTGCTTATGAATCTTTTCGATTGCTCCTATATCCAGCCCTCGCGTCGGCTGAACAAAAATCAGCAGAGAAGAATCCATTTCAATCTCTCGCGCAATAATCGCTTTTTGCTGATTCCCGCCGCTCATAGACCGGACAACAGTTTTATTTCCCTGTCCGCTTCGGACATCATATTTTTCAATCAGCTCAGAGCTGTATTTGGAAAATTCTTCCTGTTTTAAAATCCCGTTTTTAGAAAATGGTTCTTTAAAGTAGCTCTTCATTCCCATATTTTCTTCCAACATAAAGTCCAGAACCAGACCATATCTCTGTCTGTCTTCCGGTATATACGAAATCCCTTCCAGTGTCCTTTTACGGATACTTTCATGGGTGATATCTTTTCCGTTTAATAAAATTCGTCCGCCTGCGGCTGGGAGCAGTCCTGCGATTGCATCCGCAAGCTCTACCTGTCCGTTTCCAGACACTCCTGCGATCGCCAGAATTTCTCCTGCGCGGATCGAAAAAGAAACATTTTTTACAACCTGAAAATGGTTTTCATTTTCAACACAGAGATTTTCGACTTGAAGCACAACTTCTTTAAAATCAGGCTCCTTTTTTTCTACCTCAAATGTAACTTCTCTTCCAACCATCAAGTTTGCCATCTGTTTTGTGGATGTCGTCTTTACATCCAATACATCCACCAATTTTCCTCTGCACAAGATTGCGCAGCGGTCCGCTACTTTTTTTATTTCTTCCAGTTTATGTGTAATTAAAATAATCGTCTTGCCGTTGTCACGCAGTCCTTTTATGATTTCCAGCAAAAATTCAATTTCCTGCGGTGTCAGAACGGCTGTCGGCTCGTCAAAAATTAAGATCTCTGCCTCCCGATATAACATTTTTAAAATTTCCACACGCTGCTGAATCGAAACATTGACTTCACTGATCTTTTTTGTGGGATCCACTTCCAGACCATATTGTTTGGAAAGCTTTGCAATTTTCTCATTTGCCCCTTTTTTATCTACATAAGGAAACAAACCCAAGAATTTTTTTTGCGGTTCAATCCCCATAATAATATTTTCTGCGATTGTATAGTCCTGCACTAATTTAAAATGCTGATGTACCATCCCAATGCTTAGTTTTGTAGCATACGTCGGAGAAGCAATTTTTTCTTTTTTTCCATGAATATAAATTTCCCCTTCATCCGGCTCATACATTCCAAACAACATACTCATCAAAGTCGATTTGCCGGCGCCATTTTCTCCCAGAAGTGCATAGATTTCACCTTTTTTGATCTGTATGGATACATCACTGTTGGCTACAATCCCAGGGAAACGCTTTGTAATATGCCTCATCTCCACAATGTACTCTTCCTGCATATATTTATCTTCTCCTTATTTTTCCTGATCTCTGCCTCCCGGCACTCATAATTTCTGCAAATTTTTCTTACTAAGAAAAGAAAGGACTGTCACAAAACAATCCAAACTGTAAATTCTTTGTTTTGAGACAGCCCTTATTTCCTGTATTAGTTCAGTCCTGGAAAGTCTTCTGGAGTATATCCGTTAAAGTTTGCAGCCGGTACGATTGTTCCGTCTTTTACCAATGGATAAACCTCATCCAGTTTTTCCAGTGTATCTTCAGAAAGCTGGTGTCTTCCTTCCTCTTTTACATATCCGGTAGAATCTGTATCTGCCTTCAGCAGTGCATTTTCACCTTTAAATGTTCCCTCTACGATTGCATTCAGCTGTTTTTCTACGTTTACATCCATCACTTTTAATGCTGATGTCAAAATGATATTTGTGTCGCCGTTTGCTCCATCGTCATACTGGTCAACATCACATCCGATTACTTTTACGCCTTCTGCTTCTTTTGCTGCTGTAAATACACCATTTCCTGATCCGCCTGCTGCTACAAACATAATGTCAACGCCTTCAGAGATCAACGTGCTTCCGACAATCTTTCCTGTAGCTTCATCTGCAAAGCTTCCAACATAGTTTCCGCCGATTTCTGTATTTGTCACGTCTGTTCCTGCATAAGATGGCAATTCTACGATTTCTGCATCTGCTCCTAATTTTGCATTTGCATAATTAACGCCAGATTCAAATCCATACTGATAGTTTACATTAGAAGGATAAGCAATTCCATTTACAACTGCCACTTTATTTGTCTCTGTCTCAAGAGCTGCTGCAACTCCTGCAAAGAAACCGCTTTCCTGCTCTGCAAATGTCATGGCATATACATTGTCAAGCTCTACTTCTGCTCCTTCTGCATCGGTTGGGTTGGAATCTACTAAAATAAATTTTACATCCGGGTTATCCTGTGCAATACTTCCAATTCCTGCAAACTGGAAACCACAGCAAACAATCACATCATAATCTGCTACAATATCAGCTACTGCCTGAATAGCTGCCGCTACGTCTCCTGTCTCTTCTTTGACAGCCTGTACGGTTGCATCCGGATGAGATTCAATAAAGCTTAAAATTCCTTCATAATTATTCTGGTTAAAGCTTCCGTCATCCACGCCGGATGGACTGCTGACAATCGCAATCTTTAATCCTTCGCCGGATTTTGTTGTTTCTTTTTCATTTTCTTTGACTGTAGCAGCTTCTGTTGTTGTTTCTGTCTGCTTTTCTGTCTCTTTCTCGTCTTTTCCGCAGCCTGCTGTCATAGCAGCCACCATGGATACGCAAAGCAATACACTCACTAATTTCTTCTTCATGAATAATCCTCCTTTTTTGTGCCAAAATGCACATTCCAATGCAGGGAAACCCCTTGTACGAACACTTTTATTGTACTACGATTCAATCAATCTGTAAAGCAGACTTTCTTTTTGCTTCTGCAAGACTCACTTCATAAGGAGCACGGCAGATTCCATATTCTGTCACAATTCCACTGATCAGATTGTGATCTGTCACATCAAATGCAGGATTGTAACATTTTACTTCATCCAGAGCCATCGGCTCTTTATAGAATTTACTCTTGATCTCTTCCATACTGCGCTGCTCAATCACAATGTCATCTCCTGTTTTACACGTCAGATCAATCGTAGATGTCGGTCCCAGAACATAGAATGGAATTCCATAGTGTTTTGCCAGAATTGCGACTCCGCTTGTCCCAATTTTGTTTGCAGTATCACCATTTTCGGCAATTCGGTCACATCCGACAAGGCAGGCCTGAACCCATCCGTTTTTCATCACGATGCTTGCCATATTATCGCAGATCAAAGTCACGTCTATACCGCCTTTCTGCAGCTCATACGATGTCAGGCGTGCTCCCTGCAGCAGAGGTCTTGTCTCATCTGCGAACACATGGAAGTTCATACCTTTTTCTTTTCCTAAGAATAATGGTCCCAGTGCCGTTCCGTATTTCGATGTAGCAAGAGGTCCTGCATTGCAGTGTGTCAAAATGCCGTCCCCGTCTTTCAGCAAAGACAGTCCGTACTCAGAAATCTTTCTGCACATTTCAATATCTTCCTGCTGGATTTTTTTAGCTTCCTGCTTCAGGATTTCCACCACTTCCGGCACACTTTTTTCTCTGTTTGACAGCATGGTACGTTCCATTCTGTTCAAAGCCCAGCTTAAATTCACCGCTGTTGGTCTGGAAGAATTTAAGTATTCTTTCTCTTCTTTCATCTCCCTTTCAAACAGTTCCATCGGTTTTTCCTCTTTTGCCTTTGCAAGACAGTAATAGCAATAAGCCGCACAGATTCCAATCGCCGGCGCTCCTCTGACTTTCAGTTCAAAAATAGCATCGTACATTTGCTTTAATGTCTCAAGCTCCAGATACTCCGTCACATTCGGCAGCTTGGTCTGATCAATGATCAGTACGCTCTTTTCCTCTTTTCCAAGAAGCACATTTTCTGTTCCAAATTCGTTTGTCATATCTTCCTCCAAAAAACATATTTTGTTTTTTATTTACTGATTCTTTTACTCAGAGATCGAAAATCCTGCTTTGAAAGCATTAGAAGAGAATGCTTTTTCAAAATCCTCCAGCCGATGCAGTTCAATTTCCGGCAGTTCAATTTTCCTCTTCCGCAACAAGTGAAGCGCCGGTTCAAAAGGACCGCATCTGCTTCCCTTTATCGTAATTTCATGGACAGTCAGATCACTCAAATTGATGGATACTTCCCCTGCATATGTACTCTTCAGCACAATAGTTCCCTGATGCCTTACAATCTCTTTTGCCAGCAAAATACCTTCTTTTTTGCCTGAGGCCTCAATGACAATCTCATAGGTATCCTCCGGCTCCATTGTGGTCTCTGCATATGGACGAAACTTTTCCAGTTTTTCTTCATGGCGTCCAATCACTGTCACTCTTGCCCCTGTCATAGCCACAACTTGGGCAATCAGAAAAGCAAGTCTTCCGTCTCCGATGATTGCGCAGTGCTCTTCCGGTCTGATATGAACCTGAGACAGGACTTCCAAGGCAGCAGCCAGCGGTTCCGTAAAAATTGCCCGTTCTGTCGGAAGATCCCACGGCACAATGTGCAGCAAATGAGTCGCAATCGTCATATATTCCGCAAAGCATCCATCTTTTTGTTCCAGTCCGAGCACTTTCCGTTCCTCACAATGCTTCTCTCTTCCGCTTCTGCAGTAAACGCAGTGACCGCATCCTGCATTGATCTCTCCCACTACGCGTTTTCCTATCAGCTGTTCCTGATCCGATTCTTCCACAATGCCGACAAACTCATGTCCCATCACTCCGGTAAATCCAGACTTATATCCTCTTAATATCTCCTTGTCAGTACTGCACACAGCACTCATTAAAATCCGGACAAGACTCTCTCCTGCCTCTGGAACCGGTTTATCCAAATCGTCTCGAAATGCCGCCTTTGTCCCGTCAAAATAAACCGCCTTCATACGTTCCCTTCTTCCTTTTTATTTTTCATCCAACAGTTTGTTTATTCCCACGATTGTTTTCGTGACAAGTGCTTTAAACAGAGGCGCCACACGATCCGCGGTCTCCTGTACTTCAATATGAGTCAATGGATGATCTGTCATGCCGCATCCCAGATTTGAAATGCAGGAAATACCGCAGATCTTCATTCCCATATGATTTGCTGCAACAGCTTCACATGCCGTGCTCATTCCCACAGCATCTCCTCCTAAGATTCTGCACATCCGCACTTCTGCCGGCGTCTCAAAATTCGGTCCTGACAACTGTACATATGTTCCTTCTTTTAAAGCAATGCCCAGTTCCCCTGCTGCAGCGCGAATCACATGCTGAAGATCTTTATCATAAATCTCACTCATATCAGGGAAACGCATTCCCAGCTTTTCTTCGTTTGGTCCAATCAGAGGAGACGGCACAAAATTGCTGATCTGATCAGTAATCATCATAAAGTCGCCTGCCTGAAAATCAAAATTGACACCTCCGGCTGCATTTGTCAGAAACAGGACTTCTGCTCCCATCATTTTCATCAAACGCGTCGGAAGAACCACGTCACTGATCGGATATCCTTCATAATAGTGAACTCTTCCTTGCATAATGACAACCGGCACATTTTCCACATATCCGAATAAAAAACGACCCTTATGTCCTTGCACAGTGGAAACTGGAAATCCGTCAATATCATGGTAATCAAGTACCTGTTCAATCTGTATGCTGTCTCCATAATCACCAAGTCCTGATCCCAGCACCAATGCCACTTTCGGAACAAAATCAACTTTTTTACGCACACTCTCATAACATTTCATTAATTTTTCATATACCTGATTCATCGTGTCCTCCTTTATTCATGCAAAATCAGCTTTTTCTGCCAATACCATATTCTTTTGTTTCTTTATCAGTATAGCAGAAAATTGAAAATTTGCCCACCCCTATTCTTTTTTTCAATCAAATTTAAGAAAAACGCAAAAAAAAGCGGAAACCGTTTCTTTCCTGACCAGTTTCCGCTCGTTTTTCTTAAAACTCAAATACTTTTCCTGTCTCACAAAATAAAAATTTTTCTCCAAATGCTTCGGCCATTTTTGATATTGCTCTTTGTCCAGTACAATGTACTGCTGCTACAAATTCCAGATTTTCCTCCATCAATTTTTCTATTGTAAAACAAATTCTTTCATTCTCGGCATCCTTCAGGTGCATTCCGGCGAAAATCCCACGGATTTTTTCCCCTGGAAATATTTCTTTTGCATATGCCACGCAGTTTAAAATCCCCATGTGGGCACATCCGATGATTAGAATGATTCCTTTTTTCGTTTTTACAGCCAGAAACTGTTCATCTTCCATGCAGTCCTGTCTTATCTCATCTCCATCTTGATACAAAAAACCATGCGGTTTTCCTTCCAGATTTGAATGTTCTGAAACATTGCCAAGCAAAAACCAATTTTTTCTGATCTGCTGAACGTTTTCTGTAAAGACCAGCTTTTCTAAAAATTGTTCCTTTTTCCATGGGATACCGATTTCGCAGAGCCGATGCTCTTCTTTTACAGAAAATTTTCGGCAAAATGCCTTCTCACGCACATACACGTTTGGTATTTCTTCATTCAGATACTGGAGACCTCCACAATGATCATAGTGGCCATGACTTAAGATCATCCCATTTAGATCTGAAAGACTCTCCCCCAAAGTCTGTGCGTTTTTTATATAAACATCACTCTGCCCTGTATCAAACAGCCAGCGTTCTCCTTCTTCTTCCAGAAGCAGCGACAACCCATGTTCTGCCAGCAGTCCTCTCCTTGTCACATGATTTTCATTTAATACCGTAATCTTCAACTTTCCCATCTTTTTTCCATCCATTTCTATACCAGATAGCGGAACGGCTGAATAATCCAAGAGGCAACTTTATAAAAAATCTCTCTGCCGCTGCTTAAATGTTTTTCTTCTACTCCTTCTTTTGCCTCATAGCCTCCGTCTGCTTTGCGCAGCAATGAATCCTCTTCTATTTTTTCTACTTCTGTGCGCAGCAATTTTTGAAACTCTTTTCCATTGATCACAAGCATCGTCTCTGTATCAATATAAGTACTTCGCATATCAAAATTGTAGGAACCGATGATGGACAGCTGGTCATCAATCAAAACAGATTTTCCATGGCATGAATGATCCCCCTGATATTCATATACTGGCATTCCTGTCCCGACTACTTTTTTCCAGTTTTTCGTGTAATCAGATGATGCTACTACATTATCACCGACTGCTCTGGAATTAATCAGCATCTTTGTATTCGGAACTTCCTTTGCGATCTCTTCAATTCCCTGATACATATCGCCTGAAAAAACGGCGTACGGCGTCTGGATAATCACAGACTCTTTTGCCTGTCTCATCAGTTCGTATAAAGTATACCAGACATCTGGGCTCTTTTTCATAATGTGAGTTGGGTTTGTAACAAGCACTGCATTTTCAATCTCCACTGTCCGTTCTTCCCAGTTTTCTGAGACAGGGAATTTTTTGCTGTCTTTCATCTCTTTATAGTGATTTCTCAAATATTCCAGCTCTTTTTCTATTTTTTCTCCATTGTGTTTGTCAAATACTGTCTTACTATATTTTCCATCCCAGTTTTTCTGAAAATAAGATTTGACCTGCGCAACCGTTCCTCTGCCATTTTTGTCTTCTTTCCCCTGCCAAATCAGCACTTCTCTGTCATATCCTACGCTGTTTGGCGTGTAATTTCCTATAAAATAATCAAATGTATTGCGCCCGCCAAGCAAAACCATGCGATCATCTGCAATTAAATATTTGTCGTGCATTCTGCCGTTCGTCGTCCACGGCATCAATACGTTTGGCTCATTATAGTATCGGATCTCCAAATTCTCATGGGAGCCTGCTGCTTCAAAAATAGTCTGCCCCGTCATATGAATCATTCCATACAGACCATCTACATAGACTTTCACTTTTACGCCTCTGTCGGCTGCTGCCACAAGAGCAGAAAAGATATCCGTTGTACTTTGCCCGGTACGGATATCAAATGTGGACAGTATAATCTCTTCTTTTGCCTCCTCTATCATGCTCAATCGTGTCAAAAGTGCATCTTCATTTTCTTCCACCAATGCTGCGCGTTCTTTTAAATTGGATGGTTCATAAAAAGAAGCAAGCTCATGCGTCATGTTTCCTGTTTTACTTTTTGCAAATGCAAAAGGCAGAATTGCTCCCAGTATTACATAGATGAGAAAACATCCAAAGCAGATCAATACAATTTTTAACATTCCTTTCACTTTCGTTCCCCTTCTTTTCTTTTGTTTGTTTCTTATTGTATCATATTGGATCTTTAAAAACATCTGCGCTATCTAAAAGTTTTTTAAAATATTATTAAATTTTTGTGATACTTTTCGGAACAAAAAATTGACGGAAGTTTCCCGTCTGGAAAACTTCCGTCAAAAATTAAAAGGATTGGATAATGTCTTTGTCAATCGCCCGCAGAATTTCACATGCCAGTTTAATTCCGCTTTCATAATCTGCATAAGCAGAAATTCCATAATGAGTATGTGCATAGCGAACAGGGATTCCAATTACAATCGTCGGAACGCCTTCACCTGTCAGATGAATGTTTGCTCCATTTGTACTTCCGCCGCTTCTGACAGCTTCCTGTACCATAATTCCTTTTTCCTTTGCCATAGAAAGGGCATATCTCTGGAAACGAGGATTTGTGATCATTCTGGCGTCTACATGGCGCAGCATCGGTCCTTTTTTAATTGCAGTCTGAACCATATAAGGTTCTACGCAAGTATCGTCTGCCGGGCATCCTTCAAATACAATCGCAAGATCTGGCTGAATAACACGGGAAGTGATCACAGAACCTCTCGTTCCCACTTCCTCCTGAACGCAGCATGCTCCTACAATGTCCACATTCAGCTCTTCTCCGCGAAGTTCTTTCAATGTCTCCAGAACAGATGCGCATCCAAGACGACAGTCAAAACTCTTTCCAACCATCAGGTCATGTTTCTCATCGTAACGGAATGTGACATCCGGAACGATTGGCTCTCCGATGCGGATATGAAAATTTTCGATTGCGTCTTCTTTGGAAACAGCTCCTACATCCACAGACATATTTGAAAATTCTAACGGTGCTTTTCTCTCTGCCTCTGTCATATAGTGCGGCGGTTTGCTTGCCACAATTCCCGGAATGTACTCTCCATCTGCATTGCGCACCCATACTTTATGTGCAGGTACATTGGATGTCACCCATCCGCCCAGAGGGATAAAGCGCAGTGTTCCGTCCGGTTTGATTGCCTGAACCATGAAGGCAACTTCATCGCTGTGTCCGTCCAGCTGAACAACTGGTCTGTTTCCTTTATTTTCTTCGCGATATACATAAAAATTTCTTAAATGATCTTCTTTTAATGTGCCCAGTCCATCTGCATATTTCCGAAATACTTTTACCACTTCGTCTTCAAATCCCGGTGCACCATTTGCATTTGAAATCTCTGCAATCATCTGTAAACTTTGTTCTTTTTTCATAGTAGTATTCCCCTTATGTCTGTCAAAATTTTTCACTGTCAAATCAGCTGTGACTCTGCCGTCTGCAGTGATTGTATGCCGCAAATAAGGAAAGCGGATTTTCCAATCCGCCTTCCTATGTTTAGTTTTCCCGCTGCTAAATTTAAGCCGCATGTGCCATCTGATTACAGCTGTACTTTGCGGAATTCCTCGATGAAATCTGCAATATAATCTGCTGTTGTCTGAAGCATTTTCTGCCCCCATTCAATTGTTGCAGTCTTCGGATGATCCGGTCCGATCCATCCATTATCTGTGACATTTGGTGTGGATCTTAAAATCTCTACCTCAACGCCTTTAAATTTCACTGTTCGGAATCCTGTTGCAACCAGATTTTCAGATAAATCTTTCAATTTCAAAGGCTCATCTGTCAGCTCATCATAGTCGATCAAATCCGGATTTACGCCCATCACGCCGGCTGTCTCTTCTCCGCCGCCATGACCGCCTTTCCATGCCGGATCCATATCCCATGCCATCAGCCACCAGTTCAGCATAACTACCAGAGCGCCTTTCTTTTCAAATTCCAGGCCAACGCGTTCAATCGTCTTGATATTTCCGCCGTGACCATTTAAAATTAAGATTTTTCTTGCTCCGTGGTCATACAGGCTTTCCACCACTTTGTATAAGAACTGATATAATATTTCTGTTCCGATATTAATCGTGCCCGGATATGGAGCCAGTGATTCACATGCGCCATATGGAATAGTCGGTGCAATTAAGATATCACTTTTTTCTTCCAATAATTCTACAATTTTGTTTGGAATTAAGGTATCTGTTCCGAGCGGCATATGGCGTCCATGACATTCAATACTTCCGATTGGAAGCAGTACCATATCACTCTCTTTAAAATATTTTTCTGCTCTTGGCCATGTAATGTTCTCTAATCTCATGCCTGTTATCCTTCTTTCTTCTATTACTATTACTGTAATACTTTTACTTTGTCCAGTTTATGATATCCATTTGGATCCATCACAAAGTTTTCTACTTTGTTGCTGGAACCTGCTGTGATATTGCTGTAATAAATCGGAGCGTTGTTGTTGATTTCTTTTAATTTTGTTGCTAACTCTCCATAAGCTTCCATTCTTGTCGCTTCATCTGTGCTCTCACGACCTTTTTCAATCAAAGCATCTACTTCAGGATCGTTGATGAAAGAACGGTTTCCTGCTGCGCCCTGCTGGCTGGAGTGTTCCAGTGAATAATATGTGTAGTCTGCATCTGTCGTAGAAGTCGTCCATCCAAAGTATGCCATATCATGTTCTCCGTTGGAAGTAGCCTGGATAAAGCTTCCAAATTCCATAACTTCAATGTTGCATGTAATTCCGACATCCATCAGCATTGCCTGAATTGCCTGACATGCTTCGATTCTTGTCTGCGTATCATTTACCCAGATACTTGTCTCAAATCCATTTTCATATCCTGCTTCCGCCAGCAGCTCTCTTGCCTTCTCCGGATCATACTCATAAGCGCCAGGGCTTACATATCCAAATACATCTGGTGCAATGATAGCATCTGCCGGCTGTCCTGCTCCGCTCACGATTGTGTCAATGATAAGCTGACGGTCGATCGCAAGATTGATTGCTTCTCTGACTTCCGGGATGTTGAATGGCTCTTTGTTCATGTTCATGGAAAAATAATCACATGTCAAAGATGGAACATCATACAATATAAGATCTTCATTTTCTTCTACTCTTGCAATATCATTAGGCAAAATATCGTAAGCGATATCAATTTCACCTGTTTCCAGAGCGATCGTTCTCTGCGCTGCTTCCGGAATTACTTTCATAACCAGATTCTTTGTGGCAGGCGCTCCTGCATAGTACTCGTCAAATCCTTCCAGTGTCACAGAATCTCCCTGTTTCCACTCTACAAATTTATATGGACCAGATCCGATCGGATGAAGACGAAATGCTTCCTCATCTGCTTCCACAACTGCCTTTGGCACGATTGCTGTAAACGGCACTGATAAATTACGCAGAGCTGGTGCATATGGAGCTTTCAGGTTCACAATTACTGTATAAGGATCTACAACTTCTACACTGTCAACAAAATCTATTACATAGGAAACAGCTGCTGAGTTGATTGCTCTTTCTAAAGAGAATTTTACGTCTTCTGCTGTCAGCTCTGATCCATCATGGAATTTGATTCCCTGTCTGATTTTAAATGTGTAGGAAGTGTCAGATGTCTGTTCCCATGATTCTGCAATCTGAGGCTCCAGCTCATTTGTCTCTGGATTTACTACAAGCAGAGTATCAAAGATCTGGTCTGTTACTTCTACAGCCGGAGTTTCTTTTCCCTGATGAGGGTCCATAGATGTCACGTCTGCTCCCTGACCCCAGACAAGTGTATCTTTGTATTCTCCCTCTGCTGATACGCTCATAGAACAGAGCATCGCTGCTGTCATAGACAGCGCCAATCCTTTTTTTACTACGTTTTTCATTTCATTTCCTCCTTTTCAATAGTGTTATCTCAATCCTATACAAAATATTTATTTTCTTTCTCGTCCTTCTACGGTTTTCATTTTTTTATAATGCTGCATGACAGCAAGATACAAAATGTCCTGGCTCGATCTCTCTTAACTCCAGATCTTCTCCTACGCATTTGCTGTCTGCATATGGGCATCTCTTGGCAAAACGGCATCCTTTCGGCGGATCAATCGGTGAAGTGATCTCTCCTTCCATCGGTATCCGTTCAATCGGATAGTCCGGATCAGGAATTGGAATTGCTGACAAAAGAGCTTTTGTATACGGGTGACATGGATGCTGGAATAATACTTCCGCCGGTGCTTTCTCTACCATCTGTCCCAGATACATAACTAAAATATCATTAGAAAAATGTTTTACCACGGATAAATCATGTGTAATAAAGAGATAGGTTAATCCCAAGTCATCCTGAAGATCCTGCATCAGGTTCAAAATCTGTGCCTGAATTGAAACATCAAGTGCGGATACCGGTTCATCACATACAACAAATTTCGGATTCAGCGCAAGCGCTCTTGCAATTCCAATTCTCTGTCTTCTTCCTCCATCCAGTTCATGAGGATAAGAATTGACAAGTCGTTTTGCAAGCCCTACCAGTTCCATCAATTCTTCCACACGATTTTTCAATTCTACTTTTTGCTTTTTACTGAACACTTTCTGAATCAGCAGAGGCTCTGCAATCGCCTCGCTGACTGTCATTCTTGGATTTAAAGAAGCAAACGGGTCCTGAAAGATAATCTGCATATCTTTTCTCAATGCTTTCATCTGCTGCTTGTTATATTCAAAAATGTTATTTCCCTGAAAAAATACTTTTCCGTCTGTTCTCTCATGCAGTCTTAAAATGGTACGTCCCATCGTTGATTTTCCGCATCCTGACTCGCCTACAACTCCTAACGTCTCACCTTCTTTGATCGTAAAGGAGATATCGTCCACTGCATGAAGGACACCTCCCGGTGTATAAAAGTATTTCTTCAGATTTTCTACCCGAAGGATTTCTTTCTTCTCTTCCATGCTCTCCTCCTATTTCTGTTCCAGACAGACGCAGCGTGCAACGTGTTCTCCGCCCAGATGAACAAATTCCGGAACTTTTTCTTTACATTTTGGTGTCGCACATTTGCATCGTTCTTCAAATTTACATCCCTTTGCCAATTTTGTCGGGTCCGGCATCAGACCATCAATCGCCTGAAGACGTCTGACATGTGTGACAAGATTCGGTATGGAAGCAAGCAATCCTTTTGTATATGGATGAGATGGATTTTTATATACCTCTCTGATCGTTCCATACTCTACCAGTTCTCCCGCATAAATAATTCCTACATAATCACAGTTCTGAGCCACAACGCCAAGGTCGTGCGTAATCAACAGCATGGAGGTATTATCTCTGTTTTTTAATTTTCGGATCAGCTCCAGAATCTGAGCCTGAATTGTCACATCGAGCGCCGTTGTCGGTTCGTCTGCAATCAGCAGTTTTGGCTGACACGCCAGTGCAATTGCAATGATTACCCTCTGTTTCATACCACCGGAAAACTGATGAGGATAGTTATCGAAACGCCCTTTTGTGATTCCTACAAGTTCCAACATCTGTTCCGCTTTTTCTCTTGCTTCTTTTTTACCGATTTTATTATGGCGCAGAATAACTTCCATGATCTGTTCTCCCACTGTCATAACAGGGTTTAAAGAAGTCATCGGATCCTGGAAAATCATTGAGATATGCTCTCCTCTGATTCCCTGCATTTCTTCTTCACTTAACTTCAGCAAATCTTTTCCATCATAAAATACTTCACCGCTCACAATTTTCCCCGGCGGGCTCTGAATCAGACGCATGATTCCTCTCGCCAGAGTCGTCTTTCCTGCGCCTGTCTCTCCTACAAGTCCAAGTGTTTTTCCTTCTTCTATCTGAATACTGACACCGTTTAACGCTTCCACGATGCCATCATCTGTCTCGTAGCGGATGACTAAATCTTTGACATCCAGCAAAATTTTCTTCTCTTCTGACATATCTTCCTCCTCATATGCTGTTCCTAGTTTTTCAGTTTCGGATCAAGTGCGTCACGCAAACCGTCACCGATCACATTCAGTGCAAGAATTGTCAGCATAATGCCAAGTCCTGGAATAACTGTGATGTGCCAGGAATCACGGATATACGTTCTTGCATTGGAAAGCATTGCGCCCCATTCCGGTATTGGCGGCTGAATACCAAGTCCTAAGAAAGAAAGTCCGGCGATGGAAAGGATTGCACCTGCAACACCGAGAGTCGCCTGTACAATAATCGGCGCCATAGAGTTTGGAATAATATATTTAAATATAATACGCAAATCGCTGGCTCCTACTGCTTTTCCCGCCTCGACAAACTCCTGATCCTTGATCGTCAGAATCGGGGCCCGCACAGTACGCGCAAACGTCGGAATATAAGCAATCGCAATCGCAATCAAAAGGTTTGTAATACTGGAACCCATCGCCGCAACGATTGCAATCGCAAGCAGCATAGATGGAATAGCAAGCAGAACATCCATAACACGCATGATCACATTATCTACGATTCCTCCATAATATCCGGCGATCGCTCCTAAAAATCCTCCTATCAGACAGGAGATTGCGATTGCAATCGTTCCCATGAATAAAGAATAACGGATTCCCCAGATCATACGGAATAACATATCACGTCCAAATTCATCGAGGCCAAACGGATGCGCCAGGCTTGGCGGCTGTAATCTTCCTCTTAAGTCCTGTTTAATTACATAAGTATTATAAATTGATTTGTTTGTCGCTAAGTCAATAATAATCGTCGCAACAGCAAGAACTACCAGAATCAGCATAAAAATCATACCTGCCATCGCAAGTTTGTTCTTTTTAAATCTTCTCCAGGTTTCTTCCCAGAGAGTTCTCTGATTTCCTGCATCGGCGACCATCTGTTCTGATTTCAGTTTTTTCATAAGTCCCTCCTGCTATTTCTTATACTGTGATTTAATACGCGGATCAATAAAGGCATAAATCAAATCCACAATCAAGTTAACCACAGTAAACATAATTGCTAAAAAGATAACGGAACCGAGTACCATCGGAATATCTTTTGATTTAATTGAATCTACCATCAATCTTCCAAGACCCGGCCACGAAAATACTGTCTCTGTCAGCATCGCTCCGCCGAGCAGTGTTCCGAACTGAAGTCCTACAGCTGTGATAATTGGAATCATTGCGTTTCTGAGCATATGACGATATGTAATTGTTTTTTCTGATACGCCTTTTGCTCTTGCTGTGCTGATATAATCCTGACGGATTACTTCCAGCATGGAGGAACGTGTCATACGAGTAATCATCGCAGCAGAACCCGTTCCAAGGGTCAGTGCCGGCAGCACTAAACTTTTCAGGAGATCTATTCCCCCCGCTCCCATACCTTGTGATGGCAGCCATCCCAGATTTAAGGCAAAAATGATTACCATCAGCAATCCAAACCAGAAGTTCGGCATCGCGACACCAATCAAGGCAAGTACCATAGAACAGTTGTCAATCGCTGTATATTGCTTTTTCGCTGAGATGATACCGGTTGGAATACCGATCACCAAGGCGACTAAAATACCGGCGACAGCTAGAATCGCTGTGTTAGGGAAACGTTCAATTACCTGATCCCATACGCTTAAATTATTTTTGTAGGATACTCCTAAATCCCCATGGAGCATATCCCAGATATAATTTCCATATCTGACCAGTAAAGGATCATTCAGCCCCAATTCTTCTCTTTTCATTTCTAATGCTTCTGCTGATGCCTGATCCCCCAGAATCATAGCTGCCGGATCCCCCGGTGATAGATTCAGGATAAAAAATACGATGAAGGTTACACCAAGCAATACCGGGATCAGCATCAAAATTCTTTTCAACACATACTTATACATTTTGTCCTCTCCTTACCTGTTTTTTGATTTTCTCGCTTTCTCTTTAAAAATTACCTCCAATTTCAAAGCTGTATTGCTTTAATTGATTATAACTTGAATTCTTTCTACAGTCAACTTTTTTTTGATATTGTTAACAATTTCTTGTATTATGTCTATCTTTGTGATATAATTTTTTTTAAATTCAAGGGTATTTTTTAGTAATTTTTATCAAGGAGGTTTTTAAAATGAAAAAAATTGGCGGTTATTTTCCATATGAGGCACTTTTGCCTGAAAAAAATAATTTTCTGGAAGGTCTCTGTCCGGACACTGGCGATCTGCGCTATCTCATGTCAGGAAGATGTGCGATTTATTATGCATTAGAAGATTATAAAAATACAGATATGCGTCGAATTGCATATGTTCCAATCTACACATGCGAGACCGTTCTTGCACCATTTCACAAAGCAGGATACACTCTTCTCTTCTATGATTTTGACAGGAATATGAATCCCGTCTTTGATCCTGCTGTTTTGGATCAGATTTCTGTCATCTCTATCTGCGGCTATTACGGCTTTTCTTCCTATAACCGCGAATTTGTGGCTGAATGTTCCAGGCGAGGCATCGGTATCATCGAGGATACGACTCATTCAATTTTTTCTTCTGACGGAATTGACCCGCACTGCGATTATATTGTGGGCAGTCTTCGAAAATGGATCGGAGTCGCTGCAGGTGGATTTGCAATCAAGACAAAAGGCCAGTTTTTATCAAATCCAAAGGAACCGGACAAGCAGCACCTTTCCATCCGTAAACAGTGTCTCGATTTAAAGAACCATCTTGATGAGCTTTCCTGTGAAGAGCGTGAAGATCTGTTAAAAAAAGGGGATGATCTGTTTTGGGATGCTGAAATGATGCTCCGTCAAATCTTTGATTCTTTTGGAAGCGATCCGGAGTCTATCCACATCATGCAGCACTATCCCGTCAGACAGTTGATGGAAAAACGCCGTACTAATTACCAATATCTGCTCGATCATGTAAAAAAATCTGATAAATTTCGGATTGTTTTCCCGACTCTTCCATCCGGAACCGTTCCAAGTCATTTTACTTTATTTGCAAAAGATCGGGAATCTCTGCGCGCAGCGCTTGCCGCACATGAAATTGGAAGTACCATCTATTGGCCTGTCGGTCCTCTTGTAGATCTGAAGGGTCATCCAAATGCCCAATATATTTATGACCATGTGATTTCTATTCCATGCGATCAGAGATATGATGAAATTCAGATGCAGGAAGTCTGCGATGTATTAAACAGTCTCTCCTGACATTTTCATTCTCGGTTTGATTGCATTTTCATACAAAAAAAGGTCTGTATGCGATAAAAGTCTTATCGCATACAGACCTTTTTATTTATTTTTTTTATCAGCAAAAAGCATCTGCTCTCTCTGTTTTTCACAGCGCCAGATCCGTTCACCCGTGTTCACATAATGATAGTCAATCGCTTTCATGGATTCCTCTAAATCTCCTTTTGACAAGATCTGTAAGATATCCAAATGGTATTCCCATACCCATTGTCTTCGCAGCACTTCTTTCCGATACTCATAGCTCTGTTCCACTTTCAAAAACATTGCACTGTTCAATGGACTCATCGTTTTCCATAGATGGAGCAGCCGCTTCATCTTGCCCGATTTTAAAATTTCCTCGTGAAAACGCTCATCACATTCCACAAGAACCTCAAATGGCTTGTTTTCTTCCTGCGCCTCTCTCATTTCATCGATTATATTTTTCATTGTAAAAATACTGCTATCCAACAATTTTCCGCCGCACTTTTTGAGCGCCTCTTTTTCCAGCATCCCTCTTAGATAAAAAATCTCATACGCATCTTCCCCTGACAAACGTGTCACTATACAGCTTTTGTTCGGCTCTGCCGTCACAAGCCCCTCATATTCCAGCATTAAAAGTGCATCTCTGACAGGCCCTCTGCTCATACCTAATTTCTTGGCAATCTCCGCCTCTATCAAACGTTCTCCTGGTTTTAGTGTCCCATTAAAAATTTTTCCTCTCAAGAACGAAGCGACTTCTTCCGGACGATTTCTTTTTTCTGATTGTTTCATAAAAATCTCACTTTCATATTTTTTTCTTTTTATCTATCCTGAAAATCTAATCTATTGATATCTTATTTTTCTGTATAGTTAGAAAAAGTTTGAAATTTATTCTGTCGGCAAAAGCCTGTCATTTTAGCAAGAAAAAAACCAGGTAATCGCATCAGCAACACCTGGAAGATAAGCACGAGACGGGATTCGAACCCGCGACCCTCGCCTTGGCAAGGCGATACTCCACCACTGAGCCACTCGTGCAAACTATTGTATTTCAATTTCTCTTAACAATAGTTACTATACTATACTTTTTCTTTTTTGTCAACGACTATTTTCCAAATTGTTGAAAAATTTTATTCATTTCATTGTTTTACCAAAATACTGATGATATATTGATTGTTTGGGATCGTCTTATGAGTAATATTATTTAATTTAATCAGATCCAAGTCTACCCATATCTCCTCTGCAGTGATACTGATATTAGCAAGCATTACTCCAAAATTAAATTCATTAAATTTTCCCCAACTCTTTCCTGTAGAGGTTGGTTTTTTAGAGAAAACGTGAATACGGTTCTCATATATGACAAATCGCCACGGCTGGCTGTTCAGACTGGACGGCGCCAGACGGGCTGCTTCCAGAATCTCATTGACCCATGCTTTTGGCTTCTCTTTAAAGACACAAAGTTCATCCATACTCAAACGATTTGCCTCATAGTCATGGCGGACTGCTTCTCCTTTTGGAATTCCAAATGCCATTCCAATCACAAAATGCAAGTCTTCTTCTTTTTTCTTCGGTGCTTTTGTCATCCCTAAAAAGCAGCTTCCGATTCCTTTTGATGTCATGTAGAGAGAAATCTGTTCCAAAATATATCCGGCATTTAAATCATGCTTCTCTTTTTCTTCCGAGTAGAATGCCAGATAATAAGGAGCATTAGGCGTAAACAAGCCTTTTAATTTCTCTTTCTCACTGATATTATTTAAGATTTCTATCTTTATTTTGATTTCCGGAAATAGAGGTTCCAGATGGTCGATAAAATTTTTTAATTCCTCGATTGTTTTCTGGCTTAATTCTTCTGTTTTGTAATGACGAACAGATTTTCTAACGTAAATGGACTCATATAAATTCATTTTGATCACCTTTTAATTACTTCGTAACATAATTGTAACATGTAAACAGCAAAATTTCCAGTAAAAAACAATTTTTTTCTATTCTATTTTTTCACTTGTGAACTCCCCATAAGCTAAAGCAAATGGAATTTTCGCGAAGTAACTTTAAATTTGCGCCTCTTTTCCTCTTATTTATAAAGCCAGAAGTTCTAGAACAATTCCTGCCGCCACACCGACAGTATACAAAATTCCCACTATTTTCAAACATTCTTTTTTATCCGTATTCAGTCTGAATAAAATTGCCAGTCCTATTCCTGCTCCCACTAAAACACCGGACATCATTGCTCCAAAGCTGATCATTCCCTCCAGATAAAGCTGTGTGATCACGACAGAAGAAGCACAGTTTGGAATCAGTCCTACAAGGCCTGCCAGAAGTTCTCCCACAACAGGACGGTTCATTAATAACTGAGAAATCTGCTCCTCTCCGATCATACTGATTACCCCATTTAATACCAAGGAAATCAAAAAGATGAATACGACAATCTGAATTGTATGATTGACGGCGCTTAGGAAAATTCCATGTTCACAGCAATGTGTCTTTTCCTCCTGTATCCTGCTCTTTTCTCCAGCTTGTCTCTTCACAAGCAGATCCACTGCCATGCCCGCTGCAATTCCAATAATCATTTTCAGCATCAAAACTTTCACGATAAAAGAAACGGGAGCTTTTTCTGAAATCATCACCGGAATCATTTCATCCGAAGTCGACAAATAAATTGCAATCAGCGTTCCCATTGTGATCACTCTTCCTGAATACAGTCCGGAAGCGGCAGCCGAAAATCCGCACTGTGGGAAGACTCCTAAAATTCCTCCAACAACAGGCCCCATTCTTCCGGCACGTCCGATCATCTGTTTTGCTTTTTCGCCTGTTTTGTGTTCCAAATATTCCATCAGTAAATACGTCAAAAATAAAAACGGAATCAATTTTAATGTATCTACCGCCGTATCCAGCAGTATTTCCAACATATTATTACCTCCATCTTCTTTTTCAGTCTTTCTGTTTTTTTCTTATAAGGTGAACTACCCATCACCTAAAGGTAATGGGCTTCTAAAAGGTGCTTACGCACCTCTATTTAAGAAGTTTGATATTTCAGTTTCCACCTGAATACTCAGGCAATCCTTATTCTTATAGGTGTGTCCACTTCGCCTCTAGCATATATAAATTGATAATCTTGCGAGCTGTCTTATTCGTATAGTCATTGACTTTGTTGCTGCGGTCTCTTGCAATTGCTTTTTGCCGATTGGCAGCTTTCTTTCCCATATGCTGTTTATCCTTTATGGATTGTAAACGTGCATTTTCTTTATTAAATCACTGATTTATGGATTTAAGCTTACGTCCGTCAATAATGAATGATTTGCCATCGCTTAACACTGCTGTTACAAAATTATTTATCCCCAAATCAAGTGCAAGTGCATTGTTTGTGTTTAGATTTCTCTGAATGTTTTCCGCTTCATAGATATACTGAATTTCAAAGAACCTTGCTTTTTGGAACGATATTTATAAATACGCTGGCGTTCCCTGTATCATTCCTGATATTTTTGAAACTCTTCATCATTGATTGCTGCCTCAAAATCTTTTTCTGAAACTTTCCATTCTTTTTTTGTGCTAAACTGCTGTCTCGTCAGAGCATTGTTCCACACTCTCTCATACAAATTCCGAACCATACGGACATTTCCAAATTTCTTATCTCTGTAAACCTTATCTGGTATCTTTCCAAAAAATGCCTTTGCTTTTGCCTCAAATCGTTTCCCATATTCAAAGTCCTTCTGTACCATCTTCATAAAAATGGAAAACAGCTCTTCTCTTGAATAATTCGGGAAATGAACTGTATGAGGGATTCGATCTCGTAACCCCGGATTCGCCTCCAGCATATTTTCGATCTCCTCCGAATATCCTGCAAAAATCACAATCAGATTATCTCTGTGATTTTCCATCTCTGTCATCAGAGTCAATAATGCTTCTTTTCCGTAATCGTTTTTTTCTCCGTCTCCCTGATACAGCGCATACGCCTCATCAATGAATAAGACAGAGCCATATGCGTCACGGCAGACTGCCATTGTCTTTGGCGCAGTCTCGCCGACATAACGTCCGCATAGTTCCCGACCCGAAATCTCAATAAAACTTCCTTTTTTCAAAATTCCTTTCTCATAGAAAATCTTTCCTACAATCCGCGCAATACTCGTCTTTCCCGTTCCCGGATTTCCTAAAAATTTCATATGCATACAAGGATATTCCAGTTCTTTTCCGTGTTCTTTACAGTATTTCCAGTTTTCAGCCAGCGCAATAATCTCACGGACTTTTTTCTTGACTTCTTCCAGCCCTTCCAGCTCATCCAGCATTTCTTCACCTTTTTTTTCAAACTGTCCTGCCTGCTCCGGCAGAATCTCTGCAATGTCTGTGGCATGAATGAGTTTACTGTCTTTGCCTCTCAAAAAGCAATTCTTCGCTTTTGTATAAATTACTTCATTTACGATCTTCTGAATCGTATTAAATCCGTAAAAATAGCCGTCTTTCTTTTCTTCATTGATCTTTTCATCAATTACTGTCCAGGTGTCGTCCGCCATCTCAAATCCATACAGGCAGACTTGCTCATCGAGATATCTTTTATAGTCTTCCTGAGAAAATGGTACGATTGAAACCTGCCGCACGACCATGAGATCCATCAGTCCTTTTCTGACACGTTCCAAAATATTTCGTTCCAGAAAAGGGACACGGAACACAAAAATATAGTCATCCTGCCATTGATTGATCTGGCGGAGCAGTCGTTTAAAGCGCAGTTCTGTCACATGAGTGATCCAGTCTGAAATATCAATGGATACAATTCCCTTCTTGCTGTTCTTGATTGCATTGACACAAGCTGAAAGAGGAGCAGTATCCAAAATAGAGGTGGGCGCCTCAATTTTCAGTTCTGTCACTCCCATCCCTTTTTCAAACAGTCCCAGCGCTTCCAGAAGACGCCACAGCAATTTTAAATAAGTGCTCAGACCGCACCCATCGTTGACGGCAAATAAATAATTCTGGGCAAAATAGATTTTCATCAATTTCATTTTTTTAATGCGGTCTGCAATACCGACAAGTTCTTTTGTCAGTTCTTTAAATTCTGCTGCACCGCTGAGCGATTCAATTTCCTGCTGGATCTCACTTAGAGGTTCATATTTTGCAATGGAAATATGAATTTCATCTTTCTGAGGACTCATTTCAGCAATACTTTCCTCTAATGTCTGCAGGATTTCCTTTCCTTTTTCCTCTGTCTCCAGCAGAATCTTACAACATTTCTGATCAATCTCCAGCTTTTGAATTTCTCCAAATTCGTCTAGTTTTTCTTTGATTTCTGCATGTGGAAGAATCCCTTCTTTTTTCGCACGTTCCAGAAATTTTTTGCGAAATGAAACCTCTATTCTAATTAACATGACTTTTTTTCTTTCTCCCCTGTTAAATCATCTGTATGTTACCTGATCCCAAAGTGCCTTTTTTTCTTTATATTTTTCATTCAGCCAGGAAACGGCCTCTTCTATTCCCTGCGCAGAAAATGGAAACTGTTCTGTTTCCATTTCCTCCTCCGTCTGGTCATACGATTTTGGTCCTTTCCAGATCTGAGCTTGGATTTGATCTTTCTGTTCCGCATTGATTTTGCTCAGACGGTAACGCATTCCGCAATAGCTGCCTTTAAAGTCGGACTTTTTTAAAAAAGGAATCGAAATCCATCCTTTTAAACTAATCATTTTTTCTCTCTTCTTTCATAAATTCTGCAATTTCATCTGTCACTTGAGGCGATACATGCTGGATATTCTGGTAGTCTTTTGATCCATTCTCTTTCTTTCCTTCCATAAACAGATGTGTTAAACCAGGAAAAGATACAAACTTTGCATTGCTTTTTTCAGAAAAAATTTCTTTCCATGATTCAAACTCTCTCATGGTCACTTGATAATCTTCCTCCCCTTGCAGGATCAGACACGGTTCTTCTATCTTTTTTGCCTCCTCCTCTATATTATACTGCTCCAGATTCTTCCAATATGGCACATATGCTCCCATAATCAGCTCATTATCTTTATATTTTTCAAGATGATCCAGTTTTTTCAATTCTGCATCAATCATCTTCTTTTGCTCTTTGACTGCATCAGAAGGACTTGCTTCCAGCCCAAACAAAAAATTATACTGTTCTTTCATAAGATCCGCCAGTCCCTGCACCGGAGCCGCGAGCAAAATATATCCTGCCGCTTCCCCCTCTTTCAGCTCTTTGTCAATCATAGGGACTACGTATCCTCCAAGGCTGTGACCTGCCACAAAAATCTCTTCCGGATTAATTTCCTGTGTCTCCTTCAGCATCCTCACTGCATTCACTGCATCGTCGACGGTCTCTTCTTTTACTGTCAGCCCTATGTCCATTGCCGCTTCTTTTTGATATACATACGTCCGTTTATCATACCGGTAAGAAGCAATTCCCTTTTCTGCCAGCCCCTCAGCCAGATCTTTAAATGGTTTATTTCCATTTATTGTTTCATCCCGATCCGACGGCCCTGATCCGTGTACAAAGACTACAACTGGAAATGGCCCTTCTCCATCTGGAAGAATCAATGTCCCCGGAAGTTCTTTTCCTTCCCCGATAGAGATGCTGATTTCTTTTTCTGTATATTCTTTTCTCTCTTCCGTATCCGGTTCCTGATACACAGCCGTCAAAATGCCTGCAATTTTTCCATCCTGAAAAGAAATCTGCAAATTTAAATTCTGCACTTCAAACTGACATGGCACACAGACCGTTTTGTACCCATACTGTTCAATGACAAATGGGGTTTTTACTTCTTTCAGTCCTTTCAGCATTCCCATCAGGCTTTCATAGCTCTTCTGGAGACTGCCGTCCTTAACCATGACCTCCATTTCCTCTGTATAAGAGAACTTTGTCATCAGATCATCATACGCTTTTTCTCCCAGCAGCGTCACATATTCCAATGCCGTCTCTTCTTCTGTGTGCTGCATCATTTTACTTGTCTCTTCTTTTGTATTTTCCCCGGCATATCCCACCGATGTTATACCAAAAGCCGCAATGATTGCTGCGCTGATCCATACCATGCCTTTTCTTCTCATATTTTCCCCTCCTGCCAAACATTTTTTCTATCTTGTTTTATTTTTTATATCCTGTTTCCAAGTTTTATCTATTTTCCTCATCCCTGAAACGGCTTTGTAAAATATCCTGACTGGGAAACAGGTTCTTTTCCTTCGTACAAATGTCTTGTATCTCCCAAGACCTGACATCGGAAATACGCTTCCCCTTTCTTCATCTCCTCTGATCCGAGAACAGTGACAGACGTCGGCGCCACAAAAAATCCATGCCACAGTACAGCGGGAGAAATTCCCATAAGATGTCCCATGATGGCAAGCATCACTCCGAGATGGCAGAAAAAGACAATATTCTTTTCCTGATCATCTTCCTCTGGATTTCTTCGCAAATAATATCCTCCATGTCTCTCATACCCATATTTCAGTAAAAGCTGATCGATTCCACTGCAAATCTTATCATACGCTTCTTTTACAGGCGCTGTCTTCATAAGCGGCGCTTCCGTCCATCTGTCCTTGTCATAATACGCTTCTTCTTTTGTCCAATAAGAAGGCTTCATATCCCACGGCACTTTCATTCTCCCCAGATCTTCCCGAAAAACCTTGACAGGAAATTCCTGCAGCCAGTCAAAAACTTCCGCTTTTCTTCCTGATTTTTCTAAAAAACAAGATGCCGTTGCCTTTGCTCTTCCAAGCGGAGAGCAATAAATATCTGATATATCCCATAACGCCGCACGTTCTGCTAACAGTGCCGCTTCTTTCCATCCTTTTTCTGTCAGAGAATCTTTCTCATAGTCTGGATCTCCGTGACGGATAAAAATCAATCTCATTTTTCTCTCCCCTTTTACTGTATCTGCTCAAATTTTACTTTTTGATATAGCTTCATAACCATCATCTGATCTGCCGGTCTTGTTCCCTGTGTTGTCACTGCCGCCGCAGAAACAGCCATTGCAAGGCGGATTCCAGCCTCAAAGCTGATTCCTTCTTCCCAGCTGCTGACTAATGCTCCTACCATTCCGTCACCGGCGCCCACAGTTGAAACGATTGGTACTTTTAATCCCGGACATCTCACACAAAAATTCTGGCTGAGAAAAACAGCGCCTTCAGCTCCCAATGAGATAGCTACAAATCCCACTCCTTCATCCAGCAGCTGCAATCCCAAAATCGCTGCTTCTTTTGCATCCGATATCTTTTTGCCACACAGAGTCTCAAGTTCTTTTTGATTTACTTTCAGAAAGTCTGGTTTTGCTTTCAGTCCCCTTTTCAGGAGCATTCTGTCGGCATCCAAAAATACCTTCGCCCCTTTTTGATGAACCATCTTGATTGCCAGTTCGTAAAATTCATCTGACACGCCGTCTGGTACGCTTCCAGAAAAAACAAACATCGTATCTTCTGCGGCATACTGATACAGCTTTTGAAGCAAATCATTCAGTTCTTCCTCAGAGATATGCGGTCCTAATTCGTTCAGTTCTGTTACACTTCCGTCTGTCTCTGCCACTTTTGTATTGATGCGATTGTTTCCTTCAATCCTCACAAAATCCGTATGTATTCCTTGTTCCTGCAGAACGCGTTCAATCATTCTGCCGCTTTTTCCTCCGATCAGACCAGTAGCAATGCTTTTCAGACCTAACGTGTGGATGGTCTTAGAGACATTAATCCCTTTTCCTCCTACATCTGTCTTTTTGCTCAAAATTCGATTTAATCCGCCTTTTTCTAAATGATCCAGCCAAACAGTGCGGTCCACCGCCGGATTCATTGTCACTGTAACGATCATACGCTCCACCTACTCCTATCCAGATCTTTTCTCTTAAGTATTTTTTATAGTCTATCACACGACTCTCATTTTCTCAATACTTTGGGGGAAAATGAAATCAGAGGGTGCTGCAGGAAGCACCCCCTTTTTTATAGTCCAATCAGCTGCGCCGCAAACACTGCCGCACTTGCTCCGATGGCTACTGTCAGCAGACCTTTTCCAAAATATGCCAGCGCCACTGCCGCAGCACATCCAATAGCTGCGCTCGCTGTACTCCCTGTACTTTCAAAGATTGCCGGAAATGTCATCGCTGAAAGTACAGCATACGGCACATAATTTAAAAAAGATTTTATAAATGGATTCTCAATTTTTTTTCTGAAGATGACCATCGGCAGCACTCGGATCAGATATGTTGTCCCTGCCATAATTGCTATGCTGCATAAAATTTTTCCTGTATTCATGATTCTTCTCCCTCTTCTTCCTTCACTGGAAATAGCAGCGCTACTGCAATGCTGACTATGACAGTGATGACGATAATGCTCCATCCCCCTTTTAGGAAGGAAAAAACTGAAAAGCATGAAATCAGACCGCTCATCGCAGCTGCAAGCACAACCGTAAATAATACTGCTTTACTCTTTCTGGAAGGAGGAACAATAATTGCAATAAACATTCCATATAGCGCAATTCCAAGTGCATTTGTCAGGTTTTGCGGCATCAAAGATGTGATTGCCCCTCCACACAGCGTTCCAAGCGTCCATCCCAACACCGGCGTACAGATCAATCCTGCCATATAGGCTGCACTCAGTGCTTTTGGATACTGCATTCCCACAGCAAAAATTTCATCTGTAATTCCAAAGGAAACTGCGCATCGCTGCCTCATTGTCATTTTCTCTTCTACTTTCTGAGAAATAGAAAGCGACATTAAAAAATACCGGATGTTAATAATCAATGTAGTCATCACCAGCTCCACTGCACTGCCTCCGTCAATCATCAGATTTAATCCGGCAAACTGCCCTGCACTCGTCACATTTGTCAAGGAAATCAAAACGGCCGCCCAAAGCGGAAGCCCTTGAATCACCGCCGTCATTCCAAATGCAAACGAAACGGAAAAATATCCAAGGCAAATCGGGATTCCATGGCGAATCCCCTGCATAAACTCTCCCTTTTTCATCTCTCCTGTAACTCTTTTCTGTCTTATTTTTTCTCTCTCATCTGCTGAATATGGCATAATGAAAGAACAATAATTCAGAAATATCCTGCACTGAACTTCCATATGCCGAACCAGAATATGGTGCTTATGATATCACAAAGGATATTTTTTTTCAACTCCATATCGTTTTTCTGAAAACCATTTGTCTGCCCTTTCCAATTTAATTTTCCCTGGAAACAGCTGCGCAGTGCAAATCTACAAATACTTTAAAAAATGGGTGACTTTACAAAGATATTGTGATAAAATAATCAAAGTTTGAAAATTTTACAACAGTGAAAGGGGCAACTGATTATGGGTATACTTATGATCATGTGTATCGGGATTCTTGCAGGCCGTTTCCTTGTATCTCCTCGTCTGAAAAAAGGCAACGAATATGTTTCTATCCTGTGTACTTTTATTTTAATCTTTGCCATGGGCGTCATGCTTGGCAAAAAAGAGAATTTTCTTGAAGAATTATCTTCTTTAGGTCTTTCCAGTTTTTTATTCTTTCTGATTCCGGCAGGTTGTTCGATCGGAGCTGTCTATTTTCTGACAAAACATTTTATGAAGAATGATGAATCCGAATCCTGCGGAAAGGAGCTGGAAGAATGATCGTTATTCTTATGATTGTGTCTCTCGTCTTAGGGCTTGCCTGCGGACTTTCCGATATTGAAAATGTTCTGATCTCCGCCATCAGTCAAAATACTGATCTCGTATTATATATTCTCATGTTCTCTGTCGGCATCAGTATCGGAATGCAAAAAGGCATCGTGAAAAAAATTCGAGAATATCATTTTAAAATTTTTATCATTCCTCTTGGAATCATTCTGGGATCGCTTTTGGGCGGTCTGATTTGTTCCGCTTTGCTTGGAATACCGACCGGATATGCTACAGCCATCACAAGCGGAATGGGCTGGTACAGCCTTGCCGGTGCAACCATCAGTAAACTGGCAGATGCAGAGCTTGGAAGCATTGCTTTTATGAGCAATCTGATGAGAGAAATCTTTTCATTTTTCGTTATTCCCTTCCTGGCGCTTCATCTGAATCAATATACTTGTATCGCCATCGCTGGTGCGACAAGTGAAGATACAACGCTCCCTGTCATTTTAAAATATACAAATGAGGAAACCGTCGTGCTGTCCGTTTTTAATGGCATGATCTGTTCCTTTTTTGTTCCAATTCTTATTTCTTTCTGTCTCAATATGGTATAGGGAACAAAAACAAATGGTAAAAGAAATTCAGAATTTAAATCACCGCAGGAAATAAATTTCCTGCGGCTTTTTCTTACGCTCTTTTGTGAACTACCCATCACCTAAAGATAGTGGGTTTTCTGGCTAAAAATTTATAAGGATGGAGATCCTTTATGATTAAAATGATTTTTTATTCAAAGAATACGGTGTGATCTGATAAACGTAATAATTGAGCCAGTTTGTATACAGGTTATTTGCATGTGCTCTCCACATCAGCATCGGACGGGCGTCTGAATTATTTTCTGGATAGTAATTTTTCGGCTGCTCAATCGGCAGTCCTTTTCCCATATCTCTTTTATACTCGCCGTCCAATGTTACCCTGTCATACTCCGGATGACCCATCACAAAAATCTGGCGTCCGTCCTTCGTCATGGCAAGAAATACACCCGCCTCTTCTGATTCTGCCAGAATAATCAAATCTTCACACGCTGCTATTTCCTCTCTCGGTGATTCTGTATGCCGGGAATGTGGCGCTAAAAACATATCATCAAACCCACGAACTAATGGATACTTTCTGTTTTCCACCTTATGCCAAAACAGACCAAACATTTTTTTCTCAAGCGGTCTTTTCTGAATTCCAAAATGATAGTAAAGACCTGCCTGTGCCGCCCAGCAAAGATACATCGTGGAAGTTACATTTTTTTTGCTCCAATCCATGATCTGCGTCAGCTCTTCCCAGTAGTCCACCTCTTCAAACGGCATCTGCTCTACCGGAGCGCCGGTGATAATGAGTCCGTCAAACTCCTGATCCTTGATATCATTAAACGTGACATAAAATTTATTTAAATGGCTCGTTGACGTGTTCTTTGATTCATGAGAACAGACATGAAGAAAAGTGACATCGACCTGAAGCGGTGTATTGGACAGAGAACGCAGAAGCTGAAGCTCGGTTTCTTCTTTTAAGGGCATCAGGTTCAAAATTACAATCTGAATGGGACGGATATCCTGATGGCTCGCTCTTGTCTCATCCATCACAAAAATATTTTCATCTTCCAGAATCTGCCTTGCTGGAAGATCTGCCTGTATTTTAATTGGCATATGAAAAACCTCTTTTCTCTTATTTTCTATCATACATAGATACTGTTTGTCTATTATATCACAGGCGGACATCCCGTGAAAAGAATAAATTCTTAACACAGATGTCCGCCTGAAAAAGACAATTTTTCTGAATTTATCAATACTTTCTATTCCAGCAATCACATCAGCGGAGCGAACAGGCGCAGCACTCTTCCTGTAATAATATTCATGATTCCCTGTTTTCTGACATCCCCCGGCATTACTTTCTGACATTTCTTTAACGTCTCCTGGAAATCTTTCTCGATATTCGGAATCTCTTTGTTTCTATACATCATCGCTGCACATTCAAAATGCAGATAAAAGCTGCGATAATCCAGATTGATTGTTCCCACAACAGCTTTGCAGTCATCTGATACAAATACCTTTGCGTGTACAAATCCAGGCGTATATTCATAGATCTGAACTCCCGCCTCCAGTAATTCCTCATAATACGTCTTTGCAAGAATAAACGCATACTTTTTATCTGGTATATGCGGCATGATAATGATGACTTCTACTCCACGCTTTGCCGCATAGGTAAGTGCATGAAGCATCTCATAATCCAGAATCAGATATGGCGTCATGATATGTACATATTTCTTTGCATTAAAAAGAATGTCTATGTACACTTGCTCTCCTAAAATCTCATCGTCAAGCGGCATATCGCTGTACGGAATGACATATCCATCTCCCTGTTCCGGTGTGCGCCGTACGGGAACATCGACATACTTTGCAAAGTTTTCTGTGACAATACGTTTGTCTGTGTTCCACATCTTTAAGAACATCATTGTAAAACTGCGCACCGCTTCACCTTCCAGCATAATTGCCGTATCCTTCCAATGTCCGAATCGTTCTTTCTGGTTAATATATTCATCCGCCAGATTAATTCCTCCTGTAAATGCCACCTGTCCATCAATCACTAAGATTTTTCTGTGATCTCTGTTATTCTGTATTGTAGACAGAACGGGCCGAACTGGCGAAAACATTTTACACTGAATTCCCTTTGCCTGAATTTCTTCCGGATAATGATAAGGCAAAAGCGCCAGACAACACATTCCGTCATACATAAATCGGACTTCTACTCCCTCTTTTACCTTCTCTTCCAGAATTGCCAGAATACTCTCCCACATATATCCTTTTGCCACGATAAAATATTCCATGAAAATAAAGGACTTCGCTTTTCTCAGCTGAATCTTCATCTCTTCAAATTTTTCTTCACCGGAAGCAAAATATTTCACCGATGTGTTTTGATATGTCGGAAATCCCATTTTTCCAAGATAATGGGATAAATTTGCCTGTTCCAGACTTTCTTCTTCCAGCCTGACCATAACGGCAGGCTTTTGCTGGCTCAGACTGCGATTTTCCCAGTCCATCTTTTCCTGTCTTCTGCGCAGAATTTTCGGTTCCTGCTGAATGGCACAAAAAAGATACAAAAGTGTTCCAAAAATTGGAATTGACAGCATAGGAACGATCCAGGCAAGCATAAATGCTGGATTTTCTCTTTTATTAATAATAAAAATAACAAGGCATACCGTCAGAAGTGTGACTCCTCCGTAGACATAAATTAATTTTTCCTCCAGCAGCTGAACTCCGGCAAATAGAATTCCAATCTGAATCAGCAAGAGAAGAACTACTACCGCCGTTCTTCCGAAAACCACGCTGAACAGACCCTTTTTTCCTTTTTCTACTGTCTTTTTTGTAAGTTCTGTTGTTTTCTTTGAAAACTCAAAATTATTACTCATATTCTCATCCTACTTCATCATTTCAAGCAGCTCCCCTTCTGAAAGAATTGTGATTCCAAGCTGCTGTGCTTTTGTCAGCTTGCTTCCCGCATTTTCCCCTGCCACAACGTAATCTGTCTTTTTTGACACAGCACTTGCTGCTTTTCCTCCAAATTTTTCTATTTTTTCTGCTGCTTCTTTTCTTCCCATTGTTAAAAGTGTTCCCGTCAGCACAAATGTTTTCCCAAAAAAGCGCTGATCTGCGGCAATCTCTGTCAATTCCATATTGACGCCGTTTTCTTTTAATCGTTTTAAAATTTTCCTGTTTTTTTCATCCTGAAAGAATTGTCGAATATATGCGGCACTGACTTCACCAATATCTGTAACCTGTGTCAATTCTTCTGTCTCTGCATTTTCAAGTGCATCCATCGTTTTAAAATGTCTTGCCAGCGCTTTTGCCGTCGCTTTGCCGATATTGAGAATTCCAAGTCCTGTCAGCAATTTCGACAGATCATTTTTCTTTGATTCTTCAATCATATCCAGCAATTTGTCTGTATTTTTTTCCTTCCCAATGATCCCTTTCTCAATCAGCTCTTCCCTGTACTGTCTCAGATCATAGATATCAGCCACGTCTTTTAAATATCCCTGTCTCGAAAGTTCTTCAATATATGCTGTCCCAAAGCCTTTGATATCCATTGCATCTCTGCTGACAAAATTAATGATATGGCGTTCCAGCTGTGCCGGACAGTTCGGACTCGTGCAGCGAGTGTCAGCCGTATCTTCTTCTCTCACTGTCTTTTCCCCGCACACAGGACAAATGGCTGGAATTTGGTACCTCACAGTTCCTTCTGGTCTCTTTTCTTTGATCACACGTTTAATCTTTGGAATGATTTCCCCTGATTTATAGACAACAATTGTATCTCCAATTCTGATATCCAGTTCGTCTATAAAATCCTGATTGTGGAGCGTAGCTCTGGAAACCATTGTTCCACACAATTTAACGGGAGCAAATACTGCTGTCGGTGTAATTCTTCCTGTTCTCCCGACTCCCAGCTCGATATCTAACAGTGTCGTTTCTTTTTCCTCCGGAGGATATTTATATGCGACTGCCCATTTTGGTACTTTTGACGTCTCCCCTACCGTTTCACGGTCTGAAAGGCGGTTCAGCTTTACAACAGCGCCGTCAATATCGTATGGCAGATTTCCTCTGCGTTCTCCTATTTTCTCAATTGCCTGCCACACTTCCTCTGCTGTCTTACATACAGTATAGTCTTCAATCACTTTTATGCCATTTTTTTTCAGATAGTCATATCCTTCTGTGTGCGTCTGAAATGTCTTTCCATGTACTTCCTGAATATTAAAGACAAACATCGAAAGATTTCTTTCTTTTGTAACTTTGCTGTCGAGCTGTCGAAGTGTGCCTGCCGCACAGTTTCTGGGATTGGCAAACATTTTTTTCCCAAGCAGTTCCTGTCTTGCATTGACGTCGTCAAAAGCTTTATTTGTCATATAGACTTCCCCTCGCACCTCAATATAAGGTACAGGATCTTTCAATTTCTTTTTCACGTCTTTAATTACTTTCGCATTTTCTGTCACATCTTCCCCCTGGACAATGCCATCTCCTCTTGTGACGGCAAGCGCCAGATTTCCTTCTTCATAGCGCAGTCCGAGTGACAGCCCGTCGATCTTCATCTCCACGACAAACTCCGGATCTTCAATCTGTGCCCTCATATCTTCCACAAACTGAACGACTTCTTCTTTTGAAAACACATCCTGAAGGCTTAGCATGGGAACTCGATGTCTGACTAAAACTCCGGCTTCTCTTTTGGCACTGCCTCCCACTTTCTGAGTCGGTGAATCTGCAGTGATCTCTTCCGGGTGTTCTTTTTCCAGTTCCTTCAGTTCCTGCATCAGCTGATCGTATTCATAATCTGTAATTTCAGGATCATCCATGTTGTAGTAGCGGTCACTGTGATATGCGATTATTTTTCGTAGTTCTTCTATTCTCTGATTCAATCTTTCTTCCCCTTTCCTTTCTTTCCGCCTCCGGAAGATTCGACGATCTTTTGATCTGATCGTACAGTACTTCCATCTCCTCAGGTGTCACGTCTCGATATTCACCTGTTTTTAAGTCTCCCAGCTGAATATTCATAATCCGAATCCGTTTTAATTTCACCACTCGATATCCCAGCGCCTCGCACATTCTTCTTATCTGCCTGTTTAATCCCTGTGTCAGTATGATTTCAAATGATCGTCTCCCTGTCTTTCTTACCTGGCATTTTCTTGTGATTGTATCTAAAATGGGGACTCCTTCCGCCATTTTTTTCAAAAATTCCGGTGTGACTGACCGGTCTACGGTCACTTCATATTCTTTTTCATGATAATTTCCTGCGCGCATGATTTTATTAAAAATCTCGCCGTTATTCGTCATCAGAAGAAGCCCCTCCGAGTCCTTATCCAATCGGCCAATCGAAAAAATCCGTTTTGGATAGTGAAGAAATTCTTCAATGTTATTTTTTCCCCATTTCTTTTCTGTTGTACATACAATTCCGACTGGCTTGTTGACTGCAAGCAGAATCATCTCCTTTTCTCTTGCAATCTTTTTTCCGTTTACTAAAACCTGCTGTGACGGCAAGACCTTCATGCCCTGTGCGGCTTTTTGTCCATCCACTGTCACCATGCCTGCCTCAATAAGCCGGTCTGCTTCCCTCCGTGAACAAATACCGGATTCAGCCAGAAATTTATTCAGACGTATCAGCTGATTCTCATCTCTCTCTTCAAATTCCCGCTGCATCTTATTTTTGATCATCATCTTCTTTTTTCCTCATTTTATCTGCCATATCCATACAAGAATTGAAAGCGGACCCCCAAAGACAAGGTCCGCTTTTCTTTTTATGCTGTTTTCTTCTTCTCAAAGAAAACCCGATACCATACCAAAAAGGCATAGACTACCCAAATTTTTCTGCTGTTGTCATCTCTTCCCGCTTTATGATCATCTAGAAGTTTTACCAGCTCTTCTGTGTTAAAAAACTTCTTTGCCAGATCACTTTCCAGCTCTGTCTTCATCAGATTATATCCTTCTTCATCCGCCAGCCATACACGGATCGGCACTGGGAATCCAAGTTTCTTTTTGTCTGATGTCTTCTGCGGCAAATGCAATTCTGCTGTTTTTCTGAAAATATATTTTGTCACACGTTTTCTCTGTTTTGCCTTCGGCTGAAGCTGTCTTGCCAGCATAAATACTTCTTTGTCCAGGAATGGCACCCGCAATTCCAGAGAATGTGCCATACTCATCTTGTCCGCTTTCTGGAGAATGTCTCCTGGAAGCCAGTTCTTTAAATCAATATACTGCATCTTGCTTGCATCGTTTAGATCAGAAACTTTTGCATAACAGCTTTTTAAAACTTCCTGCGGTGACGGTGCATTTGTTGGATGTTTTAAAATTTTTCTTCTTTCTTCGTAAGAAAACATATTAGCATTTCCAATAAAACGTTCTTCTACCGTCTTGCTTCCGCGAATTAAAAAGTTACGGCCTTTTACATGAGGACGCTTCTGAGCCCATGCGCCGATTTTCTTTCTCAGCCCCCGCGGCAGCATCTGATAATATTTCAGGGAATCCGGCTCCAGATAAATGTTATATCCTCCAAACAGCTCATCAGCACCTTCTCCTGATGTCACAACCTTCACTTTCTTTGCTGCTTCCTGCGCAACAAAATACAGGGCAATCGCAGACGGATCTCCCGAAGGCTCGTCCAGATAATACATAACCTTTGGAATTGCATCCCAGTATTCCTCTCTGCTGATCAGTTTGGAATAATGTTCCAGTCCGAGATGTTCCGCCAGTTCTCTTGCATACGATGCCTCATTATATTTGCTTGTCTCACTGATAAATCCAACGGTAAACGTTTTTTCAGCTGAAAACTCGCTGACTACAAGACTGGAATCCACACCGCTTGACAAAAATCCTCCGACTTCTACATCCGCAATCATATGAGCATTTACAGATTCCTGAATCACCTGATCCAGTTTTTTAATCAGTTCTTCATCAGACAGATTTAATTTTGGATCAAGTGTAGGATCAAAATACTGTGTTTTATAAACTTTTCCATCTGTAAAACGCAGGAAATGACCTGGATCCAGTTTAAAAATACCCTTGAAAAAAGTTTCATTCATCACAGAATATTGAAAAGAAAGATAATGTTCCAAAGCTTCTTCGTTCAATTCTTTTTTGTATCCAGGATATTCCAGAATGCTTTTGATCTCAGATCCAAATACAAACACTCCGTCCACAATCGTATAATAAAATGGCTTGATTCCAAAGAAATCGCGTGCTGCAAAAATTTCTTTTTTTACATTGTCCCAGATTAAAAATGCAAACATTCCACGCACACGGTCTAACAGTTTTTCTCCCCACTCTTCATATCCATGAAGCAGTACTTCAGAATCTGTATGTGTTTTAAAAATATGTCCATGATCCACAAGTTCTTTTCTCAGTTCCTGAAAGTTATAAATTTCTCCGTTAAACACCAGCGCCATTTCACCTGTTTCATTTACCATAGGCTGAGAACCATTTTCCAGATCAATAATGCTTAGTCTGCGAAATCCAAGCGCTGCTTCTTCTGTAATATACTGATCGGCTGAATCAGGACCTCTATGGATGATTGCATTCATCATATTTGTCAAGATCTCACTCTGATTCTGTCTTTTCCCGATAAATCCACAAATACCACACATAATTCGTTCCTCATTTCTTCTTATGTTTATGTAGGAAAGCCGCCCGTGAAAACAGATCAATCTGTTTTCTTTGCAGCCTCTCGGTCTTTGTTGTCCATAACTTCTTCATTATACACTATATTTTTATTGATGTCACGATGAAAATAGCCCCTTAAAGCTGTTTTCTTTTGTTAGTATATCACAAAAAATGTGAAATATACAGCCATTATTTTTATCACAAATATAAAAACAGGATAGGGCTTACACCCTATCCTGCTATATTTACTGTGCTGATAAAAATTCTGTCATGACATATCCTGTCACTCCATCAATCTCAATCTTAGACCATCCATTTCCAGCGTCACCTAAGACGGTCACTTCATCTCCCTGGGCAAGCATCGTTAAAACTTCAGAGTCTGTGTTTGCCTCGGCACGCACATTGATATCTTCTTCATTTGCATACATCTTGACTGCTTCATTCTGCTGCGACTGTGTCTCTTCTGTATTTTCACCTTCTGCGGAAGCCATCTGCTGCAGCCAGTTCTTTACACTCTCATCGGAATCTTTCAGTTCTTTTGTCTTTGTTTTTGTCTTGTCAATAATCTCAACAATTTCTTTTTTCTCCGAAAATTCCTGTACTGCTTTCTTTGTCTCCTCATCCTCGTTCGGATCAGCGATATAGAGAAATCCTTCTTCATCCGTTCTCATATACAGCAATGCCAGCTGCGGAATCATCGGTTCAATATCTTTAATCTTCTGCTCATAATAGACACAGACCAGATAAGAATCCTCTTTCGGTCCCGCCTCAGAGTAAGTCTCCAGATTATTGTAGCTTTCGATTGAAGCATTATTCAGTTCATTTTCCATCTCTTCCGTATATGGATTTACAATCTGCTGCAATGTCACTGTGTCATGCTCCTGGTGTGCTTTATAATATTTCTGCACAATCGCTAAAATTGCCGGATCGTTCTTTTTCAGCTCTCCATCTGCCGTTGTCTGCTCTGTCTGTGATTGCTCTGTTTCTTTGTTCTTTTCCCCATCGTCTGAAGTTTGAGACTGCTTTTCTGTCACTTGCACATTTTCATCTTTCGGATCTTTTCCCCCTACCGTATCTTTTATCCAACGTGCCGCAAAGATTACTATCACAAGAACCAGAATGCCTGCCAAACCAAGTAAGATATATCTTAGATTATCCGAAATCCATTCTCTGAAATTATCCACTTTGGTTACCTCCTTTTCTGTTTGATGTTTCATTTCTTTTTCTATTGTCAGACAATTCAAATAGATAAAAGAAAAACACACCCGGAGGGATTCGAACCCCCGACACGTGGTACCGGAAACCACTGCTCTATCCCCTGAGCTACGAGTGCGTATACGTCCATTGCCTATTCATCTTTACGCTGTTTGGGCATATCACATAAACTCCTGTATTCTGTCTCTCTCTTCCGGTCATCAAAAGATTGTCTCTCTTCATATTTCAAGCTGCAATCTCTTCTCAAGCAGAACTGTGCCAAACAACGATAGTATGATATCACATCTCATAAGCTTTGTCAATTTTTTTCCCTTCTATTTGTATATTTTACCACGAAACAGGCATAAATTTCTTCTCTTCTGACCTATCAAAAAAATGACAGAATCCGCAGATCTGTACTGATTTATGTCCGTCTTGTCTGTGGTCTGTCATTTTCTGTATTACTTATATCATGATTTCTGCCTCTAAAAAAGGATACTCTTCCTCATTCTCCAGAACCATGCTCAGTCGATGATACTTTCTTTCATACTGATAAATCTGATCAGAAAGCACTTCCTCCGGCTGTACCTGAGTTTCATTAATCTCCCGCACCATAAATTTAATTTCTTCTGCATCAAATTCCTCTCTTTTTGGAATAATAATGCATTCATGTATACTGCTTGGCAGTATATAATAATCTTCCTCCAATTTCTCCCCCACATGATTGAGAATGGAATCATAGATGATACAGACTGCTCCCAGATTTTTCTCACGGTTTGTCAACACATACATTGGCATCGTCTCATCTGTCTCCTGAAATTCCTGTACAGACAGTATTCCCTCTTCATCTTCTGAATAATTCTGCAAAAGATCGATCATATCCAGCAATTCATAGGAAAACCTTTCCTTTGTATTTTCCCTTGCAATGTGAATCAGTTCTTCTGCTGTGACATTCCAAAATTTCAGATGATTATTGCGAATCAGAATCATCCCTTCTCCCATCGCTCCGTCGCTGACAGGATAATACGCTACAATTGCCAAATCCAGATATCTAAGATGCGGAATGTCTCTGAGCAGTTCTCTATTTCTTTCATAATTGATTACCTTGCAGGACACACGTCTCCATATATTTGAAAAATCACAATAAAAAGCTGGATCAATCGGCCTTTCTATGCGGTATCTCTCATACAGTTCTTTGATCTGCTGTGCAATTTCCTTTATGGCTCTCCCTTCTTGATAATTTTCGTAAAAACTATTCAGATAGATCGTCGGTGAAACGTTCTCTCCCTCTCTCCATATCGAGATGCCATCGAGACAGATCCCATTATTTTTCTGTACCTTATGAATTTTCATGCAGGTCTCCTCGCCCATCTTCTTTTGCAGCTCTTCTCTTAATTTCTCTATAAATTCTTGATATTCCATGATTCCTTCCTTTCTTCCCCGGCTGCTTTGGGCATTAAAAACGGCCAGAACTTTTATTTTCTGCTCTCTGCAGCCATGCTTCACCCTATTGCTGAATTAACATTCTCTTTTTACCTGTCTGTTATTGTGGAAAACTTGTGCGATCTGCACTTTGAAATGTATCTTTTAGATTTTTTATATCACTTATTATATCATGTTCTTTTTCAGATTGCAAGCTTTTTTCATTAAAAAAAGCCACTATTCTCTTAAAAGAATAATGGCTTTTTTTCTTAAAAACACCTGTCACAGATGAAATTAAACACGGGACAGATATTCTCCTGTTCTTGTGTCAATTTTGATCTTATCGCCTGTCTCTACAAACAGAGGTACATATACGGTTGCCCCTGTCTCCACTGTTGCAGGTTTTGTAGCGCCCTGAGCAGTGTCTCCTTTAAATCCAGGTTCTGTGTTGCTGATCTCCAGCTCTACGAATAATGGTGGCTCTACTGCAAATACGTTTCCGTTATGAGAACACATTTTTACCATTTCATTCTCTTTTACAAATTTCAGTGCATCGCCAATTGTCTCTTCGTTCAGAGCAATCTGATCGTATGTCTCTACATTCATGAAATGGTATAAATCACCATCAGAATATAAGTACTGCATATCTACTCTCTCGATACGAGCCTGTGGAAATTTCTCTGTCGGTCTGAAAGTCTTTTCAACTACACCGCCATTGATAATATTTTTTAATTTTGTTCTCACGAATGCAGCACCTTTTCCCGGTTTTACATGCTGGAATTCAATAATCTGGAAAATTCCATTATCCATTTCCAATGTGATGCCGTTTCTAAAATCTCCTGCTGATATCATTCTTGATATTCCTCCTTAAATTTTGCACATATAGGAAAAGTAATTCCCATAATTTCTTTCATTTTATAATAAAATCTGCACTTTTTCAACTCTTTTTTTACAGTTCAATCAACTCTTTTTTAGAATGTGCAAAATTTTTATGTCCGTCTTTTGTGACAACGACCATATCCTCTATACGCACACCGCCAAATTCAGGCAGATAGATTCCTGGTTCTACCGTCTCAATCATATTTTCCTGCAGAACAGTTGTTCCTTTCGGTGCCAGACGAGGATCTTCATGGATATACAGTCCTACGCTGTGGCCAAGTCCATGTCCAAAATACTCTCCATATCCTGCCTTTGTGATGATATCACGTGCCACCTGATCCACTTCTCTTCCTGTCAGCCCTGCTCTTAAAACATCCAGCGCCGCAAGCTGTGCCTCTAAGACAACACCATAGATCTCTTTTTGTTTGTCAGACGCCTTTCCAATCACAATTGTTCTTGTCATGTCAGAACAGTATCCATCATACTTACATCCAAAATCCATTGTCACAAAATCCCCGACTTCCACTTTTTTGTCGCTTGGAATCGCATGAGGCATTGCACTGTGAATGCCAGACGCCACAATCGTGTCAAAACTTGTGCCGGAAGCTCCATGCTGTTTCATACAATATTCAATCTCAGCTGCAATCGCAAGTTCTGTCATTCCTGGCTTAATCACGTTCAAAATATGAGAAAATGCCGCATCACCGATTGCCTCTGCCTTTTCCAGACGTTCCAGTTCCCATGCTTCTTTGATAACACGCAGATTATTCAGGCTCTCCCCAAGCTCTGTCCAGATTTTTCCCGGAATCTGCTTTGTCCATCTGTCATATGCGGCATATCCGATATGCTGATCTTCAAATCCCACTCTCTCGATTCCGTCTTCTTCCATCAGCTGTCTCAAAAGCTGTTCGTATCCGCACACATTACTGATCTCAAACACTTCAAAATCTTCTGCTTCTCTTTTTGCCTGTGTTGTATATCTGGAGTCTGTCAGAATAGCCTGACGTTTCTTTGTCAGATACAGATATCCCTCTCCACGAAACTGGCTGATATAACGCATATTGTATTCATCTGATACAATCATCGCCTCCACATTGTTCTGTTCCATAACTGCTGTTAATTTTTCTCTATTATATCTCATTTTTTATATCCTCTATGATTTCTTCAAAATTTTTCTGATCTGTCTGTATATGACAGTCTGCTGCTTTATCATATGCTGTTTTTCTCTGTTCCATCAACATATGAATTTTTTCTCTCAGGTCTCCGCCTTTGAGCATCGGTCTTGTTGTATCTCCTTCCAGCCTCTCTATCAGCGTCTTTTCAGATGCTTCCAGAAAAACAACGGTTCCCAGCTCTTTTAAATAAGGCTGGTTTCTCTCCTGAACAGGAAGTCCGCCCCCTACGGAAATTACCTTTCGTTCTTCATCTTTTAACAAATTTTTTAATGTCTCTGTCTCCAGTTCACGAAAATATACTTCCCCATATTTTTCAAAGATATCTGCAATTTTCATTCCAGATGTCTTCTCAATCTGTTCGTCCGTGTCCAGAAAAGACAGATTCAGCGTGTCTGCAAGCTTTTTTCCCACAGAAGTTTTTCCGCTGCCCATAAATCCGATCAAAATGATATGATTCATTTTTTTCTTCCTTTCTTTTTTCTGTAAAAGTGAAGCACGATTTTTTCCAGATACCGTTTCAGCACAATCTGGATTTCCTCTTTTGGATGAATCGGTTTTACTAAAATAGTATGGATTCCAGCTCTCTTTGCTCCATAGATATCGGTAAAAAGCTGATCCCCGATAAATACTGTATTTTTCGTATCTGTTCCTAAAATCTGCATTGCACGAATATAGTTTTTTCTGCTTGGCTTATGCGCATCCTCAATAAAATTCACCTGAATATCCTGGTTGAACATCTCTACGCGCTCTTTTTTATTGTTTGAAATCAGGCAGCACCGATATCCTGTCTTTTTTAATTTTTCAAACAGAGCCATCGCTCGTTCATCTGCCTTCTCTCCGTGCGGCACAAGTGTGTTGTCAATATCAAACAAAATTCCCCGATATCCCTGCCGGTAAAGTTTTTCAAAGTCTATCTGATACGTGGAATCCGCATCTTCATCTGGAAAAAATTGGTCAAACATCTCCGTCTCCTTTATGCTCCTTTTCCCTCATATATGCAAGAAGCTTGCTGTACATCTCTTTCATTGTGTCATATCCGTCCTGATAAAAAGCTTCCAATCGCTCTTGATCATGCTCCAGTCTTTTGATTGCTTCTGTCCGCGGACGAATCACAAAAATTTTTCCCTCCGCTTCCAGTTTTTCAATCTGCTCCATCGTTCGATTGTAAATCTTGGCGCGCAGGCACATCGTTCTGGCCAGATTTGGATATTTTCTCATCACAAATTGATAACAGCGCATCGCCCGCTTTGATGTATTTTTTCGATATCCTTTGTTTCTTGTCAGTATTACAACAATTTTTCGATATCCCTTTTCTAGAGCTCTTTTCACAGGGACAGAGTCTGCAATTCCACCGTCCAGATATGGCTGATTGTCTACCTCCACGATCGGCAGCACCATAGGCATACTGCAAGAGGCGCGGCAAATCTCCATCAGTCTTTTCCTGTCCTGTTTTTCTGTCATATACTCCGCCTGACCGCTCAGACAGTTTGTCACAACTGCCTCAAACTCCATCTCTGATGAAAAAAATGTATCATAGTCAAACGGAATAAGCGTATTGGCATAATCATCAAACAGACGATCCATATCAAACAGACTCTTTTTCTTCCACATCCCTTTTAAATCGAGACGCTCTTCTTTTTTATTCTGTCTGATCACACATTCCTTTGTTCGCCCAATCTGTCTTGAAACGTAGTCCACGCCATTACATGCTCCCATTGAAACGCCTAATACGTACTGTGTATAAAATTCCTGCTCCATCAGATAATCCAGCACGCCCGAGGTAAAAATTCCTCTGTTTGCACCGCCCTCTAAAATCATCGCAGCTTTCTGCATGAATGCCTCCTATCTCTGTCTGTATTTGCTTAAAAAATATTCTAGTTTTTCCATTGCACATTCTAACTCTTCCAGTCTTGGCAGGTATACAATCCGGAAATGATCCGGATCTCTCCAGTTAAATCCTCTGCCATGAACCAGCAGTACCTTCTCCTGCTTCAAAAAATCCAGTACGAACTTTTCATCATCATAGATTCCAAAGCGCTCCGTGTCCAATTTTGGGAAAATATAGAATGCTGCTTTCGGTTTTACTGCTGTAACTCCGGGAATATCATTGAGCGCCTTATAAACAAATTCTCTCTGCTCATAAATCCTTCCTCCTGGAAGTAACAGCTCATCTGCGCTTTGGTATCCTCCCAATGCTGTCTGAACAATCATCTGCGCCGGAACATTAGAACAAAGCCGCATGGATGAGAGCATATTCAGACCTTCAATGTATCCTCTCGCCGCTCTCTTGTTTCCGCTCAGGCACATCCAGCCCACACGAAATCCGGCAACACGGTGCGACTTTGAAAGACCGTTCATCGTCACACAAAATACATCCGGTGCAAGCGATGCAATCGAAATATGTTTTTCTCCGTCCATCACCAGACGATCATAAATTTCATCTGCAAAGATGATCAGTCCATGTTCTCTTGCAATCTCCACAAGATCCAGAAGCACCTCCTTCGGGTACAAAGCTCCTGTAGGATTATTTGGGTTAATGATAACGATTCCTTTCGTCCTATCTGTAATTTTGCTGCGGATATCCTCTATATCCGGATACCAGTCAGACTGCTCGTCACAGATATAATGAACAGGTTTTCCTCCTGCCAGATTGGCCGCCCCTGTCCAAAGCGGATAATCCGGAGATGGAATTAAAATTTCATCTCCGTCATTTAAAAGTCCCTGCATAGCCATCACAATCAGTTCACTGACACCATTTCCTGTATAGATATCGTTGATTCCAACATCAGGAATGCCCTTTAACTGGCAGTACTGCATAATCGCTTTTCTGGCAGGGAAAATCCCTTTTGAATCGGAATACCCCTGGCAATCTCTTAAGTTGTGCATCATATCCAGAATGATCTCTTCCGGCGCCGAAAAACCAAATGGAGCTGGATTTCCGATATTCAGTTTTAAAATATCAATGCCGCTTTCTATCATGCGGTCTGCTTCCTCCACAACAGGACCTCGTACATCATAACACACATTGTCAAGTTTTGCAGACTTCTCAAATTTTTTCATGCAAAACATCCCCCCTTTTTTGATTTATCCCTGAAAATCAAACAGCGATAATTGATTTGATTCCGGAAGTCCATTTAAAATTCCCAGCTCTGTCATCAGATCAATCACAGTCTTGCTGACCTTCGTCCGCTCCCGAAAATCATCTTTTGATAAAAATGTTCCCTCTTTCGCCGCATCTACCACAGCGTCCGCCGCCTTATCTCCAAGTCCCTCTATTGTGCTTAAAGCCGGCATCAGCTTGCCGTCTAAAATCTGGAATCGTCTCGCCTGGGCCTTGTACAGATCAATCGGCAGGAATGTAAAGCCTCTGGCATACATTTCACGCACAATTTTCATATCTTTATAGGTATCCTGTTCTTTTTTCGACAGCTTATCATATCTTTTTTTGTATTCTTCCATATGATATAACAGTTTTGCCTGTCCCTGACACATCAGTTCATAGCTAAAAGAAGACGCCCGAATGCTGAAGTAAGCTGCATAGTAAGCAAGCGGATAAAATATCTTAAACCATGCAATACGGAATGCCATCATGACGTACGCCGCTGCATGGGCTTTCGGAAACATATATTTAATCTTTTTGCAAGACCAGATATACCAGTCCGGAACATCATGTTTAAGCATCTCTTCTTCCCATTCCGGCTTCAGGCCTTTTCCCTTTCTTACACTTTCCATAATTGTAAAGGAAAGTTCACTCTCCAATCCCATATGAATCAGATATGTCATAATATCATCTCGCGTACAGATCGCTGTTGAGATCGTCGCCTTTCCCTCCTGAATCAATGTCTGCGCATTTCCAAGCCACACATCCGTTCCGTGCGACAATCCAGAAATACGCACCAAGTCGGAAAAGGATTTTGGCTTTGTATCTACGAGCATCTGAATAACAAAGTCTGTTCCAAATTCAGGTATACCAAGCGCTCCAAGCGGACAACCGTCGATATCCTCCGGTGTAATCTTCAGCGCAGATGTATTTAAAAATAAAGACATCACTTCTTTATTATCGAGAGGAATTGTCTTTGCATCAATTCCTGTAAGGTCTTCCAGCATTCGGATCATCGTCGGATCATCATGGCCGAGAATATCGAGTTTTAATAAGTTATGATCAATAGAATGGTAATCAAAGTGCGTTGTGATAATGTCTGTTGTCATATCATTTGCCGGATGCTGCACCGGTGTAAAAGAATAAATCTCTTCTCCATGAGGAAGCACGATAATTCCTCCCGGATGCTGTCCTGTCGTTCTTCTGACCCCAACGCAGCCCTGTGCAATTCTGGCTACTTCACATCCTCTTTTACTTTCGCCATGTTCTTCAAAATAATTTTTCACATATCCATATGCCGTTTTCTCAGCCAGAGTGCCGATCGTTCCGGCACGGAAAGTCTGACCTTCTCCAAAGATAACTTCTGTATATTTATGAGCCTTACTCTGATAATCGCCTGAAAAGTTCAAATCAATATCCGGTTCTTTGTTTCCTTTAAATCCTAAAAATGTCTCAAATGGAATATCAAATCCCTCTTTTTTCAGAGGTTTTCCGCATTTAGGGCAGTCCATATCAGGCATATCGCACCCTGCTCCTCCGACATACGGTTTTACATAGTCAGAATCAAAATCACTGTAATGACAGTGCGGACAGTAATAATGCGGTCTCAGCGGATTTACCTCTGTAATTCCAGCCATTGTAGCTACAAACGAAGATCCAACCGATCCTCTGGAACCTACAAGATAACCATCCTCATTCGATTTCCACACAAGCTTCTGCGCGATAATATACATCACCGCAAATCCGTTTGAAATGATGGAATTGAGTTCTCTCTCCAGCCGTTCTTTTACGACTTCCGGCAATTCCTCTCCATATATTTCATGCGCCCTGTTATAACAGATATCACGCAGTGTCTGATCTGAATTTTCAATGACAGGAGGACATTTATCAGGGCGTACAGGTGAAATTTTTTCACACATATCTGCAATTTTTCTTGTATTTGTGATAACAACCTCTTTTGCTTTATCGCTGCCCAGATATGAAAATTCTTTCAGCATCTCCTCCGTCGTGCGCAGATACAGCGGAGCCTGCTCGTCTGCATCATCAAATCCTTTTCCTGCCATGATAATACGCCGATACACTTCATCTTCCGGGTCGAGAAAGTGGACATCGCACGTCGCAACCACCATCTTCTGAAACTCTTCCCCCAGCTTCACTATTCTTTTATTGATACGGATCAGATCTTCTTCTGACTGAATGTTTGGATACTTATCGCTGCGGATCATAAACCCGTTGTTTCCAAGAGGCTGAATTTCATAATAATCATAGAATTCAGCAAGCCGTGCCACTTCCTGTTCGGGACGATCATTCAGAATCGCCTGATACAGCTCTCCTGCTTCACATGCCGACCCAATCAGCAGACCTTCTCTGTTTTTCAGAAACTCACTTTTTGGAATTCGCGGTCTTCTGTTATAATATTGAAGATGAGAATAGGAAATCAGCCGATACAGATTGATTCTGCCCACATCATTTGTAGCGAGTAAAATTGCATGGTATGTGGGCATCTTTTTTATCTTATCCGTATTATTTGCCCCAAGTTCATTTACCTGATCGAGAGATATAATCTCTCTGTCTTTCAGCATTTTTACAAATTTCACAAAAATTTCTGCCGTACACTCTGCATCATCGACTGCACGGTGATGATTTTCCAATGAAATCTGCAGTGTTTTCGCCACGGTATCCAGTTTATAGCGGTTGAGCTGCGGAAGCAGAACTCTGGCAAGCGCCACCGTGTCAATACTCGTAAATTCTCTCTCTATTTTCTGTCTTCTGCAGTTCTCCAAAATAAAGCTCATATCAAACGATGCGTTGTGCGCTACCATAACAGCTCCCTCGCAGAATTTTAAAAACTGCGGTAAAATCACATCAATCGTGTCACTGTCCATCACCATCGCATCGTTGATCCCTGTCAATTCTTCAATCCGAAATGGAATCGGAACTTTTGGATTTACAAATGTGCTGAATCGGTCTGTGATTTTTCCATTCTCCACACGTACTGCGCCAATCTCAATAATCTTGTTGTGAACAGGACTGAATCCTGTTGTCTCCAGATCAAATACGACAAATGTTCCGTCCAGACTCTGATTTTTAGAATTTTCCACAAGACTTTGCAGATCATCGACCAGATATGCTTCTGTCCCATAAATCACCTTAAAATCATCATCCGGTGAGACTGCATGGTTGGCATCTGTAAACGCCTGAACGACGCCATGATCTGTGATGGCGATGGCCTTATGTCCCCATTTGGCTGCACGCTTGATAATGTCTTTGACATCGGACACGCCATCCATATCGCTCATCTTCGTATGGCAGTGCAGTTCCACTCTCTTTTCTGCATAGGTATCTTTTCTCTCCACGCGGAAATCCTGAATCTTTTTAATTCCGACAAGAGAGCCGATCGTCAACTGGCTGTCAAAGCGGTCGATCGTCGTCACTCCCTTTACTTTCAAAAAAGCACCTTTTTTGATATGTGACAGGATCTCCTCACATTGATCTTTTTTCACAAAGATCTTCATCACAAACGTATCGGTAAAGTCTGAAAGCTGAAAAATCACAATCGTCTTTTCATTTCTGATCTCTTTTGTCTCTACCTCGAGCACTTGACCGTGTACTGCAACTTCTCCCATCTCTCCCTGAATATTTTTCATCGGAATAATCTCATCGTCAAAGCTTCTTCCGTAAATTACATCCGGGTCATCTGATCTTTTCACGTTGGAATAATAGTTCTCCCGCCGCTCAAATTTGAGAATATTGCCATTTTTCGGCTTCTCCTTCGCTGTTTCTTTCTGCTCTGCCTTTTCTTCCTGCTGACTCTTCTTCTCTTCTCGGATTTCTGCACGTCTTTGTTTTACCTGCTCAATCACAGCCTCGACTTCCTGCTCAATCTGAATCTGACTGTTTTTCTTTTCCAGGCTTTCCTCTGCCTTCTCGATCTCTGCATCAATCAGTACAGAGAATCCGCATCTGTCATCGAAAATTTTTTCCAAAATTCTCACTAAATCTTTCAGCTTCTCTTCCAGAAAAGCAGAATCAGGTACTTTCATTTTCAGCTCTCTTTCATTTTTAAATGAAAATTCTGCCTGACGAAACAGATTGTATTCAAATATACTATATTGTTTCAGCTCCATCAAAATACTGCTGCGATACTCTTCCAGCAGTATTTGCGGCGTATATTGCTTTGACAGTTTGAATTTTTCAATGATCTTGACCTGAATATCAATTCCTTGAAAGATCTGCTGTGCAATTTCATGTTCCATCTGATAGATATATTTTTTTTTGATCAGCTTTTCACTGTACAGAAAAATATGTAAAAAATCTTTTCTGGAAGTAACACTTACTTTCGTCACCTGCGCTTCCCCAAACAGCATTTTCAATGTACTGTTCAGATTCAGCGTAGAAAATACATCAAAAAAAGGTTTTCCCATGTTATTCACTCCAGTTTAATAATTCTTCCCTCAGGGCTAAAAGCAGCTGGTCTTCCGGAAGTTTGCGCACAACCTGACCTTTTTTTATCAGAAGCCCTTCTCCTTTGCCTCCCGCAATTCCGATATCTGCCTCTTTTGCCTCTCCGGGACCGTTGACTACACATCCCATGACTGCAACTTTTAAGTTGAGCGGGATGTCAGCAACCATATTCTCCACGCGGTTTGCAAGTCCAATCAGATCAATCTGTGTTCTTCCGCAGGTAGGGCAGGAGACAACCTCTATTCCACCCTTTCTCAAACCAAGCGTTCTCAATATCAATTTCGCTGATTTGATTTCTTCGATCGGATCTCCCGTCAGAGAAACGCGGATAGTGTCTCCGATTCCTTTTGATAAAATCAGTCCCAGCCCGACTGCCGACTTGATATTTCCAGATAACAACGTACCTGCTTCTGTGATTCCCACATGAAGAGGATACGTTGTCTGTTCCGCAATCAGCTCATGCGCTTTCGCACACATCAGCACATCGGAAGATTTAATGCTGATTACAATCTGATCATACCCTGCTTCCTCTATCATATGTGCTTTATCTAATGCGCTTTCTACAATTCCTTCTGCTGTCACGCCGTGGTCCCGCTCTACAATTTCTTTTTCAAGCGAGCCGCTGTTTACTCCGACACGAATCGGAATGTTTCTCTCTTTTGCTGCATCGACAACGGCTTTCAGCCGCTCTTTGCTTCCAATATTTCCAGGATTAATCCTGATTTTATCTGCGCCGTGTTCGATAGCTGCGATTGCCAGACGGTAATCAAAATGAATATCCGCAACTAAAGGAATAGAAATTTGTTTTTTAATCTCGGACAATGCCGCTGCCGCCTCCATTGTCGGAACGGCGCAGCGAATGATTTCACATCCTGCCGCCTCCAGGCGTTTAATCTGAGCAATCGTTGACTCTATATCTTCTGTCCTTGTATTTGTCATAGACTGAATTAAAATCGGATTTCCCCCGCCAATTACACGGTCTCCAATCGAAATAACTTTTGTATGGTCTCTATACATAAATATATCCCTCCATTCTGACCTCAAAATCACCTGTTTTTTTATTATACCATGGCTTTGTTTTTTTTCACACTTTTTTTTACATCAGAAAAGACTGAGAATCTTTTTCAGTCATCTCAGCCTTCTTACTTTCTCTCAGATTTTCTATTTCACTTCCACGGTCCAGTGATGTGTATCTTCCAATTTTCCCAGCTGAATTCCTGTCACTGTATCATACAGTTTCTGGCTGACTGGTCCGATTCCTCCGTCTCCAATCTCAAAAACTTCCTCCTCATAGCGCAGGTGTCCTACTGGAGAAATGACTGCTGCTGTTCCGCTGCCCCAGACTTCTTCCAATGCGCCGGTTCTTGCAGCCTCCACTAATTCTTCAACAGAAACTCTTCTTTCTTCTACTGGCATTCCCCATTCTCTGCAAAGTGCGATACATGTATTTCTTGTAACGCCTGGAAGAATACTTCCGTTCAGCATCGGAGTCACTACCGTGCCATTGATCTTAAAGAAAATATTCATTGCTCCTACTTCTTCGATATATTTTCGCTCTACGCCATCCAGCCATAATACCTGTGAGTATCCTTCATCGTGTGCTTTCACCTGTGCCGCAAGGGAAGCAACGTAATTTCCTCCCGTCTTTGCCTCGCCGATTCCGCCTCTGACTGCACGCACATATTCGTCCTCAATCCAGATTTTTACCGGATTAAGGCCTTCCGGATAGTAAGCGCCTACTGGTGAAAGAATGATAATAAATTTATAGGTATCTGACGGACGTACACCTAAAAATGGATCTGTGGCAATCACAAACGGTCTGATGTATAAAGAAGTACCCGGTTTTGTAGGAATCCATGCCTCGTCTGTTTTTACCAAGGTCCGAATCGCATTTAAAAAGTCTTCCGGATCAATCTCAGGAATCATCAGACGACGATTCGAATTGTTCGCCCTCTCAATGTTTTTGTCCGGACGGAATAATAACGTTCTTCCATCCTCTGTCTTATAAGCTTTTAATCCTTCAAACATCTCCTGACCATAGTGAAATACCATCGCAGAAGGCTCCAGAACAATTGGCTGATACGGAACAATCCGCGGATCATGCCATCCTTTTCCTTTTGTATAGTCCATCACATACATATGATCTGTAAAGATTGTTCCGAATACTAATGGATTTTCCGGTCCTGGGATCGGTTTTGGATTTGTTGTTTTTTCGATTTTAATGTCAAGCATTTTCTTCATCCTCCCGAATAATTGATTCACTTTCTCTAATTATTATACTTTCCTTTCACTTTGTCAAGGTAAAACAGTAAACTGTCTCTGTTTTTCTGTTTTACCTCTTCCATCCATGTGCAATCGTTTAAGCTTCTCATGACCGAAATCACGAATATTCCCGCCTTATTTATAATTTATAAATTTTTTCTTTCATACTGCAGAAAATAGTATTCCAGATCAAAGTACGTCTGCTCATCACTCTCTGCTGTAATTTCCCATTCGGAACATTCATCCAGATTTGGAACGTATGTATCTGCCTCAAAAGCATGGTCAATTTTCGTCACATGCGCCCTGCTGCAGTACGGGAGAAGCTGTTTATACACTGTGCCGCCCCCGATCACATAAATATCTTCACTGTCATATTTTTTCAGTTCTTCCTGCAATTCTTCCAGAGAATGAACCAGAATTGCTCCCTTTGCTTTATAAGTTTTATTTTTTGTCAAAACAATATTGATTCTGTTTGGAAGAGGCATACCATTTGGAAAACTCTCCAGCGTCTTTCTGCCCATTACAACGACTTTTCCTGTCGTCATCTCTCGAAAAAACTTCTTATCTCTCGGAATATTCACCAGCAGTTCATTTTTATTACCAATCGCCCAGTTTTTATCTACCGCTACAATCAGATTCATTTTTGTCTCTCCTCTAAAAATCTGCGGGATAAAATAATTTTATCCCGCACACCATGTAAATTTTATACGATTATAAATTACACAATTTTATAATTGCATCTGCAAAAATTTTAGCGCTCATAAACAACACGTCAAGCAGCATAAATTCGTCATCGCCGTGCATATGATTATCCACTGCAGGATCTTCGCATCCAAATGCAACTCCTCGTTTTAAATGATGTACATAAGTTCCGCCTCCGATTGCCAGTGGTTTTCCTTTTATGCCAGTATATCGCTCATAACTTTCCAGAAGCGTCTCCACAAGAGGTGAGTCAGCCGGCACATGATGCGGCGGAGTCATCTCTCCCCCTTCCATCACAATACCTTCTGCTTCTAATTTTTTGCGGATCGTCTCTGTCAGATTTTCATCATTTGCACAGATCGGAGCACGACTGTCAAATTCTCCTCTCAGAGAAGTTTCGTCATAGTGGAATACGCTGAAGCAGATTGTCAATTTTCCTGAAATTTCATCCTCCATGTTGATTCCAAGAGCTTCTCCCTGATGGTCATGATGTGGGAATAATTTTGCTGTGGCACACAATTTTTCAAATCCTGCGCTTTTTGCTGCCGGAAGTGAAACAAGCAATGTAACCAGCGCTGTCACTGCGTTCACTCCTCCGTCCGGCGCTGAAGCATGTGCTGACTGTCCCTTGCAGGAAACAATTATTTTTCCGTCTTCCTGTGTCATCTCAAAGCTTGCTTTTGTACTGTTTTCTGCTTCTTTTACTTTCTCCTGTACAACTTCCATTGAAAATCCTTCCAGAACGGCTTTTGCTCTTCCCGGAACTACATTTGATTTATCTCCTCCGTCCACAGATACAATCTTCGGCAAATCTGCTGACTTCTCAAAAGAAGCTGTAAACTCCTTTGAAAGACGTCCCTTTTCAATATTAATTACCGGGAAATCAGCATCCGGTGTAAATGACATTGGCGCTTCCTCTTCAATACCGTAATAATACTCTAAATCCTCAGATCCGCACTCTTCATCCGCGCCTAAAATCAAACGCACATTTTTCTTTAATGGAATATTCAGATCTTTGATTGCTTTCATCGCATAAAGAGCCGCAATCGCAGGTCCTTTATCATCAGCTGTTCCTCTTCCGTAAATGCGATCACCTACAACAAGTGGAACAAATGGCTTTGTCACTGTCCAGTCGTCTGTAACCGGAACAACATCTAAATGTGCCAGAATGTCCAACTGTTTTTCTTTTTCAGAAAAATCTGCTGTCACAACATGGTTTTCATAATTTTTTGTGATGAATCCTGCCTTTTCCATCATTTCTTTTGCCGCTGCGATCGCTTTTGCTGCCCCTTCACCGTATGGCATCCCCTCTTTTGCCGCTGTTCTTTGACTGTCAATGCGCACCAGCGTTTTTAAGTCTTCAATCATTTCCTCTTTATGCGTGTCAATATAATGGTCAATCTGTTCTCTGTACATAATTTTGTTTCCTTCCTTTTTTTCTATTCATCAGGCAAAATAACCGGAATTTCATTTTCTTTCTTTATTTCATTTTCTTTCTTTTCTTCCGAACAAATTATAATCGCCTGGCGTTCCATATCGTTATAATGGCGTTCAAACGCCGTTCTGTCATAGTCTACAATGCCTCTTAAAGGATCGCAAACTTTTACTGTGTCATTTTTCAGACTGAACCCCGTTAAGACCATACAATGCTCATTTCCAGGCCATGTCACCTGTTCTCCATCAATTTCCCAAGAACCAATTTCTACTATCTCCTGGTCAATATACATACTTCCCCATACAATAACAGGATATCCATAGCGGAGTGCTTCATACAAATCTTCAAATTTTGTCCCTGTCAGGTCAATCGCTCTCTTATCCGTTTTTTGTTCCTCCAGATATTGATTCGCTGCATCGGCAAGAACAGGGGCAAAACATCCAAATGCTTCCGGAGATCTGGGATCTCCCCAGAAAATTTCACGATAGCTTTCAGAGGCTGGCTCGCCTTTTTTCAGATACTGATCAGATAATTCTCCGATTGTCACATCAAATCCTTCATAGTTCAATACCATTGTCATGGAAGTCACTTCACACCCAGTTGGAAAATCTGGATACTGTGCAAGAGGATATACACCAATCCAAATCTCATCTGAATCATTTCTCTCCGGCTTGACCTTCTCTCCCTTATTTTTTTCCAGAAGATCAATCCGTTTCGGATCAGCGCCTTCCATTATCTGTTCATCAAAATTCCAGAGGTATTCTAAAGATTCCGGCTTACTATATGTTTCCAGTTCTTCTGATTCCTCATAAAATTCTTCTTCGCCATAATTATAGTATTCTTCCCGCACAATCCACTCCTCTTCTTCTAATGTATCATATTCTTCTGGATTATATTCTTCCCACGGCATTTCGGCTTCTTCTGCACAGACAGTTTCTGCTTTGCCGCCTGAAAGAGGAAAGTCAAATGCGGACAGCAGCACCATTCCTCCTGCCAATATATAAATTATCTTTTTTTTCATATTCTTTGGTCCTTTCTCAGAAAATATTTTGCTCTTGTTGTCTCGCTCTCTTTCCCTCAAAAGTATACCTTTTGGAAAATCATCAGTTTTAGCGCTGATTTCCTATAAAAGAAAAATATCCTTCATTTCATGCGCAAGCTTGTGGGATTTACGCCGTAGATTTATAACATTTTCATTTTTTCTGCTAAAGCATGAATATATGCCGGTGTTGTGCCGCAGCATCCTCCAACAATCCATGCTCCTTCTCTTATCAGCCGGATCATCGCCTCTGCAAATGCTTCTTCTCCCATAGTGTATACCGCTGTTCCTTTCTCATCAATTGTCGGCATTCCGGCATTTGGTTTTACAAGAACTGGAACTTCTGCGACTTTTTTCATACCGCGTACAACGGCTTCCAGCTGGTCAGGCCCTACGGAACAGTTTAATCCAACAGCATCCGCTCCCATTGCCTGAAGAGACTCCATTGCTTCCACCGCACTGCCTCCAAAAAATCCTGTTCCATCCGCGCTGACGGTCATACTGCACATCATCGGCAGATCGCAGACAGCTCTTGCTGCATCAAGCGCTGCCATCGTCTCTTCTATGCTGATCATTGTCTCAGCCACAAGCAGATCAACCCCGGCATTCGCAAGGCTTGTAATCTGCTCTTTATAGACATCAAATAATTCTTCATATGTAATTGTTCCATTTTCCCCGACCGTCTTTCCAGTCGTTGTCAGGTCTCCGGCAATCAGCGCCTGCCCCTGTGCAGCTTCCCGGGAAATATGGACTAATCGTTCATTGTATTCTTCCACTTTTTTTTCCAGCCCGTATCCCTCAAGTCCGATCCGATTCGCTGAAAAAGTAGGTGCATACAAAATCTGGCTTCCTGCTTTTTGATATTCTCTTTGAAGTTGAATCAATACATCTTGATGTTCTAAAATCCAAGATTCTGCGCAGATTCCCCTCGGCATTCCACAGGAAAGCAGATTGGAGCCTGTTGCTCCGTCCAGCAGAACCGGTTTCCATCTGACCAGTTCATTCCACTCTTCTCTCGTCATAAAATTCTTCCTTTTCTTCTATTCTTCTGGATTATAGACACGGATAATGCTGGAAATCTCCTTGATTATTGACATTCCCTCCAGAATCGTCACAGAATCTCGAATATTCTTTTCGCGCACTTCATCTGTAATCACCACTAATTCTGCGCAGTCTTTTACTGCTTTTTTCTGCACAATCTGTGCAATGCTGACCTGATTATTTCCAAACACTGCCGCTATATTTGCAAGAACGCCAGGACGATTAAGCACCTGTATTCTCAGAAAATAGCTGTTGCAGATCTCTTCCATCTTTTTGATCGGAATATTTTTATAACAGGTACATCCGATTCTTCCATTGCAGGAATGGAGAATATTGCGTGCTACGTCGATCACATCTCCGGCAACTGCACTGCCCGTAGGCAGCTCACCGGCTCCTCTTCCATAAAACATCGTATCTCCCACAGCGTCTCCGTGCACAAACACAGCATTAAAAGAATCTCTCACAGAAGCAAGTGCATGATTGCTTGGTATCAGCATTGGATGCACCCGGACTTCAATTCCGTCCGGCGTGTTTTTCGCTACTCCAAGCAGTTTGATGTCGCATCCCATCTCTTTTGCATATCGGATATCATCTGCTGAAATCTTTGTGATGCCCTCTGTATACACATCTTGAAACGTAACTCTCGTATTGAAAGCGCTTGATGCCATGATCGCCATTTTTCTTCCGGCATCAAGTCCCTCAATGTCCGCCGTCGGATCTGCCTCAGCATATCCTAAATCCTGCGCCATTTTCAGAGCATCTGCGAAGTCCATCCCATTTTCTGTCATCTTTGTCAGGATAAAATTGGTTGTTCCATTTACAATTCCCATCACTTCTGTCAGATTATTTCCCGCAAGGCACTGCTTTAAAGGACGAATAATCGGAATTCCTCCGGCAACTGCAGCCTCAAACAAAAAGTCTCTTCCATATTTCTGAGCCGTTTCAAACAGCTCTTTTCCATCCTCTGCAATCAAATCTTTATTTGCCGAAACCACATGTTTCCCATGACGGAAAGCTTCTAGAATATACGTTCTCGCCGGTTCCAGTCCGCCCATCACTTCAATTACGATCTGGATCTGCGGATCATCCATAATTTCCTGAAAAGAATCCGTCAATAATTCTCCTGGAATTCCCTTTCGTTCTTTTTTAATATCCCTGACCAAAATTTTGACAATTTCAAGCTGGGCCCCAATCTTATTGATCATCTCATCTTTCTGTCCTGACAGTATCTTATAGACTCCTGTTCCAACTGTTCCGACGCCGAGCAGAGCTATTTTTATCTTTTTTGGAATTTCCATCTTCACTCGTTCCTTTCTGTAAAAGAATCTTTTTTTTAAAAAAGAATCGTTACAGTCCTGTCAAAGATTATAACGACTCTTTTCTCTTACTTTTTATTTTTCAAACCGTTTTGCTAATAAAGGCAGCTGCTCTTTCTTCAAAAACAGGTTGCATCCCAGCGGATTCAGAACAATTCCGACGCCGTTTCCGATAAATCCTGACAGCTTGTCAAATGTCAGAATCACAGCGCTAAACTTCTTTTCTCTGTTATATTTTGCAAACTCCATCAGATCTGTGAATACAGGTAAAATCATACTGTCATCTCGGCCTTTTAAATATGGAATCTGAATATTTTTCTGATCGTTTCCTGCTTCCGGATCTACTTTAATAAATGGAACAAGAAATCTTCCTGCTACCAGGTTTTTACTCATTTCTTCTTCCAGCTGAGGAAGACTTTCTTTCTGGCGTTTGTCTTCTGCTTTTCTTGCTTCCTGCAGGAAATACATACTTGTCAGCTGAAGAGCTGAGTTTTCCACTGCCGCTGCTTTATTTTCCATCTCCGCAAAGTTTGGTTTTTTACAGATACGGGTCAGTTTAAACATCATGCCTTCTGTTCCATAGTCAAACAGTACATTATCGATTCCCATATAAAACAGGCTTGTAAAGAATTGTAAAAACTTTTCATTTTCAACTTTTACGCCTCTTAACTCAATGTTGTTTTCTTTCTGTTTTTCCATTACCTGTCTTAATTTTTCTTCTGATGTAAAGATCCATGTCATATCATCAAATGTATTTGGATCGCAGAATGCAAATGGAGAATTTGTATATTTTGAGTACGCAACATAAAATGCTTCCAGTTTTTTCATGCGTTCAATGGAAAGAGTGTAAAAGAAATTTGCCTTTCCCAGTAATACTTTCGCCACGTTCTCCTGTGATTTGATTTTTGCCTCATTAAAATCTGTGATATGCAGATTTTCTTCTTTCTCTTCCTGTTCGCTTTTTTCCTGCTTTGGCTGCTCTTCTTTCAATTTTGCTATATTTTCTGTCACTTTTTTATGATGCATAGCTGCCAGACGAAACAGGGCATATGCGTCCTCCATAGACAGCTGATCAAAAGCTTCCTTATCCGGTTTGCTGTTCAGCAATAACTGATTCAGTTCTTGTAATCGTTCTTTTTTCATAATTCCTCGTTCACTTTCTTAAAATTTTTGTGCTCTTTTTTCACATAGTTTCAAAAACGACTGCACACGAAATTTTCCGATCCTGCATCGCTTTGTCTCCTTTGCAAAATCGATTCTTTTTTTTTCGATGCTTCCATTATATCATAGTGTTTTTAATTTCTCCACCCCTCAATTTATTTTTCTGATAAAAATCTTTTCTTTTTTTATCTTTTTCTCGTTTATTTCTCTTAGAAATATAAAAAAATATTCTTCTCTTCTCTGCTTTTTGCCCTCTTCATTTCCATAAAATATCTTTTTTTTATCATAAAATTCCCAAATGTTCCAAAAGAATTTTCAAGCCGATTACAATCAAAATCACGCCTCCCATAATCTCAGCGCGTGCTTTATAACGAGTTCCAAATACATTTCCGATCCAGATTCCTACTGCTGAAAACAGAAATGTAACACAGCCGATCATACAGACAGCCGGCACAATTTCTACCTGTAAAAAAGCAAAAGTCACACCGACTGCAAGCGCATCAATGCTTGTGGCAACTGCAAGTGGAATCATCTCTTTCATTCCAAAAGAACTGTTTACATTTTCTCCTCCTTTCGATTCACGAATCATCTGAAATCCTATGAGACTTAACAAGATAAATGCGATCCAATGATCAATACTGGAAATAATTTTCTGAAAACTCACTCCCAAAACATATCCCAAAAGCGGCATTAGTGCCTGAAATCCTCCAAAATAAATCCCAGCTGTCCCAGCTTCTTTGACCGTTGCTTTTTTTACAGACAGACCTTTGCAGATAGAAACGGCAAACGCATCCATTGACAATCCCACCGCAAGTATAAACAGTTCCCATAAATTCATATTTTTTATCTCCTTTGTCTTTTATTTTTCAAAAATACAGGATGAATCCACTGAAAAAAGTTTAAACTTTTTCTACTATGAGGTGCCGCTTGATCTCCGCCTTTCTATTTTATATAAATAAAAAAAGAGACTCACAGGACAGTATTTTATACCAGTCCTATGAGTCTCGCTTTTTCAGAACCTGCCAGATTTTCATCATTTTGTTGACAGATCCACAGTTTTTGCTGCAAGCTACTCCCCCACAGATTTATTTTCGTTGAAACATCTCTACTTTTGATTAATTCTTGTCAAGAATATCATACTTCTTTTCAGATGTCAATTTGTTTCTGCCTCTTCTATCCTAATTTATCTTGTTTTTTCAAGATCAATTCTTTTCCTGAAATTCCAGGTTCTGTCATCTCCATCGGATCTAAGATTTCATCCAGCTGTTCGGATGTCAGCAATTTCTTCTCTACAATCAGAGAACGAATTGATTTTCCTGTCTTGATTGCTTCTTTTGCCACCTCGGCTGCCGTCTGGTATCCAACGTGAGGACAGATCGCAGTGATGATTCCGACACTGTTTTCTACCAGTTCTCGGCATCTTGCCTCATTTGCTGTGATTCCCAGTACACAGTTGTCCACGAACGTCTGAACAGCATATGCCAATGTGTCGATAGACTGAAACAGACAGTAAAAAATAATCGGCTCAAATGCGTTTAATTCCAGCTGTCCTGCCTCAGCAGCCATTGTAATTGTCATATCATTTCCTATAATGTTAAATGCAACTTGATTGACTACTTCCGGAATAACAGGGTTTACTTTTCCCGGCATGATGGAAGATCCGTTCTGTTTTGCCGGCAGATTAATTTCGCCAAGACCTGCTCTCGGTCCGGAAGACATCAGACGCAGATCATTTGCAATCTTGGACAATGTTACTGCACATGCTTTTACTGCGCCGGACACAGCTACAAAAGAGTCCAAGTTCTGTGTTGCATCAATCAGATCATACGCCTGCACAAAATCCATACCTGAAATCTGAGACAGATTCGGAACAATTCTTCTGACATACTGTTCGTCTGCGTTCATTCCTGTTCCTACCGCTGTTCCTCCCAGATTGACTGTTCTCATCTCATCCATTGCCTTATCCATACGATTGATGTCTCTCATGATCGCAACGGAATATGCCTGAAATTCCTGTCCAAGACGAATCGGCACAGCATCCTGCATCTGTGTTCTTGCCATTTTAATCACATGATTGAATTCTTCTGCCTTTTTGCACAGAGCTGCATGGAGTCTTCTCAGTTCCTTCTGCGCGTTTTGTAAAAGACGCAGCGATGTCATCTTTCCTGCTGTAGGAATTACATCATTTGTAGACTGTCCGTAATTGACATGGTCATTTGGGTTAACAATCGAATAGTCTCCCTTTTCTCCTCCCAGAATCTCTATTGCACGGTTAGCGATTACTTCATTCGCATTCATATTTAAAGAAGTTCCAGCACCGCCTTGAATCGGATCAACAATAAAAAATTCATGCAGCTTTCCATCGATAATCTCGTCACATGCCTGCACAATCGCATTTGTTTTCTTTCTCTCCAGAAGTCCAACCTCACAGTTTGTCACAGCACATGCTTTTTTTATGTATGCAAGACTGTTAATGATCTCCGGGTGCATGTATAATCCCGTGATTCGGAAATTTTCTGCCGCTCTCATCGACTGTACCCCATAGTACACATCAGACGGCACATTTTTCGATCCGATCGAGTCATTTTCCAAACGGTACTCTTTTCCATCCTGGTTTCTTTTTTCAATCATGTTTCTTTCCTCCCAAAATACATTCTCTTCCCATATTTTTTCTGTTTTATCTTTTCTCTTATGAGTAATATATTATTTCTTTTCTGTTGACTCTATTATATAAAAACCGTATAGTATAATCAAATACTAATAATTATATAATAATTATAATTTTTAAATTATATGGAGGATGCCCATTGTTTGAAGGAAAAGAATATATTTATGAAGTTTACAAAGAAAAGAGTTTCTCAAAGGCTGCAAAAAATCTGTATATCTCTCAGCCCTCTTTAAGCGCCTCCGTGCGTCGGATTGAACAAAAATTAGGAACCCCTGTCTTCGACCGGAGTTCCTCACCAATTCAGCTGACCGAATGTGGTCAGACTTATATCAAAGCAATTCAGGAGATAATGGAGATTGAACGCAGTTTTCAGGATTATCTCGATAATCTGCAGCATCTGCAGACCGGTACTCTTTCCATCGGAGGAAGTTCTTTATTTGCCTCCTACGTTCTGCCGCCTCTGATTGCACAATTTACAAAAAAATATCCGCTCATCACCATCAATCTTTTAGAAGAGACAACATCAAATTTAGAGCACCTTCTTCTTGAAGGAACGCTGGATCTGATCATCGACAATTTCCAAATTGAAGACGAATCTCTTCAGAAATATTTTTACCAGCCAGAACACCTTCTGGCTGCCGTTCCGATGAGCTTTCCTGTCAATCAGCATCTGTCCGCTTTTGCCCTCGACCCGCTTTCCATTCTTTCTGGAAGTTATCTGGATTCTTCTATTCCCTGCGTGCCTTTTCATGTATTCAAAGAAGAACCTTTTCTGTTTCTTAAGCCTGAGAATGACACGATGCAGCGCGGGATGAAAATTTGTAAAAAATACGGTTTTCAGCCCCATATTCTGCTTCATCTCGATCAGCAGATCACTGCGTACAATATTACCTGTTCCGGCATGGGCATCTGTTTTGTCAGTGACACTTTAATCCGCTCTACAAGTCCGCATCCCAATGTCATCTATTACAAACTGGACTTTGAGGAAAGTGTCCGCAGTATCTGTTTTTATCGAAAACGGAATCGTTATCTCTCTTTTGCCGTCAAAGAATTTTTACATATGGCCTGTACAGATTCTCTTTCAGACCAGACTGCACTGTTGTAAAATCCATGCGATGCCGTCTTCCATAACCTTTTTTGTCTGGTAACGGCAGACCGAAGAAACTTCCTGCGGAGCTCCTCCCATTGCAATACTGTTCGGCACAGCGCAAAGCATCGTCAGATCGTTTGTGCTGTCTCCGACTGCATAACAATTTTCAAGCGGAATATTCAGATACTTTCTCAAATATTCCATCCCCGTTGCCTTCGAATATCCTTTCGGCACAATCTCCATCATTTCATGCTCTCTTTGAATGCAGAAAAATTTTTTTTGCAGCCAGGAAACAGCTTCTTTCTTGCAGCTGTCTTTTAGAAAATAGAGACAAAATTTGTCAAAGTTCAAAGCCTCTTCTGTCAATAATTCCGGAATTTCTTTTGCTCTTTTTCCCATCTCTTTTTTTACCTGAATCACTCTTTTATCTGCAAAGCCGGCATACCCATCAAAGTATACCCCATCATATCCTTCATAAAATGCCGGCACTTTCCATGTGCGGAATTTTTGCACTGTCTCCAGGCAAAGTTTCTGCGGAAGTCTTTTTTTTAAGAGCCATTCTCCCTGATACCAGATATAAGTCCCGCATCCGCAGATATATCCGTCAAATTCCATCTCCTTTAATTCTTGATCTATGCTGACCCATGTTCTCCCGGTATTGACAACTGCGATATGACCATTTCTCCTCATTTTTCCGATTGCTTCTCTTGTACTTTCAGGGATTTTATGCGTATCGTTGTCTATAATCGTACCGTCAATATCAAAAAATACAATTTTTTTCTCCACTTGTGTCTCCTCTTTTTTGCCCCGATATTTCAAGTATTTTTCTTTTTGTCTATAAGGAAATCAGCCGACTCGTGCCAAGGCGTTCCGCTCCCAGCTCCAGGAATTTTTCTGCATCTTCTAACGATGAAATTCCTCCTGCTGCTTTTACTTTTACATTTTTTCCAACATGCGCTTTCATCAGCGCTACGTCTTCAAATGTCGCGCCACCGCCTGCAAATCCGGTGGAAGTCTTGATATATTCAGCTCCTGACTGTGTCACAACCTCGCACATTTTTATCTTTTCTTCCTCTGTCAGAAGACACGTCTCAATAATCACTTTCAGAAGTTTTCCCTGACATGCCGCTTTGATTTCTTTGATCTCACTCAGCACGTCCTCATACCGCCCTTCTTTTACCATTCCGATATTGATCACCATATCGATCTCGTCTGCGCCGTTAGAGACGGCATCTTTTGTCTCCTCCACTTTTGCTTTCGTTGTCATGTATCCATTCGGAAAACCTATAACTGTGCAGATACAAAGCTGCTCTTTTCCATACTCTTTTGCCCTTTTTACAAAGCAAGGCGGTATACATACGGATGCTGTGTGATATGCCATGCCCTCATCGCATATTTTCTTAATCTGATCCCAAGTTGCGCTTTGTTTTAATAGTGTGTGATCGACATATTTTAAAATTTCCTGTTTTTCCATTTTTCTTCCTTTCTCTTTAACGGTTTCACTCATTTTTTTATTCTGCAATCTCGTTTAAAATCGAAGATCCGATCGTTCCTTCTGGCATTTTCACCCCAAAATTATCTGCAATCGTCGCTCCGATCACGGCAAATGTATCTTGTTCCGGCAGTACTCCTCCTTTTTTCATGGAAGGAGAGTAGGACAGTAAAAATACCTTTTCCCTTGTATGGTCTGTCCCTGTATGTGTCGGATCATTTCCATGGTCTGCCGTCAAAATTACGAGATCATCCTCGCGCATCACAGATAAGAATTCTCCTAATTTCTGATCAAATTTTTCGATCTCTTTTCCGTATCCTTCTACATTTCTTCTATGGCCCCAAAGCGCATCAAAATCTACCAGATTTGTAAAACAAAGTCCTGTAAAATCCTTTTTTGCCATCTCGATCGTCTGCTCCATTCCATGCACAGAACTGTCTGAATGGTATGCCTCTGTGATTCCTTCTCCTACAAAAATGTCCTGGATCTTTCCGACAGATATGACATCCAGTTTTCTTTCTTTGAGCGCATTCAGAACCGTTTTCCCGGATGGTTTCAGCGCATAATCGTGTCGGTTTGATGTTCTCTTAAATTCACCTTTTTTTCTGCCAATGTACGGTCTGGCAATGACACGGCCTACTTTCCATTCTTCTTTCATGGTCAGTTCCCGCGCGATCTCGCAGTAGCGATACAGCGTATCCAGTCCCATTGTCTCTTCATTTCCACAAATCTGGAGCACGGAATCGGCAGAAGTATAGACGATGAGAGCTCCTGTACGGATCTCTTCTTCTCCCAGTTCTTCCAGAATTTCTGTTCCGCTGGCGCTTTTATTTCCGATAATCGTTCTCCCCGTTCTTTTCTCCAACTCCTCAATCAGTTCTTTTGGAAATCCAGTATCTGTAAAAGTCTGAAACGGTTTTTCTGTTTTCAGCCCCATCATCTCCCAGTGTCCTGTCATTGTATCTTTTCCATTGCTCGCCTCTTTTAAAACTGCATATTTTCCAAGCGGATGCTCAGCTGGCATGATATGTTTCAGTGGATGCAGATTTGCAATGCCCAGTTTCTGTAAGTTCGGAATATGCAGCGTCATGTGATCTGCAATATGTCCGAACGTATCTGTATTTTTATCTCCATACAGCTCTGCATCCGGCATAGCTCCTATCCCAAGTGAATCAAGCACAATCGTAAATATTCTTTTATATCTCATATTTTCTCCTATTCTTTCGCCATGCGGTCTTGCTGGATCAAAATTCGGATTGCTTCCACAGCCGTTTTTATTGCTCCGTCCGTTTCATGCTGAATTATATTTTCCATTCCTGCTTTTTCCCGCTCCTGATTTCCAAGCACAAGAAAATCAGCTCCCACACGAACACCTAGTGACATCCCTACAATAAACAGGGCGGCGCTCTCCATCTCAGACGCTTTACACCCCATTTTAAGCCAGGCGTTCCATTTTTGCTCCAGTTCATACCCGACTGGTTTTGACAGTGGATCATGTTGTCCAAAAAATGAATCTTTTGACTGCACCACTCCAGTATGACAGCGATATCCTAATTTTTTTACTGCTTCCCGCAGTGCAGCCACCACCTCAAAGTCAGCGACAGCAGGATATTCAATGGGAGCATATTCTTTGCTTGTTCCCTCCATTCGCACCGAACCTGTGGCAATCACCAGATCCCCTCCTTTTACGGACAGATCCATTCCTCCGCATGTTCCGACACGGATAAACGTATGGGCGCCGCACTGAACCAGCTCTTCCATCGCAATCGCAGCAGAAGCGCCTCCAATTCCTGTCGATGTCACGCTTACTTTTTCCCCGTCCAGATATCCGGTATACGTCACAAATTCTCTGCTGTCTGCCACAAGCTGTGCGTCCTCAAAATATGCCGCAATCTTCTTGCACCGCTTCGGGTCTCCTGGAAGAATCACATAATTTCCCACATCACCTTTTCTAATCTGCAAATGGTATTGAACCCCTGCTTCTGTTGAATAGTTCTGCATCTGTCTGCCCCCTTTTCTTCTTTTTTGTTATTGTACCACAGTTTTCCATTTCCGACTACAACAGTTTTTCCAGCTCTGCTTCCATCTTTTCCATCACTTTTGCATAAGAAAGCAGCTTCTTTCTGACCTCTTTTTCATCTTCTCTTTGCTGCTTATAGCATAGACGGTGTTCCATGCTTGCCCAAAAATCCATCCCCACTGTGCGCAGCTGTACTTCCACAGGATAATATTCCATACTTGTCACAAACATCCGCTTTTCAGGGAAATGATATCTGGAATGTTTTTCCTCGCACGCTGTACTGTTCCATTCTTTCTGATCCATATAATAAACCGGAACGCCTAAAATCAAATGATAGCTCCGATACCCATTTTGTTTTGGATTTCGGATATAATCTCTCTCTCGAATCACAATCAGATCTTTTTGTTTTTTCAGAGCATCGGACAAAAAGGCGATGTCTTGTCTCGTATAACAGATTACGCGGATTCCCGCAATATCTCTTAGATTTTCTTTTATACTCATCACGCTTTCTTCCAGTTGCTTTCTTTTCATTTTTTCTTCTATGCTCTGTTTTCTCTTTATTCTGCTCTCTATATGGTGAATCGGAGGCAGCACTGAATTTTGATATAATGTATGGTTTAAAACTTCTAAACGTGCCATCAGCAATTTTTTAGCATCCTCATACGGCACAATCATCTCGTAATACTGTTCATCTGTCAAAGCTGTTTTCACCTCTATGTCTGTTTTTTCTTTTTCATCTCACACCACTTTCGTCATCATACTCTATTTTCTTCATTTTCCTGTGATTATTTTCTAAATTTTTTCTAAATTTTTTTATTTCTTCAAAAAAAGAGGTTCACACAAAATCATCTATATTGGATGATTAAGCGATCCCCTCTTTCTGATAATCTAACTGTTTGCAATTAAATTCATCACTTCGTTCCTCTCCAAAACCTTTCCTTCTGAAATGATTCTGTCGATATATAGAAGAGCTGGCTCTCTTGTGACCCCATATTCCCGGATCTCCGCCGGATCTGTCACACGTGCAATCGGAACTTCCATATAAAATTTCATAAGTCCCTCTCTCACATTTTTTTCAAGCATATCGCATTGTTCCTTGTCCTGCCCTAAAATTGCAATTCGATTTCTTTTCTTCTGATCTGGATGGGTTTCTTTCTTTTTAAAAAACAGCATCCTCATCCCCTCCTGTCTCTCATACAAATCTGCACCGTTTTATTTTTCATTTATTCTTCCTTTTTGTTTCTCCTCTTTCCTTGTCCTATTTTTTATTATACGCTACTTTATTCTATCTGTGCAACATACTTCCTCTCTTTTCTTCTTTTGTCAAATCATAGTAAAAAATATACTGCTGCAAAATTCCTGAAAAATTTTCATATCTTTCAAATGGAAAGCCATCCGGATAGTGCTCCAGCAGTACCTGTCTGATATGTGTATCGATCGGAAATGCCTCTTTTTTTTGCAGTGCAAAAAGGCAAATGCAGTCTGAAACTTTTTCTCCAATTCCGCAGAATTCCATCAGCTTTGTTCTTGCTTTTGCATATGGCAGTTGTTTTAATTGTTCCAAATTTCCCCATTCCATCACCTGTCTGGCTGTCTTTTCTATGTAACGGCTGCGATATCCCAGATTGCAGGATCTTAGTTCTTCTTCACCGGCTGCGGCAAGAACTTCCGGCGAAGGAAAATCAAAATAAACTGTTCCGTTCTGACTTGTTTTTCTTTCTCCAAATCTCTCACAGATCGTTTCAATACATTTTCGGATTCTTTTTATATTATTCTGCTGTGAAATAATAAAAGAAATCATCATCTCCCACAGATCCTGATGCAAAATGCGAATTCCACTTCCATACTGTGCAGCGGTACACAGATAAGTGTCTTCTGTATCAATCCTGTCTATCACCTTAGCATAGTCGAAATTCAGATCAAAATATTCCTTCCAGACAGTCTCAAATTCGGATTCACTGCAAAAAAGAAAAATGCCATCTTCTCTTTGTTCCATCTCCAGATATTTCCCGAACGCAACAATTTCATATCGGTTTTTCTCTATTTCTTTCATACGAAAGCACTGGCCAGAGCCGCAAATCTGTTTTAAATCGAAATATTTCTCATTCAGTTTTACCATTTTTCTTCTATCCCTGTCTTTCCTGCTCTTTTTTTGCCTGCTCTGCAATCATCTGATAAATTTCCGGATAAGGTTTTCCGCTTCTTCTGCTCAGCTGCGCAGCGCTCTCATATTCCGGATATATCATCTGCCCTGATTCTTTTTGACATATTTTCACATTTGCCTCTCCATAAGGGGTAGATATCGTTCTGATTTCTCGCTGCAGTATTGTCCTTTCCATTTTAATTCGGCGGATTCCGATCGTTGTCGTATTTTCAAAAATGATACGTTCCATCCTTCTTACGTCTTCCTCTGCGCAGATAACGTTCAGCTGATATGCCGGACGATTTTTTTTCATATACAGAGGCATATAGCTGACATCCCGCGCCCCTTCTTCAAACAGGCGCTCCATCACATATCCCAGCGCTTCTCCCGTACAGTCATCTATGTTTGTTTCCAGTTTTAAAATTTCATCTTGCTCCGCTGTCATCTCTTGTCTTTCAATCAACATTGCGCGGAGAATTCCAGGTCTGTCATACGTTCTTTTTCCGGCGCCCATACCCGTTTTTTTTATTTTAAATTGTTTCGGAAGCTTTTCTGATGTTCGGATTGCCGCTGCAATAGCCGCCCCTGTCGGTGTGACAAGTTCTCCCTTTGTCTGTGTGACATTTAAAGTCAGTCCATGCATCTGAGCAATCTGTACCACAGCCGGAACGGGAACAGGAATGATTCCATGCTGGCATCTGATCGTCCCCTGCCCTTCTGTCAAATCTGGAATGATAACTTCTTCAATATCTAAATTGTCAATGCACACAGCTGCGGCAGCGATATCTACAATCGAGTCTACTGCTCCTACTTCATGGAAATGAACATGTTCTTTCTTCACTCCATGTACGTTTGCCTCTGCTTCTGCCAAAATCTCAAAAACAGTGGCTGCAATTTTTCTTGCGCCTTCTGTCATCTCTGTCTTTTTTAAAATCTGCATGATTTCTGACAGGCCACGATGTTCATGTTTTATAGGATGATTCCTGTGTTCCTGTGTATGTCCATCATTCTCCCTATCGTTTCCATGGAGATATTCCATGTCATGATCATGGTTTTCATGCGTCTTATCTAAAATCACGTCAAAATCACAGACATCCAGCCCTGATTTTTTTACCCTTGTAATTTTTGTCTGAAATTCCTCGATCGGAAGGCTGGAAAGCGTTCTCTTTAAAACCGTCTCATCTGCCCCTAAATCCAAAAGCGCTGCAACCGTCATATCTCCGCTGATCCCTGAACTGCATTCCAGATACAGTACATTTCCCATCTTTTTTCCTCCATCTCTGTTCTATGTTTATTTCTTCAAAGTCACGCCGTTTTTCTGACAGATATCACTGAGGCAGCATCTGTCGCAGTGGGGTATTGTTCTGGCTGTACAAACTTCTCTTCCATGAAAGACAAGCCGATGACAGAAATCGCTTCCTTCTTCTCCCGGAATGATCTTCCACAGTTCCATCTCTACTTTTTTCGGTTCTTTGATCTGGTCTACCAGTCCGATTCGATTGACCAATCGGATGCAATGGGTATCTGTCACAATCGCCGGCTTTCCAAATACGTCTCCCATAATCAGATTAGCGCTTTTTCTCCCTACTCCCGGCAATTTTAAAAGAGCCTGAAAATCATCTGGAACTTTTCCATCATATTGATCTCTTAATATTTTCATACAGGCGCTGATATCCCTTGCTTTGCTTTTCCCAAGCCCGCACGGTCTGATAATCGCCTCTATCTCTTCCGGTTCTGCCTGTGCAAGAGCATTCACATCCGGATATTTTTTATATAAATCTTCTACTACAATATTAACCCTGGCATCTGTACACTGTGCTGTCAGACGCACTCCTACCAACAGTTTCCATGCCTGATCATATTCCAGTGTACATCCCACGTCAGGATATTCCTTCTTTAATCGTTCGATCACTTCCAGTGCCCATTCTTCTTTTGTCATATTCTTTCTGACCTTTCTATATCTTATTCTCTTTTTATTTTCTGTTTACCGCTTTAATATAAGATATCTGCGGCAGTCTTATCTGCTATAGAGCGGCAGGTTCCCTGCCTGCTTTTCAAAACAAGTTTAGCTTTATTATTCAATTAATTATAAGAATTGTCAAGAAAAAAACCTCTTTCTTTCTGCTCACAAACAGATAGACTTTCTGCCATAAATTTCTCACTTTCTTATTGTTTTTCTTTCAAAAAGCTTCTACAATAATAGTGATAAAGAATCCGGAAGGGGATGAATGATATGATCGAAAAGAAAAAATCAAATTATGAAAAATGGTGTGAAGAATGGCGTCAAAAGTTTCTTCAAATGGATCTGTCTGACTTAAAGATGCGCATACCGGAACTTATTGACCATGGTACGTCTCTTTCTATCCGTCACTTTGGGAAACCGTATTATATCGATAAACAGACTGGAATCATCTCTGCCTCTGATTCCTTTGAATCTGTCTCTTCTACTATTCGGCTTAATATCTATACTCTGCTTGCCTATGCAAAATCATACGCGCATCTCCAAAATCAATGGGTTCCGTTTGAGCAATTAAAAAATGCACGTCCATTTGCTCCGGCTTTTCAAAAAGGGAATGTCCAGTCATTTGCCCAAACTTTTGCCGGACGTATGGACCATCTTGAGATGGCATTTGAAAAGCTGGGCGGCAAGAAAATTCCTTTTTCCGATATAGGCTATCAGATTGATGCATTTTCCTGTATTCCGATGCGCTTTCTTTTTTGGGACGAAGACGATGAATTTCCTGCTCAGGCAAACATTTTATTTGATAAAAGCGCTACGGATTTTATTCATGTAGAAAGTACTGTCACCATTGCTTCTGTCGGTATTGTTATGCTCACAGAAGCCGCCGGTCTCATGCCTTCCGGCAGTTTTTTTCAGGTGAACTGATGAACTGATCGTTTTTCTTTTCTATTTTATCACAAAGAATCCATATCAGGAGGAAAACAGATGGAAAAAAATCAAAGAGATTACCAAATAGAAACATTTACCGCCCAAGTCGATGTGTTGGAATATCTTCATACCTGTGTCAATGCAGAAGAGTTTTTGGAATGGTTTTTGGAATGTTGTAAATCATGTCCAAATTATGGAAAAATATGGTCCTGTCCGCCCTATTCTTTCCAGCCGGAAGAGTATTGGCGCCAATATCAGACCTTGTTTTTATATGCCAGAAAGATTATTTTTTCTGAAGAACAGATAAAACAGAACTATACTCCGGAACAATTAAATATTTTTACCAGCCGTGCACTTCAGAACGAAAAGCAGGACATGGCAAAACAGCTGTTTCTTCTGGAACAAAAGTTTGAGGGAAGTATCAGTCTCTCTGCAGGCTGTTGTCAGATGTGCGGTCAAGACAACTGTACAAGGAAAGATAACATCCCTTGCCGCTTCCCTGAATAAATGCGCTATTCCATCGAATCTCTTGGAGGAAATGTCGGATTAACCATCACAAAATATCTTCATCAGGAACTGCTGTGGATGACAGAGGGCAGACTTCCGCAATATTTTATTCTGGTCGGCGGACTTTTAAAAAAATAGAAACAACAAGGACATATTTCAAACTGTATGTTGAAATATGTCCTCTATTATCAAAAATTTTCACTCCAACAATCCTTTCAAAAAATAATAAACCATCTTTAACGTCTTTTCTGACTTTGTCTTTTTTAGTAGAATCGTTATTTCTTCCAAGTAATTCATGTTGTTTTCCATCCTCCTGCGAACCTGTATACTTTTTATTTCTATTCTGACCCATTCTCCCTTTTTTCTATGACAGCACATTTCGATCAAAACTGTCATTTTTCTATTTTTTCAGTCAGTATAGAAAACTCATAAAATAAATTTACACAATTTTCCAGTATTAGTCAAGAAAAACATTATATTTTTCTTTACTTCAAAGTATTTCTGTTGTATAATAATGTAGAAAAATGTCAATTTTCGAGAAAGGAAGTCATGACTTATGGGATTTGGAGAAAGATTAAAAGAGTTAAGAGAGTCAAAAGGAATGTCTCAGAAAGAATTGGCTAAATGTGTAGATGTTTCTGATGCTGCGATAGCAAACTATGAGAACAGTCAGAACTATCCAAAGCCAACCGTATTAATCCGACTGATGACGGTTTTAGAATGTGATGCAAATTATTTATACCAAGATTATATATTAAAATCGAATACAAGAGAAGTTTCTGAAGAAGAATATGATATCGTCAAAAAATACCGCAAGCTTAATAAGCATGGCAAAGAAATGGTCCGTATCGTCGCGGATGCAGAATTTAAATGTGCTGAAGAATATTTAATGCGTGAATCTATGATTAATCTCAATCTTTTTATTCCTGCTTTTCGCTCAAACGGATATGTGATCTTCCAAAATCCAAAATTAATTAAAGTTCCAGCTACCGAACTGAACAGTCATGCAGATTTCGCTGTAAAAATTATTACCAATACCACAAAACCGCTGTTGAATATCGGCGATATCGCACTGATTAAGCGGTGCAAAGTCAACCATAATGAAGTGGGACTGTTTCAGATAGACGGTCTTGTCCATATCAAAAAACTATACAGCTATAAAGGCAAAGTAAAACTTGTACCTCTGAATGTAAATGCCCAGACGATTGTGGTTGAACCGGGAATGAATTTCCAGACACTAGGAAAGGTGATTGGAAAATTAGAAGGTCACTTTTTAGAATAAGATTTCTGCAGGCATCCTCCCGCTGTGTCTGCTGTCGGGTTTCTGCCTGCTTTCTCCATAAGCTGTGCTGCCTCCTTTTCAATCGTCTGCCCTCCGCTCTTTTTCCATACTTCCACAAACGTATCAAATGCTTCAATCGGTTCTTCTCCCAGAATAATTTTTGCATATGTTTCTTCTTCTAATTGTTCCAACTGCTTCCATTTTATTTTCATCGTCGGAGTCTGTTGTGAAAATAAAGAGTATATCGGCTGATACGACTGTTCTGCGATCGCCCCTACTCCGTTTATAATCCCATATAATCGAATAAATTCCCCGCTTGTGTCCTCATTCCAGTCTTCTATTCCAAACTGTTCATATGGAGGACGATTCATTTTTTTCAAATTTTTTAAGTCTTGTTTCAATACCTTATGATAAAAAAAATCAATGTCTGGCTCTCCGCCTTCCATACTTTCTTTTAATGCCTGATACGTATACTCCAATTCATCTGGAAAGTCGCTCTCCCATCCGATCGGATATGCTTTTATGCTGATCCCTTCTAACTTCTTCTCATCCAGCCATCTATTTTGATTTTTAATCACATAATTGACAATCTCAACAATAGATTCCGGATTTTTACATTTCTTGTGAATCACAAGATATTGATTGATGACAGGAGGCATTGTGCAAAAATATTTTCCTTCCATGTCAAGCGGATACGCATATGCTTTCCATTCGCTTTTATTTTTTATGATGTCATTTTTCAGCATTTCTGCCATCCACCATGGGCCAAATAAAATTCCAGCTTTTCCTGTGTCCAGAATCTCCTGTATATTCTCTCTGCTAAAAATTTGTTCATCCAGTATTCCTTTCTGATACCATTGCGCCAGAACTTGAAGCGCCTGCTTTGCTTCCTCCTGTACCGATCCGTAGATCAAATTTCCTTTTTCATCGAATGTCCAGTATTTGGGATAGGCATGGAATGCGGAAAAAACGGGATTCAGCCCAAGAGAGCATTTTCCTACGGCTGCCAGTTCATAGTCTATCCCAGGTCCCAAAATTCCAATGGTTCCCTCCCCGGCCATCTTTTTTTCCACAAACATAGCTGCCGTCTCTTCAATATCTTCTATATTTTGCGGTACTTCCAGACCAAGCTGATCCAGCCAGTCCTGCCTGATCCACATCACATTGATTCCACTTGCGGTCAGACTTGGAAAAGGAATTGCCATCATCTCCTTATCGACCATGACGGATTCTTTTCCTTCTTCACCAATGCTTTCGACAAATGCTTTCAGCTGATCAGAGGCAGTATTACGATAAACTTCTGTGACTGGCTGAATCTGACCATATTCCAGCATTTTTCTGTATTGTTCTTCATTGACCATCAGCGCATCCGGCAAGGCATCACAGTTAATATGCAGATTGATATTGCGCTGAAATTCTTCATTTGAATAAATCCAGTCATATACGACACGGATATTCAAATCCTCCAGAATCCAATCTAAAAAACGATTGTTCTCCATTGTCTCCCCGTCTGAAAATAAGATCTTGTCATCCAAAACAACGCCCAGATGAATTTCCTTGACTGTATCAGATGTTCCTCTCTCTTTCCCCCAAATTTCATTCCATAAGATCAAAAAAGTACACAGAAAAAAAGTAATAACGGCTCCAATCCAGATTCTTTTTTTCTTCATCTATTTTCTCGCCTTTCCCTTTTTCTATATTCATTCGGACTGCATTGTGCTTTTTCTCTGAAGATGCGATTAAAATAATAGACATCCTCATATCCGCTTTCATATGCAATATCCGTCACGCTCAGATCTGTCTCTGCCAACATTTGCTGAGCCTTTTGAATTCTAAGATTCTGTATGAAATCTCCAAATGTAGATCCTACATATTTTTTAAATTTTACGCTGAAATAACTTCTGCTAAATCCAATTTGAGATGCTACTTCTGAAGCATGGATATGATGTGTAAAATCACGTTCTACAATATTTACCGCTTTTATGATACTCATAAATTCGTTTTCCCTATCTGTTTCATAATTTCTGTATTCTTTCCTTATTTTGTCAATCCATTCTAACATTTCCTCAACAGATTCAAACCATGGAAGTTCTGTATCATGCCGTTCCAGCAGTTCATCAATTTTTCCAATACATTGAATAATCTGGCGTTCCATTCTGCGGATATCCGGATTGTATGTTCTTGTCTCCTCGACCAATTCCTCATAATAGATCGTATCAAAAATCCAATATAAAGATCTCCATTTTTTCTTCAGTTGATTCCATCCTTCTTCATTCTCTGTCTTTGTTTTAGAAACATTTTTATTTCTCTCTCCATATTTCTTTTCAATTCTTTCCAGTATAGAATCACTGTCTGTAAATTCCAGAGACGCTTTTGATATATAATCTAATCCGCCTAAACGTATAGTGGACTGAACATAAGAAAATTCTTCATAAAAAGTTAATACCACAAATCGTATTTCTGGTTTTTCCTCACTGCATTTTTCCATAAATTCAATGCCGTCCATCTCTGGCATATCAATGTCCACAAAAACAAGATCTACTTCATACTGTCTTATAAAATCTAATGCCGCTTTCCCATTTTGCACATCACCAACGACCTGCATTCCGTACTTTTCCCAGTTTAGCAAAGCAATGATTCCTTTTCGTGCTAGTTTATCGTCATCTACAATTAAAACTTTTATCAAAATTTTTATCTCCTTTATTTTTCTTCTTTTAAAATTGGGATTAAAATTGTGATTTTTGTTCCCTTTTCTCGCGTACTATTTATGTTTAAAATTGCATTTTCTCCATAAAATGTCTCTAGCATATATCGAACATAGCGCAATCCAATTCCAGATCGTTTCTGTTTCTCTTCTATTCCAAGAGGCTGGTTTAATTCCCGTATTTTTTCTCTGCTCAGTCCCTCTCCATAATCACGCACAATAATGACTGCATAATTCTGATACGGATCTGAAAAAATCCACAGTTCCAGCTTCCCAACGGTTCCAAGTCCATGTTGAAGGGCATTTTCAATCAGTGGCTGGATCAGCATTCGGATCGTAGGTGCATCCAGATAGGCCCCTTCTTCCACTTCCATTCTCACTTCAAAATCGTAGCGCTGTTTTTGAATTTCAATATATTTTTTTGCAATCTCTACCTCTGTCCGCAGAGAGCTGACCGTCTTTTCTTTTCCCAGATTATACGATAAAATAGCAGTCAGGTTATGTACAAATTCTCTGATCTCTGTGTTGCCGTCTCGCTGTGCCATCCACTGTATGGAATATAAAGTATTTAATACAAAATGTGGATTGATCTGATACATCAATTTCTCAATCTCAATCTTTTTCCGCAGTTCCTCCTCTTTCTTTTCTTTTTCCTGAAGCTCTTTGATGTCCTCTCTCATAGTATTAATCCCGGCAAGTACCTGATGAAATTCTTTAATTTCAATATCATCCTCTATTCTTTCAAAGTTTCCTTTTCCGGTCTCTTCAATCTCCTGTTTTAATTTTTGAATTGGCTTTACAATCATATGATAAATGGCAATGACAATACTGTAGAATATTGCAAAAGATACTGCCATAATAATCAGCATTCTTTCCTGCCATATGCTTATCTCTTGATTGTAGATAGAAAGCGGTACAGCAAAAGCATAATAAAATCCCATTTTGCCTTTTGAAAGCAATATATGATTTCCATTTTGATCAAAACTCTGCCAGGCGTTATCCCCTGTCCATTCTTGTTCAATTTTCTCTCCTATTTTAAAATCTTCCGATTCCGAAAAACAAATTTTCATATTTTCATCAATTTGCATCAGTTTATAATCCATCTCTCCAAAATTTTCTATCTGTTGTTCTACATAAATATCTAATACTTTTGTTCCAAAATCTTGGCTTTCTTTTACTATAGAAATCCGATAATTCTGTGAAGATTGTTTTTCATTTTTTTCTATGCAAAAAAAAGCCTGATCCCCTACCTGTTTAATTCTCTTATTGTAAGATTTATCCCGAGTCTTTTGAAAGGCAGCGCCACTTCCACATAGAATCATCCCACTTTCTTTGTCTTTATAATAGATTTCCTTTACATCCAAATTTGTGAATAAAATGCCTGATATTTTTTCACTCAGATTTTCTTTTTTCAATTTCTTTTCATAATTATCCTGTTCTTCTAAAAAATCTCCTACTGCCGTTCCTATATTTCCTCCAGGTTCCAGACTCTGCATAATATTAACTAAGTTTAAATATCCTTGTTCAAAATTAGACATTATCTGATGCAGTGAAAAACGCATCGAACTTTGAATTTGTTTTTTCTCTATCGAATGAATAGCCATAAAGGACACAAGGCAACTTGCTAAAACACATGCAATCGTGCTTATCATAATAATCTGAAAAAGCTTTTTTTTCACAGATTTTTTCTTTTTCATTTTTTTCTTTTCACCTTTTTTATTATTATCATATCATATTCTGTTTGCTTTTTACACCTCCCATTTATATAACGGCTCCTTTATTTCTCTTTTATTCGATCAGATTTCTATCTCTTTTTATATTTGTTTATAAGCATTTTCCTTTTGTATTTATTGACCGGTCTCTTTGAGGAAAATTTCTTTTAAAAAACATTTTTATTAATAATTTACTGGAAAATAAAAACATTTTTAAAATTTTTATATATAATTAAAATTTTAATTTCAAATTGCAAACAACAATCTATAGAAACTCTTTATCAAAAACGGTAGAATAGAATCATATTTGAAAGGAGGTTTATACGAAATGAACAAAAGTAAAAAGAAAAAATCTATGATGGCATTGCTTACATTACCTATGCTCATTGGAAATGTAGTATGTGCAGGATCAGGTAATTATCCTCAGGCTGATCTACAGGAAGGCGGAGTCTGGTATGAGCTGAACATAGGTACTTTTTGTGACAGCGATGGAGATGGAATTGGAGATTTTAAAGGTGCCGAAGAGAAGCTCAGCTATCTGGCAGAACTTGGTGTTACTGGAATATGGGTTCAGCCGATTAACGAATCAAATGCTTCCCCTTACAGTACGATTGATTATTATGGATTAAATCCCAATTATGGAACGATGCAAGAGCTAAAATCTTTCCTTTCTTCAGCAAAAGAAAAAGGGATTCGTGTTATCATGGATTTCGTCATCAATCACTGTGCTTACAACAATCCATGGTTTGAATCCGCACTGGAAGGACCTGTTTTGGAAGATGGAAGTAAAAACAAATATTTCGACTGGTTTAATTTTGTTCCAAAAACTGCAAACTTTGTAGATAAAACCGCTCTTGAAATTCAAGAAGAAAGAAATGCCTATGAAAAAAAACACGGAAATCTGAATGGATGGACAGAACAATATCCTATGACAGGCGGAACATATTCTGGTGATAATGCAAATGGCAGATTTGAGTCCGTATGGTGGACAACGGATCAATTAAAAGACGATTCTCCTTATTTCAAAAAAGAATTTGATTATACATGGATTGATATTTTCCAAGACAATGTACCTGATTTTAATTTTGATAATCCTGAAGTACGCCAAGAATTTATTGATTGTGCAAATTTCTGGCTAGATCTTGGATTTGATGGATTCCGTCTCGATGCCGCCCGTCATATTTTCGGAGATTACCTTTCTAATATTTACAGTGATGAAATTTTTACAAAAAATATGGAATTCTGGCAAGAATTCAGTGAAGGTGTTTATGCAGAGCATCCAGATGCTTATTTGATTGCAGAAGTATGGGACAAAGATGCTAGCCATATGATTCCATTTATTACTGGTGGATATCTCGATAGTCTTTACAATTTTAATCTGGGAAGCAAAATATTAATGGCAGCAAAAAAAGAATCTACTGCTTATCAGTACATAGAAGGTGAAGATCCACTGACAGATAAAGCCAGCACAGATTTAAATCTTGTGGAAGATTTAAAAGCATATTATGCTGCCTGCAATACTGCTTCTGATGGTAATTTTATCGATTGTCCATTCCTTTCTAATCATGATCAACAACGTGTAATGGCACAATTAGAAGGAAATAAAGATCATGCCCGTACAGCTGCTTCACTGCTTGCAACAATGCCAGGAAATATATTTATGTATTTTCAGGAAGAGCTTGGGGCATCAGAAACCCAAAGCTCAGATGGACCAATTAAAATGCCGTGGACAGCAGATATGGCTGTAGAAAATCTTTCTGTAGAGGATGCAGAAGCAGGTAAAAACCCATTATTTACTTATTATAAAGAAATTATGAATTTAAAGAAAAACTGCGACGTATTGAGAAATGGTGATATTGATATTTACGAGACAGAAGATCAGGGAATCGTATCTTTTATTCGTATGACCAAAAGCGAAAGTGTACTTGTACTGGTAAACCTTACTGGCGAAATAAAAGAACTGGATTTAACTCCATCAGAAACTTATGGAGAATTTACGCAGATTCTGTTTCAGAGCACAGATGATCAACAAAGTAATTTAAATAAAAACCATGTCACAATTAATCCATACTCCTTACTTGTTCTTGAATAATCAAAATATTACTGAAAGAAGAAACTGTTTAATAAAACTTGATATTTTTTAAAATTGTTTCATCATTTTTAAACATTTTTCCATTTTTTATTCTGTTCTTTTTGACTGTTCATAAAATCACATAAAACTCTCCATAGAACAGCAAAGCATTTTATCTTATAATAGTTTTATCAAGTTACAGGAGGGAATTAGAATGAAAAAGAAATATTTAAACAAATTTATTGCAGCCGGTCTTGCTTCCTCTATGTTGTTTGGAAGTCAGATTGTTTCGTTTGCCGCTGAGCCATCAGGCGCCCGTTTCACTGCAAAAGACGGTGTGATTGATGAGCAGCCCGGAGACGTGTATTCTATGAAATTTTTGTGCGTGCTTTTCGCGATTCAGACGGGGATTCTATCGGGGATTTCAAAGGTGTGGAAGAAATGGTTCCTTACCTTGCTGATTTAGGAATCACCGGTATCTGGCTGATGCCAATTACGGACTCTAACAGTGAACACGGCTATAATGTCAGAAATTATTATGAAGTAAACAGCCAGTATGGCACAATGGAAGACTTCCAAAGTATGCTGGATACTTGCCATAAATATGGCATCAAAGTAATTATGGATCTCGTTGTAAACCATTGCGCTTCTGATAATGTCTGGTTTGAAGAAGCATTAAAAGGACCTGTGCTGGAAGATGGCAGTGAGAATCCTTACTGGGATTATTTCACTTTTGTCCCATCCGACGCAAAATTTGTAGAAAAGACAGCAGATGAAATCCATCAGGCTGAAATTCTGTATGAACAGGAACATGGCAGTTTGGAAGGTTTTGAAAAAGAATATCCTCTGTATGACAATGCCACCCAGGGACCTGATAAAACAGTGTGGAGAGAATCCGAAGAACTTCCAGGATATAAATACATTGGAATCTTCAGCGACAGTATGCCAGATCTGAACTATTCCAGTGAAGCGCTTCAGGAAGATATGAAAAATGTGGCAAAATTCTGGCTTGATATGGGAATTGACGGTTTCCGTCTCGATGCGGCACGTCATATTTTCGGAGATTTCTACTCTAATATTTACAATGACTATATTGCAGAAGAAAATCAGTCTTTCTGGGAAGATTTCCGTTCTGATATTGTCGCAGAATATCCAAATGCTTATCTTGTAGGCGAAGTTTGGGAAAAAAATACCGACAATATGGTACCGTTCATCTCCGAGGGAGCTCTCGACAGTACTTTTGATTTCAATCTGGCAAATAAAATCTATGAGGCAGTTTCCAATGAATCTACTGCATACGATCCTTCCGCAGTTGATCCTGAAAATCAGCTTTCACAGGATAACGATTTGAATATTGTCAGTGATCTTGTCAGCTTCTATAACAAATTTGGTGAAGCTTCCAACTACAATTTCATTGATTGTCCGTTCAGTACAAACCACGATCAGAATCGTATCATGAGTTTGTTTAAATATCAGTTTGATCCGGAGGCTACTGATATCAACGTAGCAAATCCTCTGAAAGATGAATCTGAACAGCTGATTCTGCGTGAAGATGCAGACAAAGCTATGGATCATGCTAAAGTCGCTTCCTCTCTTCTTCTGACTATGCCAGGAAGACCGTTTATCTATTACGGCGAAGAAGTGGGATTAGACGGAGTTAAACCAGACAGCAGCATTCGAGAATGTATGCCTTGGTACGAGGAGCCATTTAATGCAGATGGTTCTGCAAAGGAAGGACTTGCAAACTACGGCGAGACGCTGTACAGTGTAGGAGGGGAAGCTTCTGTGGAAGCGCAGATTGATCAGCCTGACTCCCTGTACGCTCACTATGAAGAAGTGATTCATGCCCGCAAACGGATTCCTGCATTGATGAATGGTGATATTGATGAATACAATCTGGATTCTCAGCAGATTATATCTTATATCCGTATGACAGAAGATCAGCGTGTTCTCGTTGTGGTCAATCTGTCCGGTGAAACACTGACTCAGGAACTTGTACAAGATCCAAATTATGGTTCTTTCCATCGTGTATTATTCCAGTCCTCTCAGGATTCCATCAGCCAGCTCAATGACAGCACTTTGACATTGGCTCCTTATTCTATGGTCGTTCTGGAATAGTAAAATTGTTTTTTTATCGCATTATTGCCAGCTGCTTACTGCTTATCCGGTAAGCGCTTCAAGACAAATTGAAATTTTTTTAAGACAAATGCCAGAAGACATGGTTCCAAATCCATATCTTCCGGCATTTTCTGTTTATGCAAATTCTATTGATTGCATCTCCTGTGCTTTTATTTCCGCTTTTAAAATTTCATCTTCCGTCTATGACACAATTTTTTTCGCATGTTTTTTATGATTACAGTTCTACGGTATCAAATCCCAAATCATCCATTACTTCTTTTGCCAATGCAACCTCTTTTTCAGTACCGTCAATGGTAACGGTCTTATTTTCAAGAGATACTTCAAATTTTAATCCTTCTCTTTCCATTGCTTTTGTGATTCTCTCTACGCACTTTCCACAATGCATATCTTCTGCTTTTAATACTGTCATCTTTTTTTCCTCCTGCTATAATAAGATAAATTTGTTTCTATGGTTAACAACCAATTTGGTTATCCGCCTCTACTTCATCATTTTTTGTATGGTATTGCACAATTCATCCACAACTTCTTCATCCCCGTCTTTGATTTTTCCTACAACGCAGCTTTTGATGTGATTTGAAAGCAAACATTTATTGAACGCGTTCAGCGCTGACTGGATCGCTGATACCTGAGTCAGGATATCTACACAATATCGTTCTTCCTCTACCATCTTTTTGATTCCTCTCACCTGGCCTTCAATTCGATTCAGACGGTTCATCAGATCTTTGTATTCTGTCATCTCTCGGTGTTTATGTCTTTCACAGTGTTCACAACGTTTTTCTTCCATTTTTGAATTCCTCCGTTCCTGTCAGTTCCTCCGATCAGCGGCTAAAACCTTAGACGCGGAAGCTTACAGTTTTTCTGCATCATTTGTAAATTTCTGATCTTTTTTATAATTTTACACGTTTCAGACGCAGCGCATTTCCCACAACAAGCACAGAACTGCATGACATCGCGAAACCTGCTATCATCGGATTTAAAAGAGGACCGCCAAACGCATACAGCAGACCTGCTGCCACTGGAATGCCTAAAGTATTAAAGATAAATGCCCAAAATAAGTTTTCTTTGATATTGCGGATTGTCAGTTTGCTCAGTCGGATTGCTTTATATACATCCATAAGGTCTGACTTCATCAGAACAATATCGCTTGATTCTACTGCGATATCGCTTCCGCTTCCGATTGCGCATCCGATATCTGCCTGAGCAAGCGCTGGCGCATCATTGATCCCGTCGCCTACCATCATAATTTTCTTTCCTTCTTTTTGCAGATGCTCCACGACAGCCGCCTTATCTCCAGGCAATACTTCCGATACGACACGATCCACATGAACCTGGCTTCCAATATATTCTGCAGTCCGTTTGTTGTCTCCTGTCAGCATCACCACCTCTATCCCCATCTTACGGATCTTATCGATCGCCTCCACACTTGTATTTTTTATGGTATCAGCAACACTTATAATTCCAGATAACTCTCCATTTTCTACAACGAACATCGGAGTCTGTCCTTTCTGCGCAATCTCATCGGACGATTTTTTTAATTCTCCCAGTTCAATCTTCTGTTCCTTTACCATACGTTCGTTTCCGATCCAGATTTCTTTTCCGTCGAGCTGTGCACGGATTCCGCGTCCTGTCAGACTTTCAAACTGTTCCGGCGCTTTTAATTCCATGCCCTGATTTTTTGCCGCTTCCACAATCGCATTTCCAAGCGGATGTTCTGAGACTTTCTCACAACACGCTGCAATGCGCAGAAGTTCTTCTTTTGATCCTTTCTTTGTCAGTACTTCGATCACCTTCGGCTTTCCTTCTGTGACGGTTCCTGTCTTATCCAGTACAACAACTTCTGTTTTATGCGTTATTTCCAGCGCCTCTCCGCTCTTAATTAAAATACCATTGGAAGCGCCCACTCCCGTTCCAACCATGATTGCGGTCGGTGTCGCAAGTCCTAATGCACATGGACATGCAATGACAAGAACAGATACAAAAATCGTCAGTACAAAAGATAACGGATGTCCTGTAAAACTCCAGATCAATGCGGCAAGCAATGCAATTCCCATCACTGTCGGCACAAAATATCCGGCAACTGCATCAGCAAGTTTTGAGATCGGCGCTTTCTTTCCCTGAGCATCTTCCATCAGTTTTATAATCTTGGCCAGCGTTGTGTCGCTTCCCGTGTGCGTCACTCTGATCTGCATAGCTCCATTATAGTTCATGCTGCCTCCGATTACCGTATCTCCTTCTTCTTTTTCTACCGGAATACTTTCTCCTGTCAGCATGGACTCGTCCACACTGCTGTTTCCTGAGACAACTTCCCCGTCAAGCGGAACTTTACTTCCCGGTTTGATCAGAAGAATATCTCCTGTTTTTATTTCTTCCACGGGGATTTCTTTTTCTTCTCCGTCTTTTATGCGGATTGCCGTATCCGGTGCAAGCTGCATCAATTTCTGAATTGCTTCTGATGTCTTTCCTTTGCTCCGACTCTCCATAAATTTTCCAAGCATCACGAGAGTCACAACGACTGCCGCAGATTCAAAATATAAATTGTGTGCATATTCCGGATGGCTCGGAATTAAAATTGTCATAATCAAACTGTATAAAAATGCGCTTCCCGTTCCGATTGCCACAAGAGAATCCATATTTGGATGACCATGAAGCAGTGTTTTAAATCCTACAATATAAAACTTTCTGCCGCAGATCAGAACAAGAACCGTTAAAATCAGCTGCGCCAGCGCAAAATTCAGAGGGTGCGTTTCCATATTTAAAAACTCTGGAAGCGGCAATGTAAATGGAAGCATATGTCCCATGGAGATGTATAAAAGCGGCAATGCAAAACAAATACTAAAAATCAGCCTTTTTTTCATCTCATGGTGCGTATGCTCAGACTCTAGTTTTTCCTCTTCTTTTTCTTTTTTTATCTCTTCTGGAATTTCCAGTTCTGCTCCAAAACCTGCCCGTTCTACTTTTGCAATGATATCTTCCGGTTTCAGTTTTTCCTCGTCATATTCTATTGTCATACGATTCGTAGCAAGATTTACCTGACTTTCTTTCACGCCGTCCATCTTTCGTGTCACACGCTCTACAGCGCTGCTGCAGGAAGCACATGTCATTCCCTTAATCAGATAGCACTCTTTCTTCATACATATTCCCTCCTTTCAGCATACCACTACGGGGTATATGTATATATTATTCTTCTCTCTGTTTTTTGTCAAGTCCCTTTTTTAGTGAAACAAAATAAGAAATCAAAACACAGATCTCGATTTCTTCCTTGAAACTTTTTTCAGAATCCCTTATACTGTGAACAGAAAGGTGGTTTTTTTATGAGATATGTTGATCTACATGTACATTCAAACTGCTCAGATGGAACATTTTCTCCCTCTGAACTTGTATCGTATGCACTGGAAAAAAATTTATCTGCCTTTGCACTGACAGATCATGACACAACTGCCGGCCTTTCAGAAGCACTTGCCGCCGCTGAAGGGACAAACCTAGAAGTGATTCCCGGCATTGAATTTTCTACTGAGTACCATGGAAAAGATATCCATATCGTTGGTCTTGATATTGCCTATCAATCTGAATTTTTTCAAAGCCAGCTCCAAAATTTTCAGGACTCCAGAGAGATACGAAATAAAAAAATGATCGCTAAAATGCAGGAACATCACATTGATATTTCATGGGAAGAAATGAAAAATCTATTTGGCGATGCCGTGTGGACAAGAGCTCATTTTGCAGAATATCTTCGTCAAAAAGGCTATGTCAGGAATATGGATGACGCTTTTCTTCGTTTTCTTGGGGATCATGCCCCTTGTTTTGTCCCGCGTGAAAAGGTCTCTCCGGCACAGGCAGTGCGCCTCATCCGCGATACAGGAGGAATCGCTGTTCTGGCCCATCCCATTTTATATCATTTGACAGATGATCAGCTTAGCGCTCTTATCCGGTCTTTAAAAAAAGAAGGACTGATCGGCATTGAAGCTGTCTATTCTACTTATCTTGGATATCAGGAAGATGAAATGCGTCGTCTTGCCAGACATCATGATCTTTGCATCTCAGGGGGCAGTGATTTTCATGGCTCCATTAAACCTCTTATTGATCTTGGATGCGGCAGAGGCAATTTAAAGATCCCATACGCTTTCTTAGATGCGATGCGTGACCGTCGTACAAAGCGCCATTGCAATCTTTAATAAAAACAAAAACAGAAAGGATACATACTTATATGACATTCAGAGAACAATTTATGGCTGGAATGATTGAATTTGATGAAATTTTTGACTATACGGAAGACTGGAATTTCAGTGATGAGATCTGTACGCTCCGTGAATACCTTGGTCTGACAGAGGAAGAGGAAGATATCTGGGTCAGCCAAAGTGATGACGCCTTGGAGGCATTTATGACAAGGGAAAAAAGCGAGGCGGAAAAAGAATGACCTCATTGAAAAACAACACCAAAATTTTATTTACCGATCTGGACGGCACTCTTTTTGATGATCAGAAACAGATTTGTCCGGAAAACCGCAGTGCGATTCGACGTGCCCTCCTTGCCGGTCATAAGATTGTCATCACAACAGGACGTCCTCTGTTCAGTGCCAAAAAGCTGTGTGAAGAACTGCAGCTGACAGAGAAAGGCTGTTACTGCATCTGCTTCAACGGTGCTGTAATCTATGATTGTTTTTCGCAGAAAGCAGTCTATGAGAAAACGCTTTCTCACGAGTCCGTTCGCCGTCTTATGGATGAAGCTCAAAAAGCGCATCTCCACTCCCAGACATATTCTGACACTCATGTGATATCTGAGCTGTCAAATCAGGATTTTGATCAATATGCTTCCATCTGCCGTGTGGAGCATAAAACGGTCCCTGACGTTTTAAGAGAATTAGGTCCAAAACAGCCTGCAAAGGTTCTGTTAATTGGAAATCATGAACAATTAGAACAGTTTCGCATCCACACGCTTTCATGGAGAGAGGGAACGATAGATGCCCTGTTTTCTTGTGACCGCTATCTGGAGTTTGTTCCCAAAGGTGTCTCAAAGGGAAATGCCATTCAAATTTTATGTGACCTTTTAGGAATTCCTCTTTCTTCATCTATTGCGGCTGGGGATGCAGAAAATGATATTTCTATGATTCAGACAGCCCATATCGGGGCTGTCATGGCAAATGCCTCTGAAAAAATAAAAACTTACGGCAACTATGTGACTTCCCGTGACAACAATCATGGCGGAATTGCAGAAATTATCGAACGTTTTATGCTGCAGGAGGATTCCATTTTAATATAATCTTCCCTTCTGGTATAATATAGTATATTATATTATGTAATCTATTCTGAAAAAAGCTTCTTCTCAAAACAATCATCGACTGTTTTTCTGAAGAAGCTTTTTTTATCTTGTCTTTATATTATACATACATCTCAGACTTTTTTATCATTCTTCGTCAATAGGCTCTGCCGGTATAAAAATTCTGTTTTTTACAGGATCACGCGGCACTTTTGCTCGTTCAACAGCCTCTTTGCAAAAATAATTCTGAGAGTCTAACAATACTTTTCCTCTCTTATCCTGTTTTACATAGCGATTATCTGGCTGAAGAATGTGCGCCTTGACATTATCCTCCAGCTGAATTTTTAAGATATGGAAAACTTCCTTCTTCAGTCTCTCACATTCTACCGGGAATAAAATCTCTACACGTTTGTCTAAATTTCTCGGCATCCAGTCCGCACTGCCCATATAAATCTCTTCCATTCCATTGTTCAGGAAATAAAAAATACGGCTATGTTCCAAGAAGTTTCCTACAATAGAGCGGACAGTGATATTTTCGCTGACTCCCGGAATTCCTACTTTCAGACAGCAGATTCCTCTTACAATCAGTTCAATCTTTACTCCTGCTGCGGATGCTTCATATAATGTCGCAATGATATTCTGATCGCACAGAGAATTCATCTTTGCAATGATATGAGCTGGTTTTCCCTCTCTCGCATTCTGTGTCTCCCTTTGAATCAATCTGATAAATTTATTTCTCAGCCAGATTGGAGCTACCACAAGACGATTCCACCGTTTCGGCTCTGAATATCCAGAAAGCATATTGAATACAGCCGTTGCATCCTCCCCGATCGGTTCAGAACACGTCAAAATTCCGCAGTCTGTATACAATTTTGCCGTAGAATCATTATAGTTTCCTGTTCCAAGGTGAACATAACGACGAATTCCATCTTCTTCCCTTCTGACCACAAGTGTAATCTTACTGTGGGTTTTCAGACCAACAAGGCCGTAGATAACGTGGCATCCCGCCTTCTCCAGCATCTTTGCCCAGACGATATTATTTTCTTCATCAAATCTGGCTTTTAATTCTACCAGCACAGAGACCTGTTTTCCATTTTCAGCCGCATGGGCAAGTGCCGCAATGATCGGTGAATTTCCGCTGACACGATATAAAGTCTGTTTGATCGCCAGCACATCCGGATCTTTTGCCGCCTGACGTACAAAATCCACAACCGGATCAAATGTCATATATGGATGATGCAGCAAAATATCTCCTTTTCGTATCTGAGAAAAGATATCTCCTCCATCCATCATATCCGGCACAGGCTGGGGAATGTATGGTTTGTATTTATACTGCTCATATCCCGGCAATCCATACATTTTCATTAAAAATGTAAGATCCAGAGGTCCATTGATCTTAAAAATACCTTCTTCTTTAATATCAAACTCTTTTTTCAGGATCTTCAGAAGTTTTGAGTCCATTTTGTCTTCAATTTCCAGTCGGATAACCTCTCCCCACTGTCTTTTTTTCAGCTGTTTCTGAATTTCTTTTAAGAGATCGGCGGCCTCGTCTTCATCAATCGTAAGATCTGCATTTCTCATAATCCGATATGGATGTGCGCAGACTACATCGTAATTTAAAAACAGCTTTCCAATATTGCGCTCAATCACTTCCTCCAGCAGAATTACTTTCTTTTTACCCGGTTCTTTCTCTGGAAGTACAACAATGCGGGGCAGTACACTCGGAACCTGCACCGTTGCAAATTCCGTCTTTGTCTTTCCCTCTTTTTTTCGGATCAGTGCGCCGATATTGAGCGTCTTATTTCGAATCAGAGGAAATGGTCTCGAAGAATCCATTGCCATCGGTGTCAGAACGGGATAGACATTTTCTTCAAAATACTGATCCACAAACTGCGCCTCATCTTTCTTCAGATCTTCATGTGCTGTAATCAGCGTCATCCCCACCTGCTTTAAAGCCGGCAAGATAGAGCGGTTATAAGTAGAATACTGTAAATTTACAAGATCATGTGCCTCCGCTGTGATCTGCGTCAGCTGTTCTGAGGCTGTCATTCCTGCTATATCCTTCTTCGTATATCCCGCATGTACCATATCTTTTAAAGATGCAACACGAATCATAAAAAACTCATCCAGATTTGATGATGTGATGCTTAAAAATTTTAATCTCTCAAAAAGCGGCAGACTTTTATCCCGCGCTTCACTTAGAACACGGGCATTAAAACTAAGCCAGCTCGATTCCCTGTTTGTATAGTATACAGGGTTTGTAAAATCCATTTCTCCCATTTCTTTTCCTCCCAAAATTAAAAATGCTTTTTCTGACGAATCACAGGACGAATACTGAATACCTCCTCAAAAAAATCGGCTTTTTCTTTAAACAGCGCTTTTTCCAATGTGATATCCTTCTGTGTCTCCACGGAAATAATCAGCTGATTATCCTTCAGCATAAATTTGGCATTTTCAAATTTCTGCTGGTGGCTTCTGTCCAGGGCATTTGCCACACGCAGGATTGCTGTCAATTTTGTAATCAGCAGATATTCTTCTTTGTGCATCTCAGAATGTGCTGTGATCGCATCGTAATATTCAAACTCTTTTGTATTATATCGAACTACATTCGCAATAATCTCTCTCTCTAAACGTGATAATCCAATGATCTCTGTTGCCATGATAATACTGTAAGAACAGTCGGATACTTCTGTCAGACTGATATACTTTCCGCATCCGTGCAGAATCGCCGCAATTCTGAGTAAAAGCCGCTCTCTTTTCCCAAGGCCATGATTTTTTTTCATTTTATCAAAAATTCCAAGCGAAAGACTCTCCATCATTTTGATGTGATTTTTATTGCACATATATCGTTTTGCAAGATTTCTCGCCTCTGCAATGATATCATCGTCAAAACTGTGTCCATTTTTTATGATCTTCTTTTTCTCTGCATAGTCATAGGCAATGCCATCATTTAAACTAAATCCCGGCATCCAGATCATTTTTGCATTGCAGACCTCTATAAATCTCTTATAAATAACAAGAGATGATAAAACAAGAGAACCGCTCTCTGATGGAAGGTCATACTTTTCTATCACTTCATCCTGGCTCTGCTCCATTATTGCGCCATATTTTTTATGGAACTCTTCTCTTGTAATCATCGTTACCGTACTCTCTTCCTGACTGTTTTGCATCAATTCTAAAAGATAGTCCCCAATGATAATAATATTTTTAATCTCTCTGTCTTTTAAATACAGTTTCTCAAAACTCTCCAATTCATTATTGATCAGCTCTTCCACCAGCTGTTCAAAATGTGACTCCGTCTGTTCTACTTTTGACAGCTTTTCGCGCACACGCAGGTTACCGCTGCGAATATTCTGCGTTGTGATCAAAGAACCATTCTCAAACAGAGAAATCTGAACGCTTCCTCCCCCCACATCAACAATTGCTGTTCCGTCCTGAATAATCTGATTAAATTCTCTTTCGCTGGAAGCGATTGACTTGTAATCTAAAAATCTCTGTTCAGAGTTTCCAAGCACCTCCAGATGTATTCCTGTGTGCTTTTCAATATAATCGAGCATAATCAGCTTGTTTTTTGCCTCTCGAATCGCACTCGTCGCACATGCACGATATGCGTCTACTTTATATCCTTCCATAATCTTTTTGAAGTCTGCCAGTACTTCACAAAGTTCATCTACAAGTTTCACACCGATCTTTTCCTGTGTAAAGGCATCTTTTCCTAACTCCAGACTGCTTTGAATGCAGTCAATTTCTTTCATTCCATACTGGACTGACAGCTCATAAATTTTCATCTCCGTCACATAGGAGCCAACGTCAATCGCCGCAAATGTTATAATCTGCATATGTTTCACCTCACTGCTTTTCTCTGATCGAAGCAAATTTTTTATAACTTGCCTGCCGTATCACTCACATATAAACTGCGTATTATATGTGCCTTTTCGATTTTATATTCCTTATTTTACTATTATATGAAAAAAAAGACCAGAGACTTTCCTTACTTTTTACAAAATATTTTTTATTGTTCATTAGAAAAAAACAAATCGGAGACCGACTGTAAAATCATAAAAATGTTTTTTCAGTCAATCTCCGATTATTGAATTCTTTTTTATCACAATATATTTTTATTTTCTTCCGAGCAGATAGTCAATAAACTGCTGTGCCGTTCTTCCTGACAGTCCCCCGTGACTCAGCTCCCATCTGTTTGCTTCCAGATACAGTTCTTCTTCTGGTATCTCGATTCCATATCGATCTGCCAAGGTTTTTACTATATTCTGGAATTCTTTTTTATCAGGTGAGCCAAAAAAGATAGTCACGCCAAAGCGATATACAAGCGATAATTTTTCCTGAACGGTATCAGAGCAATGGAGTTCTTCATCCCGCTCCTGTTTATCATTAAATGTCTCCCGGATCAGATGACGGCGGTTGCTCGTCGCATAAATCAGGATATTATCCGGCTTTTTTTCCAGTCCGCCCTCGATCACTGCCTTCAAATATTTATATTCTATTTCAAATTCTTCAAAAGACAAATCATCCATATAGATGATAAACTTATAATTTCTGTTTTTGATCTGAGCAATCACATCGTTTAAATCCTGAAACTGATGCTTATATACTTCAATGATACGAAGTCCCTGGTCATAGTATTGATTCAGAATTCCTTTTATGCTGGAAGATTTTCCAGTTCCCGCCGCACCGAACAGCAGACAGTTATTTGCCTTTCTTCCCTGGACAAATGCCTCCGTATTTTCAATCAGCTTTTTCTTGGCAATCTCATATCCGACAAGATCATCCAATTTTACATGAGCAATCTTTGTAATTGGCACAATTTCTGCGCCTTCTTCTTTGTGCTGGATTCGAAAAGCCTTATGGAGTCCCAGTTTTCCCACGCCAAACTCCTGATAAAACAATGTCATGTCGCTCATAAATTCCTCAACACTTTTTGCCTTTCCAAGCTGAAGACTTAAATCACAGATTCGATCACGGATTCTCTTGTTGAAAAGTTTGCTGTTCTTATCAATATTTTCGTACTGTTCAATCACCTTAAAGCAGTCGCTTTCCAGCGCCTTTGAGAGATCTGAAAAATCATAATCATATAATTCCTTAAAAATAGCAAAATCATGCAGCGCCAGATTATTGATCGTTCCTTCCACAGCTCCGACAATTTCACACGATTTGCTGTAAGCATTTTCATTATTTACAAGCAGAAATGTCAGATAATTATGCCAGATATTATGCTCAAATCCATAGGACGCTGCAAGTTCGATCAGCCCATGTATACAGTTAAAAAACAGCGTTCTGACTTTTTCACGGTTTTCTTCCGGATTCTGATAATGATCCATGATCCATGCCATATCCTCTAAGATCTCTCCATGCTCAAAATTCCGATATATCACAAGTTCTGATATTCTTGTCATTCCTCTGTCCTCTCTAGTAATTTCCTAAAATTTTAAAATAATTTGCCTCTTCCTGAATCCCTCGAAGTGCATTTTTAACACCGCTGTCTGCAAGATTTCCCTCAAAGTCAACAAAAAAACGGTACTCCCAGTTTTTTCCCGGAATCGGTCTTGATTCAATTCTGGACATATTTAAATTGTTATAAATAAAATGAGACAGCATATTATAAAGCGATCCGCTTTTATGAGGCAATTCAAAACAAATGCTGACTTTTTCTGCATTTTCACGGAATACTCTTTGATTGGATACAATGATAAACCGTGTAGAATTCAGTTCATTATAATAAATATGCTCTTTTAGAACAGCCGCCCCAAAACATTTTGCCGCAAACAAGCTTCCGATCGCCGCCTGTGCCGGATTTTTTTCCTCCATTACCTTTTTAACTGCGACAGCCGTATTTTCCACAGGGACTTGTTTCCATTCCCGATGTTCCTCTAAAAATCTGCTGCACTGACTTAAAGCCTGAGGATGAGAGTAAACCGCTTTTATATCTTCCAGCTTTGTTCCTTCCACTCCAAGCAAAGCGTGTTCGCATCGAATCACTTGTTCTCCCACAATATAATTGTCATATTCCATCAAAAGGTCATACACATCTGCTACAATGCCTGCGGAGGAATTTTCAATCGGAAGCACCGCATAATCTGCCGCCCCTTCCTGAATCGCCTCCATTGCATCTCTCCATTTTTCTACATGAAAGGATGTGATATTTTCATTAAAATATTGACGCATTGCCGCTTCGCTGTATGCTCCTTCCACTCCCTGAAAAACAACACGTACTTTCTCTCTGTCCACATCTGATATTGCAATAAAAGGCAGACGACCAACCACCCCGTTTTTTGCGAGCAGCTGGTACTGCAGTTTTCTGCTCATCGCCATAATCTGCAAAAACAATTCTTCTATGCCATGCTTGTTAAAATCATTGTGAGCAAGTTGTGTCAGCGTCTCAATCTTTGATTTTTCTCTTTCTCTGTCAAAGACTTTTTTCCCTGTCTCGATTTTAAACTCCGCCACCTCTGTACAAATTTTCATTCTCTTCTCAAACAGATCCACAATCTGACGGTCAATCACATCAATCTCGCTGCGCAGTTTGCCTAAATCAGTCATTCTCCAGTTCACTCCTTAACTGCATTACTGTTTTGTTCAAAACAGGATGTTTCTTGTACGGCGCAATCTGCGAAAGTGGTTCCAGCACAAAGCTGCGCAGATACATTTCTGTATGAGGAATTGTCAAATCTTCACTTTCCATCACAAGATCATCATACAGTAAAATATCCAGATCCAGTGTTCTGTCTCCCCAGTGTACCAACCGTTTCCTGTCTGCCGCCTGTTCAATCTCATGCAGACGTTCCAATAATTCATGTGGTGTCAAAAGTGTTTTTACACCGATACAGCTGTTTAAAAATTCCTCTTTTGCCGCTCCGCCATATGGTTCTGTTGCAATATAATCTGCCACAGCGATCACTTCGCATCCATCTGTTTTCTTGAGAGCCTCCACAGCGCCATCTAAATATCCCTTTTTATCACCCAGACTTGATCCAACTCCCAAGTATGCCGTATGCCATCCTCTTGAAATTTCTACTGACACGGTATCAAGAGGCAGAGCGACAGGAGCCCACGGCTTTTTGATTTCCAGATCCAGTTTCTGCATCAGCGGAAATGCCTTTAAAAGTTCTGCTGCCAGTTTCTCTGCAACGGTCTCTATCAGTTTAAAGGTATGTTCCTCCATAAATTTTTTGATAAAATGACTGACTTCCCCATAGTGAATCGACTGGGTCAGATCATCGCTCATTCCTGCCTTGCGTGTATCTGTATACATCGTCACAGAGATCACAAATTTCTGTCCTAGTACATTTTCTTCCGGAAATACGCCATGATTTGCAAATACTTCCAGATCTTTGATCTTGATCTTATCCATCTGTCTGTCCCTCTCTTTTTTATACTTATGGATACGCTCTCATCAGCATCCTAAGATTGCTCTTGTCATCAAAATAGCTCTTTTATTTTCTTTAATATCATGAACACGAATAAAAGCTGCTTTTTTCTGCACTCCGAAAACAGTTGTCACCAATGTACCTTCTACTCTTTCAGAAGCTGGAAGGTTTAATGTATTTCCTATCACAGATTTTCTTGATGTTCCAAGCAGAATTGGATAGGACAATTCATGAAGACGCTCCAGATGATGAATTGCTTCCAGGTTATGCTCGTACGTCTTTGCGAATCCAACACCCGGGTCGATCATAATTTTATCATCTGCGATACCTGCTCTTTTAGCAATCACAATGGTCTCTCTCAGATCATTGAGCATATCTTCGATAAAATTATCATACACTGCTTCTTTGCGGTTATGCATCAGACAGCATGCCACGTTGTTTTTTGCAATCACATCTGCTATCTTTTCATCATATTTCAGACCCCAGATATCATTTACAAGATCTGCTCCTGCTCTTACTGCAGCCTCAGCGACACCGCTTTTGTACGTGTCAATCGATACTGGAATATCAAAATTGGCCTTCACCATCTCAATCATCGGCACAACACGTTCTATTTCTTCTTCATCTGATAAAAGAGTGTAGCCCGGAAGAGTGTAGCCCGGTCTTGTGGATTCCCCGCCAATGTCAATGATGTCTGCGCCTTCCTGTATCATCTCCTCTGTATGTTTCAAAGCTGCATCCTTATTGTTCCATTTTCCTCCGTCTGAAAAAGAATCCGGAGTTACATTTAAAATTCCCATAATATAGGTATTGTTTTCTGTATCAAACATTCTGTTTCCTATTTTCATCATTTGAATCTCTCCTATCTGATTATTCTTTTATTCTTCTTTTCTGCACTCCAGTCACACTGCTGTTCTGCCTCGCATCCGAAGCAGCTTCTTGACATCTTGTCCGCACGGTACAAAATTCCTGACAATGTCCTTTCCTGTGCAATCTCCTTTGATCTGTGGTCTGCGATTGCCTTTAAAATTTCCTCTTTTTCTTTATTTTCAAAGCCACATCGCTCTAAAATCGGAGCAGCCAGCTTTTCGCTTGCTTTTTCGTGGGGAATTCCTTCCCTGTACTGTAAATGTCTCCCAATATCGTGAAGAAGAGCGGCCGCATAGATCCGCTCTCTTTCCAAATTCATATGTTCTTCTAAATTAAAGATCCATGCAAGTCTCGCCACATCGAGAAAATGCGCCATATTGTGACGGCAGAAAATCCGATCTTTTTCACAAATTCCAATCTCCCTCAAATATGTCTGATATTCCGGATCTTTTAAAATTGCATTGATTCTGTTCATTTTTCTATCTCACCATCTGGAAAAATCTATTTTGCAAAACAGTATCATTTTCAAACACACCTCTTGTCACAACTGTGACTGTCTTTGATCCTGGCTTTTTAATTCCGCGCATTGTCATGCACATATGTTCTGCCTCAACCATTACCATCACACCCTGCGGCTCCAGATGTTCCATAAACGCATCTGCAATCTGAGCTGTTAACTGTTCCTGCAGCTGAAGTCTTTTTGCAAACACTTCCACTGTTCTGGCAATCTTGCTCAATCCTACCACTGTGCCGTTTGGAATGTAAGCAATATGAGCCTTTCCATAAAATGGAAGCATATGATGCTCACATGTGGAATAAAATGTGATATCTTTTTCCAGAACCATTTCATTGTTGTCTACATGAAATCGTTTGCTCAGATGATGACCTGCATCTTCGTATATCCCGCCAAAAATTTCTGTGTACATACGCGCAATTCGATCCGGTGTCTCAATCAGACCTTCACGATTCACATCTTCTCCCATACCTTCTAATAATAATCTTACTCCTGCTTTGATTTTTTCCTGATCCATCATTTTCTTCACTCCTTACCGCCCTCTACCGTTTTTGTCACTTCTCCAAGAAAAGATAATGACCCAAAAGCGATAATTACGTCTTCCTCATCTGCCATAGCCAGCGCTTTCTTCACGGCTTCTTCTATTGTATCTGCGGCTTCTACATTTACATTATATTTTTTAGCTGCCTGTGCCAGCTCCTCCGCCGGAAGTGCACGCACATTATTTGGTGTTTCTATTGTAAAGATATATTCTGCCCTGTCTGCTGTCTGTCTCAATACTGCTTCATATTCTTTGTCTTTAAACATGCCCATGATGTAAAAAATTTTTCTGCCGGCAAAATATAAATCAATCGACTGTCTTAAAACTTTCGCTGCATCGCGGTTGTGTGCCCCGTCAATCACAAAAACAGGATTCTTCTGAAGCACAGTAAATCTGCCCTTCCATGTTGTCTTTTTTAATCCTCTGCGCAGCTGTTCCTCTGAAATTGGATATCCCAGCATCTGAATTTTCTCCAATGCCTCCACAGCCAGTGCAGCATTTAAAATTTGATAGCTTCCTGCAAGCGAAATTTCCAATTTCTGATATTGCTTGTAATCAAACGTCTGCCCGTCATATCCATAATGAATATTGCGCACTTCTTTTTTTTCTGTCACATACAGGCTGCATTTTTTTTCTTTGCAGACAGAAGTCAGCACTTCCATCGCTTCTTTTTCCTGTTCTGCTGTGATCACAACCGTTTCCGGTTTGATAATTCCTGCCTTATTCTGCGCAATCTCTCTTAGATTATTTCCCAATACCCCCAGGTGATCCAGGCTGATGGATGCAATAATCTCCGCCACTGTTGTTTTTACAACATTCGTTGCGTCGAGCAGACCGCCCATACCCGTCTCCAAAACAACAAAGTCACATTTTTTTTCTTTAAAATACAAAAAAGAAAGAGCTGTCTCAATTTCAAAAACCGTTGGATGCGCTTTTCCCTCCCGTACCATTTTTTCAATGACATCGCGGATTTTGCTTGTCCATCTCGCAAGGGATTCCTTTTCTATATATTCTCCGTTAACCTGAATACGCTCTCTGTATGAAAACAATGTAGGGGAAATATATCTTCCTACACAATACCCAGCTTCCGTCAAGACAGTTGATACGTATGCAAGTACGGATCCTTTTCCGTTTGTTCCTGCGATATGTATGAATTTCAAGTCATCCTGTGGATTTGAAAGTCTGTTTAAAAGCTCTTTCATATTTTCTAAGCCAAGTACACTTCCGTATTTAGTGACATTTTCTAAATAAACTCTCGCTTCTGTATAATCCATTTTTCCATTTCACTTTCCCAAAAAATCTTTTGTTTCATTGACTATTTATTATAGTACACACCATCCCTTTTGTAAAGTAGACATTCTTTTGCATTTCCCCAGAATATTAATTTTCTTTTCTGCCATACTAGAAATATCAACGATTTATCACCGAAAGGCAGTGAATCTGTGCCTGTTAACGTCTAAAAAAGAAAGGATTTTAAATAATGAAAAATATGATTCGATGCGGAATCTGCGGCTGGTGTCTTGAACTGCTGTGGACTGGCTTTCTCTCTTTGTGCCGCAGAGATCCTAAACTAAAAGGTCAGTCCTCACTTTGGATGTTTCCCATCTATGGTATGGCTGCTTTTATCGGGCCTCTCTCAAAACTGATAAAAAAATGGAGTACGTTTGCCAGAGGGCTTGTCTACACCTGCTGTATCTTTTTTGCTGAATACTGTTCCGGTTCTTTCTTAAAAAAACACAATAGCTGTCCATGGGATTACAGTGACGCTCCACTTCAGATCAACGGCGTAATTCGTCTTGATTATGCGCCTTTATGGTTTACAACCGGACTTTTATATGAGAAACTGCTTCGCTGAGGTACTGTTTGAACCTCTCATGACTAAAATCACACACGTTCTCCTTCTCCATATCATCAAGTGTTTTTCGTATCAAATCAATACTTTTTCATACCTGTATGCAAATAAAATCTGTTTATAAGAATAAATGTTTAAAGGTTCTCCTGAAAAATTATGGAGAACCTTTAAACATTTATTCTTTCTGATTATCTTATCACTTTCACTTTTTTGTATTTTTTCATTTATTATCGCATATTATCGCATCTGCAGATATCAGACAATCTAAGATCCAACTGTGAACTACTCGGCTACAAGTAACCGAACTTCTTGCTTAAAAAATCTGACATCCTTCTTTCACTGAAAATCGTACGTTCTTTTGCCGTTCTATCTTAGAGATCATCACTGTCATCAAAATCACCTGAGATATCTTCTGTGCGGATTGTTTTTCTTTTTAAACGCTGTTCCTCAGAAGTATGCAGGATGAAATCTTTAATCTCTTTCGCATGGCGAATGTGATACAACTTCAGATTTGGATCTGTCACATCTCCTCCATAGCATACAACGGTACCCAATTTAAAAATTTTTTCTAAAAAGCTCTGTTCCAGACGGACATCTAACACTTTATACATATAGCAGTCGTCTTCTTTGCTGTTAAGTAGTCCAGAATTTATAGTAATCATCTCATCACTGACTGTATATTTTGTAAAAGTAAAAGGAAGTCCTAAAAAAACCCATCTTTTTCTCTCTTTATAAACCATTTTTATCGATCCCCCCGCTCTTTTATTTTTTATTATAGATCACTTTTTTCTTAAATGCAAAAGTTTTTTAAATCTTCTTGAAATTTCTCTCTGAATAGTATATGATAGTAAAAATGTATCTCAAGCGAAGGAGGAAAATTATGAAACATTTAATGAGTCCACTTGATTTTTCCGTTGATGAATTAGATCATATTTTAGATCTTGCAAATGACATGGAAAATCATCCTCAAAAATATGCACATGCATGTGCCGGCAAAAAACTTGCCACTTTATTTTATGAACCAAGTACAAGAACCAGACTTAGCTTTGAAGCTGCAATGTTAAATCTGGGAGGCAGTGTACTTGGTTTTTCTTCGGCCGATTCCAGTTCTGCCGCAAAAGGCGAGAGTGTTTCTGACACCATCCGTGTGATTTCCTGTTATGCTGATATCTGTGCAATGAGACATCCAAAAGAAGGTGCTCCAATGGTAGCCGCTGCAAAATCTTCTATCCCAGTCATTAATGCCGGAGACGGCGGTCATCAGCATCCGACACAGACGCTGACAGATTTGCTGACAATCCGTACTTTAAAGGGACGCTTAAATGATCTGACAATCGGTTTATGCGGAGATTTAAAATTTGGTCGTACCGTTCATTCTCTGATTCATGCACTCGTGCGTTATCCGAATGTACGCTTCGTTTTGATTTCTCCGGACGAACTGCGTATCCCTGATTACATAAAAGAAAATGTATTAGATAAAAATAACGTGCCTTATAAAGAAGTGGAACGTTTGGAAGAAGCTCTTCCGGAATTAGATCTCCTGTATATGACTCGTGTCCAGAAAGAACGTTTCTTCAACGAAGAAGATTACGTCCGCATGAAAGATTTCTACATTCTGGATAAGAAAAAGATGGAACTTGCCCCTGATGATATGCTGGTTCTGCACCCGCTTCCGCGTGTCAACGAAATTTCTGTTGAGGTAGACAGCGATCCAAGAGCCGTTTACTTTAAGCAGGCACAGTTCGGTGTCTATGTCCGCATGGCGCTGATTTTAACATTACTGGGAATAAAAGTTGAAGAATAGGAGGACAAAACGATGTTAAATGTAGGACAATTAAATGAAGGCTTTGTTCTTGACCACATCGAGGCTGGAAAGAGCATGGAAATCTATCGCTATTTAAAGCTGGACAAGTTGGACTGCTGTGTTGCCATTATCAAAAATGCCCGCAGCAATAAAATGGGAAAAAAAGATATCATCAAAGTAGAATGCCCTATCGATATGCTGGACTTAAATATTCTCGGTTTTATTGATCATAATATCACCGTCAATATCATAAAAGATGGACTGATCGTGGACAAAAAAGTCCTGTCTCTTCCAAAACAGCTCGTGAATATTATAAAATGTAAAAATCCTCGCTGCATCACCTCTATTGAGCAGGAATTAGATCATATTTTCCTTCTTACTGACCCTGAAAAAGAGGTATATCGCTGTAAATACTGTGAAGAAAAATACAGCGGACATAAGAAAAAATATTAATAAAAAACAGGAAACGGTACATCTCTCGTCTCTTCAGATGAGAAACATACCGTTTCCTGCTTTTTATTTTACGCTCTCTTCTTCTTTCTTTTTTCTGCCTGTATTTTTTATAAATTCTGTATGACATTTAGGACATGTAATATTCAATTTTCCTTTCCCTTTTGGAATACGAATTTTCTGTTTACAATTTGGACAGGTATAAATATGATATTCCTTTCTCTGATTCATAATATATTTTTCTTTTCTTATTTTTCCCAGAAACTTATTTTTTATATTTAAATATCTCTGATTTTCCTGATAACGCTTTGTCACATTTTTAGAAAACATACGAAAATAAGAAATGATCAACAATCCTAAGATCAGAGAGT
>JAGZHZ010000025.1 GCA_018366495.1 Clostridiales bacterium
TCTATTATTTACTAGGGTACAGCTTTGGCAATTCATCTCACCACTTATCCCTCTACGGGCTTGAAGTGGGAGTATTCTTGCTAGGTCGTTTGATAAAATGATTTTTTGATTCATTCCAATATTTTTGATATACAAATTTATCATTTCCATTAAGATTTAGCTGATACATTCTAAATATGACAGGAAAATTTTTTGGTTGCCATTGCTCTTCATAAGAATAGCAATATTTCATCCCCACTTTTCTCATCACATTTCCACTTCTTAGATTATTTTTGTCATGAGTCGCTGTAATATACGATAAACCGTCGTTTTTAACTTGTTCCAAAATCGCCTTTACCGCTTCTGTAACAATTCCTTTGTTCCAAAATTCCTTGCGAAGTCTATATCCTAAATCATGCGCTTCTTTCATATCAACGTTAGCATAACCTATAGGAAAATTATTTTCTTTTAGACAAATTGCATACGCATAACTTTGCTGTTGTTTGTATTTTGATAAATACCTCTGCTCGTAAAATTCCTTTGTTTCTTCAATATCACGAACAGGATACCAAGGCAAAAATTTATTAACTTCTTCATCTTTATTTACCCTAAAAAAGAGCTTCCATATCTTTTTCTGTAAATTTTCTTAAAATTAAACGTTTTGTTTCTAATGTAGGTGTATTCATATTATATTCTCTTCTGTGTGAAATTTTGATTTGTCGATTTGTTCACAAAAATCAACAAAACTATCAATCATATCTATTGGTGGACAAATAATCGGAAATTCTTCAATATGCTCTTTGTTAAGCTGTCTCTTATCAATTCCACCAACACAAACACTTCTAATCAAATCTCTATACTCCGGTGAAACAAGTATTCTAAGGACAAACTTATTATTTACTTCTGCCTTTAATCTAATGAAATACACATGACCATTAACATTTGCCATGTCATCTTCGCCCATATATAAAGCAGCTCGCCCCAGTGAACTATTTTCTGTGTTTATACGTCCAGTTTTGGTCATAAGAATATCGCCATGTTTTAGACTACTTCTTTTCATACTTGCATGCGTATCAGCATCAATATATGCAATATCATCCATCTCCAAACGGTCTTTCCAAACATTCTGACTTCTGAAGAAAGTAATACCTTCTTCAACATAATTTTCAGAACCACCCTTAGGTGTATTCCCACTATTTATTTGAACTGACAGGTCTTTTAATTTTTTTACAGGCCAATTCATTGGATTAGCAACTGCATCACCAAACATCTCTACAAATCGGGCTTTTATAAGGTCATCTAATACACTTAATTCATAATTTCTTAAATCAATAATTCTTCTAGTTTTATCAAGTATTTCTGTTATTTTCAACTGTTCTTCCATTGAATACAACGGAATTTCATAATCTCGAAGCCATTCTGTACTCATATTTTTCTGTGCCACACCATTAGAAGCTTGAACACATTGTTGTTCAAATAAATCACTATTAAGAATGTGAAATAGAAATCCTTTTGTAATCCTATTACTTCTGAGTCTCAAGCATGCTACTCGCTGATTTAATGCTGCTGGTAACATATTCCTCTGAATTAAAGCAACCCTTCCTACATTTCCAGTCAAAGACATTAACAAATCCCCTTCTTCAAGCATATACTTTTCTAGTCCACTAAAATCGAGCGGATAAAAAACTGGAGCATTATCTTCAATATAGCCCTTTTGAACATTTGCAATTCTGATTACTCTTATTCCCTTTTCAACATATTTGTCACTCTTGAAAGCATACCCATTTAATATATCACAGGCATCTCCAATTCTAATCCTCTCCATCTACCTCACCCCCCCCCCACAAATACGAAATTGCATTTAAGCAATAAATTTCTGATGGGATGTTTTTACATTTGTTTGATTTACAATAGCGTATTGCATTGTAGTATCAATTTGAGAATGTCCTAGTATTTTTTGTACTTGTTCGATTGGCATACCCTTATCAATAGCTCTTGTTGCCATTGTTCTACGAAATTTATGTGGATGAATTTTTTCCATATTCAATTTTCTGCCAAGCGTACGGATACGAATCTCTACTCCGCTAATTTTCAGCCTATTATGAGGAGCATCTAGCGATACAAAAAGCGCTGGATTATTATCATCCCTCTTTTTCAAATAGTCTTGTAAATGAAGCTTAGCTTTAGCATCAAAATATACTTTCCGTTCCTTATCTCCTTTTCCAAAAACAATACATTCTCTAGCTTCAAAATCTACATCTGTAATATTTAGATTCACCAACTCACCTACGCGTATTCCAGTAGAATACAGCAAATCGATCATAGCTAAATCTCTGATACATTCACAATTATCTCTTAATAATTCTATTGCTTCATCAGAAATTATTTCTTTTACTGGCTGCTTGGTTTTTATTTTATGGATACGCCTCATGGGGCTTTTCAGAATATAATCCTCTTCCTCCAACCATGAGAAAAAACTGGAGATATTTCGTCGAATATTATCAATCGTAACTTTACTACAATCATTAATTTTTTGGTAATCAACAAGATATTTTCTGATATCCTCTGTAGAAATCTTTCTTATAGGATGTTTTATATTTTGAAGCATTCGTTCCACTGTGGCACTATAATATTGGATTGTTCTGGCTGAGCATCCTTCAATCTTTTTGGCATCCAAAAACATCCGTAAATACTCATCGTTTGAAGTTTCTTCTTTTGATATACTATTTTCTGAAAATGTTTGAAGCAAGACTTCCTGTAATTTCTTCATTTGTGAAACATTCAAATAATCTGCCATTTTGTTAATAATCAATACAATTTTTTCTTCCATGTTGATATTTTCTCCTAACTATACCAACATCCTGCACCCAAAATTTTAAATCACTTTATTTTCCAGATAACATTCTAACAAATACGATGGAGATTCATAATACATACTGCTGTTATAATCATCAATTTTATCACTAAGAAATGAATTATAAACCTTTATTAACGCATCTATCACTTCTATCTTTTCATGCTCTGCCACAGCCTTTATCAGTCTTTTATATACTTTACCAATATCCCAGTGTGATGGGATCGCATAGTTACATTCCTTGACATTATCAAAATTTCCTTCTTTTATTCCAGATTGTTCGATAAAATCATCACTCACTCGTTCAATGTTGTCACTATGATATATGTCTGCCAAATCATAGATTTTTTCAATCTGTTTTTTTCCTATTGCGTTTACAACAACATTTCTTTTATTTTTTGTTTTTCTGGCAATATAATCTATAAGGCTACAAGTGAAAAATAAATCATTATCTTTTTTTTCTTCTCTTCCGTTTACTTCTTGCATCACCGCACCTCCTCAAATCCTCGGTATTCGAGGCATTGTAAAGCTTGAGGCGTACAAAAATTAATTTGATGCGTTGGATACTTAAATTTTGCTAATACCCAAAACTGTTCTCTTGTGATGACTCCATCGATATAATCAGATACATAGTTATATATCTGGTCATTTGCCATTGCCCCAATTACAATATCATATTCATGGCTCTTTCCACTTCTGCAGGCAATTATGAAATCTAACCATTCATCTGTCATTTCCCGAAATTCTTTGATGTTTAATTTAGAATTTAACCGAACTTCATAGATAGATACAATTTTTGTATCATATCTTCTTGCCCATCTTTGAGCCTGTTCTTTAATGATTGTGCAATAAAAACCCGTCCCAAAATCTTTCGTATTCTTGCCAACACGAATCTGAGGATGTTCTACGGGCATATATCCTCCATGATATACTGTCATTTTTGCCATAATTACATCCCTTTTCTACCCAAAATACTTCTGCATTAAACTATCAAATAATAGCTGTGTCTTATCTAGAGCCTTTTGTATCACAGCTTTTGATTTGTTGGTCTGCTCAACGAAGGCGGCAAATTGCGTTTGAAGTTCAATCGGCGGAAGAATAACTTTAATTGTATTTAACTTTGCGATTGTAAGTCTTGTAATGGCAGCCCCACCCATATTACTTCTAATATCAGTGTACATATTTTCGTCATTTAATAATGCACTCAAAAAATGTCCGTTCATTATTCTTCTGTCCTGTTTAAGCAAAGCAACACTCGAAAGCAAAGTAAACTCTTCTTCAAGAGTATTAACCATTGCAATTCCAGTTGTAACGCCGTCTTTGATATATAAAACATCACCTAATTCAGGATTGCATCTCTCATAAATAGGTCGGTGAACTTCTTCCGGAACATAAGTAATGTTAGTAAAATCAAAGCCTGACATTTTTATGTTTTTTGCAGTTACATACTTATATTCTCCTGTTTCAAAACTTTCAGGAGAAAAGTGTGTTCCGTCATTCAGTTTAATACATACCTCTTTGAGAGTTTTCTTTTCCCACCTTAACGGATTACAAACAGGATCACCAAACATCTCTACAAATCGGGCTTTTATAAGGTCATCTAACAGCTGTAATTCTTGCTCTCTTCCTGACAAAATATCCATCATTTTGTCAAGAATAGTAACTATCTCTCTTTGCTTTTCAATAGGACAAATTTCAACTACCACTTCAGATAAAGTAGCTTTATTAAGTGTCTTACCCATAACCGCTTTATTACTACTTTCATCCCAATTCTTATATTTGAACATATAAAAAATATACTCAGGCAGAATTTCAACAACATGTCTATCATGAAAAGCCATAATAGCTTCATTGGAATACATATCTTCTGCTGTAATAGCTGTTTTTCCAATTGACAACTTAAAGCTCATAACAACAGTATTTGCTGGAATTACTTTTATTCCGCTATTCTTTACCGCATCATCTGATAAACACTCTTTTGTTTTGCTGATATATTTTCCAGTCTTTGATAAATCAGCAATTGAAATCCACTTATTGTCATTTGTATTCCAGTAATCTTGATTATTTCTTGGCGGAGTCTTTCCCATCTGCAAATCAAAAATATCTTTTAATTTATATTTCATCTACCCTATCCCCCACAAATACGAATTTCTTACTTCCACTATACACCGAAATATCTCCATTCACTTTATTCCGAACAGAATATTCCAATATTACTTTTTCCATTTTTTCGATCATAACATCTTCTCCAATTCTGCCAGTCCTTCTGTTATTTCTTTCTCTAACCTATGTAACTCTGCTATAATCTCTTCTGTCGGTGGATATTCTACCGGAATATATTCCACTTTTTTATATTTATTAATGGAGAGATCATAATCGTTATCGACAATCTCCTGTTTTGGTACAAAGAAGCTCTGTTCTGTCCGTTCTCTTGTCTGCTCCCCATCTAAATTATGGAATCGCTCGATAATATCTGGAATATCATTTTCTTTTATCTCTGAACGCTTGTCATCTAAGCTGAATCCATCCGCTTTCATATCATAAAACCATACATTTTCTGTTCCGCCTGCTCCTGTTTTTGTAAAAATAAGTACGGCTGTGGATACTCCTGCGTATGGTTTAAATACTCCTGACGGCATAGAAATGACAGCTCGAAGCTGATGATTTTCAACCAGTTCTTTTCGGATTGACTTGTGTGCTTTACTGCTTCCAAACAATACTCCATCTGGAACGATGCAAGCGCATCTTCCGCCTGTTTTCATCATTCTTAAGAATAATGCAAGAAATAACAATTCTGTCTTTTTTGTATTTGTGATTGCTTTCAAATCATCATTGATGCTTTCCGCATCAACCGTTCCTTTAAATGGAGGATTGGCAAGGCATACTGTATATTTTTCACTGATCTGATTCTGTTTTGACACACTGTCTTTATAGTCTATATCTGGATTACTGATAGAATGAAGCATCAGGTTCATGGCTGAGATACGAAGCATGGTTCTGTCCGTGTCAAATCCTGAAAATGTTTCATTTGAGAATGCTTCCCATTGTTCTGATGTCATGGTATCTTCGTATTTTTTTCTAATATATTCGGATGCTGAGACAAGGAATCCCGCCGTTCCGCACGCTGGATCACAGATCAGATCGTCCGGTGTCGGCTGAATCAGTTCTACCATCATTTCTCGTATATGTTTTGGCGTTCTGAACTGGCCATTCTGTCCGGCTGTCGCCAGTTTCCCAAGCATATATTCATATAAATCTCCCTGCATATCCAGATCCGCAATATCATGTTCATACAAGTCATCCAGACCTGTGATAATCTTCTGCAGAACCTGCGGGGTTGGAATTAAGAACATGGCATCTTCCATATATCTTGCAAATGCGGTCTTATTTTCTCCCTCTGCTTCCACTCCGTCTTCTATCTCTATCAGTTCTCCATTTTCTGAAAAATCTGGCAGTCGTCCATATTTCATTTTTTTGATCGCCGGAAAAACTCTCTGTGAAATAATCTCATAGATTTCACGGGAATCCCGATCTTTAAACTTGCTCCAGCGCATAGACTGTCCAATTGCTGACTGTGGGAAAATTTTTTCCATAGATTCTCCCATCATATTTTCAAACTCTTCTGTTTCCAGCTCCTTTTCATCCAATGAACGGATAAACATCAAATAAGTCAGCTGTTCAATGACGGTAAGTGGATTTGTAATTCCTCCAGCCCATATATCTGTCCATATCTTATCGACTTTATTTTTTATCGCCCCTGTTACCATGACTTTTCCTCCAACATCTTATTTTTATTTCATATCTAAATATATATCATTTCTATTATACCGTTTTATACGCCATTTTGAAAATGCAATTTGGTAAAAAACTTTTTTAATGAAAATTATAAAATCCTCTCAAAAAATATAGAGATGTTCCAAAAGCATTTTTTTGCTTTTTCGGCATCTCCATATTTCTACTTATAAAATATTTTTCATTCTCTTTCTTTTTATAGCTCTGCTGCTTTTTGGCACAGTTTGGAATAAATTCGGTCTATAAACCATTTTTCTGTCGATTTCTTATCAATTTCTGCTATGTCAATCCATCCAATCTCGCTATTTTCATCTTCTTTAATTCGGATTGGACTGTTGATATCCGCTTCCAATAGATAAGTCACATTTAAGTGTAAATGGGATGATACATACTCTCCTCTTTTTTCATGTCCGGAAACCGTTAATATTTCCAGAGAAAAAATATCATCGGACACAAATCTGACAGCTCTCAACCCACTTTCTTCCTCAATCTCTTTTAAAATGACTTCTTTTAAATTCGCATTTCCATCTGCATGACCTCCAAGCCACGCCCAAGACTGATAAATATTGTGGTATGCCATCAAGACTTTTTTTCGCTCTTTCTCTATGATCCATGCTGAAACCGTAATATGAGCATTTTTGTTATCTCTTGTCAAAATAGAATCTGACTCGCAAATCTGCCGCAAGATTTCTTTTTTATCTTTTTCTTCCTGCTCGTTAAAAGGCCGATATTCTTCAATCTGTTTTTTTAGTTTTATCAAATTTTCCAACATCTTTCTCCTTCTGTAATTCCATTACATTCATATAACCTGAACTGCATCTGTCTCGACATCATGCAAATTGAGTAATACATTGAGTGATATATATTGCTTCTTTTTATACGCACTCTTTATTATACTCGCTTTTCAAAAAATCAGTGAAGAATTTTCTATATCAAATCTATACCATAGAACTTTCTCCACTGATTTTTATTTAGAACTTATTAAGAAATTTTATAAGAAAATCTCGTTTGGTCGGCGGACGTCTTTTAAAACTCCCAACTTCTGATTCATCATCTCCTGCACTGGCGGCGGCAAAATGCGGGCGTGTTCTGGACAGGCAGCAACGCAAGCCATACATACCATACATTTTTCTGCGCTTGTCTGAACAGTATCGCCTTCAAAAGCAATCGCATCTGTCGGACAGACAGCTGCACATTTTCCACACTGTAAGCAAGTTGGGAGCGACATTGGTGTCACCGTCATTCCGCCCCATTGTTTGTATGGATGATTTCCCGGAACCTGAACAACTTCGTCTGTTCCTTTTTCTATTTTTTCCAGAACTTTTTTTGCAAATTCACGCAGTTCTGCTACATCTGCCTCATCTGGTCTGCCTGCTCCAACCTCTGGCACAATCGAATGGCGCGCTACAAAAGCTCCAGAAGCAATCACCTGAAATCCGCATTCCGCAGCAAGATCATTCAATTCCAGAAGAGCATCTTCATAAGCGCGTGTTCCGTACACTGCAAGTGTAACTGCCTTTCTTCCACATCCATTTACTTTTTTTAATTTTTCTGACGCAAACGCCGGAAGTCTTCCTCCAAAAACCGGAATTGCGATCACTGCCAGTTCGTGATCTGTCTCTTTTTGTTCCTGTTTTGAACCCAGATCAATAAATTCTACATTTTCAGCAATTTCTCTTGCAAAAATCTCTCCTGTCTTTTTTGTTCCCCCTGTAGGGCTGAAATAATAAAAGTCTGCTATATTTATCATCTTTTCTTTCTCCATTTCTATCTACTGTTGATTTTTATTTTCAGGATATTTTCATCTCTCATGGTGAAAGTCATGCGTGTTCCTGCCTTTTATTTATCATTTTCCTTCTCTGCAGCGATTTTGAATCTATTTTCACTGCCACGATACGGTGAAATTTCCTGTAACTGTCTGGAAATTTACAACCATATAATATCTCTGCTTTCCTTTTACCGTTATGCTTGCTTTTGGATGCTCTTTATTTAACACAATTTCCTGTTCTTTTTTAGCGTCAAAAATCCTTACTTCTAAATCTCCTTTTTGTATGTTCGATTCCAGAATGTACTGATATATTCCATTTGCATTAAATTTTATGATACGTTTTATATATCCGCTGCAGCCTGCAACCGTTGCCTTGCACACTCCATATTTTGTCAGATTTCCAAAAAAGAGACTCGCCCGTATTGCTCTGACAACACATAAGCCATTAACATACAGAACATATATCATCACAATAATGAAACCAAGCGCTAATGGTATGATGACTTCTGTTCTCTCCATTGTTTTCCTCCATAAGTATATTTAAATACTTTTTATCAATAATATCAATGTTTTTAATTACTTAACATTTCCTCCTCGAAACATATCCTGACAATTTAAAAGTTAGTCTCCATTAAAGAATCGGTCTATTTTTCGTGTAAGATCGCCATCCTGTTCTACATAATCCTCTTCCGTGATTTCCACTTCTGTTCTTCCCTGCTCATCCACATCTGTGACTTTCTTTTCATATTTCATTCCATATCGGTCAACAAAAATGACGGTAAACGTGCTATATTCTTTATACTCTTCCGGAATTTCAACAGAAAAGCTGTCCTCATCCGGATTTTCCTGATAGCCATGCTCAATCTCTGTCCCTTCTCCGACTGTGATATGAACTTCATTGATAATCTGTTCCGTATGATTAATGATTGTCAGATACCGCCCCTGTTCATCACTTTCTGCCATATCGTTCGTAACGCGTGAGTTGCCTCTCTCGTCTGTAAAATGACTGACAGCTCCAATCCCTGTCAACACGAGAAGCAGTACGACTGCAATTATAATTATTTTTTTCATTTTCCTTTTCTCTTACCTTTTTATTCTTTTAGAGTTTTTTCTTATATCATCTCATCTTATATCATTTTATATTGTCTTTTCTTTCTATAGTCTTCTCTCTGATAATCTTTTCTGCTATTTTCCGTACTCATTCTTATCCCCGATACAGTTTCGGCTATCCTGAAAAAGATCCATCTCTCTTCTTCTCTGCTCTTGTTCCGCCTGATCTATTGTTGAATCACGCATTTCCGTATAAGAAATCTTTTTTACTGAATTTCCCGCTTCCACAAAATCTCTTTTCATATAATTTGCCCCGTGTTTCACAGATTTTTTAAAATATGGCCAGTGTTCCACCACCATAGGTTCGATTGACAGATAAAATAAAATTCCCATAAAAGCGCAGATAATATAAATCGGACCATAGACAGATCCCATCGCCTCGCTCAGTGATGCGATATTGAAAATGGCCAGCAGTCCAACTCCCGCCATACAGACCGCGCTGACCACTTTTAATCCCAACCAGGATAAAAGAATTGCGACCGGCAATACAATGTTTGTGTTGATCGAGATCTCCTTGATCCAGAAAATATTGAATGTTTTCGTGACGAGTAATGTCTGGATAAACGATGAAATCAACAGCACTGTAATGATACAGAAGCCAATATCAATCCATGAGCCGACCGTTCTCTGTATTCCTTTAAAGCGGATAATAAATGCAGAATATAATAGAATCGCATAGAGACAAGAAATATAATCCGGTCTCATGGACACTGTTTCATGATCGACTTTCCAGTTTACAAACGACAGACCGATCGGGATCAGCATGAAAATGTATGCCATGATCGCTCTGCACGTTCTGCGGTACGGTCTTATATCAATATCTCCATCTATGACTAAAAAGTCCTCTGAAAACTGTTCCTTCGCAATTTCCCTTGCCTTTTCTTTAGACGGAGCCTTTATGACATAAGCTTTTTCACGCCGATTTAAAACTTCCCCGCTTGTATGAACCACATATTGCATTTTTTTCTTCTCCTTGACAATTTTTGACTTTTTTCACCCTTTTCTTTTTGATTATACTCTATTCTCTCATGGTATACAACAAAGATCCCTTTGCAAATCATAAATAGATTCATTCTTTCTTTAGCAACTTTTTATAGGAAAAGTCAATGCAAAACGCACCTAGCGGAGCTGTGAGCAAGATTGCTGTTACTGCTACTGCCAACACAATACTGCCGCAGGACAATCCCATTGCTAACGGAACCCCGCCTATTGCAGCCTGCACAGTCGCTTTTGGTATATATGCAATCATGCAAAATATCCTTTCTTTTATTGTAAGTCTTGTTCTGATCAAACACAAAAATACACCTGCCATTCGGAATACAAGTACGCCCAGAATTAAAAGAATCGACGTTCCCCCAGCTGATACTGCATATTTGATATCCACTGTCGCTCCTACCAAGACAAACAGAACGATCTCGGCAACCACCCATAATTTATTAAATTTTACAGACAATCTGTTTGCCGCTATTTCTCTTTTCTTCTGCAAAGCGATTCCTATTGTCATGACTGCAATCAAGGATGCGAATGGAACGACCTCCGAAAAATAATCTTCAAAAGTCACCAAAATAAAAGAGATACACAGAATAATAGTCACCTTTACCGTGTCTCTGATATGAATTTTTTCAAAATATTTTGCCAGAATAATTCCGATCACAGCTCCTGCCAGAATACCTAAGATAATCGAAACAGGAATATTGACAAAGCTTTGTATCGAAACACGATTTCCCTGTGCCAGCCCGGTAAATGCGGTAAACATTACAATTACAAATACATCATCCACAGATGCGCCTGCCAGAATCAGCTGAGGAATACGATGTTTGGCTCCATATCCTTCTTCCATCAATTTCAGCATTTTCGGAACAATCACAGCTGGAGAGACTGCGGCTATAACAGCCCCCATCACAGCGGCATCTAAAACAGATATCCCCAGTAATTCAGGCGCAAGCAAAATCATTCCTGCCATCTCAAAACAAGCTGGAAGAAAGCACATCAAAAATGCTGGTCGCCCGACCTTTTTTAAATCATTTAAATTTAAAGAAAGACCTGCTCTTGTAAGAATGATAATCAAAGCAATTCTTCTTAAATCCGATGATATTCCTAAAATAGAACTATCAATTACATTTAAAACATAAGGTCCTAAAATAATTCCTGTTAAAATCATCCCTGTCAGACTTGGCAAATGAATTTTTTTGCAAATCCATCCCATAAACATTCCCATCATTAACATCATTGCAATACTAATCAGCATTATCTCATCCTCCTTTTTTTACTTTTGACGCAAAAAAGCTGATAATTTCTGCGTCAAAATGCAGAAGTCATCAGCTCATAACAGCGGTTTTAGTTTATAAACTAAGGGAGAACTTCATTCCCATTTTTTAGAATATCAAAAATAAATAGTCGTTGTCAATATTTTCAAAAATAAATTTCGTTCTTTCTTTGCGAACTACTCATCAACAAGTTTGCCGAGAATTCCTGCCTGAGTTCTTAAAGATATCATAAATTTTCACAATCAAAATAAGCCCGCTAAAAAGCGGGCTTATCTCGATTGTCAGGTTTTGCATTACATGTTCCGAACATTTCTGTTCTATTACTTTTTTATTCCATCTCAATTCCTGTCTGAGTAGATGGATCTGTCGTTGACAGAGCATCTTTGTATAACATATAGTACGCTGCTGCTGACCAGGAGAAGTTCTTTGTATGAAGTCCTTCACCTGTAACTGGGTTATAATTCTCATGAATTGCTTCATCTGTCAGAACACCTTCTGCTCCGTCAAATAATTTATAAGCCAGTGCTGTTGCTTCGTCTTCATATCCATAGTTCTGAAGAGCTTCTACACCATATAAAGCCTGATCCAGCCATACAGGTCCTCTCCAATAACGAGCTGCTTCAAATTTATCATTGTCGAAGGATGCTGTTGGCATTGGAACTCTTAAGTTGAATTTGCCTTCATCCATCATGTTGTCTTTCACTTTTTCTGCTCTGTCAACAGGAGCCAGTTTTGCCCACAGAGGCATCCAGCCTTCTGTTCCTTTTCCTCTGTTTGTGAGGATTTTCTTTTCGGAACCATCTTCGCTGATCTGTAAGTCATAGTAGAATCCTGTCTCTTCATCCCACATATAAGTGTTGATGTACTCTGCCAGAACTTTTGCTTCTTCTTCATATTTTGCAGCGTCTTCTGTTTTTCCAAGTTCTTCTGCAATAGATTTCAGGAAACCTTTTTCTGCATAAAGCATAGCATTTAAGTCTACAGATTCCTGATTCAGAGAATATCCAACTACTTCTCCGTCTTTATTTTCGTTTTCAAATACCAGTACACCGATATCGTCCGGTCCGTTTCCTTCCTGGTCGAAACGTGTAGCGTTATCCATTCCGCTTTCCCATGCAGCAGCTGTAATTACTCTTTCTACATCTACTAATGGTTTTCCTTCTTCATCTGTCAGAATATTTCCTTCTTCGTCTTTCTGATAGTGTGATTTATGAACAGTACCGCCGTACTCTGCAACGCCATTCTGGTCTGTGTCACGGTTTGTGTACCACCAGTTATGATATGCTACCAGCTTCGGATACATTTCTTCCAGGAACTCTTTATCTCCGCCTTCTTCGTATACTTTCCATACGCCCCATGCTGCCAGAGGTGGTTTTGTATTACGATAGTTTCCGGAATTTTCTCCATAGCTGAAGCAGTCCATAATAAATCCTGCATCCTGTGGACGGTTTTCATCATCTGGCTGAACCTGATAGTCGAACATACAACGGATTCCATCTGCTGCAAGCTGCGGATCAAATTCTGCAATACCTGCTGCATTTTTCCATGTATCCCATCCCCATACGCCGATGAAACCTGAATATGAGATAGACGGAATCAGACCGCTGTGTTTGAATTTTCCAGCTGGACTTCTCCAGTTTGTGATCAGAGTTTCCATCGCTTTTACTGTAGCATTTTTGTATGGTTTTGGAACGCCGTCTTCTGTATCAAATGTTTTATCCAGATATCCCTGCCATCTTGTACGGTTATCTTCAAATGGTTTTTCAGGATCTGCAAATAATGTATCTACAATTTTTGCTTCTTCTGCTGCTTCTTCTGCTGTAAATGTAAAGGACTCAGCAGTATATGTCACATATGGAGTTCCTTTTTCGATTGTGATTGGCTGTGTTGCTTTTGATACATAGCTCATTTTATCTTCTGAAAGCTCAGTTGCTACTTCTTCAGAATGACGAATTGTATATTTTGTCTCTTCTGTTGTTGTCCATGCATCAGAGTACTCTTTAAATCCTACCTGTACGCCGTTTTCGGAATCTTCAAGGCTGGCATTTGTAGGATAAGATTCACCCCATGCTTTATTTTCTGCCAGTAATTCTCCTTCCCACGCTACGTCAAGAACGAGTGGTTCATCAGAATAGTTTTCGATTGTTGTACGCACATAACTTGTTCTGTCGCTTGCAAAAATCAGCTCCAGTGTCACTTTATATTCATCACGCTCTTCATAGTACTGAAGCAGTTTTCCTGGGTAATATGCAACATATGGCCATCTCGCATCTGCCAGATTGATTTCTTCTCCGTCTGCCTTTGTCAGTTTAAGGCGGCTGATACATTCTGATAAGATCATTCCTGTATCCTGACCGATTACCTGTGGACCTGCGAATCCGCCGTATGTATCCAGATCGTCAAGCGCATGCAGATAATATCCATGCCATGCTCCCATATCTGAAAATACATTGTATTTGTCAGTTGCATAATGAGAATATAATGTTTCATCCAGTCTTGCAGTTGCATCCAGCACGTTTGCAAAATCTTCCTGTGTATAGAGAGATTCTGCTTGAACATTGAATCCTCCCATAATTCCTGCTGTCATGCAGGCAGCCATTACAAGGCTGAGTTTTTTGTGTACTTTTCTTTTCATACTAATCTCCTTACCCGTTAATTAAGGTTTCCCTCCTAATTGTTGTACTCATTATAGCAAGGCGATTTTTTTTTGCATTAAAACATTTTTCTTAAAATAATATTTTTTCTTGATATTTGTGCTTTTTTTACCAATTTATAATTTTTTCTTTAAAAAATTTGTACTTTTTGCCTTTATAACAAAAAAATACATATTTTTAGAATCTATTTTTCCTCCGTTTCTTTTTTCTATACTCCTTCAGATATCAATTTCAATTTTCCATCTCTGATTTCCAGAATGTGATCTGCCTCCTCTGCAAGCTGTTTGCTGTGTGTCACCACAATCACACACTTTCCCAATTCATGAGCTGTTTTTTTCAAAAGTTCGATGATTTCCTCAGAGGTATTTTCATCCAGATTTCCAGTTGGTTCATCTGCCAGAAGAACTTTGGCGTCGCTGGCAAGCGCTCTGGCAATGGCAACTCTCTGCTGCTGACCGCCGGAGAGCTGCAGAACATTACGCTTCCAGTCTTCTTTTGGAATACTGACTTCCTGCAGCAGTTGTCCGGCATCGCTGCTGCCTCCAAGTTTTACATTCTCTTCTGTCGTCAGATAATCAATCAGATTATAATTTTGAAACACAAGAGAAATGTGATGTCTGCGGTGATAGTTTAAGCCTTTTTTCTGAATGTCTTCCCCATTATATTTGATTTTTCCAGATGTCGGCTGATCCAGTCCTGCCAGAAGAGAAAGAAATGTCGTCTTTCCTGATCCGCTGGAACCCACGATAGAATAGAACGTTCTCTCCTCAAATGATGCAGACATATTTTTTAAGACCATGGTATCCTTTTTTGATTTATAAGAATACATCAGATTTTTTGCCTCTAAAATCATTTCACTTCCTCCTAACTCATTTCACTCAAAATTTCTTTTGGTTTTTTCCGAAAAATCAAACCCCCGGCTGCCGATGTGGACAGTACAACCAGCATTGTAATTCCAGCGGCATCCACCAGAAACATCTGCCCTGTTAGTTTTGTACTGACACCTGTGACAGTCAGTTCCGCTTCCTGAAAATACTCATCCACGCCCACTTTTCCCTCTTCTGCTTTTTTTTGTATTTCCGCCTGCTCTGTGCTCTGTCCGATCAGATAATCTGCAGATGCTTTTGAAACTGCAGGTGCAAGAAAAAATGAAACTGCCGCTGCTACAGCGCTGATGATAAGAGCCTCTGTCAGGATCTGCATCCAGATTTTTCCTTTTTCGATTCCAAGTGACATCAAGATTCCCATTTCATTCGTTCTGCTCTTGATCCAGAACAGAAAGATAAAAAACAAAATAATAAAACTTGCTCCGCTCACAAGAATTAGCATCGTGTTGCTGATTTTCTCCAGATCATTAAAATTTGATGCCATAGTGTCCAGATTTCCATTATTATCAATCAGGTCATACCATTCCCAATTCACATCCATCTCCCGGATTCGTTTTTTGACCGTATCATATTCATCGACATCAGCCACTTTATAGTATGCACTTACAAACAGTGGATCATCGTTATCTGCCTTTTCTGGAAAATGTAAATCTGCAAAAATAACATTTTCAGACCGGTAAGTATCCCCTGACATATACGGACGCATCTTTTCTTTTACGGTATAGATGCCGATAATCTCCGCTTCCACTGTAGGTTTCTCTGTCTTGATTGGATGAAAGCGGATCCTCTCTCCTACTTGAAGTTTATTTTTTTCTGCTAATTCCTCTGAAATCACGCACACATTTTCTTCCCCTATTTCTGCTGTGCGTCCTTCTTTGATGGATACATTTCCACTTAAAAAATTAGCATTTTGTCTCATATCACGGTCCCCAACCAGCGCAACCCCTTTAAAATCATTTGTCTGATCCACATCCGGATCTTCGATACGGCTGAAATTTACCGGCTTTACAGGGGTTGGAACTGTCGTCACATTATAATCAGCAATTCCTTCCGTCTTTGCAATTTTTTCAATATCTTCCAGCTTCAAAGATTCAAAAGATTTATCTGTCAATATGGCGGAAACGGTATTTCCATTTACTGTCATACTTTTGACACGGACGCCGTCATAACTTCCTTCCTGCCCTGGCCCATATAGTTCTTCAATCTTTTTACAGTGTTCCTCTACCCTCTTACTCCTGTTTTCTGCGTTCATTTCCAGTAAAAATCCTGCTCCGATCGCCTGCCTTGTACTGTCTTTTGTCGCAATACTGGCGCTTCTGCTTGCCATCCCTGATAAAAGCAGTAAGCTGATAGCACAGACAATGAAAAACAATAGCATACTTTTCACTGGTTTTCGCAGGACGGAACGCCATGCTCTCTGCCATAAACCCATCTGTTATCCCTCCGTTCTTGATAAAATATCTTTCGGGTTAGAACGGAAAATCGGCAGGATCGATAAAAATACTGCAGTCACCGCCACAATCCCTCCTGTTCCCAAAAGCTGCGCCACATCCTTTACTTCCAAAGAAATCGTCAATCTGAATTCTGGCGTAAGGGATGAAAAAAATAATTTCTGCATCTCGCCTGCCGCCGCTCTGCCAAAACAGCAGGCAAATCCTGCCGCCATCAGAAAAAGGACTGCCGATTCCAAGAGAGCCTGTAAAAACAGATGCATCTTTGTCTCCCCCATACTCACAAGTACCGCCATTTCCTTCTGGCGGCTCCGCATCCACATACAGAGCAATAAAGACACAATGAAAAGTCCTGTCAGGAAAGTCATCATCTGCATCAGCCCGACAACGCGTGTGATCTGTTCCAAAGGCGCTTTCATCTGCTGAAATAAAGTATCTGACGTTGTCACCTCCGCTTTATCCTGAAAAATCGTCTGAATCTGTTCTGCCAGACTGTCCAGCTGTTCCGGCTGTTCTGTGTAAACTGCCACTTTATAGATCCCTTCTCCTCCAAATAGTTCTTCATAAGCGCCCTGGTCCAGATAGATCTGATTTTCTGCACGAAGTACAGCCGGAGCTGTCTTTTCCTGCTGGCTCTCATTGCCGGACAGGAAAAATCCACAGATCGTGACATTTATTTTTCTCCCCGTTTTCCCTTCTGCACGATCTTCTGTCTGAATCGAAATCTGATCTCCGATCTCCAACCCATTCGCTGTGGCAAAATCTGCATTTACCACAGCCTCATGTGTCTTAGAATCCGTAAAAAGTGTTCCTGCTGTCAGTTTATATGTATGATCTGCAAAGGGGCTGTCATTTTTCAAATCATCATACGAATAAATATTTACTTTCCGATTGTCTGCATCCTCAGAGTCACTCCATGTCACCGGATTTTGTTCTGTCAAAAATCCATGATGATTTCCCATCTTGTTGACCGCCTGCACATGAGGCAGATTTTCAATTTTGCTGCTTTCTTTTTCTGTAAGTTCTGTATCGGCTTTTTTCATTTCACAAATTACTTTTGCCCTTGTTTTTTTCTGTATCTCTGCTTCCGTTTGTTCCGTTGCGCGCAGGATCATGCTCGTTCCCAGAATCATTGTACCGACAAGCAGGAAAACAAAAAACAGCAAACAGGACTTATTTCTTTTCCGCCACAGATAACGCACTGCCCTCTTGTAAAATGCCATTTTACTCGCCTCCTACTCCAGGAGCGTTGGAATATCTCATGATAACAATCTTCACTGCCAAGATCTCTCCGGACTCTTGTTTTTCTCCAAATATGGCAATATTTGTCTGCTTTTTCACTTCTGAAGCATCGCACGGCGTGATCTGCGCTGCTCCCGTAGTTCCGTCAATCTCCGCAATCTGGAATTCACAATTTTCATCATATCTGACAGTTGTCTGCTCTAAACTGCCTTCCTGCCCAGGAGCAGCCTGCATCAGTGTCTCCCCTCCATCTTTTTCTTTCTGCGGAACAACCTGTATCACACCGTCCGAAAATTCAGCTACACTTCCCTGTAAAACAGCCTGAGTCAATAACGTGTCCATATCAGAGGAATCCTTCGTCTCTTCCTGCTGATTTTGGTTTTTCTCTTTTTTCTCCTTCTCCGTCTGATTTTCCGTCTCTGTTGCCGAATTATTCCCGGATTCTGAAATATTTTCCATATTTTCGTTCTGCGAATTTACCGCGCCGCATCCTGTCAGCGAAAGCATACACAATGCCAGCGCTATTCCTTTTACAAATCTTATCTTTCTCATAAAATCCATACTCCTTTCACTGTGCCCTGTTCTGTATCTTTCTGACACTGACATCATTTTACTGAAAATTGTCCCTAAAACTCCTCTAAGATTATCAAAACTTTTCCTCTTTTTTTAGAAGACTTTTATAGAATTTTTCTGTTATACTGAAATCAGAGATTTTTATAAGAAAGGAAATTTCATATCGATTGTCTTCACCTAAAGACAGCACATTTCCATTTATTAAAAAAAGAAAGGATTTTTACTTATGAAAATTTTATTGATAGAAGATGACCGCTCTTTGTGCAATGCCATCTCAAAAGAGTTGCTGCATCATGGTCACACCGTAGACTGCTGTTATGACGGTGAGACTGCCATGCTCTATGCACTAAATTTAGATTATGGATACGATCTTGCTGTCATCGACCGGATGCTTCCGATTGTCGACGGGCTGACTGTCATAAAAGCCATGCGTCAAAAACAAATTTCTATTCCAGTCATCATTATCACCGGAATGTCAGAGCTAAATGATCGGATTGTGGGACTTGACGGAGGAGCGGATGATTATCTTGTCAAACCATTCCATCTTCAGGAATTGCTTGCGAGAATCCGTGCTTTAAGCAGACGCAGATCAAACCTCCAGCGCTTTGACACCTTTTCGTTTGGCGATCTTACATTAGACCGCTCCGCAAGAAAACTTGCCTGCTGTGGAAAAGAATGTTCTCTGACTGCAAAAGAATCGGAACTTCTGTCTGTATTTTTAAATCATCCCGGCAGTCTTTTTACACGAGAACAGCTTGTCTTAAAAGTCTGGGGAAGTGATTCCGAAATTGAGCCTGGAAATGTGGACAACTATATTTCTTTTCTGAGAAAACGACTGAAAGAACTGAAAAGCATATGTTCTATTCAAACGGTCTACGGCAGTGGCTACCGATTGGAGGACTCCCATGCTTAAACCACTTTCCAATCGTCTTCAACGGATTTTTGTAGCGATGTTGATGGGAATTATCACCTTTATTTTGGTCTTTTCTTTTCTTCGTCAGTTTGATGCTCAGGAAATGGCTGATATGACTTATATCCAGCGCATCGCCTCTCTTCTCATCTATGAGTTAAAAGATCATCCGGAAAATGTGGAATCAATTCTGAGGGATTATGAGACGCAAATGTCTGTTTACAGTCAGCTGCAAAATCAGGCTGGAAGAATCCTATACAAAAGTGACGTCTCTCTTCCAACCAGCCTGGACACACTTTTAAACCGCGCCGGTGAAAATATCAACACCCTTCCTTCCATCGGAAAAGTTTCCTCTGGAAACGCACACACGATCCAGAGCGGATATGTGGAAATATCGGGAGAACATCACGATCGTTATCTGATGATTGCTAGTCAGATCCCTGTTAACTCTAATCAGATTTATAATCTGACCGTTCTTACCCGGAAGGCTTCTCTATGGAATCTGTTTTGGAATCATCTTCCCGTCTATGGATTGATCTGGTTTTTATCTTTTCTCTGTGTTCTGTTTCTATGCCGCTGGATGTTAAAAAAAGCTTTTCTTCCTACGGAACAGATGCTGCAAAGTCACCGCAGTTTTATCGCATCCGCCTCACATGAACTGAAATCTCCTTTAGCCGTCATCATGGCAAATACGGAACTTCTACAGAAATATGAGATGAAAGAACCACAGGCTTCTGAGATTTTATCTGTTATTGAAGCAGAGTGCAGCAGGATGGCGAACCTCATCAAAGACCTGCTTTTTCTGGCATCTTCCGATGCCAATCAACAGCAGCTTCTGATTACAGAAGTGGAAGTGGATACGATCTTATTTTCTCTGTATGAAGCATTTGAACCACTCTGTCTGAAAAAGAAAATTCAGCTGATTCCAGATATCAGTTCTGAAAGTTACCCTGTGATTTATACCGATTCAGAGCGGCTCTTTCAGCTTTTAAGCATCTACATGGACAATGCGATTTCTTATTCTCCTGAAAGAAGCACGATTGAACTTCGTGCTGTCTCAAATGAAAAAGAATTGATCTTCTTCGTCGCAGACCATGGAAAAGGCATTGCCCCAAGAGATCAGCCCTTTATTTTTGATCGTTTTTACTGCGCAGACGCGTCCCGTACAGAAAAGCATCACTTTGGATTAGGTCTCAGCATTGCAAAGGAATTGGCAGATCTGCTGGGAGGTAAAATAGGATTTCAGGAAACGGACGGCGGAGGCGCAACCTTTTTTCTGAAACTTCCGCTCTCATAGCAGAATCAAATATGTTGATGCAGTCAAAAGAGCCGTCAGAAACAAATATATTTGTAAATCTGACGGCTCTTTTATTCCCTGTATGGCTGCAAGCAGGGACTCCATATTTTTTTATTTTAATTAAAAATCTTTCATAAAGCTTCGTCTGTACAAGAAAGAAAAATCTCCCTGATTCGTTTTCCCTCTGACAATCCCCACTCCTGCATCCCGTGTTCTATCATTTTTTTTACAATTACATCATCCAGTTTCATAACAGATCCATCTTCCAGCTCTATCAGACAGCCAGGATGCTTCCTATGCTTCTGCCTGCACAGCTGATAAGATGCCCTTCGTCTCAGGGCGCCTGCCTTTTCCAGAGCATCCACTGTCCGATAGACCGTTGCAATTCCAATTCCGCTATCTTTCTTTGATGCCATCACATAGACCTCTTTACAGCAGCTGCACGGTTCCTTTAAAATGATATCAATGATTATTTTTCTTTGCTTTGTAATTCGGAATCCCTGTTTTTTCAGACATGCAATCGCTTCCTCTTTCTGCATATAAATAAATGGATCAGTACACGGCTCTGTCCTGTTTCGTTCCATGCCAGAAAACGACTGCTTTATATTTTTTCGGTTATCTTCCATGGCAATGTCCGCCGCAGTGTCTGCAATCCTGCCCGCACTGTAAAGATTTTCCTGCTTTTTTATCTTTTACCATACTGCGTATTACAGCTCCGATGATCCCTGCCAGTAAAAGTATTACGATTGCTGTTCCCATAGACGCTTCACCTCCTTGTCGTTTTCTTTATATCTTATTATGATTGTCATGCTCGAATTTTTCCTGTTACGCTTTTTGGCACATTTAAAGTCCGGCTCTCCTTATAAGGGCGGAATAACAGATACAAAAATCCGATAATCAGTATGATTGCCACTGCTGTTCCTATACCAAATGTACCTGTTGTTATCAATGTTCCGATCTGATATACACATAAGGAAACAATATAAGCAAGCGCTGTCTGATATCCGATTGCAAACCAGAACCATCCTGCATTATTCATTTCGCGCTTGATTGCTCCCATCGCTGCAAAACACGGTGCGCATAAAAGATTAAATACTAAGAAAGAGTATGCTGATATCTGTGTAAACGCTCCTGAGAGTGTTCCCCAGATTTCAACCCCATTTTCTGCCACTTCTCCGAATCCAAACAGTATGCCGAAAGTTCCTACTACATTTTCCTTTGCCACCAGACCTGTGATTGCTGCCACTGCCGCTTTCCAGTCTCCCCAGCCAAGCGGTGCAAAAATCCATGCGATTGCGGATCCGATCGCTGCCAGAATACTGTTATTCATGTCTTGCACCATTCCGAAGCTTCCGCCTTCAAATCCAAAACTCTGTGTAAACCAGACAAAAATTGTCGACAGAAGAATAATCGTTCCAGCCTTTTTAATGAATGACCATCCACGTTCCCATGTACTTCTTAGCACATTCCCTGCTGTCGGCAGATGATATGCCGGAAGTTCCATGACGAACGGCGCCGGATCTCCTGCAAACATCTTTGTTTTTTTCAAAATAATTCCGGAACAGATAATTGCCGCAATGCCGACAAAGTATGCGCTCGGTGCAACCCAGGCGGCGCCTCCGAATAATGCTCCTGCAATCAGCGCAATGATCGGAAGTTTCGCTCCGCACGGAATAAAAGTCGTAGTCATGATCGTCATCTTGCGGTCTCTGTCATTCTCTATCGTTCTAGATGCCATAACACCTGGAACACCGCATCCTGTACCGATCAGCATCGGGATAAACGATTTACCCGACAGACCGAACTTGCGGAAAATACGGTCCATGATAAATGCAATACGAGCCATATATCCGCAGCCTTCCAGAAAAGCCAGGAAAAGGAATAATACCAGCATCTGCGGAACAAATCCAAGTACAGCTCCGACACCGCTGATGATACCGTCAACAAGAAGTCCTGTCAGCCAGTCGGCACATCCGATCGCTTCCAGTCCGCTTTGTGCAGCCGGAATAATCCATTCTCCAAACAGAGTGTCGTTCGTCCAGTCTGTCAGAATTGTTCCGACTGTGGTGACCGACACATAGTACACAAGAAACATCACTGCCGCAAAGATCGGCAGAGCCAGAAAACGATTCGTCACAATACGGTCAATCTTGTCTGATGGAGACATTTTATTTTTCACACGTTTCTTATAACAGTCCTCAATCATATTGCTAATATAATTGTACCGTTCTCCGGTAATAATACTTTCTGCGTCATCATCCATCTCTTTTTCACAGCTTACAATATCTGCTTCGATATGATCTAACAGCGTTTTGTCAAGTTTCAGATTTTCCTGAACTTTTTCGTCACGCTCAAAAAGTTTCACCGCATACCAGCGTTCCATGCTTTCGTCCACATATCCGCTGATCGCCTCTTCAATATGGGCAATCGCATGTTCTACACATCCTTCAAACCGATGCGCCGGCTGAATCTTCTTCTTGCTTTTTGCCATTGCCACGGCGCGCTGGATCAGACGGTCAATCCCTTCCCCCCTCAGAGCTGAGATCTCAACAACCTTGCATCCCGTATCCTTTGAAAGCCGTTCGATGTTCAGCTCTTCTCCGTTCTTTCTCACCAGATCCATCATATTGACTGCGATGATGACTGGGATACCAAGCTCCGTCAACTGTGTCGTCAGATACAAATTTCTTTCTAAATTCGTTCCATCAATAATATTAATGATTGCGTCCGGCTGTTCACTGATCAGAAAATTTCTCGATACCACTTCCTCCAGTGTATAAGGAGACAAGGAATAAACGCCCGGAAGATCTACAAGAATGGCTTCTTCTCCTTTTGTCGTATATCCTTTGATTTTTCCTTCTTTTTTTTCTACTGTCACGCCCGGCCAGTTTCCCACAAACTGATTCGATCCAGTCAATGCATTGAACAATGTTGTTTTCCCACTGTTCGGATTGCCTGCAAGTGCAATTTTAACTTTCATATCCGCCCTCTCTTTCCGATTATTCTCAACAAATGTTTTTTAGTTTAAGCTAACTTGTATTTAAAAAAATAAACCTACTGCACTTCTATCATTTCTGCATCCGCTTTTCGCAAAGACAGTTCATATCCTCGGACCGTCAGCTCAATCGGGTCTCCAAGCGGCGCGATCTTTCTGACATAAATTTCCACATTTTTTGTAATTCCCATATCCATAATTCTGCGTTTTACTGCGCCCTCACCATGAATTTTTACAACCTTGACTGTCTCACCGCATTTTGTCTCTTTTAATGTCTCCACTTCTTGTTTCCTCCTCAGACCATAATCTTATTCGCCATTTCCTTACTGATCGCAACACGCGAATCTTTCACTTTTACAATCAGATTTCCATTCATTTCTGATACAATTGTGATCCATCCGCCGATCACAAATCCCAGATTCTCCAGAAAACGTCTCGTCTCATCTTTTCCGCCGATCTTTTTAATCTGCATCTCCTGACCGGCGCCAGCCATTGTTAAAGGCATCGCACTCCACCTTCTTCTATCTTTATTATTACTTCAATTCATATTATCAGTTACTTCTTACTTTGGTTAGTATATACTTACTTTTATTATATGTCAATAACTTTTTTGATCCATTTTATCAATTTCTTTCCATATCCTTTATATTTATATTGAATTATTTGATCTTGCCTGTTAAAATAAAAGAAACAGAAAGTAGTTTAGACTAACTAGAAGATGAAAGGAGATCACATGCAACATAACAAATCTTCTGAAGATTATCTGGAAACCATCTTGATTTTAAGCAAAAAATTACCCGTCGTTCGTTCCATTGATATTGCAGTTGAGCTGAACTTTTCCAAACCAAGTGTCAGCGTCGCCATGAAACATCTCCGTGAAAATGAATGTATTGTGGTAAATCATGCCGGATTTATAACATTAACTGAAAAAGGCATGAAAATAGCATCCAGTGTCTATGAACGTCATCAAGTCCTTTCCAGATGGCTCATTTCTATCGGTGTAAACCCAAAGACAGCTGCGGAAGATGCCTGTGAAATGGAGCACCAAATCAGTGATGAAAGTTTTCAGGCTATGAAAAAATTTATTTTGGAACACCCTGTTGAAAATCATCAAGAGATGGAAACGAATGAAAAAAATGAAAAAGAGGGAAAGGCGGATTAAACCGTCTTTTCCTCTTTTCTTTCTCTCATTCCCCCATCTGTCTTTGGAAACGCTCACGAAATTCTGCCATTTTCCATCTCATACACGATGTCCGCAGCATTCATCGTCGATTTCCTGTGAGATACAAGAACAATCGTCTTCTTTTCTGCCGATTCTCTCAGAGATTTTAAAATGATTCCTTCATTTAAGGAATCGAGGTTACTGGTCGGTTCATCCATAAGAATCATCGGCGCTTCATGCAGAAATGCCCGTGCAATCCCTATTCTCTGTTTTTCACCGCCCGACAGCGTATCGCCCAGTTCTCCTACTTCCGTATCATATCTCTTTGGCAGTTTCATAATAAAATCATGGATAGATGCCTTTTTTGCCGCCTCCATAATTTCTTCCCTTTTTGCCCCTGGCTTTGCAATCGCAATATTATTTGCAATCGAATCATGGAACAGATGTGTCTCCTGCGTCACATAACTTTCCAGATTACGCAGATGGTTCGTAGGAATCTTTTTTACATTTTCCCCATCTACAGATACACATCCTTTTTGTACATCCCAGAAACGCATCAGCAATTTCAAAAACGTTGACTTTCCTGAACCGCTTGATCCATGAATACCAGTAATTTTACCTGGTTCCAGCTTCAAAGAATAATTGTCCAAAATTGTTTCATTGTCATATGCAAACGTTACACTCTCAGCTTCTGCTCCCGAAAACTCATTATTTTCATTATCAGAAATATCTCCTGCAATTTCCTCCACAACCGGTGTCTCCTCCAGCAATGAAAGAACACGCTCTCCGGCAGCTAATGTCTGGTTCAGATTATTGGACAGGCTGGAAAGTGCCACCACTGGCCCAAAAGATCCCATCATCGCAATCGTACACGTTAAAATTCCTTCAAATCCAACTGCTCCTTTTTCATACAGCCAAACAGTCAGCGCCAACATTCCAAAAGATGAAAGTAAAATAGTCAGATTCGTGACCGCCCGCTGTGCCCCTTCCATCTTATTTAATTCTTTCTGCATAGAAGTCAGGTTCCGTGAACGCTCAGACATCTGCTCTTTTCTCTTGTCGCCCTGCCCGTACTGGATTGTTTCGTCCAGTCCCCGCAGAGAATCCAGAACAAAACTGTTCAATTCTCCAAAAGCTGTCCGAAACTCCATTCCTTTCTCGCTTCCGCGTCTTCCATTCCACATCGGAATTATCGCCCCTACAATTAAGTAGGATATCAGAGCAAACAATCCCGCCGCCGCATGATATCTCCCAATAAAAATCACCATAATCAGCGACGTGACTGCCGCAATCGCAATCGGTGAAATTGTATGTGCATAAAACACTTCCAAAAGTTCGATGTCCGTTGTGATAATTGAGATCAGATTTCCTTTATCTCTTCCTTCCAGTTTTGCAGGACACAGCTTTCGCAGCGCTGAAAATACTTTATGGCGAATCATCGCCAGCAGCTTAAAAGCGATAAAATGGTTGCAGTACTGTTCCGCATAATGCAAAATTCCACGGAGAACTGCAATTGTGATCATAATAAAAATAAGTGTTTTTATGGAGGCTGATGTAAGCCACATCATTTTCATCGAAATTTCTGCTCCGGCTACTCCTGTCATCAACCCGTGTACAATAGTCTGTCCTGCTAAAATTGTAAGAAAAATGGCACATAAATATCCGGCTGTCCCTAAAATAATTGCCGCTGTCATAATATGGAGCAAAGGTTTTACCAGACCGATAAGGCTTCCCATAATGGAAACTGCACTCCTTCTTTTCTTTTTCATAATCCGGTTTTCTCCTTTCCATAATTTTCTAATGCCATCTGACTTTCATACAGATGTCTGTATGCGCCGTTGTGTTTCATGAGTTCTCCATGTTTTCCGCTTTCCCTGATCTCTCCATCTTTCAGGAAATAAATCTGATCTGAGTTGACAACATTTGCCAGCCTGTGAGAGATCAGAAGCACCGTCTTTGTCTTGGCAATTTCATGAATCACGTCCATAATCAATTCTTCACTTTCCACATCAATATTGGAAGTCGCTTCATCGAAAATATACACTGGCGCATCCATCAGCAGTGCTCTTGCAATCGCCAGTCTCTGACATTGGCCTCCTGACAGATTTCCTGCCTTTTCCAGCAGTTTTGTTTTTATGCCATCTTGTGTTTCTAAAAATCCGAGCAGGTTGACCTTCTCGAGCACTTCCTTCATCTCTTCTTCCGTCGCATCCTGTTTTGCCATACGGAGATTTTCTTCCACTGTTCCTTTAAACAGATAACTGTTATGCCGAATCAGTACCACATGGCTCATCAAATTTTTCTCATCAATCTCTGACAGCGGTATGCCGGCGATTTTAATCTCTCCCGTAAACCCACGATTTTTTGCAGATAAAATTCCAGCAATCGTACTCTTTCCACATCCGGATTCCCCGACCAGCGATGTAAAACTTCCAGCCGGCAGCTGAATCGTGATGCCATTTAAAATCCCTCTGTCCGCTTCATAAGAAAAATGTACGTCTTTCAAAGAAATATCGACAGAGCCATATGGAATCTCTCTGTTCCCCGATTTCGGCTCTTCCAGATCCAAAATACGAAAAATTTTGTCGCTGGCTGCCATGCCATTCATTGCTATATGAAAAAAAGAGCCTAACAGTCTTAGTGGCAGAAAAAATTCACTTGCCAGCAAAATAATACACAGTGTGCCTGATATGGAAATGTTTCCTGTCAGAAATTCAGATATCGCTGCCGCCATGCCAAGCGCCGCCCCTCCATAGGCGAGAATGTCCATCACACTTGTGGAGTTAAGCTGCATTGTCAAAACTTTCATCGTAATTTTGCGGAAGTTCTGCGCCTCGCCATCCATCTCCTCCGCTTTTTTCTGGTCCGCCTGATAAATTTTCAAAGTTGTCAGACCCTGCAGGTTCTCTAAAAAAGAATCGCCCAGTTTTGTATAGCTGCTCCAGTATCTGTTCAACAGTTTCTTTGCAATTTTCTGAACTGCAACAATAGAAATTGGAATCAGCGGCACGCAGATCAGCAGGATCGCACTTGCTTTTATACTGATTCGACAGAGAATTATAAATAATGTAACAGGCGCAATCAGACTGTAAAACAGCTGTGGAAGATACTTTCCAAAATAAGTTTCCAGCTGTTCCACCCCTTCTGTCGATACTTGCACCACCTCAGAAGAAGAAACGTGTTCTCTGTAAGATGCTCCGATTTTAATCATTTTATCGTAAATCTTTTCACGCAGAATCCGTTTTACATCGACACACGCCAGATAAGACGCCCTTGCTCCTCTTTTTTCACAGAAAAAACGAAGAAGTGCTGCCAAAATAAATATTCCTGCCATTCTCTGTATTGTCTGGACTGTAACACAATCATATACAATCTTTTCCAGGAAATCAGCAATCGAAAAAACTACCAGAATCTGGGACAGCAAAGCAATCCACTGCCATAGGATTGTATAGATGATATATTTTTTTGCATGAGATAAAATCTTTATCAATCTTGTCTTTATCATAATTTTTACCTGTCTGTTATTTTTCTCAAAAATCTTTTTTTATCCTATTTTTTCTCGTTTTATTGTTTCTTTTCTAATCGATTCATCCTTCTGTGACGCCCTCCAAAGATATTTTTTCTGGTTTTACTGTCTTCACTCTGAAAAGAAGATAGAAAAGATGAAAAACCCACACTGCCGCAATACATATCCTTCCAGCCGGTACATTTTTCATACAAAAAAAACCAACTGCCATAAATACCGTCACCATTATCATAATGCGCAGCTTGACCGTTCTTGTCATCGCTTTCTTTTTCACAAAACTATCCAGATATTTTTTATATAGATTTGTTTGGATAAACCAGCGATGCAATGTCTCGGAACTTTTTGCAAAACAGAACACGGTTGCCATATAAAATGGGACGGTCGGAAGAATTGGAAGTACAATCCCGATTGATCCAAGTCCTAAGCATAAAAATCCCAGCACTGTCCATAAAATTTTCAGCGTTTTTTTCATCTCGTTCTCCTTTTCTGAATTTGCTCTTTTCATCATTGTAATATAAAAATGACATTTTTATATCTTTTAGTTAGTATACATTTACTTTTGTTTGTTGTAAATAACCTTAAATGATAAAATTTCTCAATCTTTTCTGTCCGCTGATCTATTCTTTATTTTTTTCATCCGTTCTTTAAGATCAGCCCTTCTGCAAATCCGTATGCCTGTTAAAAAAAGCTAGAAAAGGATTTCCATAAAAATATTTGTCAGATAAGAATTGAATATACAGATTTATAACATTTTCTATCACATAAGAACCGTATGCACTGGATGCACTGAGAGTGCAAAAGCGGAAACGTAAGGCGTTTAAAACAGAACAAGGAGCAGAAACGATAATAATGTTCCTGCTCCTTATCAAATAAAATCTATTTATCTGGAATTTATTTTATATATTGAATATATGGATAACCTTCTTGTCCTTGGAATACATGTGCATGTACCCCATATACCTGATAGATTAAATCTTCTGTCAAAACTTCCCCTGGAGAACCATTGGCACATACATGTCCCTGATCCATTACATAAATTTCATCTGAATACATAGCAGCAATATTCAGATCATGAAATGCAGCTAAAACCGTTTTGGCCTGTTTTTTTACTGTATTCAAAAGCTGAAGCTGATATTTGATATCCAAATGATTTGTAGGTTCATCCAGTATCAAAATCGGTGTCTGCTGTACTAAGGCTCTGGCCAATATAACACGCTGCTGCTCTCCACCAGATAAAGAATCAAACGACCTTTTTTCCATATCATTCAGCCCCACTTCTGTCAAAGCTTCCCTCATCATACGGTAATCTTCTGCATTGTCCCTTTCCATAACCGTTTTATGAGGAGCTCGTCCCATCAACACGATATCTTTTACAGAAAAATCAAAATCATATCGGTTATGCTGCGCAACAACACCTAATAAGCAGGCTGTTTCTTTATATTTCATTTTACGGGTATCTTTGCCATCCAGATAGACACATCCCGATTTTTGTTTTAATACACGGTAAATACATTTTAAAAAAGTACTTTTCCCGCTTCCGTTGGGTCCTATCAGACCGATAAATTTTCCTTTCTCTGCTGAAAGAGATACCTCATGAAGGATGGGCGTATCTCCCCATGAAAATGAAACTGATTGCGCTTCTATCTGATTCATGATTTTCCTCCAAAACTATATGTTTTTTTAAATAACAACAGGATAAAAATAGGGGCACCTACTACAGAAATTAAGATTCCAATCGGCAGTTCTGTATTTGGAAGAATAGTTCGTGCAACTACATCCGCCCAAATTAAAAAAACACTGCCTGCTAAAGCTGACAAGGGCAGAAGTTTTTTGTGATCTACACCAAAAAGCCCACGAACAAAATGAGGGATAATAAGTCCCACAAAACCAATCACACCAGAAGCATACACAATAAAACCAACCATTAAAGAAGCCACGACCAGATATACTCTTCGATATCTTTGCAGATTTGTTCCAAGAGTTACAGCCGTGTCATCTCCCAGAAGCATTAAATTTAAGGTCCGTGACTGAGTAATGAAAAATAAAACAGCGATTAAAACGATGCTTAAAATTCGAACGTTGCTATTCCATTCTGCTCCTGCCAGACTGCCCATCAGCCAGAAACTGACAGTACGAAATCGATCTGGATCATCTGCCATATAGACAATAAAATTTGAAAATGCAGAACATAATGAACTTAGTGCCACACCAGACAAAACCAGTTTGACCGAGGTGGTTCGACCACCAAAGTTTGAAATAGCAATTACTAAAAATGCAACTGTCATAGCCCCAATAAAAGCGCCTATCCCGACTTGAGCTGCTCCAAACAGGCTGGCTCCAAACAGAATCGTTAAAGTTGCTCCCAGTGAAGCGCCTGAAGAAATCCCTAAAATGTATGGATCGGCAAGAGGATTCTGTACGATTGCCTGCATAACAACGCCCACCACCGATAATCCAGCTCCGACACCAACAGCCAGAATAATCCGGGGCAAACGAATTAACCATACAATATCATGCGCCGCACCACTGCCCCATCTTTCGGGATTCCCTATCTGAAATATTTCATATAAAATAACTCGGTAAACTTCCTCTATAGACAGATCCGCAGATCCAACTGTAACTGCATATAATATTGAAAGAACCAGAACACCTGCCAATAAAATCAGCGTACAGATATAAATGGGCAGTCCTTTGAAAATACCATCTTTTAAATCAATTTTTTTCATGAAAACCTTTCCCTTCTCAAAAAGAGACGCGCCAGCAGAAGGGACGAATACTGCTGGCGCGCTTTTCCCATTTATTCAATACCGTACAATGCCTGTAAAAATAATTTTACAGTTTGACCAGTGCGTACTCCCGGCGTATAAGCCAATCCATAACTCACAGGATAAACTCGTCCATTTTTCACTGCATCGACACTAGCCAAAGCAGGATTTTCTGTATATAAAGCTATAGCTTCTTCATCAGAAACAGAACTGACATGCACAGCAAAAATTGCTTCTGGATTTGCATCCACAATCTGCTCATCCGTCCATCCCTTTTCTCCTAAAACTTCTGCTCCAACTTGTGTTGCAATATCCCCAGCTGCAGTTTTAGCATGATAAATATCATACTCACCTTCCCACTTTTCAGCAATTAAGATACGCTGAGGATCTTGACCGGCAGCGGCTTCTTTTCCTTTTGCAACATCTTCTTCAATGGCTGAAACAATCGCTTCCGCTTCATCCACTTTGTTGTAAATTTTTCCAATATTCCGAATATCTGCGTATTCATTTTCCAAAGACTGATTATCCTTTAAAACACTATTGATGCTGGTATAAGTACCAATGTTTCTTTCATGCCAGAATCCGACGTCTCCCATTCGATCTTCCATTTCAAACAGCGAACGCCAGCCGATTACCATGTCCGGTTCCAAGCTTAAAGCATACTCCTTAACAAAATATCCGACATCTTGATAGTCTTTAATTTTCGGTATTTTTTCAAATTCTTCCTGGTATTCCGGAAGAACATTGCTGCAGTCTGCAGTCATCAGGATTTTATCCCCCAGTTCTAAAGCCAGCATAATTTCTACATTATTTTTTCCGTAAACCAAAGTCTTTTCTGGGCATTTTTCAAAAGTATACGGAACTAATTCCTTTGATGCATTATAAACTTCTACCGTTACAGGGTAATAATCTGAATCCTCATTTTCCTCGCTGGATGTATCGTTAGAATCCATACTTGTACTATCAGCAGCACTCATCTCATTGGAAGCTTCACTGCTGATAACAGCATCATTGCTCCACCCAGCCAGACCAACTGCCATAACAGCAGCCATTACTAATGATAAAACCTTTTTTTTCATATCCTTCATTCTCCTTTGTTTTGATTATACAGTTATCTGCTTCCCTATATTGTGAAGCCTTGAACTGCTATGCGTTCCATCAATAACAGCAATGCCATTATCTTGAAAAATTTTTATAAACTTTTCGACAGTTTTACATCGATCCGTTTCCTGTTTTAGAGTACAGACTCCTAAATGGACTGCATCTGGATGAATTTTTAAAATTCGTTCCAATTTTTCCTGCATACCATTATCCTGCTCTAATATGCTGTCACATCCATTACAATGGCAAAATGCCGTCAATTCAAGTTCTTCATCTACGTATTGCTGAAATGCTCCTGACCTGTTATAAAATGCAGTCAAGCAAGCAGCTCCTGTACAACAATTTACCGATTTCAGGCAAGTTAAGATCGCTATTTTCTTCATCTGATTCCCCCCTTTCTCATTTTTTGACAAAAAAAACGTGCGCTGACAATGGCAGCACACGTATACAGACCAAGACATCCCTGCAAAAAGCAAGCATGTTTCATTTATTTGTAACAGTTCTGTCCATCGCAGAATTTCATTACTGAATTTATGGCAGGTCTCCTGACTTATGCATCCACGCAAACTCTCGCCTTCTCAAGATTTCTCAATGGCATTATGAAAGCTGCTCCGCAATTACAGTAGCGGGACTGTACAGGATTTTCACCTGTTTCCCTTTTAATCATTCACCCCTAAAACTTATATGATGAACGAACCATAATCACACATTATTTAATTACTTTTTTATTATACCCCTTCTATAATAGCAAAGTAAAGGAAAAATTTGGGATTTTTATGTTAAATCGTATTTCTATCATAGCCCTCTGACACTCCCTATAGCTAAAGCAAGGGGTTTTACGGCATATTTGATAAAAATTAAATTTTTCATTATTAGACCTTTAGACTCTGAAAATACAGATGATTTTAAACACTAATTTTCTGTCTAATTACTTATAAATACTTCGTTAACTATTGACAATTTCCCCATTTATATACTACTCTATCTCAAATATTGGATAAACATTTACAATATTTTCTTTTTCTATATAAGGTAAATGTGCTTGCATTACATTGCTTGGAAATTCCGAAACCGAAGTTTGTCCATATACGATATCTTGCTGTATTCTTAAAATAGAATTTTTTGTATATGGAGGAAGCAGCATAATAGGCGGCATCAGGAACTGAAAATCATTTATATCTATAAAAATAGGATTAAATCTCTCTTCATAGTTAAGCTCCATAATTATAGAATTATTCTGATCTAAATTTTTCCAAAAGCTTCCAATTACTGCTTTTTTGCTTTCCATAAATGACTTAAATTCTTCAATAGAACCAATCGGGTATATTGCCTTGTTATCACTTCTTGCAAAAGCAAAAATAAGACCTTTTAAATCTTTTTGATTTTGAGAGTTAAATGACTGTAATATAAAATAATATAGATCATTTAATTCTCTGTTCATATCCAGATAACGGCTTTTGCTGAAATCTGGTTGATATATTCCTTTTTTTTGAATGATTTCAAGTACATCTTTTGTTTGAATTGTCCAAAATTTCATAGATAAGATCCTCTCGTTTATATATAGTAAAAATTGTAGCTTCTTATATTTCTTCATTCTGCTGGCAAAACTTCTCGCCTGTCATTCCATCTTTTTCCTATATACTACCGCCCCCTGTGCTTTTCTTTCCTTTTCTGCTGTTTCAGATTAAATCTTCGTTCTTTTTCTGCTTCCTGTCGCTCTCGTTTTACAGTCTTTCGTTCAATTTTCAACTTCTTCTGCTGTAATTTTAACGCCTGCTGCGATCTTGTGCCTATTCCAGTATTTTTTACCTGTTTTCGCACTTCTCTTTGTACCCGTTTTGGATTGCAAACATGTTCTTTTTCATCAAATGCCATAGCCTGACAAAAGCGCAGCCGATCGTAATTTTTTAAAATAAAATCATATATCTCATAGTCTTTTGGTTCCGCTCCAAACGTAATTTTACATACAGATAACTTTCCCTCTGATATCCGTTCAAACGCACCAACCCAGAATGGTTCTTCAAAATATACTATTAGTCTGCCTGTTACTTTGTTCATGACAATTCCTCCTTAAATAATTGTAATAAACAAAGAACGGACGACCCTAAGGAGGGAGGGTTACTTACACCAGACAGTGCGGTCGGGCTACCTACCGACTCTATAAGAATTTTTCTCTTACGTTGCGTTTTTATCTTTGTTCTTTGATTTTATCACAGAAACACTTATTTTTCTACAAAAAATAATAATGGAAATTATAGACATCATTTTAAATTGCAACGCGATGCTAAGGAATGGGAAAGAAATTTTAGAAACGCAGCAAGCGGATCTTTCCATGACTTTCAAGAATTTTATCAAGCTTTATAATGAGGACATGAGACATCGACTCAGGGAACACACTTTTATTCAAAAACAATTTATCATTAACAAAAAATTGCTTCCCTTTTTGGGGAAAATGCCAGTAAATCAAATTACTCCAGCCAGCATAAGAAAATGGCAAAATAAAATGATATCATACAAACCCAAAGATGGAAGCGGCTACTCAGAAACTTATCTTAAAACCATTAATAATCAGATTACAGCTATGTTCAACTATGCAGTAAAATATTATGATCTGCTGGAAAATCCATGCACAAAAGCTGGGAGCATGGGAAAAAGCAATGCAGAAGAAATGCAATTCTGGACAAAGGCGGAATTTGAACAGTTTATTGTAGCCGTACAGGATAAGCCAGCTTCCTATACAGCCTTCATGACCATATACTATACAGGAATGCGGGTGGTCGAACTGTGTGCTTTAACACCGGCTGATATGGACTTGGAAAATAACACCATCGCCATCAGCAAAACCTTCCAGCGGATCAATGGTAAAGATGTTGTCTGGGCACCTAAAACACCAAAAAGCAACCGGTGTTGTGGTCAAGCATTTTTGTAACACTTGTGCCTAATAATTTCGTATTCCATACCGGGCTTCAAATGGTGTCCGATAATCATTATAAGAATGTGGTCT
>JAGZHZ010000055.1 GCA_018366495.1 Clostridiales bacterium
ACCTTTTCTATTGGATTTATCTTACTTTTTCTAGACATGAAAATACCCCCACATAGGACTTTTATATTTCATTGTCCTATATGAGGGTAGCATATCATACATGATATTTGGTCATAGTATATAGACCTAAGTTATATCTTGCAGAAATTTTCTATTTTGCGGCAGCCTCTCTTTATTATGATTTTAAAACTCCTTTATTTTTTAATCTGTCATCCGTTAAGTGAACTTATTCTATTCTCATATATTTTCGATCTGCCAGTCAATCGGCGTCTCTCCATGCTGACGTAAAAACTCATTTGTCTTGCTGAATGGTCTGCTGCCGAAAAATCCTCTATACGCCGACAAAGGACTTGGGTGGGCAGACTCCAGGATCAGATGTTTTGGATTATTTAACATCGATTTTTTCATCTGTGCCGGTCTTCCCCATAGAAGGAATACAATCGGACGATCTTGTCTGTTTAAAATCTGGATTGCAGCGTCTGTAAATTCTTCCCATCCGATTCCACGGTGAGAATTTGCTTGATGAGCCCGAACAGTCAACACGGTATTCAGCATCAGTACCCCTTGCTGCGCCCATTTTACAAGATAACCATTGTTCGGCATCTCACATCCCATATCATATTGCAGCTCTTTATAAATATTCAGCAGAGAAGGCGGAATATCTACACCCGGCTTTACAGAAAAGCAAAGTCCATGAGCCTGTCCTTCTCCGTGATATGGATCCTGACCTAAAATGACTGCTTTTACCTTATGAAGCGGTGTCAGGGCAAACGCATTAAAAATATCATTCGGTTCTGGAAAAACTATGTGTGTGTTATATTCTTCAATCACTTTCTGATATAATTTTTTATAATATGGTTTGGCAAACTCTGGTTTCAGAGGCTCCAACCAATCATTGTCTATCTGTGCCACCTCAGATCCTCCTGTTTTTTATAATCTCATAGGAACTCCCTGTAAAGAGAGATATTCTTTTAATGTCTGAATTTCCAGTTCTTTGTAATGAAACAGAGATGCGGCAAGCGCTGCATCCGCTTTTCCTTCAGTCAAAGCTTCATAAAAATGTTCTTTTGTTCCGGCACCGCCTGATGCAATCACTGGTATAGACACATTCTGCGCAATCGCTCTCGTCAGTTCTAGATCATATCCTGCTTTCGTCCCATCACAGTCCATACTTGTCAAAAGAATTTCTCCAGCGCCGAGACTTTCTACTTTTCTTGCCCAATCTACAGCATCCAGCCCTGTGTCGATTCTTCCTCCATTCTTGTATATGTTCCATCCAGCCCCATCGCTTCGTCTTCTGGCGTCGATCGCTACCACCACACATTGGCTCCCAAATTTATCTGCTGCATCACTGATCAGACGCGGGGTGTTGATTGCGGAAGAATTAATCGAAATCTTATCTGCTCCCTCTCTCAGCAGTGCGCGGAAGTCTTCTACGGTACGGATTCCGCCTCCCACAGTAAACGGAATAAATACATTTTCTGCTACTTTTCTGACCATGTCCACCACAGTCGTTCTCTGATCGCTGGAGGCTGTGATATCCAGAAAGACAATCTCATCTGCACCTGCTTTATCATACGCTGCAGCAATCTCAACAGGATCCCCTGCATCGCGCAGATTTACAAAATTGACACCCTTTACCACTCTTCCATTGCTCACATCCAGACATGGAATAATTCGTTTTGTAAACACTCAGAATTCCTCCCTTCTAAGCTTTGCAAAATTTTTCAGGATATGAAGCCCTGTTTCACTGCTTTTTTCCGGATGGAATTGACATGCAAACACATTTTTATACTCTACAGAGGCATGAATTTCCGTTCCATACTGTGTCACAGCCGTCACAATCTCCGGATTTTCTGCTTTTAAATAATAGGAATGTACAAAGTACACGTATGGTTCTTTTTTTATTCCTTCAAATAATCTTCCATGATTTTGGAATGTCAGAGAGTTCCAGCCTATATGCGGTATCTTTAATCCTTCTGCATCCGGTATACGCAATACTTTTCCAGGCAGAATTTTCAATCCTTCCACCCCTTTGCTCTCTTCACTCGATTCAAATAAAAGCTGAAGTCCAAGGCAGATTCCCAAAAATGGAATTTTTTCTTCCACCACCTCATGAATGATCTCATCCAGCTTGTATTTTTTTAGATTTTCCATTGCATCTGCAAATGATCCGACACCTGGCAAAATCACATGATCGGCATTTAGAATTTCATCTTTTTTTCGCGTAATAACCGCTTCTTCTCCTATCTTATTTAATGCTTTCTGTACACTTTTTAGATTTCCTGCATCATAGTCTATTATCGCTATCATCTTTCTCCCCCTTTAAAAGTACAAGCGGATTCTGAGGAATTGAAATGGCTTTCCCCTTTAATTCTTCGGATAACTGGAAAAATTTGCTGTTTACTCTCACAAAGGATGCCTTATTATTTAAAAATGCTGTCTTTTCAAATGGCCAGCGAATCACAGAAGGATATTGAAATCCCACGCCCAGCTCCAAAATACAAAGCTTTTTATTCAAGGTACAGGAAAGCCATTTGCGGTATCGCTCCCAGTCTGCCAAATATCCTTCCTCTAAATATCCTTCTGTTTTTACAATGTTCATCTTTGCTTCTTTCTGACAGATCGGGCAGACCGGCTTTTCAATCTCTGTCGGATCTTTTCCTTCGTCCAGCTCTCTCTGGATTCGTTCAATTACTTCTCTTCCGTCAAAGAGATGTTCCTCACACTGGAGTCTGTGAATACTGCCGCATGGGGCTACGATCTGATCACTTCTGAGAGAAGACTGGAAAATTACATCATCTGTATTCATCGTCACAATAAAATAGATCTTTCCCTTTAACAGTTCAGAAAGATTCTCATATGCTGATAAAATCTCATCTTTCTGTGTCAGACATTGTATATCTGCTGCCTTTTTATACTCATTCAGCCACGCAGTTTCCCCTTCAAATGTCTCTTCTTCTTTCCATGCCATCTCCTGTCCGATTCCTACCAGGACAAAATCAGCCTCTTTTATCTTTTCTTTTATGATATCAAGCATTTTTTTTCCTCTCTATCTTAGC
>JAGZHZ010000004.1 GCA_018366495.1 Clostridiales bacterium
AGTATAAAATAAAACAAATAAAATTGGTAAATGAAAAAGAAAATCAAGATCATCATAAAGAAATTTGGTACGAAATTATGTTAGTTAGAATGAAGTTTCACTTAATGGAGCAAGGAGAATATACAGTACAATACTGGAAATTTGTAGATAAAGAAGAAAAACTATTGGCAGATGAAATTTTAAGAGATGGAGAATATCAAAAAAAGAAGAGCTAGATTACAGAGCAAATTTAATATGGCATGGAGGATATAGTTTTTAAAATGGGAGAAAAAGGAAATGAAAAATCACATCTCAATGAATAGAATGAAATTTATGATTGTAATTGCCAAATAGCAAGTACCTTGACATTTGACGATTACTTTTAAAGGGAGGCTGTTGCAAAAGTAGATAGATAATCTACTGGAGCAGCAGCTCCGTTTTTTTACCTTAAAAACAGAAAACGGACTCCGAAGAGTCCGCAATCCGTAGTATAAGTAGTATAATAAGATACCTGTGAAAATCTCTTTTATGGGAACTTTAATTTTCAGACTTTCGTTCTTCAGGCGGTATATAGCAGTCAAAAATTTTTCTGAAGAAGTAAGAGTGAATGAAAATAATAAGCGCAAATCCGATCACAAGCCAGATGAAAAGTCCATAAGCAAGAGAAAAATAGTCAAAAAAAGTGATGAACACAAATGTGGCTGTAATAGCAATCATCAGGATCGTATAAGGCAGATGGCGGATCGACATCAGAAGAGCATTCTTCAATGTTACTTTGACAGGATTATAAAATCGCGCCAGAACAGGAAATACATACAGAAAAACCATTACTGCGAAGAAAACGGCCACAATCATGAGATAGTTTAAAACAGCGGATACAGATCCCTCCATTGCGCCGATAATCCTAAAATCAAAGAAAACAAGGATGCCCAGAAATAAAAAAATAAGCCAGATGATCGTGGATTGTCTGAAGTTTTCTTTAAAAGAATGAAAAAAGCTTCTTGCTATATAAGATTCTTCTCCGCGGACTTTTTTCATTGCCACATAGTACGCTGCTGTGAACGAGGCGCCGACTGTGACAATCGGGATACAGCAGATTAAAAATAAAAAGTTTAAAATAACAAGATCAGCCACATTTCCCATAAAGCGAAAAAATGGGTTGTCTATCTGAAATAAACGATTCATACCGAAATCCTTTCATATGTTAGAAATATACATTCTTTTTTATCATCCACAAAAAAATTGCGATTGGATGAAAAAATTATTATAAAAATCAGACACAAAATAATTGCTCTGTGAGATGATTCTATTCTATCATACGCATCTGAAAAAGTACACCTTTTCATGCCGCCACATCTGAATCTGAAAAGGTGATACCATTTCATCCTGTCATATCTGAATTTGGGGCAGGTCATAAAAATATCTTTAAAAATTGATTCCGCACAGACCATTTGCCAGATCTGAAAATTTTGCGCTATAGTCAGAATCACAATAGCAAAAAACGAAAAAAAGAGAAGAAATGAGATGAGATTGTAAAAAACATACAAAAAAATAATATATAATTTGGAAAATAAAGCGATATACAAAATAAAAATAACGTGGTAGTATGAAGACATAGGAAATATGTATAATTTAGAATATAGATAACAAAAAAATAATAGCAAAGTGCAATTAATAGTATTGGATTTTGGTTAAAAATGAAACCCGTTTCATAAAAATATATTCTAAATATACATATCTTGATTGTTTCGGGAAAATATAATCAAGGGAAATTTCAGAAAATTATGAAACCGGTTTCACGCCAAATTAGCGGAGGTAGAAAAATGAAGAAAAAATTATTAGCAGCATTATTGGCAGCATCTATGATGACAGCAGCAGCAGTACCTGTATATGCTTCAGAGGATGAACTTCCAAGTGCAGACGTAGCAGAGCAGGGATATGACTTTTATGATCAGGCAGTACAGTATAATGATATCAGAGAAGAATTAGGGGCAGTTCCAAAATTAGACGAAGCAGTTACAATCGGATTTGCGACAAAGACATTTGAAAATGAATTCTGGCGTATGGAAAAAGAAGGAGCAGAATGGGGCGCAGAAATGTTCCAGGATGCAGGATATGATCTGACGATTGATGTGCGTGGAGCACAGACGGAATCTGACGAAGAAGGTCAGCTGACATTGATGATGGATATGGTCAATAAAGGTTACAATGCCATTATGATTTCCGGTATCTCGGAAGGAAATCTGGTTCCTGGATGTGAAGCAGCAATGGAAAAGGGAATCGAACTGACAACCGTAATGGACGCATTCAGCCCTTATGCAGGAACAACAGTAGGCGCATGGCATTACATGGCAGGAAAACAGGGAGCAGAGTGGATCTACAACAAGATAGGACAGGAAGGACAGGTTGCCTGCATCACAGGTCTTAGCCAGGCTACAGCAGCACAAGCTCGTACACAGGGATTCAATGATTTCTTTGCAGAGCAGAACAACGATAAGATTGAGATCGTGGCAGTACAGAACGGAGACTGGGATCGCCAGAAAGCATACAACATTACTGAAACGTTATTGCAGCAGTACCCAGATCTGAAAGGAATCTACTGCAACAACGATACAATGGCTATGGGAAGTCTGGAAGCGATCAAGGCAGCAGGCAGCGATTGCGTAGTAGTAGGAACAGACGGAACAAGTGAAGCGATTGCATCTATTCAGGAAGGCGAACTGGATGCGACAGTAGACTTCTCACCAAAGGTAATGGGAGCAATCGGAGTAGAGATGACTATCCGTAAACTGGCAGGACAGGATGTGCCGAAGGTTGTATATGCACCACAGTGCGTACGCGACAGCGAGAATGTAGACAAGACATTTGAAGAGATCTTTGGATATGAATATGAACCTGTTTTTGAAGAATAACAAGTAATGTGAAATGTGAAATGATTTCGCAATATATCAGAGAGACAGCAAAATCGCAATAATCTTAAAAATTATTATCTTAAAAAATATTTTGCTCTGATTACAAAGTAATCAGAGCAAAATATAAAACAGAACTGAAACCGGTTTCAAAAGAGAAGAGAATATCTTTTCTTTCCGGTGAATCAGACCGTAACAAGAAAACGTCTGTGAAAGAAAAAATAAAGGATAGAAATGTGTATGGAAAAATATATTGAAATTCAACATATCACAAAGATATTCCCCGGACAAAAAGCGTTGGATGACGTATCGTTTTCCGTCAATAAAGGCGAGATACACGCTTTGGTGGGCGAAAACGGCGCAGGAAAAAGTACGCTGCTGAATATACTGCACGGAGTATTTCCAGCAAGCAGCGGTACAATTAAAATCGGGGGTCAGGAAGTACATTTTGCAAATGCCAGTGAAGCGATTCATTTTGGAATCGCAAAAGTTCATCAGGAAATCAGTGTAATTCCGGAGATGACAGTGGCACAGAATCTGATGCTGGGAAAAGAACCGTGCAAATATGGGATGATTGATCACAAGAAGATGAATCAAACTGCACAGGAACTTCTCGATAAACTGCACTGCAACTTTTCGGCAGAAGATAAGATCGGTGATTTGACAGCAGGTGAGAAACAGATGATTGGTATTGCAAAGGCATTGCAGCTCAATGCCAGCGTCATTTCATTTGATGAGCCGACGGCATCTCTAAGCGATGCTGAGGTAAAGATTCTGTTTGAAATTATTCATGAGCTGAAAAAATCAGGAGTCACCATTTTATATATCAGTCATAAGATGGATGAAATTTTTGCTCACTGCGACCGTGCAACCGTACTGCGTGACGGAAAATATATCACGACACTGGAACTAAAAAACTGTACGGAAGAAGATTTAATTCATGCAATGGTCGGAAGAGATGTATCTTTGTTCGCAAAGAGAACAAAGCCGTCCAGATGTGACAAAAATCAGACTGTGTTAAAAGTCAGTCATTTTTCAGGAGAAGCGTTCCAGAATGTAGACTTTGAGCTGCACAAAGGAGAAATTTTAGGATTCTTTGGATTGGTAGGAGCAGGCCGAACAGAAGTCATGAGAGCGATCTATGGAGCAGACAGAGCCACAGGAGGAACTGTGGAGTACAACGGAAAGATTTTAAACTGCAAAAAGCCGACAGATGCGGTGAAAGCAGGAATTGCCCTGATCTCTGAGAATCGAAAAGAGGAAGGCGTGATTCCAAATCTGGCAAATATGGACAATATTGCAATCTCCAGCCTGAAAAAATATCAGAAAGGTATGTTTGTCAGCAATTCGATGAAGGCGGACAATGCAAAGAGAGTTGGAGAGCAGGTAGGTTTAACCCCGAATGATCCGGAGTTTATGACATCAAGCCTGTCAGGAGGAAATGCGCAGAAAGTAATTCTGGCCAGATGGATGTCAACAGATGCAGATCTGATGATTTTTGATGAACCTACAAAAGGAATTGATATCGGAGCAAAGGCAGAGATTTATCGTCTGATGGAAGATATGGTGGAAAACGGGAAATCAATCATTATGGTTTCTTCTGAATTGACTGAGATTATGGGCATGAGCGACAGAATTTTAGTTATGCGTGAAGGAGAAATCGTAAAAGAGATCCTGCGGGAAGAATTCTCAGAGGACAACATTCTTAAATATGCAGTAGGGGGAAGTACAAAATGAAAAAATTTTACCAAAAATATCGCCGAGAATTTAGTGTTGTAGTAGCGATTATTATTACATTTGCCTTCTTTGGCATTATGAATCCAGCTTATTTCAGTGTAGCAAATATTTCTACAATTATTACACAGTCTGTTACATATGGATTGATGGGTATCGGTATGACATGCGTAATCATCACAGGCGGAATTGACCTGAGTGTTGGCTCGGTGTTGGCGCTTGTTGCCTGTGTTGCTGCTCAGCTTGCAAAAGCGGGACTTCCGATTCCGATATGGATTGCTTTATGTCTCGTGATTGGATTCGGATTAGGTATCATCAATGGTTTCCTGATTTCCAAATTACATCTTCAGCCATTCGTGGCTACTATGGGTACAATGTCCATCTACAGAGGACTTGCATATGTTATCACAGGAGGATATCCTGTACTTAGTGTTCCAAAGAGCTATCGAAATGTGTTCAACAGCACATTAGCTCCGAACGTTTCTGTTTCTGTTCTGATTTTCTTTGTATTTGCAATTGTTATGACAATCGTCATGAAAAAGACAAGACTGGGAAGTCATATCTATGCAATCGGAGGAAACGAGGATGCAACAAGATTATCGGGTGTACGCGTTGTTTTCACAAAAGTGATGGCATATGGAATTGCTATGCTGGGTACCACACTGGCAGCTATGATTCTGGTAGGACGTTTAGGAACAGGCGATCCTTCTACAGGACAGGGATATGAGCTCGATGCGATTGCAGCAGCTGCTATCGGAGGAACTTCCATGGCAGGAGGAAGAGGAAATATCTTTGGAACAGTATTAGGAGCGATTTTGTTCTCAGCACTGAAGTGCGGTCTGATTACTATGGGCGTGGATACGTTCTATCAGTTTATCGTGACAGGTATCGTTATTGTTATTGCTGCTTATCTGGAGATTATTCAGAATTATTTCCTTCAGAAAAAATCATCCAAGGGCGCTCAGAAAGCATAAGTGATTAACGGTAAATTTAAAGTAAAAGCGGAGGAAAGATATGGTTCTTTTGCGGGATATTGCGAAAATTGCCGGAGTATCTCCCTCAACAGTATCAAGGGTTATCAATAATTCAGCCCAGGTAAAAGCAGATAAAAGGCAGCGTGTGATGGAGGCAATCCAGAAGACAGGATTTGTTCCGAATGAGCTGGCCAGATCATTTTATAATAACAGTGCAAAAATTATCGGAGTGATTTCTCCAGATATTGATAACCCTTTTTTTAATGACGTTGTCAATGCCATTGAAAAAGAGATTTATCGAATGGGATATCGCATGATGATGTTTTTTGTGAATGGTGATATGGAAAAATTGAGATCTGCGATCAATATATTAGAAACATTGCAGGCAGAAGGAATTATTCTGATGTCAAATGCGGAGGATGTTCAGGAAGCATTTAACAATAGTACAACCCCCGTAGTTGTCTTCGACCGCGAGGCAAAAAACAGCAAGGAGTTTTTATATATCCATTCTAATAATTATGAAGGTGGGAGAATTGCGGCAGAACATTTAATTCATTGTGGATGTAAGAATTTGATTCATATAAAAGGTCCTCAAAAGCTGTCTGTAGCACGGGATCGATTCAGAGGATACTGTGACGGATGCAGCAAATACCATATAGAAATAAAAAGCCTGGAATCTGATTATACTTTTGAATCAGGCAGAGAGGCTGGACAGGACATATTAAGGTTATATTCAGACGTAGATGGAATTGTAGCAGCGAATGATATTGTGGCAGTTGCGGTCATGAAAGAGCTTCAGTGCGGCGGGAAACGCATACCGGAGGATGTGCAGATCATCGGATTTGATGATATTGAACTTTCACAGATTATGAATCCTGAACTGACAACGATCAGGCAGCATGTGAGCGATATGGGAAAAGTAGCTGTCCAGGCTATCATTGATCATAAGGAGCGGAAAGAAAAAAGTAAAGAAATTGTTTTTTCTGTAGAATTAGTAGAGCGAGGATCAACAAGAAAAAAGAAAAGTGATGAGGATAGCAAAATATGAAAGTACTGAGTTATGGTTCACTAAATATTGACAATGTCTATACGGTCGACCATTTCGTGAGAAGTGGAGAGACGATGTCCTCTCTTAAAATGGAAGTATTCTCTGGAGGAAAAGGATTAAACCAGTCGATTGCTCTGGCAAAAAGTGGAGTCCAGGTATGGCATGCCGGGGCAGTCGGAAAAAAAGATGGGGATTTCCTTTTAGAACAGCTGGAAGAAGTCGGGGTACACATCGAATTGATTTCAAAACTTCCTGTAAAAACAGGACATGCGATCATACAAAGAAACAGGGAAGGACAGAACTGTATTTTATTATTCGGCGGTGCAAACCAGCAGGTGACAAGAGAACAGATTGATCATGTGATGGAACAGTTTTCAGATGGAGATTTTTTAATCCTCCAGAATGAAATCAGCGAGATCGGTTATATTATGCAGAAAGCACATGAGAAGAAAATGAAAATTGTTTTAAATCCTTCCCCTATGGATGAAAAAATATTTACATATCCGCTTGACTATGTAGATTATTTTATCCTGAATGAAATTGAAGCCAGAGATCTGTGCGGACATGACGGAACGGGAGACGAGCTGCTTGAATTGCTGGCAGAAAAATTCCCGATGGCTAAAATTGTTTTAACACTTGGAGAGGAAGGCTCCATTTATAAAGATCAGGAGAAAGTGATTCGCCAGCCGGTTTTTAAAGTAGATGTAGTTGACACTACAGCGGCAGGGGATACGTTTACAGGATTTTTTATTGGAGGACTCGTTCTCGGTGAAACACCTGAGACGGCAATGGAGAATGCGGCAAAGGCTTCTGCCATTGCGGTCACACGTGCGGGGGCGGCGCCGTCTATCCCATACAGAAAAGAGCTGTCTGAAGAAGTTTCTGTTTCTATGAAGTAGGGGGGAACAGTTCAAAGGACAGTATCGTTCTGAAGGTTTCAGAAACTGAATATTTTTACTGGACAAAAAGTGACCGCCTGCGTCTTTTACGGCTCTGGCGGTCACCATTGTTATAGAAGGAAAACGGCAGGTCGATTCAGATCTGTACAGAGAAAGAGAGGTAAGATAAATGAAATTATTTATTGATACAGCAAAAATTGAGGATATTAAAAAGGCAAATGATATGGGAGTGATCTGTGGTGTGACAACGAATCCTTCTCTGATTGCAAAGGAGGGAAGAGATTTTGTGGAAGTCATCAGAGAGATTACGCAGATTGTGGACGGACCGATCAGCGGAGAGGTGAAGGCGACGACGACAGATGCAGAGGGAATGATCCGGGAAGGAAGGCAGATCGCTGCTATTCATAAAAATATGGTGGTGAAGATTCCTATGACAATAGAAGGATTGAAGGCAGTGAAAGTATTATCATCAGAGGGGATCAAAACAAATGTGACCTTGATCTTTACAGCAAATCAGGCATTGCTTGCAGCAAGAGCGGGCGCTTCCTATGTCTCGCCGTTTCTGGGAAGACTTGATGATATCAATGTCAGAGGCGTCGATCTGATTCAGGAGATTGCAGAAATATTTGCGGTTGCAGGGATTGAGACGGAGATCATTGCGGCAAGTGTCAGAAATCCGATCCATGTCACAGATTGTGCACTTGCGGGGGCAGACATCGCAACCGTTCCATATAAAGTCATTGAACAAATGACAAAACATCCTTTGACCGATGCAGGAATTGCAAAATTTCAGGCAGACTATAAGGCAGTTTTTGGCGAATGACGCCGCGGAGGAACGCAGATGAATAAATCAAAACTGAAACAGATGGCGAACGAAATCAGAAAAGGGATCGTGACAGAGGTTTATGAAGCAAAATCAGGTCATCCGGGCGGTTCATTATCAGCGGCAGAACTGTTTGCATATCTCTATTTTGAAGAGATGAATGTTGATCCGTCAGATCCGAAAAATCCCGATCGCGATCGGTTTGTATTGTCAAAAGGTCATACGGCGCCTGGATTTTATGCAGCGCTGGCAAACAGGGGATATTTTCCTGTGGAGGATTTAAAGACGCTTCGCCATATAGGGTCTTACCTTCAAGGTCATCCAGATATGAAACATACGCCTGGAGTCGATATGTCGAGCGGTTCGCTGGGACAGGGAATCTCAGCGGCAGTCGGAATGGCGCTCTCAGCAAAAATGAGTCAGAAATCCTATCGGGTATATACGCTTCTGGGGGATGGAGAGATTCAGGAAGGGCAGGTATGGGAGGCTGCTATGTTTGCAGGATACCGAAAACTGGATAATCTCGTTGTGATTGTAGATAATAATGGTCTGCAGATTGATGGCAGAATAGAGAATGTATGCTCACCATATCCGATTGAAGAAAAATGGAAAGCTTTTAACTTCCATGTGATCCATGTAGAGAATGGAAATGATCTGGAACAGCTGGACGCTGCTTTTTCGGAAGCCAGACAGACAAAAGGACAACCGACGGCAATCATCATGAAAACTGTAAAAGGAAAAGGAGTTTCTTTTATGGAAAATCAGGCGGGATGGCATGGAAAAGCTCCAAATGCGGAGGAGTATGCACAGGCAATGGCAGAACTGGAAAAGGCAGGTGAATGAGGATGGCTGAAAAAAAGAAGATTGCAACGAGAGAGAGCTATGGAAATGCGCTTGTAGAACTGGGGAAAAAGTATGAGAATGTAGTTGTTTTGGATGCCGATCTGGCAGGCGCAACGAAGACGGGAACTTTTTTGAAAGCTTTTCCAGAGCGCCATATTGACTGCGGGATTGCAGAATGTAATATGATGGGAATCGCCGCCGGACTTTCCACAACAGGAAAGGTTCCATTTGCCAGCACATTCGCAATGTTTGCTGCGGGAAGAGCGTTTGAGCAGATCCGAAATTCGATCGGATATCCGCATCTGAATGTAAAGATCGGAGCGACGCACGCCGGTATCTCAGTGGGCGAAGACGGGGCGACACATCAGTGCAATGAAGATATCGCACTGATGCGGACGATTCCGGGAATGGTGATTTTAAATCCGGCGGATGATATCGAAGCGAGAGCCGCAGTGGAGGCGGCATATCTGCATGAAGGCCCTGTCTATCTGCGCTTTGGGCGTCTTGCCGTTCCTGTGATCAATGACAGAGCGGATTATAAATTTGAACTTGGAAAAGGGATTGTACTGCGCGAAGGAAAGGATCTTACGATTATAGCGACAGGCCTGTGCGTCAGCCGTGCGCTGGAAGCAGCAGAACAGCTGAAGGCAGACGGGATAGAGGCGCGTGTCATCAACATTCATACGATCAAGCCGCTCGACGAGCATCTGATCATCGAGGCAGCAAAAGAGACGCATAAAGTGGTGACGGTGGAAGAACATTCTGTGATTGGCGGACTGGGAAGCGCAGTGGCAGAGGTTCTGGGAGAACAATATCCTGTTCCGATGATGCGGATTGGCATTCAGGACGTATTTGGAGAATCGGGACCGGCAGAAAAATTAATTGAAAAGTATGGACTGGATGCAGAAAGCATTTATAAAAAAGTGAAAGAGTTTCTGCAAAAAGAAATATAGGAAACGAGATATAGAAAAGCAGTCTGCTGTTACTTGGATGAAGGATCTAAGAACAGCAGACTGTTTTTGCGCAGAACGGGATCAGAAAATGGCTGAAAATCCTTGAAAAATTGGGCAATATCGGAGATGAAAAATAAAATATAAAATTGACAATGAGAAGAAAGGTGTATATAATTAGAAAATATAGAAAATTATAGACTGCTTTCGCGTCAGAAACAGAGCGGAAGCTTTTTTTTCAGCTATAGATCACTAGGAAAAGATGAAAAAAACAGATTTTTATAAAGGAGGAACTCATGTACGATAAAGTATCCACAAATCTAAACTTTGTTGAGAGAGAAAAAAAAGTAGAAAAATTCTGGGAAGAAAATCAAATTTTTGAAAAAAGTATCGAAAGCCGTAAACAGGGAGAAACATATACTTTTTATGACGGCCCGCCTACAGCAAATGGAAAGCCGCATATTGGTCATGTTCTGACTCGTGTTATCAAAGATATGATTCCTAGATACCGTACAATGAAAGGATATATGGTTCCTCGAAAAGCAGGATGGGACACACATGGACTGCCGGTAGAACTGGAAGTGGAAAAACTGCTGGGACTGGATGGAAAAGAACAGATTGAAGAGTATGGTCTGGAACCATTTATCAAACACTGTAAAGAGAGTGTATGGAAATATAAAGGAATGTGGGAGGACTTCTCTGCTACAGTAGGATTCTGGGCAGATATGGAACACCCGTATGTCACATATGAGAATGACTTTATCGAATCTGAATGGTGGGCATTAAAACAGATCTGGGAAAAAGGACTGTTATATAAAGGCTATAAGATTGTGCCTTACTGTCCGCGATGCGGAACACCGCTCTCCAGCCATGAAGTAGCTCAGGGATACAAGGACGTCAAAGAACGCTCTGCGATTGCAAAATTTAAAGTAAAAGGCGAGGACGCATACATTCTGGCATGGACGACAACACCTTGGACACTGCCATCTAACGTAGCGCTTTGCGTTAACCCAAATGAGACGTATGTAAAAGTAAAAACAGAGGACGGATTTACTTACTATCTGGCAAAAGAACTGTGCGATACGGTATTAGGCGAAGGAAAATACGAAATTCTGGAATCCTATGTAGGAACAGATTTGGAATATAAAGAATATGAGCCTTTATTCCCGTTTGTGGAACTGAAGCAGAAAGCGTACTACGTCGTATGCGATACATACGTTACGCTCACAGACGGTACAGGCGTCGTACACATTGCGCCGGCATTTGGTGAGGACGACTCCAAAGTGGGAAGAAAATACGATCTGCCATTCTTACAGCTGGTAGACGCAAAAGGTGAGATGACGAAAGAGACGCCGTGGGCAGGAACATTCTGTAAAAAGGCAGATCCTTTAGTTTTGAAAGATCTGGAGGAAAGAGGACTGCTGTTCTCAGCGCCTCTGTTTGAACATAGTTATCCTCATTGCTGGAGATGTGACACACCACTGATCTACTATGCGAGAGAATCCTGGTTCATCAAGATGACTGCGGTAAAAGAAGATCTGATCCGCAACAACAATACAATCAACTGGATTCCGGAGAGCATCGGAAAAGGACGTTTCGGCGACTGGCTGGAAAATGTTCAGGACTGGGGAATCAGCCGAAACCGTTACTGGGGAACTCCTCTGAATATCTGGGAGTGTGAGTGCGGTCATATGCATTCCATCGGAAGTATTGAAGAGCTGAAATCCATGTCAGATAACTGTCCGGATAACATCGAACTGCATCGCCCATATATTGATGCAGTGACAATCAAATGTCCGAAGTGCGGAAAAGAGATGCACCGTGTACCGGAAGTCATTGACTGCTGGTTTGACTCTGGCTCCATGCCATTTGCACAGCATCATTATCCGTTTGAAAATAAAGAATTATTTGAACAGCAGTTCCCGGCAAACTTTATCTCTGAGGCAGTTGACCAGACAAGAGGATGGTTCTATTCTCTTCTGGCAATTTCAACTCTGATCTTCAACAAAGCTCCGTACAAAAACGTAATTGTGCTGGGTCATGTGCAGGATGAGAACGGTCAGAAGATGAGTAAATCAAAGGGAAATGCGGTCGATCCGTTTGAAGCGCTGGAGACATACGGCGCAGATGCGATCCGTTGGTATTTCTATATCAACAGCGCTCCGTGGCTGCCAAACCGTTTCCACGGAAAGGCAGTGCAGGAAGGTCAGCGTAAATTTATGGGAACGCTTTGGAATACTTATGCGTTTTTCGTACTGTATGCAAATATTGATCAGTTTGATCCGACAAAGTATCAGCTGGAATATGATAAACTTCCAGTTATGGACAAATGGCTGTTATCGAAAATGAACACACTGATTCAGGAAGTGGATAACAATCTGGGAAATTATAAAATTCCGGAAGCAGCAAGAGCACTCCAGAATTTTGTCGATGAGATGAGTAACTGGTATGTGCGCAGAAGCCGCGAGCGTTTCTGGGCAAAAGGAATGGAACAGGATAAGATTAATGCGTATATGACTCTGTATACTGCACTGGTAACAGTGGCAAAAGTAGCTGCTCCTATGATTCCGTTTATGACAGAAGATATCTACCAGAACCTGGTAAGAAATATTGATCCGACAGCACCGGAGAGCATTCATCTGTGCGACTTCCCTACAGCCAAGACAGAATGGATTGACAAAGAACTGGAAAATGATATGGAAGAAGTGCTGGAGATCGTAGTCATGGGAAGAGCGTGCCGTAATGAGGCGAATATCAAAAACAGACAGCCGATCGGCAAGATGTTTGTGAAGGCAGAAAAAGCGCTTCCGCAGTTCTTTGCAGATATTATCAAAGATGAATTAAATGTGAAAGAGTTAGATTTCACAGATGATGTAAGAGCATTTACTTCCTATAGTTTTAAACCACAGTTAAAGACAGTCGGACCAAAATATGGAAAACTGCTTGGAAAAATCCGTCAGATGCTGCCGCAGCTGGATGGCAATGCAGCGATGGATGAATTAAAAGCAGACGGAGCGATCAAACTGATGATTGACGGTCAGGAAGTTCGACTTGAAGAGGGTGATCTTCTGATTGAAACCGCTCAGGTAGAAGGCTATGTTTCTCAGACAGAAGGAGATCTGACGGTCGTTCTCGACACAAATCTGACACCGGAATTGATTGAGGAAGGTTTTGTCAGAGAGTTAATCAGTAAAATCCAGACAATGAGAAAAGAAGCAGACTTTGAAGTGACAGACAGAATTCGTATTTATGTGCAGGGCAATGAGAAGATTGCTGAGATCTTCAAAAAATATGAAGACAAGATGAAGGACGAAGTCCTTGCTGATGAAATTATATTTGAGTCAACTAACGGCTATGTGAAAGAATGGAACATCAACGGCGAGACAGTGACCATGGGCGTAGAAAACAATCATAAATAGGAGGTTCTCATGAACAAGTTATTTAAGAAAGAGGCTTTTAAACAAAGTGTAAAAGACAATGTCAGAACATTGTACAGAAGAACACTTGAAGAAGCAACCCCACAGCAGATTTTTCAGGCTGTTTCGTATGCGGTCAAAGATGTAATCATCAACGACTGGATGGCGACACAGAAAGCTTATGAAGAAAAAGATCCAAAGACCGTTTACTATATGTCAATGGAATTTTTAATGGGTCGTGCTTTGGGAAATAACCTGATTAATTTGACTGCTTATGAGCCGGTAAAAGAGGCATTGGCGGAGATGGGACTGGATCTGAATGTGATCGAGGATCAGGAGCCAGATGCGGCATTAGGAAATGGCGGACTTGGAAGACTTGCAGCGTGCTTTTTGGATTCCCTGGCTACACTGGGATATTCTGCATATGGATGCGGCGTACGTTACCGCTATGGAATGTTTAAACAGAAAATCGAAGACGGTTATCAGGTAGAAGTACCGGATAACTGGTTAAAAGACGGAAATCCGTTTGAACTGCGCCGTCCGGAGTATGCAAAAGAAGTAAAATTCGGCGGATATATCCGTGTTGTATATAACGAACAGACAAAGAGAAATGAATTTATTCAGGAAGGATATCAGTCAGTCAAAGCGATTCCATATGATATGCCGATCGTCGGATACAACAACCATGTGGTAAACACACTGCGTGTATGGGATGCAGAAGCAATCAATGAATTCCATCTGGATTCTTTTGACAAGGGAGACTACCGCAAGGCAGTTGAGCAGGAAAACCTTGCCAAAAATATCGTAGAGGTACTGTACCCGAACGACAACCACTATGCAGGAAAAGAACTTCGCTTAAAACAGCAGTATTTCTTTATCTCTGCGAGCGTTCAGGCAGCAATCGAAAAATATAAGAAAAATCACAGCGATCTTCATAAATTCTATGAAAAGGTGACATTCCAGCTGAACGATACGCATCCTACCGTTGCAATCGCAGAGTTGATGAGAATTCTTCTCGATGAAGAGGGAATGGAATGGGATGAAGCATGGGAGATCACAACAAAGACTTGTGCTTATACAAACCATACAATCATGGCAGAAGCTCTGGAAAAATGGCCGATTGAGCTCTTCTCCAGACTGCTTCCTAGAATCTATCAGATCATTGAGGAAATCAACCGCAGATTCATCATTGAGATTCAGAAGAAATATCCTGGAAACCAGGAAAAAATCCGCAAGATGGCAATCATTTATGATGGACAGGTAAAAATGGCTCATCTGGCTATCGTTGCCGGCTATTCTGTAAACGGTGTGGCACGGCTTCACACAGAAATTCTGAAAAATCAGGAATTAAAAGATTTCTATGAGATGATGCCTGAGAAATTCAACAACAAGACAAACGGTATCACACAGAGACGTTTCCTACTTCACGCAAACCCATTGTTGGCAAGCTGGGTGACAGACCACATCGGAAGCGAGTGGATCACTGATCTGACTCAGATGTCAAAATTGAAACTGTTTGTGGATGACAAGAAGGCACAGCAGGAATTTATGAATATCAAGTATCAGAATAAGATCCGTCTTGCAAAATATATCAAAGAGCATAATGGAATTGATGTGGATCCGCGTTCTATCTTCGATATTCAGGTAAAACGTCTTCATGAGTATAAACGCCAGCTGTTAAACATCTTACATGTGATGTATTTATATAATAATATCAAAGATCATCCGGAGATGGACTTCTATCCAAGAACATTTATTTTCGGAGCTAAGGCGGCAGCAGGATACAGAAGAGCCAAACTGACAATCAAACTGATCAATGCAGTAGCGGATGTAATCAACAATGATAAATCCATCAATGGCAAACTGAAAGTCGTATTTATCGAAGACTATCGTGTATCAAATGCAGAGCTTTTGTTTGCCGCAGCTGATGTTTCTGAGCAGATTTCTACAGCAAGTAAAGAAGCATCCGGTACAGGAAATATGAAATTTATGCTGAACGGCGCTCCTACACTGGGAACTATGGATGGAGCTAACGTAGAGATCGTAGAGGAAGTAGGAGAAGAAAACGCATTTATCTTCGGTTTAAGTTCTGATCAGGTTATCAACTATGAACAGAACGGAGGATATCGTCCAATGGATTATTTCAATAACGATCAGGATATCCGCCGTGTGCTGATGCAGCTGATTAACGGACAGTACGCTCCTCAGAATCCGGAACTGTTCCGCGAAATCTATGATTCTTTATTGAACACAAACAGCAGCGACCGCCCAGATACTTACTTTATTCTGGCTGATTTCAAATCTTATGCAGAAGCGCAAAGACGTGTGGAAGAAGCATACAGAGATGAAGCAAGATGGGCTAGAATGGCGATGATGAATACAGCTTGCTGCGGTAAATTTACAGCAGACAGAACAATTCAGCAGTATGTGGATGAAATCTGGCATCTGGATCATGTGGAAGTAAACGTGGATGATACGGAATTAGCATAAAAATACAGGACAGCTTTCATGGAAAGGAAAATTCCATGAAGGCTGTTTTTTTATTTCCTATAAAAAAGCCCGGTCAGGATCGCGCTGGGGCAAAATAGAAATATGTCGCTGATGCGATCCGACGCAGTTAAAGAATCTCGCAGGCGCGATTCTTTGACTGAAAACGCTGTGTAAAAAAATAGAATAAATTTCACAAATCTGGCAATGATATGACTAACCCAGGAATAAGTAAAGTAATCAAAGCGTGAGGTGAAAAAAATGAAAGATTTTTTTAGTAAGAAAGGCACGATCTGGGCGCTTAGCCTGTGTCTGATGGGTGGTCTGGCATTTGCCGGCTATTATTCTGTAAATCAGTTAGAGCAAAAGAGAGAAGAGCAGGAGAACAAGATCATTGATTTAAACCAGGAGGAAACACAGGGGATCGATACAGCACAGAAAGAGACGGAGAAAGAAGCCGTAGATGTCGCAGATCAGAAGGTAGACTATGAATTAGAAAAAGAAAGCGAGACACAGACAGAAAAAGAGACCGAGAATGCAAAAGATGTCGCTTCCCAGAATGCTGACGCTCACATTCAGCCGACATTAGATTTTCAGGAGAACGATGTTCTGATCTGGCCGGCAGCCGGAGAAATTTTGCTGGACTACAGTATGAATGGGACAATCTATTTTCCTACACTAAATCAGTATAAATACAATCCGGCGCTTGTGATTGGACAGGAGGTAAATGCTCCTGTTGTGGCAAGTGCAGAGGGAATTGTCAAATCAATCGGTATCAGTGAGGAGACAGGAACTACTGTCACAATGGACATCGGGAACAGTTATGAACTGATCTATGGACAGTTAAAAGAGCTTGCGATTCAGGAAGGCGACTTTGTAGAACAGGGCGAGATTATCGGTTATGTCAGTGAGCCTACAAAATACTACTGCGTGGAAGGAAGCAATCTCTATTTCCAGATGAAGAAAGACGGAGAACCCGTTGATCCTGTTTTATATCTGGAAGGAGAATGAAAGAGGAACACTTTCTGAAAAAGAACGTATATTATATAAAGAACAAAAAACAGAAATTAGATTGTTCAAAAATCGCAATCGATTTTTCTATCCTACACAATCAAAATTATGCTTCATGGGAATCCGTCCCACAGAGAGCGATACTGTTTTGTCGATTGCTTCCTAATAAATATGGAACTGATAAATTTTGTCAGTTCCTTTACATAAATCATAATATTCAGGGAAAAAAGAATCATGTGTGATACATGAGATGGCTTCCTGTGGAGATGAAAGGAAAATGCAGACAAAAAGAAAAAATAGAAAAAAATAAGGGACAAGCAGGAGAAAAAGAAGAGGAGCAAATGAGAGAAAACGGAATAAAAAAAGAGAAGATAAAAGATAAAGGAATGAAAGATACTACAATAAAAAAGAATAGAATAAAAGAACAAAATTATACATATATTGTACAGTGCAGTGACGGAACGTATTATACGGGATGGACAAACAATCTGGCAAAGAGAATAGATACGCACAACAGGGGAAAAGGGGCAAAATATACGAGGAGCCGCGCACCGGTTCAGCTTGTCTATGTTGAATCGTTTGAAACGAAAGAAGAGGCTATGAGTCGAGAATACAGAATCAAAAAGATGTCCAGGAAAGAAAAAGAAGAGATGATCCGCACATCCAATCTGAACGAATGGGTGCAGACATCTCTTGAATAATCATTAGATTAGATGCGCCATAAAATCTCCCGTTCCAGCGATAGGAGTATCACGCTACGAAAACATACATTACAATAAAGTGACAGATACTTCCACCCATCACAAAAAGGTGGAAGATTTCATGTGATCCGAAATATTTGTGCCGGTTATTAAAAACAGGAAGTTTCAGGGCATAGATGATTCCACCTATTGTGTAGATAATACCTCCTGCAAGCAGCCAGGCAAATGCAGCTGGGGGAAGCGAATTTAAAATCTGTGTAAAGGCAAGAACGCAGGTCCATCCCATTGCAATATATAATAAGGAAGAAAACCATTTCGGACAAGTAATCCAAAAAGCTTTTATGATGATTCCGACGATGGCGATTGCCCAGACGAGTGCACACAGATACAGTCCGAGAGGACGTTCCAGCACTACAAGACAGATCGGTGTGTAGGAACCAGCTATTAACAAAAAGATCATCATGTGATCCAGTTTTCTCAGGCGGCGGTTGATTTTTTCAGAGAGATCCAGAGAATGATACAGAGTGCTTGCTGCATATAGTAAAATCATGCTGCCGATAAAGATAGCAAGCGAGATGACATGGATGTGGTCAGGCTCTCTGGCTGCCTTGATCAGAAGCGGCGTCGCAGCAAAGATCGCCATCAGCATACCGATGAAGTGTGTGATAGCGCTTCCGGGATCTTTTAATTTATGTTTCATAAAAAAACCTCCTTTTTATCAGAAAACTGATTTATATAAATATTATATGATTGGTGATGATATATGACATAGTAATGAAAACTATGTATTGATATGAATATATTACATCAAATGATAAAAGAAATCAAGTGATTGTTCCTATTTTTTTATAAAAATATTTGACATTGCTCTACTTTTTCATTACAATTATATCAGTAACTATTATTGTTATTATATGAGGAAAGGAGAAAGACGATGTCAGGTTTAAAATACAGCAAACAGCGAGAAAGTATCAAACTATTTCTTGCGGAAAGAAAAGATCATCCCACAGCTGATGTTATATATTTAAATATTCGTGAACAGTTTCCGCATATCAGTCTGGGAACCGTATATCGAAACTTAGCGCTTTTATCAGAACTTGGGGAAATAAAAAAACTCACAACAGGAGATGGAGCTGATCATTTTGACGGCAATGTCTCGCCGCATCAGCATGTGATCTGCAAAGAATGCCATCGCATTCTTGATTTGGAGTTAAATAATCTCGATTACATGAAGCAGGCTTCCAGCCAGTTTGATGGAGAGATTGACAGCTGTACTTCTTATTTCTATGGAACGTGTGCAGACTGCTTGAAAAAATAAAAAGATTTATAAAAAAAGGCTTGACGAGCGTAAAAAAATATGATAAATTAATATCAGTAATTATTACTGATATACGAACTTAAAAATAAATATTAAATAAAGAAAAGGAGATCTATACTATGGCTAAATTTGTATGTAATGTATGCGGTTATGTTTATGAAGGAGATGCAGCTCCAGAGTTCTGTCCAATCTGTAAAGCACCAGCTTCCAAATTCACAAAACAGGAAGAAGGAATGACATGGGCTTCTGAACACGTTGTAGGTGTTGCAAAAGATGTTCCAGAAGACATTATCGCAGATTTAAGAGCAAACTTTGAAGGAGAATGTTCAGAAGTTGGTATGTATCTGGCTATGGCAAGAGTTGCTCACAGAGAAGGATATCCAGAAATCGGATTATACTGGGAAAAAGCTGCTTATGAAGAAGCAGAGCACGCAGCAAAATTTGCTGAATTATTAGGTGAAGTTGTTACAGACAGCACAAAGAAAAATCTTGAGATGAGAGTTGCTGCTGAAAACGGCGCTACAGCTGGAAAGACAGATCTGGCTAAACGTGCAAAAGCTGCAAACTTAGATGCTATTCATGATACAGTACACGAGATGGCACGCGATGAAGCTCGTCACGGAAAAGCATTCGCAGGACTGCTGCAGAGATACTTTGGCTAATCCATAAGTTAAATAGAGGAAGGCTGATGAGGGAATAGAGAGATCTATTCCCTTTTCTCATATAGAATGAAATTTTGTGAAAGATGTCAAGAATGCTTTTGACTTCAACTATACAGCGTAAAATTTATATGTTTTCCAGTCGGAGGAGTCAGAAGATGGGTTGATATAGATAAAAGAACAGAGATCTGCTGCAAGGAAAAAACAGGAAAGGAGAAGGGAATGGGTGAGAGAGCAGGAAAGACCATTCCTGGTGTAAAAAATATGTATGATATGATTATTATTGGATCGGGGCCGGCAGGACTGACAGCTGCCATCTATGCGCAGAGAGCACGTCTGAATACTTTAGTGATAGAGCGGGAATATATAAGTGGCGGACAGGTGGTAAACACCTATGAAGTGGACAATTATCCGGGACTTCCTGGAATCAGCGGATTTGAACTGGGAATGAAATTCCGTGAACACGCTGATAAGTTAGGAGCCCAGTTTATCAATACAGAAGTGATTGATTTAGAATTAGAAGGAAAAGTAAAGAAAATTGTGACAGATGAAGGCGTATATGAGGCCAGAACCGTTGTGATTGCCACAGGAGCAAGACATAGAAAACTGGGAATACCAGGTGAAGAGGAATTAGGAGGAATGGGAGTATCCTATTGTGCAACGTGTGACGGTGCATTTTTTAAAGGGCAGACAGTTGCCGTTGTAGGCGGAGGAGACGTTGCTGTGGAAGATGCTATGTTTCTGGCAAGGGGATGCGAGAAAGTATATCTGATTCACAGAAGAGATGAGTTAAGAGCAGCCCGAAGCCTTCAAGAGAGGCTGTTTTCATACAGCAATGTAGAGTTTCTATGGGACACCGAAGTCACAAAGATCTACGGGGACAATCATATTGAATGTATCGGTGTTCAGAACAATAAGACAGGGGAGAAGAAAGTGCTTGATGTGGCAGGAATTTTTGTGGCAGTCGGAACGATACCGAATACAGAGCTGTTAAAGGGAAAAGTCCAGATGAATGAGCAGGGATATATCATTGCAGGAGAAGATTGTGCTGCAAACGTGGAGGGAGTCTATGCAGCGGGAGATCTGAGAACGAAGCCAATGCAGCAGATTATAACTGCGGCGGCAGACGGAGCGAATGCGGTAAACACAGCACAGAGATATCTGATCTTGTCATGACAGGCAGAGAAAACAGTGAAAAATACAAGATATTGTAAGATTTAACAAAACTGTCTCCATATATATATAAAGTTTTACGGAAATAAAAATAAAATAATAAGGGTTGACATATTTATTAATCTTTGGTATGATTGCAATGTAATAAATTTAATATTTTTGTAATAAATGGATATATATATATGGAGGCTTATGTTAAAATGAAAAAAGGAGTAAGAAAAGTCGCAGCTGTCTGCGTGGCTGGCGCAATGGCGCTTGGAAGCAGTGTAATGACAGTCGGAGCGAACAGTATTTCACTGATTGATTACAGTGATCTGCTGGAAGATGACGATCTGTTAGTTGTGGAGCCTGAGACAACGGCAGAGACAACAGCAGAGACAGAATATACAGCTGAAACAGAAGTATACAACGAAACACAGGAAGATCAAAATATTACAGAGGATACAACAGACGCAGCGTCTGATGAGACATATATTGATACAAGCAGTGAATCAAAGGTAAAAGCACCTCTTGATCCAGCATTTAATAATATCGCAGTTGCGTACATCAATGATGGCGCTTATGTAAATATCAGAGATACAGCCAGCATGGATGGAAATGTAGTCGGAAAGATTTACAATAACTGCGGTGCAGACATTTTAGGAGAAGAAGGAGACTGGTATCTGATTCAGTCAGGATCTGTGACAGGATATGTAAATAAAGCATATTTCGTGACAGGAGCAGATGCAGAATATCTCAGTAATTTTGTGGCGGATGAAGTTGCCACTGTAAATACAGAAACTCTGATGGTTCGTGAATCAGCAGATGATGAAGCAGATGTAATCTCTATGGTAGGAGATTCTCAGGAACTGGAAGTTTTAGGTCAGGAAGGAGACTGGGTAAAAGTTGCAGTCGACGCTGACTTAATCGGATATGTATCAGCAGAATATGTAAACTGTGAATCTGTATTCCCGGCAGCAGAGTCTATCGAAGAAGAACAGATCAGAATTGCAGAGGAAGAAGCAGCAAAACAGGCAGCAGAAGAGGCGTATGCACAGTACCTTGCGGAGCAGGAAGCTCAGTATCAGCAGTATCTTGCAGAGCAGGAGGCAGCATATCTGGCGGCAGTTGCGCAGCAGGAAGCAGAACAGGCACAGGCAGAAGAAGAATATCAGCAGTATCTTGCTGAACAGCAGGCAGAATATGTGGAAGCTTTAGAACAGCAGCAGTTAGACGAGCAGGCATATCAGCAGTACTTAGATGAACTTGCTTATCTTGAATATTTACAGCAGCAGACAGAATATCAGGAGACAGAAGCGCCGGTTGTAGATGTACCGGAAACAGAAGCGCCGGTTGTAGATGTGCCGGAGACAGAAGCGCCAATTGTGGATGTACCGGAGACAGAAGCGCCGATTGTGGATGTACCAGAGACAGAACCACCGATTGTTGAGGTGCCAGAGACAGAACCACCGATCGTTGAAGAACCGGAGACAGAAGCACCGCCTGCATCAAGCACAGGTGAACAGATCGTAGCATATGCATTGCAGTTCGTAGGAAATCCGTATGTATGGGGCGGCACAAGCCTGACAGACGGAGCAGATTGTTCCGGATTTACACAGTCTGTATTTGCAGCATTTGGAATCTATCTTCCAAGAACAGCGGAAGAACAGGCTTATGGCGGAGGAACATCGGTAGATTTAGGTTCTCTTCAGCCTGGAGATCTGATTTTCTACAGCGATGGAGGTTATATCGGCCATGTATCCATCTACATTGGAAATGGACAGGTTGTCCATGCAAGCAGTCCATCTACAGGAATCATTGTTTCAGACAGAAGTTATCGTTCTGAAGCAAGCGCTATGAGATACTACTAATTTTTAAATAGGTTAAAATGAAATTTAACATATAGCCTTTGGGGATCGCGAGAGCGGTCCCCTTTCCATGCCATTAAAAATATTCAGACAATTCAAAGTAAATTCTAAATAAAAACAATAGCGATTTAACGAATAAAAGATGGTATATTATAAGAAATGCACAAAATGATAAATAGGACTGCTTAAAATCGACAAAAAAATGGACAAGAAATAAAAGTTATCCACATTGGAGAAAATAAAAAAACCCTGAAAAACAGAGTTATACACATAGTTATCCACATTATCCACATAAAAACGCAGTGGATAAGTAGTCTACATAGTATTATATTCAGAATATATGTTTTGGTAAAAATGGATAAAATGAAATTGGAGAAAAAGAGAGAATTTCGTAGGAGAGATCTATAATTGTTTAAAATACAGAAAATATAATATAAAATATCAGAAAAAAGACTTATCCCGAATTTTAGTCTTCGGAATAAGTCTTTTCTATTTTAATGATAATATTTACTTTACCAATAGCGCATTGCTTTGACTGGTTTGTTGTAGTTATAATTGGAGATTGCAATGCCAGTCTCTTCATTAACGGCATGGATAATTTTTCCATTTCCAATGTAGAGAGCTACATGGCCGGAATAGGAGATGGAGCCGTAGAAAAGAAGATCTCCAGGAAGCAGCTGATTCAGTGAAACAGGAATTGGTGTTCCGTTTCCTTTCATCTGTGCATCTGCAGTGCGTGGAATCTTGATGCCGAAATGAAGCATCACCTGCTGAGTAAATCCAGAACAGTCCACTCCTGTGTAAAGGTTATTGCCGCCGTACACATAAGGATAACCTTCAAAACGAAGCGCATAGGCCACGATTTCTTCTCCTATGGAGGAAACCTGTTCATCTGTCACAACACCTGAAGCATTGATGGTATAAACCTTGCCATTGATTGTTAAAGTTGTATTTGTGACAAGAGAGCCTTTTCTGTGAGAGGATTCTGTACTAGGACGGAAGTAGTATTTTTTTCCGCTGATTGTCTGAAATCCTGTTGTGATCTGATAATCGGAAGGATCAAAGTAAAAACGTTCGCCGCCGATTGTCTGCCATCCGCTGACGCGGTTTCCATCTGCATCGAGGTAGTAGTCGAGATGCCAGCTGTTTTTGACACAGACACCGTAGCGGTTAATATATTTCTCGCCTACCCATTTGCTCTTTACAAGAGCTCCTGTCGTCTCATCTGTATAATACGTCTTGCCATTATAAGGGATAAACCCTTTTACCTTGGCGCCAGTGGAAGAGTGGAAATAATATCGTTTGCCGCCGACTGTTCTCCATCCTGTGGCAATGACGCCATTATTCATCGCATAGTATGTATTGTGAATCCATTTGGAAGCGATCATCGCACCTTTTGAATCTGTGCAGAAACGGTGCCCATTTGTGGTCACAAATGAATTTTTTACGATGACGCCGTTGGAAGGATTGAAATAATACTTTTTAGATCCAATCTTTGTCCAACCAAGAGCCATAGAAGAATCAGACTTTACATAAAACCTGCCCATCCATCTGTCTTTCTGGAGAATACCATGACCGTTGGCATAATATTTTTTTCCTTTGTAGGAAAACCATCCCGTCTGTTTTCTGCCGTTTACAAAAAAATAACGGTCTTTTCCGATTGTTACAAATCCGGACGCCCGCTTTCCTGTGCTGTCCAGATAATAGCCGTCAATCCATTTATTCTTCTGCATAACGCCGTTTTCATCGCTGTAGTACCAAAGTTTTGAGGTAGCCGCCTGAAACCAGCCTTTTTGTAAGACACCATTGGAAGGATGGAAGTAATACGGTTTTCCTCCAATCACTACTCTCCCTGTTCTCATGGCCCCTGTTTTCGGATCGAAATAAAAACGTCTGCCGCCTGTCTGGAACCATCCGGTGATCATATACCCCTGCTTATTGAAGTAATATGTTTTCCCGTCAATCTTTTTTAAACCTACCATATAGCCAGGAGACTGTGTGATGGTGTACCGTGTTCCTTTTGACGTGGTCTGCCATGCCGCCTCTGCCTTACCTGGGGGACAAAAGATACTTAACATTCCAACAAGTACAAGAGTAGCAAAAATACTTTTTTTCATGCTCATAAACTCCTTATAAAAAAAACAAAAAAATAAAAAGGTTACGAAAATATTAAGTTCTATTTACAATTCTACTAAATAAAAAGTGGAAAGTCAAGGGGAGGCAGAGAATTTGAAGTGAGAAGAAAATAAAATGGAATGGTCAGAGACAGGAAAAAAGAAGAAGAAAACAACAGCCCAAAAGCGTTTTGAACTTTCGGGCTGCTGCTTTTTTATTTATTTTCCTGTTTTGTCTGCATCCGTTTAATGACTTTCAGACGTGTGAATTCTTCACGTTCCTTTTCTTCCAGAGCATTTTGAATGCTCGTAGTCAGAGCTTCGTATGTCGGAATCGTTATATTTTTCAGAGCGTTTGCACGTTTCTGCGTCTTTTTAATATTGTTTGCAAGACGGTATGCAGAGTTTTCAACCATGGACAGACGGATCGTCAGATTTTTTACTTTCTCGAAAGCAATCTTTGCCTGATCGAGAGAAGGCTTTGTAGAATAATAAGAATAGACAGAGCGAGGCGGTGTCTCATCATATTCTACAAGAGGAATCTCTGTACCCATGATGCTTCGCGTTTTAATACGGATGGAATCCTCAATCGGCACGGAGAAGGATACTTCCTGCACATAGTTGATTCCAAGCTCGATATTGGCGCGCTGAAGCGCGCTGTAGGCGGTACGGAACGTTTCGTCGATCTCACTTTGGATCTCAGATGCTTTTGCAATCAGATCCATGATTTCACGGATTAAAATATTTCTTTTTTTATCCATCAATTCATAACCCTGTCTGGCAAGAATTAATGAATTCTTAGCGAGAATCAGATTTCCCTTTGTGGGGAAGGTGTTTGGATTCATACAGTCACCTCGGAATTTTCCGGTTTATAATAGCGATCCAGGATCTTCGTGTCAATACGGTCAAGCTCTTCTCTAGGAAGCATTCCAAGAAGCTTCCAGCCCTTGTCAAGCGTCTCAGAGATCGAACGGTTTTCATCTTCTCCCTGACCGACAAATTCGGATTCAAATGCTTTTCCAAAGAGCAGATATTTTTTATCGAGAGGAGACAGCTCATCCTCACCGATAACAGAGGCGAGCGCTCTGGCGTCTCCCACTTTTGCATAGCAGGAGAAAAGCTGGTTGGCAACCGCCTGATGATCTTCTCTTGTATAGCCTTCTCCGATACCGTCTTTCATCAGACGGGACAGAGACGGCAGAACATTGATCGGAGGATAGATGGCCTGACCGTGAAGCTGGCGGTCCAGTACAATCTGACCTTCTGTGATATATCCTGTCAAGTCAGGAATCGGATGTGTGATATCATCGTTCGGCATTGTGAGGATTGGGATCTGTGTCACAGATCCGTTCACGCCCTGAACGATACCGGCACGTTCATAGATGGTTGCAAGTTCACTGTACAGATAACCAGGGAATCCTTTACGGCTTGGGATCTCTCCCTTTGAGGAAGAAACCTCACGCATTGCCTCTGCAAAAGAAGTCATATCTGTCAGGATGACGAGGATGTGCATTCCTTTTTCAAAGGCAAGATATTCTGCGGCAGTCAGAGCAACTTTTGGTGTGATCAGTCGCTCTACGACAGGATCGTTTGCCAGATTCAGATACATTACAACGTGGTCGGAAACGCCGCTTTCCTCAAATGTCTTGCGGAAGAACTGGGCAACGTCATACTTAATACCCATCGCTGCAAACACAATCGCAAACTTTTCGTCAGAATTTTCACCAAGAGAAGCCTGCTTTACGATCTGGGCTGCAAGACGATCATGCGGAAGACCGTTTCCAGAAAAGATCGGAAGCTTCTGACCGCGAATCAGTGTTGTAAGTCCGTCAATAGCGGATATTCCTGTACGGATATAGTTTCTTGGATATTCACGCGTCACAGGGTTCAGCGGCAGACCGTTGATATTCATTTTCTTTTCCGGTGTGATCTCACCAAGACCGTCGATCGGCTGTCCGATTCCGTTGAAGGTACGTCCCAGAATCTCAGGGGAGAGGGCAAGTTCCATCGGATGTCCTGTCAAGTGAGTTCGAGTATTTTGAAGAGACATATTTTCTGTACTTTCAAATACCTGAATGACGGCTTTATCTTCATAGATCTCAACAATACGTCCCAGTTTTTTATCCGTTCCATCGACTGTAATCTCCACGATTTCTTCAAAAGAAGCATCCTGAACATCTTCCAGAACGACTAAAGGACCATTGATCTGACTAAGCCCTAAATATTCGATAGCCATAATAATTCTCCTTTCTATGCGTTTTCTTCAAGGACAGCCTCAAAAAACTGATCGACTGCTGTTTTATATTCCTGGAACATTTCCAGTTTGTCATTAGGAACATCGTATTTGATTGCAATGATGCGATCAAAGATATCATGTGATTTTAAGACGGACATCGGCATTCCCATCGTCACGAGCGCTTTTGATTTCTGATACAGATAAAGGATGACATCCATCATCAGGAACTGTTTTTCCATCGGTACGCAGGTATCTTCCTGATGGAACGCATTCTGCTGTAAAAATCCAAGTCGAATGACACGGGCGATTTCCAGCGTCAGTTTCTGATCATCCGGCAGCACATCACCGCCGATCAGTTTTACGATTTCCATCAGTTTGCTTTCCTGATTCAGAAGAGCCATGATCTGATTTCTGTAATCTACAAAATTCGGATTGACATGATCTTTGTACCAAGGAGCCAGATCAGCCATATATTCGCTGTAACTTGTCAGCCAGTGGATGGCAGGAAAGTGTCTTGCATAGGCGAGGGATTTATCCAGTCCCCAGAAACAGCGCACAAAACGTTTTGTGTTCTGTGTGACAGGCTCTGAGAAATCTCCGCCCTGAGGGGAGACAGCTCCGATGATGGAGACGGAACCTTCCGTTTCATTTAAATTCTGCATCATTCCGGCACGCTCATAAAAAGCGGAAAGACGGGAGGCAAGATATGCCGGGAAACCTTCCTCAGCAGGCATCTCTTCGAGACGACCGGAGAGTTCACGCAGCGCCTCTGCCCATCGGGATGTGGAGTCTGCCATGATTGCTACATCATATCCCATATCTCTGTAATATTCTGCAAGTGTCACGCCTGTATAGATAGAAGCTTCTCGTGCCGCAACAGGCATGTTTGAAGTGTTGGCGATCAGTGCAGTACGATCCATCAGAGGTTTGCCGGTGCGAGGGTCCGTCAGTTCGGAGAACTCTTCCAGAACCTGCGTCATCTCATTTCCACGTTCGCCGCAGCCAATATAGATGATGATATCAGCATTTGCCCATTTGGCAATCTGGTGCTGCGTCATTGTCTTTCCTGTTCCGAATCCGCCAGGAACAGCGGCAGTGCCGCCCTTTGCGATCGGGAACAAGGTATCGAGAATACGCTGACCGGTGATCAGAGGTTCTGATGCCGTATAGCGGTTTAAAGTCGGTCTCGGAATACGGATCGGCCATTTCTGAGCGATCGTCAGATCCTGCTCTTTTCCATTGTCGAGCCGGATTGTGACGATTGGATCAAAAATACGATAATTTCCGTCAGAGACAACTTTTGTCACGATTCCGGACAGTGTCGGGGGAACCATCGCACGGTGGAGAACAGCCGGTGTTTCCTGAATTTCAGCGATGATTGTACCTCCGCGCACAACATCTCCCTCTTTTACCGTGATATGTGTCTCCCACAGCTTTTCTGTGTCAAGAGAATCGACGCTGACGCCGCGGCTGATATACTTTCCGGAAGACTTTGCGATCTCACTTAAAGGACGTTCAATTCCATCAAAGATATTATTTAAGATACCAGGACCGAGTGTCACGGAGATGGCGTCGCCTGTCGCCTCAACGATTTCACCTGGCTTTAATCCGGTTGTCTCCTCAAATACCTGAACGGTAGTAGTGTCCAAAGTCAGACCGATTACTTCACCGACAAGCTTTTCTTTCCCGACATAAACCATCTCTGACATTTTAAATCCGGTATTTCCCTTCAGATAAATGACAGGGCCGTTGATACCGTAGATTATGCCTGTTTTATTCATGGATCATTCCTCCGTTAAATGTAAACTCCTTTTTCATCTCCTCCAGCTTTGTCTGGAAAGAGTGGTCGATCAAGATGCGGCGGCTGGGAATCACAGCTTTTGTACCGCCGAGAAAAGAAGACTTTGCGATCATAAAGGAAATATTTTTTTCTGATGTGAGACAATCCAGAAGAGGAGCATCATCGACATCGAGATAAATGTGAACTTCCTGCCCTCTTGCAATTCTCAGAATGTCTTCTACCTGCAGTTTTAAGAGAGCGATATAATCGTCTGTTTTTTTGTATGCGTCTAATTTATCTATCACTTCTGAGAAAAGTTTGTCTTTTAACTCATTTTGATGCTGGGTCAAAAGGCGTTTCAGCTTCAGCTGCTCTTTTGACAGCTCCATATTGTTTGCACGCTGGATACTTTCTGTCTCCGTTCTGATCTGGAGAGCGACCTGACGGTCTTTACCCTGTTTGTGATCAGAAAAAATTTTATCAAGAGCCTTTTGATGCTCCCCTACCATATCGGACGCAAGGGATGTTGCCTTCGCAATCGAAGATTCTTCAAAATGTTTCAGTTTTTCTTCAGTTGTCAATATCATCACCTACTTTACAATTTTATTCCGATAGCTTCATTGACGTAATCTGTGATAAAGTTTGGTTTTCTTCCTGTTCCGTGACGGTCAGGAATCTCAACAATCAGCGGAAGCTTTCTGTTCAGTTTTACGTCGTCAATGATATCCGGAAATTCCCGACCGAATTTTTCTGTCAGAAGAATAATGCCGATCTGCCTGTCGGCGATCGTGCGCTCAAGAGCTTCTTTGAGCTCTTGGCGTTCGTGGACAACACAGCCTTCCACGCCTGCTAGCCGCATTCCGGTATATGTGTCCACATTGTCACTGATCAGATACATTTTCATAAATTATAATTTACCTAAGATCATGAAGGAGATGATCAGACCATAGAGAGCAACACCTTCGGCAAGACCTACGAAAATCAGGGATTTACCTAAGATACTCTGATCTTCGCTGATCGCACCGAGAGCAGCGCTTGCAGCACTAGCAACTGCAATACCACCACCGATACAGGAAAGTCCAGTAACGAGCGCAGCAGCAAGATATCCAAGACCTGTGGAAAGTCCGTTTGATGCAGCGACAGCTTCTTCAGCAGCCATTGCGGTGGAAGCATCACCTGTGAAAGCGATGACATTGGCAAGGATTAATGTACCGAAGAAGAAGAAGACGTTGACAGCGAGAGACGCTTTGTATCTTCCGCGTGTCTTTTTACCCATGAGGAATGCTCCAAATGGCAGAAAAATGCTGAGAATCAATGCAACTACAAGTGTTATCTGTGTAAGGGTATTCATATTTTTATCCTCCTGATTTTAAAATTTATTTTGCAGCTTTTTTTCCAAACGGCTTAAATTCGTGACCTGTTCCGTGATAGAAACGGCTGAACATTTCGTAGTACTCCAGACGCAGAACCTGAATACCGACAATCAAACCTTCCATGCCGCACACGAATAAGTTTCCTAAAACGATTACAGCCCAGTTTGGGGCAGCGCCGTTTTCAGCGCCGGCAAGCATCAGCACAACTTCCATCATAGCAGCGTGGCTGACTGCGAAGGCTCCGATACGGACAAAAGAAAGTGTATTGGAAAAATAACTTAACAATACTTCAAACAATTCAAAAAATGTCTGGACAACAAACATACCTTTTTGTTTTGGCATATAATCGGCACGCTTCTGTACAAGCTTTCCGAGAGGCTCCTTCAAAGCGATTAAAAGCAGAGGGATGCCAAACATTACTACAAGCACGATTGCAGCCGGCAGAGCATGACCTGTCATAAATAAAACAACCGTTAAAACGATTGCGCCGTAAAAGACAAGACCAGCAAGTCCGTTTGTATCAAACCAGGTTGCTTCAGGATCTTTTGATTTTAATCCATTAATAATATGGAAGATCATTGTGATCAGAATTAAAATCATACCAAAAGCGATTGCAACGATGAACACCGTATTTAATTTACCGATGAACGGAATCGTTGTCATATGATCGACAGGGCGCAGCCAGATCGGTTCAATGATATCTTCAAATCCAAAGATACTTCCGAACAGGAATCCAAATATGGTGGAAAAGATACCGGCACAGCCCACAATCGCTGCAAGGTTAATTTTCTTAAAGCGATACAAAAGGAATCCTCCGACAGCCAGAAGCAGTCCCTGACCGACATCTCCGAACATTGCGCCGAAGATGAAAGCGTATGTCAGCGCTACAAAGATCGTCGGATCGATTTCATTGTAGGCAGGAAGTCCATACATCCGGATAAACATCTCAAAAGGCTTAAAGATTTTAGGGTTTTTCAGCTTTGTAGGCGGTTCATCGACTCTTCCGGAGTCTTCATCCTCCACAATGCAGTAGATATCGTCATCATCTTCAATATCTTTCTGGAAAGCAGTGGCATCCTCCTGTGACATCCATCCGCATAGGATATAGAATGTCTGATGATGCTCTTTTGCCGTCGTACATGCGGCAAGCTTTCGCACGTCGAAATTGGCGGACAGCGTCTCCAGTTTTGATTTCGCACACTGAAGTTCTTCTTTATTCTGTTCCAGAATACCTGCAACCTGTTTGTCACAGTCATCAATCCGTTTTTCAAGAGAGAGAATGGTTTTCTCTAACTCATCAGAAGCCTCTTTCGGAGTTCCTGTGTAATCATCTGGAATGTAAGTGCGTTCAAAATGCATGGAAGCATAAATAGCATCAATTTTTTCCGCCTGAACGGAAGGCACAAAATACACGCCCCAGACATATTTTTTATCCGCAGAACAGTTAAAAAACAGAGTGTCCAAGTCATCATAGATGTATTTCTGAAGCTTGGAATAATATTCATGTTCAATTTTTCCGAAGCGGAATTTGATAAAACGGAATCCCAGCAACTCATGAAGGTTGAAGTCAAAAGATGAGAATGGCAAAATCTTGGCGAGAGAAGCTTTTGTTTCCTCAAGCTGATGTTCCATCTCACTTTTTTGTTTATAGATCTCGTTGATCTGTGTATCAAGGGATTGTACCACTTCCATGGCATGTTCTTTTGAACAGACGTCAGAAGAACTGCAGGATGTGATTGAAAGCTGCTGACAGAAGGAATCTGCCTTATTCAGCAGTTCGCGGTAAGGATTCAACTCCATATAAGGACGAAGATTCTCTACTGTGTTTAACTTAGACAGAGCGTTTTCAAGATGAATCTCATATTTTGAGAGGTATTGATCGACAACACGGTCAATATCATTCTGAGGACCGGTGATACTCAGAAATTTCATTTTTACAATCACACTTATACACCTCCTTTACTAATAGATAATATATTTGAGCGTTTCGGACGGAGAGATGCCGTAACGAATACACTCCAGAGCAGTAGTCAGCCTGTCCACCTCATGTTCTTTCTCAAACAGATAAGAGATAATGACTGCAATCGAATAAGGATTCTTTCTTGCATTGTCACGCTGCACTTTATGGCGGATGAGACTGTACATGGACTCCAGGGAAGGAATATCAAAATCTTTATACCGCACTGCATAGTATGTCTTGAGCAGCGCTTCCTGGAATTCCTTGATGTCGGATGCTTCCACAAGCCGTTTGATGTCTTCTTTTTTTAAATGATAGTTAATAGGAATCAAAATGGCGTAGATTTCTGACGGCGACATCCGATAAAACTGTTTTGACCGGTAGATCCAGTCGATGTTAAGTAAATCCATCTTTGTACCGTACGCTTCCGTAACGATTTCAAGTGGTTTACCTTTCAAAAGGTGGTCTTTCTCCTTCCAGAAGGAAGAGAAATAGTAAAGATCAAGTGCCATCTCATAATCCCAGAGAGTAGAGGACGGTTTTTCAGATACTTTGACAAGACAATCATAGTAAACGGAATCTTTCAAAACGTTGAGAAATTCTTCCATTGTCTCACACGCAGACAGTTTTCCGATATCAATCTTGGAATGCTGGTCAAAAAAATTTTGAAAAATTGTAAGATCCAGATCAAACATACGATGGTCAAAAATAGAACGCATACAACTTTTCAAAACAACTAATTCATATCTCTGAAAATACATGGATAAAAATTTCCTCTGGTGAATGCTGGCAAACCGATAAATTTTCTGAAATGCAATGTAAATGGAATTTGTCAGCATACGCTCAATCTCTCCACGGTGGAGTTCGGACTCGTCTTTTCCATAAAAGACGTTTGTGTATCCAGGATGCTGTCTGATATACACGAGAGCTTCCGGAACGGTGGAAATCTGAGCAAGCTCTTCATATTCTTTGTTTGTGAAGAGATGGCTGTGCATGGCGCGGATTTTTGTAGCAGTACCGCTATAGGCTAATAATTGTCCCATAATCTCACATCCTAATCAAATTTTGCAAAATTTCGTCTGCAAGTTGTTCATGCTGCTGTTCATAAATCGTGAGCATATTCTGAATAGCCGCATCGGTACTTTGTTTTAAGTCTTTTAGCTCTTGGTCCATGCGCGCGGATAGTTTTCGCCTCAGATCTGAGAGCGTATCAGCCATTTTTTGATCTTCTGCTGCATCGTACAATGAGATCTTTTCTTTGAGCTGCTCGTCAAGCTTTTTTGAATCGGCAGCGGCACTGTCTATGATACGGACAGATGCTGTTTCGATCTCGGACAACTTACTGATAATTTGATCCATTTTTTTACCTCCTTTGTATTTTACTATTTTACACCTTTATTAAAAAATTGCCACTATAAATTTTTACAAAAAAAATTAATAAAATTCTAAAAAAAAATTAAAATTACACAAGAAAAAATAGAAATTTTGGTGTAAATTTTTATTGCTTCTTGACACGTTTCGGAAAAAGAATATCATATATGTATATAAATATGTATAAAATTAAAAACAGAAAGAACAGGAGAAAAATATATGAGACTGAGAAACATCCCAGGATCGCGCGAAGTGATTGGAGAAAGCAAATATGTCATTCATGAGATGGAAAAAGCAAAGGGAAAATGGTCTGAAATTTTTCAAAACGATCATCCGATTTATCTTGAAGTTGGAATGGGTAAGGGACGTTTTATTACTCAGCTTGCGCTTGAAAATCCAGACAAAAACTTTATAGGTATTGAGAAATATTCCAGTGTATTGCTGCGCGCGCTTGAAAAAAGAGAGCAGCTTCCAGAACTTATGAATCTTTATTTCTTGAGAATGGATGCAGAAGATCTGGAAAATGTATTTGCACCGGGAGAAGTTTCAGGAATCTATCTGAATTTTTCTGATCCATGGCCAAAGGACCGCCATGCCAAGAGAAGACTTCCTTCAAAGGAATTTCTGGCTCGCTATGATAAAATTTTAGTCAGAGAAGGAAAGGTTGAATTTAAGACGGATAATATAGACCTGTTCCGATTTGCGCTTGAGCAGGTGGAAGAGGCAGGCTGGAAATTAGAAGCACATACATTTGATCTTCATAATGATTCGGAAATGGTAAAAGGAAATATTATGACAGAATATGAGGAACGGTTTTCTTCTCAGGGTAATCCAATTTGTAAGATGATTATCAGCCGATAAAAAATGGCAGAAAATGAAAATTTCCAGCATACATAATAATAAGAAAAATCAGAAAGGTTTGTTTTAGCGTGAGAAGACATCACAGACTTCAGGAATCATTAAAACAGCTTTCGTATGATAAACCGGGAATCGACAACCGTGCAGTTAAAATCCGAAAATCTCTGGATGATGTAAAAAAAACGCTGGATAGTGCGTGGAAGAAAAAAGACCGTCAACGGGAATAAGGAAATCAAAGAAACAGACAGATAGAGAAACAGAAAAGTAAAAAAACGAAGAGTTAAAAAGTTAAAAGAAATAGAGAAAGTAAAAAGAAAAAAACAGAAAGAGTTTCATCGGAAAGGCAGATGCATCTTTGCGATGAAACTCTTTTTTGATCCATGTGAAAGTTTTATTATTTTAAAACCTGTTCATCATATGGAATTTGTTTTCTGTCCAGTCTTCTTCGGATATATCCGAGGAAGAGGTAACGAATCACAGCAACAGTCGGCACGCCCAGGAACATGCCAAGCACGCCGGCAAAGCTGCCTCCGACTGTGATTGCAAATATGATCCAGAGAGGACGAAGACCAGTGGAATCTCCCAGAATCTTTGGCCCGAGAATCAGTCCGTCGAACTGTTGGAGCGCCAGAATCAGGACGCTGAATCCAAGCGCTTTTAAAGGACTGATCATTAAAATAATAACGATACCTGGAATGGCTCCGATAAACGGTCCAAAATATGGAATCATATTTGTGACGCCCACGATGGCACTGATCAGCAGTGCATATGGCAGGCGGAAAATATTCATTAAAATAAAACACAGAACACCGATAATAGAAGAATCAATAAATTTTCCAACAACGAAATTACTGAAAATTTTATTGCATTCGGACAGTGTTGTGAGGCATGGCGTCAGTTTTTTCTGAGGGATAAAAGCATACATCATATAGCGCATAGAGCGAAACAGATCATTTTTCCCGGCCAGAAGATAGATGGAAACAATAATGGCAATCAGAATATTGACGAGCCACTGAACGATTGAGACGGACAGAACATACAAAGTAGGAACTAATTCCGCTGTAAAGTTTCTCAGATAATTGATGAGATCCGGAATGATCGTCTGTGCCGCCTGGTTTAAAAACTCCAGATCCAGATTCGGAAAATGTTCATTTAAATTGTTTAAAAAAGATGTAAGCGCTGTGTAAGTCTCCGGTATATAATTAATAATTTCGGTTATACTGTTAATAATCTGAGGGATGATATAAGATAAGGTAAGCAGAATCAATCCCAGGCAGATCATATAGGTGATCGCAATGGAAAGAACCATACTCAAACCATGTTTTTCACGCTTAAATTTGCGGTAAAAAAAATGTTCCATCTTAGTAATCAGAGGATTTAAGACGTAAGCGATTAAAATACCAATGCAAAACGGCATCAGGACTTTCATGATCCCTTTGAACGCTGCGATTGTCTCTGAAGAAGAGATAATGGCTTTAATCATTAAGACGCTGATAAACACGACGATCAGCGCATAGACTGAAATAGTAAAATATTTGTCATTTCGTATAAATTTCTGCTTTTCAGGCGGTGAAGATTTTTCTGTCTTTTCAAGAACAGGGTGTTCATGGGAAGACGTTGATTTTTTTTTCTCATCCATAATTTAAGTCCCTCTTTTTCTAAATTTGATCAGCAGTAGTGATCATACAGGTGCTGCTTTTCAATTATACAATTTTAGAAAAAAGCATATACCCCTTTCATTATAAAAGTTCTGAAAACATGATTCAATAGAATGGTTATAAAATATTTATAAAAATTTGGGAAACCTGAAGAATTTACAGTGATTTTTTAAAAAACAACAGATAAATAAAAAAAGAAGAGGCAGAAATAATCTGTCAGGATCTGGTATTTTGAAAAAATAACAGATCAAAAAAATACAAAAGACGGAAGGTTTTCAGGGAAGAGATAAAAAAACAGTAAGATTAAAAAAAGTGTAGAAATTTGTAAAAAAGTACTTGCATTTTTGAAAAAATTATAATATAATGATTCATGCGTTAAGAAATTAAATATGCAGGCGCCTTTAGCTCAGTTGGTAGAGCACCTGACTCTTAATCAGGGTGTCCAGGGTTCGAACCCCTGAAGGCGCAGGTAAAAGCACTGTTTTTGCAGATATATAGGCTGTGGGGACGGTGTTTTTTTATTATTTAACCGGAAGAGGAGGTATGACAATGAAAAAAAGATGGATCAGTATAGCAGCGGCAGCAGTTCTCGCATTTAGCGCTATGACGGCTGCAGCGGCAGAAAATGGGGAGGGCGTGATGGTTCGTGTCGGATCTTTAAAAGGACCGACCTCCATGGGACTTGTCTCTTTGATGGAAGATGATGAAAATGGGGAGACGGACAATGACTATGAGTTTACAATGGTGACAGCGGCGGACGAACTGCTGGCACAGATGATCGGGGGAAAACTGGATATCGCATTGATTCCTGCCAATGTGGCATCCGTATTGTATAAGAAGACAGATGCAGGAATTCATGTAATCGATATCAACACTTTGGGCGTGGTATATGCCATCTCAGGAGACGACACGATAAAAAGCATCCCGGATCTGAAAGGAAAGACGGTTTATCTGACGGGAAAAGGGACGACTCCTGATTATGTTCTGCAGTATCTTCTGAAAGAAAACGGAGTGAGCCTGGATGAAGTGACACTGGAATACAAATCGGAAGCCACGGAGGTTGCGGCAATTTTAGCTTCTGATTCGGATGCGATCGGTATTCTGCCGCAGCCATTTGCGACAGTGGCCATGTCTAAAAATGAAAATCTGAAAAGTGTGATGGATCTGACACAGGAGTGGGATAAATTGAATAAAGACAGCCGCCTCGTGACTGGCGTGACAGTGGTGCGCGATGAATTTTGGAACGAAAATCAGGATGCGGTAGAAGAATTTTTGGATGACCATGAAGAATCCTCAGAATTCATCAATGAAAACGTAGAAGAGGGCGCCAGATTGACAGAGAAGAGAGGGATCATCGAAAAAGCAGCAATCGCGCAGAAGGCAATCCCGTATTGCAACATTACTTGTATCACCGGAGAGGAGATGAAAGAAGCGCTGAGCGGATATCTTCAGGTTTTGTATGAAATGGCTCCAGAGTCTGTCGGAGGAGAACTGCCGGATGATGGATTTTATCTGACAGATCTGGAAGAATAAATGAAAAAACATACTGCCCGAAACGGAAGAAAAATGATAATTATTTTCGGATGGATTTTGATATGGCAGGGGCTTTCTGTGTGGATTGGAAATGATATTTTGATTGCAGGACCGATTGAGGTGGGAGAGGCTCTGATCCGAAACATCGGTAATCTGGAATTTATAAAATCAGCCGGCAATTCTTTTATTAAAATTTCACTTGGCTTTTTCCTGGCTTTTTCCTCTGGGCTTGTCATTGCTTCATTTGCGTACCGATTTCCAGTTCTGGGAGAAATTTTACAGCCAGTTATCACTCTGATGAAGACTGTTCCAGTCGCATCTGTCGTAATTTTACTTCTGATCTGGACAACATCGGAAAACTTATCAGTTGCGGTCTCCTTTATGGTCACATTTCCAGCGATTTATTTTCAGATGCAGGAGGGGATACGTTCGGCAGACCATAAACTTTTAGAGATGGCGCAGGTATTTGAGCTGGCGCCCTGGAAAAAAATCTGGTATCTGTATCGCCCAGCTGTCCTGCCATATCTGGCAGGCAGCTGTCGGGCGGCCGTGGGCATGGGATGGAAATCCGGTATCGCCGCAGAAGTCATCGGTGTGCCGGATCATACAATAGGGGAGAGACTGTACACAGCGAAGATATATCTTGAGACGGCGGACTTGTTTGCTTGGACTATTGTAGTACTGATTTTGTGCTCCTTGTTTGAAAAGATAGTTTTTCTGGTTTTGGAATCGCTTGGCGGAAAGGATCGGACAAAATGAGATTGGAAATTTGCAATCTTAAAAAAAAATACGAAGGAAAAACGGTGCTGGACGGAGTCAGCTTTACTTTGGAGGAAGGAGAAGGACTGTGTCTGATGGGAGCATCCGGATGCGGAAAGACAACGCTGCTTCGTATCTTGATGAGGCTGGAAAAGCCAGATGAAGGTGCGGTGCGCGGAATATTGAATCTTAAGATCTCTGCTGTGTTCCAGGAAGATCGCCTTTTGGATGATTTAAGCGCTGTAAAAAATGTATGGCTTGTCTGCGGCAGCAGTGAGGAAGCGATACGTCATGAACTGTCAGAGATTCTGCCCGCTGAATCGCTGGATCAGCCAGTCTGCCAGCTGAGCGGCGGGATGAGAAGAAGAGTATCCCTTGTGCGGGCAGCAATGAAAAAAAGTGATCTGATTATTATGGATGAACCTTTTACAGGGCTCGACGGGGAGACAAAGAGAGCAGTAATCGAATATATGAAGAAAAAAATAAAGGGAAAAATGTTTTTATTTTCGACCCATCAGGAGGAAGATGCACAGCTGTTTGGGACGAAAATTCTAAGGCTTGAGACAGAACATAGTTCTGTAAAAAAATAAAAAAACAAAAGAGGAAAGGAAAGAAATATGGTTTGCATTCAAAACGGAATGATTTATGATGCGGTTGCAAGAGAACCGTACGAAGCCGATCTTTTAGTGGAAGATGGAAAAATTAAAAAAATTGGTCAGATTCATGAGATGCCGGAGGGAACGCCGATCATCGATGTAAAAGGACTGCGGGTTTATCCTGGATTTGTGGAGGCGCACGGTCACATTGGACTTGATGGTTATGGAATCGGATATGAAGGACAGGATTTCAATGAAAAAAATGATATTATCTCCCCGCAGCTGAGAGGAATTGATGGAATTAAAGCGATGGACCCGGCATTTGATGAAGCGATGCGCGCAGGAGTGACGTGTGTTGGGGTTGGTCCGGGAAGCGCTAACGTGCTCGGAGGAACGTTTGCAGCAATCAAGACTGTCGGAAAACGAGTAGAAAATATGATTGTAAAAGATGCTGTGGCGATGAAGTGTGCATTTGGAGAAAATCCAAAAAGAGTTTATAAAGAAAAGTCAGATTCCTGCCGTATGACGACAGCTTCTCTGCTGCGTGAAGCGCTGTTTCAGGCCAGAGAATATATGGAGAAGAAAGAAGCTGCTGGTGAGGATATCTTTAAACGGCCTCCTTATAATATGAAATGGGAGGCGCTGATCCCTGTGTTAAAAGGTGAAATGCCTCTGAAAGCACATGCTCATGCAGCCGATGATATCTTTACTGCACTGCGGATCGCAAAGGAGTTTAATGTAAAAATCACACTGGAACATGTGACAGAAGGTCATTTGATTGCAGACGAGCTGGCAAAAGAAGATGTGATGATGGCAGTCGGTCCTACATTGACACATGCAACAAAATTTGAACTCAGAAATAAATCTTGGATCACTCCGGGGATACTTTCAGCAGCTGGATGTCACGTCTCAATCATCACAGATTCACCGGTGATCCCTCAGCAGTATCTGCCTCTCTGCGCTGGAATGGCAGTGAAAGCAGGCATGGACCCGTTTGAGGCGCTTAAAGCCATCACTATTCATCCGGCAGAGCATCTGGGAATTCAGGATAGAGTAGGCTCCATCGAAGAAGGAAAAGATGCGGATCTGGTGATCACGGATGGAGATCCATTTGAAGTGTCCACAGAAGTAAAAATGGTATGGGTGGACGGAAAACCGGTATTTTATTCTGAAAAGAATTTCTGATGAGAAGTGGACCTTTCACGATTAAAGTCATGAGTATTTCTGCTTTGCCTGCAAAAGCGGATGATAAAAAGAATAGAAGAACATAAAATAAGAGCCATCAGATTTTATTCGATTTTGAAATCTGATGGCTCTTTAATGTACTTGATTGTCCATTGGAATTTACCTCCATTTTTGTAGATTCATGAGGAATAATACTTTTAAAATGGCATTTAAATAATTGATTATTGGTTTTTTAGGTTTGGCTTTTATTGTGTTCTTCTTTCGTTCACGCTATAGAAAAAATATTTTCTATTCCCAGAAGATTTTATAACTGTGAGATTATCTTGACAAAATAAATAGCGAATCAGCAAATTTAACGTCCCATCGGAGGTTACCTTACTTTCTTTTTAAATTTTCCTTCCTAATTACTGGATATGTAAAATCAAAATCAAAAGAATTTTTTTCTTACTGTCCCATTGGAATTTTCCTGCTTTCTTAAATAATATGAAGTAATTTCTTTATCTTTCTGGTGGTCTGTACCTTCCCTTTCTTAAATTATGAAATGATAGTTTAATATTTTGGTGGTCTCATTCCTTTCTGTTTGTTTTTTTTCTTTCTTTGTTTTGATGTCTACATTATAACAGTGAACTATAGAAATGTCAATACTAAAATTAGAAAAAAATAAAAAAAATTAAAATAAAACAGTTAATAATTACATTAAAAAACAAATTTTCAGAAAAATATTGAAAATATAAAAATGAACAAAAAAGAAATCAATAAGGGATAAAACAAAAAGAGAATGAAATGCAGACAAAACAGAAGAAAATGGGAAAGTCAGTTGGGAGAAATCAGTTTTCAGAAAATCAAATTGGTGATATACTGAAAAAAAGAGTTCAGATATTTGAAAATGAAAGATCTGGATGGGACAGATACCGAAAAGGAAACATAATATTTTAAGAAAAAAATTTTATTTAAAGTGAGGAGAAAAAACATGAAAAATGTGATATTGGGAAAGACAGGATTAAAAATTTCAAGATTAGGATTCGGCGGTATTCCGATTCAGCAGTCCGATGCAGAAAAAGTGAAAACATTGATGAAGTTTATGATGGAGAAGGGAATCAATTATATTGACACAGCAAGAGGATATACAGTCAGCGAATCTTATATAGGAGAGGCGCTGAAAGGAATTCGTGACCATTTCGTTCTGGCGACAAAGAGTATGGCCAGAACAAAGGAAGCGATGGAAAAAGATATCAACATCAGCCTTTGTAATCTTCAGACAGACTATATTGACTTGTATCAGGTTCACAATCCAAGCATGGAACAGCTGGATGCAGTAATAGCGGAAGGGGGAGCGCTGGAAGCTTTGCAGGAGGCAAAAAAAGAGGGGAAAATTGGTCATATCGGACTGACAGCACATTCTGTGGAAGTCTTTGAGAGAGCGCTTGAATTAGACTGGGTGGAGACATTGATGTTTCCTTATAATATTGTCGAGAATCAGATCGAGCATCTGATGGAAAAATGCAGGGAGAAAAATATTGGATTCATCTGTATGAAACCGCTTGCAGGAGGAGCGATTGAAGACCCAAGACTGGCGCTTCGTTTTATCTGCTCCAATCCAAATGTGACAGTTGTGATTCCAGGAATGCACACACAGGAGGAAGTAGAACAGAATACAGAGGCTGCTGCAGACGAGAGTCCTCTGACAGAAGAAGAACTGCGCGAGGCCGAAAAGATCCGCAGCGAGCTTGGAAACAATTTCTGCAGACGCTGTAACTACTGCGCTCCATGCACACAGGGAATCAATATCCCAAGTGTATTTTTATTTGAAGGCTATTTAAAGAGATACAATCTGGAAGCATGGGCAAGAGAACGATACGGGACTTTGAAAGTAAAAGCAAGTGCATGTGTTCAGTGCGGCGAATGCGAGTCACGATGTCCATACCATTTGCCGATTCGGGAAATGCTGAAAAAATGTGCGGAAGAATTTGGCGAATAAAACGGAAAAAAAGAACCCCGCCAAAAAAATAAACTTTTTTTGAAAAATTTTTGAAAAAGTTGAAGATTTATTGAGAATTAAATCGTTATATATTATTGAGAACACATTACAAGGTGAACTCAATAGTATCACTGTACAGGGGGTGGGGAGTATCGATTACAAAAAATATCTGGCAGAATTAATAGACCGATACGGAAATTTGGTTTATTCCATCTGTTACAGAATTACAAATGATTATTTTGAGGCGCAGGATCTGACACAGGATACGTTTTTGACTGTCTATAAAAACCTTCCCACCTTTGATGGCAAAAACGAGAGAGCCTGGATCAGTACAATCGCTACAAATAAAGGTTTGGATTATCTGAAGATGGCTGGAAGAAAGATGCTCCCCACAGAAGATACGTACTTTCAAGTTATTGAGAGCAAAGATGATGGCCCAGAACAGACCGTTCTGCAACATCGTGTACAGGAAGAATTTTATGAATTATGCAAAAGTCTGAAGCCACCCTATGATGAGATCGCCGTTGACTATTTCTGCCAGGAGATGACGGTGGAAGAAATCGCACAGAAAAAGGGAAAAAAGATAAAGACTGTACAGACGCAGATTTATCGGGCGAAGGCAATGCTGAAAAAGCTTTGGGGAAAGGAGGCATAACGATGGGAAATCATCATATTGATCAGGAGATCATGGAGAAATTTTTGAGCGGATATGCTACAGAAGAGGAAAAGATCGAGATTTTTACCCACGCTTCATCTTGTGAATTTTGCTCTGAACGGTTGATGGCGCTCAGCGAGAGAGAACAGCCCATGGCTATGCCGCGCAATCTGAAAGAAAGCATTTTAATGGGAACAGAACGGGTCATTCTGAAATCTCCGAGAAAGCAATTTTGGTTTTACAGCATGAAAGTATGTGCAGCTATGTGCGCGGCTCTCATTATTTTATTCGCATCCAGTGCAGGAGAGATGCCATTGAGAGAAAGCCCCAGGACAAATGTAAATGTGCAGAAAGAAATGCCGAAACCAAAGAAAAGTCTGACGGAAAAACTTGGCGGCGCTGTGGACGAATTGACATGGAAGATTTATACAGAAATCTATTCATAGATGGATAAAGCGAAAATGGAAATCTGGAAAACAGCACGCCGGCAGTAATACTGCTGAAAATGAATAGGAGGTTATAATGAGATGAAGCAAAAAGGAAAATTTTTAACATTTTTGTTTTCTCTGTTCCCGGGAGCTGGGCAGATGTACTTAGGATTTATGAAAATGGGGGGGTCAATTATGATGCTGTTTTGGGGCATCATTGGCTTTGGAGTACTTCTCAATTTAGGCGTTCTCTATTTTCTGCTTCCGGTAATCTGGTGTTATAGTTTTTTTGACGCCATAAATAAAAATTCTATGGATGAAGAAGAATTCTATATGCTGGAAGATCATTATCTGTTCAACATGGATTTATCAGAGATATCAGCCCTCGTAAAGGGAAAGAACAAGACGATTTTTGCGGCAATCCTGATTATAATCGGAATTGCGATGTTGATCTCTAACTTTATGAGCCTTTTAAATGCGATTTTGCCATGGGAACTTTACTGGCGGCTGGAATCCATACTGGGTAATATCCCCAGAATTGGCATTGCTTTGATCATTATCTGGATTGGAATGCGTATGATTCAGGGAAAACGTCTGGAACTTCATCCGCATATGAAAGAAAAGGTATTTGTGCGGACAGAGCCATATGCTCAAAACGACGGACATACCAAGGCAGATGAACAGAAACAGGAAGAATGGACTGGAACGGTTGTAGATCTGAAGAAAGAATCTCCAGACAACAGCGACAGTGAGATGAAACAGAAATAATATATTTACCAGAAAGTTCATTGCCGTCAGGCGATGAGCAGTTTAATAAAAAAGTATCAGGGGAGTATGATACAGATAAAAAAACAAAAAAAAATCTTTTTGAGCGGCGTATTCGATACGGCCGCTTTTTTCTTGTCATGCCTATGCTTGTCTGCGCGGGAAAAAATGTGCTATAATCAAAACGCAGAACAGCCAGAAAATGGCGAAAATGAGTAGGAAAGGGAAAGGACATGATTCAGGAAATTACACTTAACCGATTTAAAAAGTTTAAAGAATATACAATCCAGCTGAGACCATTTTCTGTATTAACAGGAAGAAACGGATGCGGAAAAAGTACCGTCTTAAAAGCCATTAACCTGATGATGTACACGCTTCATGAGAATGAGATGATCACATTTAAGGGAGGCCATGCCGTTGTGCGGAACAAGGGAGTGGGATCGGCTGATATGCCGGGAATTCAAATTTCTGAGTTTCGTGATTTATATTATGGAAAAGTTTCACGCCAGGGAAAACAAGTGGTGGTAGACGAATCAAAGATCGGAGCTTCCATTATTTTGAAAGATAAGGACGAAAATGTGTATAGAATGCTGATCACTTCTATCTTTGGCGGATTTAATATGAAATGTTATTCTAAAGAGGAAGATTTAAGAAATATGCCGAAGCTGCAGATTCATACGCCTCTGTATATTTCTGGATTTACTGGTATTCAGACAATGGAGGAGAGAGTATATCCCATTGTTATGCAGAATCAGATGACAAGAGGCGGTCAGAGCAGCATTATACGGAACATGGTTTTGGGTCTGAGAAAGATGAAATATGATCAGTATCAGGAATTGAAAAAATTGATGGAACGTGAATTTTTCTTTTATCTGGATCATATAGAGTGCAATGAAAATAAAGATATCTGTATCAAGGCATCTTTTTTAAGAGCATGTGATAATGGAATCGTATCAATGGATTTTGATAATGCAGGAGACGGGGAACTTCATGTGCTTCAGATTCTGGCGGCAATTTATCTGTCTTGTCCGGATCAGTGCAAAGTTGTCTTGATTGACAATCCAGAGGCATATCTGCATCCGGAATTTCAGAGAAAACTGGTTCGCGTGCTGAAAAATATTCAAAAGGAGATGAAAATTCAGATTATTCTTGCCACACATTCTCAGGAGATTATAGATGAATGTGAAAAAGATGAGATCATTGTGATTGAAGATGAGGAAGTTCTCAAAAGAAAAGAAAAAAACACGGGAGATACCTCAAAAAGTGAAATGACAGGAGAACAGCTCAGTCTGGAATTTTAGGACGGCGCGTCGTTTATTAAAAAATAGGCAGCCCGTAAAATGCAAAAAAATATTTCCTTTAAGCGTAACGTTAAAAACATCAAAAATACAGAGGAAAAGGAGTTGCGCCTTGAAAAAAAAGTGATATAATAAACTCGTTTTTAACAAGAGGTTTAACGATAAAGTAAACTGATAAGAATGAGGAGGTATCACAATGGTAAAGGATATGACAACAGGATCTCCGATGAAATTGATTCTGGGCTTTTCCGTCCCGATGCTGATGGGATTATTATTCCAGCAGCTGTACAATTTAGTTGACACAATGATTGTTGGAAAACTTTTGGGCGTACAGGCGCTGGCGGCAGTGGGGGCCACGAGTTCATTGAATTTTCTGATTATAGGATTCTGTCTGGGAGTGTGCAGCGGTTTTTCCATCCCAGTTGCTCAGAAATTTGGGGCAGGGGATTATGTCGGGCTTAGAAAATATGTGGCAAATGGTATATGGCTGTCTGTCATTTTTTCTGTGATTATGACGGCAGGCACTGTTATCTTCTGTAAGCCGATTCTGCAGATCATGCAGACACCAGATGACATTTTTCAGGGAGCGTATGAATATATCGTGATTATTTTCATCGGTATACCGGTGACTTATCTGTACAATATGTGTTCCAGCTTGATTCGTGCAGTCGGCGACAGCAAGACCCCCGTTTATTTTCTGGCGATCGCATCTGTTTTGAACATTGTGCTGGATATTGTTCTGATTATGAATTTCAATATGGGTGTGGCCGGTGCGGCTGTGGCAACGGTGATTTCTCAGGGTGTGTCAGGTCTGCTCTGTCTCTTGTTTATCATAAAGAAATTTGATATTTTAAAGCCACGAAAAGAAGAGAGAGGATGGAACGGAAAATATGCTGCTGCTCTGTGTAATATGGGTGTTCCAATGGGACTTCAATTTTCTATCACTGCAATCGGAAGCGTCATCTTGCAGAGCGCAGTAAACACACTTGGATCTTCCAGCGTGGCGGCAATGACGGCAGGAAGCAAAATTGGAATGTTGTTTACCTGTCCTTTTGACGCACTCGGATCGACGATGGCTACTTATGCAGGGCAGAATACAGGCGCTGGAAAAATGGACAGAATCGGTTCAGGAATAAAATCAGGTATTTTTATGGGTTCTGTGTACTCGATTATTGCTCTGATCCTGACATATTTTTTCAGCAATCAGATTGCACTGTTGTTTGTAGATCAGGCGGAAACTGCCATCATGGCGGATATCAGAATGTTTTTGATTGGAAATGGTTTATTTTACATTCCTCTGACTTTAGTCAATACGATTCGTTATCTGATTCAAGGGATGGGATTCAGCAAATTTGCATTGCTTGCCGGTGTATTTGAGATGGTTGCCCGTGGAGTGGCAGGTTTTGTGCTTGTTCCGAAGTTTGGATTTATTGCAGCATGTCTGGCAAGCCCTCTGGCATGGATTATGGCGGATCTTTTTCTGGTGCCGGCCTATTTCTATTGTGTAAAAAAGATGAGCCAGGTGCTGAAAAAAACAGAGCCGGCGCTCTCATGAAAAAAGGAAAGTATTCCAGTCAAAAGAAACCGAGGCCGGAAGTTGACGCCGCGCAGGTAAACTGATATCATCTAAGAAGATAAAATTATCAGGCGAAAAAGTAAAAAAGGCGGAGGGAAACCGATGGATGAGAGAACATATAAGAGATATGTGAAAATTTTGAGAGAGGAACTGGTGCCGGCTCTGGGATGCACGGAGCCGATCGCAATTGCTTTTGCCGCTGCAAAGGCGAGAGAGGTGCTGGGAAAAATGCCGGATCATATGGAGGTCTTCTGCAGCGGAAATATTATAAAAAATGTCAAGGGAGTTGTCGTGCCAAATTCAGGCGGAATGCGGGGAATGGATGTAGCAGCGGTGCTGGGCATTGTGGGAGGATGTGCAGATCAGGAACTGGCGGTGCTGGAGAGTATCAAACCAGAACACATAGAGCAAATGAAACAGCTTCTGAACAATAATTTCTGCACTTGCAACTTGGCTGTGGATGTTCCCAACCTGTATATTCGGATTCGAGTATGGGCAGGTCAAGAGGATGCTGTGGTCGAGATCAGAGATCACCACACCAATATCACAAGAATAGAAAAAAATGGAACAGTTCTGCTTCAAAAAGAAGAGGAAAGACAGGAAGACGATCAGGAAAAGGCAGAGGAAGCGTGTCTGACAGTGAAGGGAATTATTGAATTTGCTGACCAGGTCAATATTGCAGATGTCAAAGACGTGCTGGACCGCCAGATTTCCTGCAATACAGCGATCTCTGAAGAGGGACTGAGAAACTGCTATGGAGCCGCAATCGGAAAGACGATTCTGGAGTCATATCCAAATGATGTAAAGGCAAGGGCAAAAGCGGCAGCTGCGGCAGGTTCCGATGCCAGAATGAATGGCTGCTCTATGCCGGTAATTATCAATTCAGGCAGCGGAAATCAGGGAATGACCGTATCTCTGCCTGTGATTGAATATGCAAAAGAGCTGAAAGTTTCTGAGGAAGAGTTGTATCGGGCTTTGATTGTCAGCAATCTTGTAGCGATTCATCAGAAATATTATATTGGAGATCTGTCTGCATACTGTGGCGTCGTCTGTGCTGCGACCGGAAGCGGCGCGGCGATCACCTATATGAAAAAGGGAACGTATCAACAGATTTCAGATACGATTACAAATACGATTGCAAACATCGGCGGAATGGTCTGCGATGGGGCAAAAGCTTCCTGTGCTGCCAAAATTGCGTCTGCGGTAGAGGCGGCGATCTTAGGTCATTGTATGAGTATGAATCAGAGATGTTTTCAGGAAGGCGAAGGTCTTGTAAAGGAGAATGTAGAGAAGACGATTGAGAGTATTGGAAAAGTCGGACGGGAAGGCATGAGAGAGACGGATCTCAAGATCTTAAATATTATGCTTGGAAATGAGTCTTGATACTCTGCGTCTCTGAAGACCGGAATTTTACAAACAAGAGGAATTTTGTAATCGTCATGGAGAAAGAGGAACAACAGCTGAAAATGTAAGAGATGGAACTGCAGTGTCTGGCGATCATCATAAAGAAAGAGGAACGCTTATATGGAACGTGTATATCATGAAATAGAACCAGTGTTTGATGAAAAGTCGAAAATTTTGATTTTAGGGTCGTTTCCCTCTGTGAAATCGAGGGAAGGTCATTTTTTCTATCATCATCCCAGAAACCGTTTCTGGAAAGTGATGGCGGCAGAACTGGAATGTGATATTCCTTCAACTGTGGAGGAAAAGAAAAAAATGCTGCTCACTCACCACATTGCCATATGGGATGTGATTGCCAGCTGTGAAATTTCAGGATCGAGTGACAGTTCCATACGAAATGTGATACCGAATGACTTGAATATGATTTTAAAAAGAGCGTCGATCCGAGAGATTTTCACAAACGGGGGAACTGCATATCAGCTTTATCAGAAATATTGCAGGGAAAATACGCAGAAAGAAGCGATTCGACTTCCATCGACAAGCCCGGCGAATGCTGCATATTCTATGGAGCGGCTGACGAAAGAATGGAGCGTTATTAGAAATTTGTTCTAATGTTGTTCATAAAAATTTTAAAATTTAATCAAAGTTTGCACATATTTACATTATATACTTATACCATCAAGTAAAGCGAACCTTGATAGATTTCAATTTCATAACTCCGGGCTGACAGGAAACTGCCAGCCCACTCCCTCAAATATAATTAATTAAATTATAAACTTTTTCATCCTTCAAAGCTGGCAGAGATGCCAGCTTTTCTCCATTTCAGGCATTTGGTGTCATCGCATATTTGCTGACTCAAAACTGGCAGAAATTACTAGATTTGAACGATATCAGGCTTTCTCAGGCTTCTTCGCAAACCTGGAAGATATAAAATTTCAGATAATAAGACTGGTCAGCAGCCCATAAAATCGGATGATCCGCCGCCTGTGTGCGGTATTCTACCTGGCGCAGTCTCTTGTGTGCGCTTCGTGCAGCTTCTGCAATCGTCTTTGTGAAGAGTTCCGGCGTCATAAAATGAGAACAGGAACAGGTGGCAAGGAAGCCGCCGTTTTTCACGAGCTTTAATCCCCTCATATTGATTTCACGATATCCTTTTACTGCATTTTTGACAGAGCTGTGTGACTTTGTAAATGCAGGCGGGTCCAGAATTACGACGTCAAATCGTTCATTTGCGCTGTCGAGTTCAGGAAGAAGGTCAAATACATCAGCACAGCGGAATTTGACGCGGTCTTCCAGATGGTTCAAGGCGGCATTCTCCTCTGCCTGTCTGACTGCCAGATCAGAAGCGTCAACGCCGAGGACGGAAGCGGCTCCGGCGATTCCGGCATTTAATGCAAACGAACCGGTGTGTGTAAAGCAATCTAATACTTTTTTTCCTCTGCACAGACGCTGGATGGCGAGGCGGTTATATTTTTGATCCAGGAAAAATCCTGTTTTCTGGCCATTCTCCACATCGACAATATAGCGGACATTGTTTTCAATGATCGGCACTTTTGTAGGAAATGGGGCGCTGATAAATCCTTTTACACGCTCCATACCTTCCTGAAGACGGACTTTCGCATCGCTTCTCTCATAAATTCCCTGAATCTGAATCCCATCATCGGCAAGAATTTCCGTCAGACATTCTAAAATTACAGGTTTTAAGAGATCAATCCCAAGCGCGAGGGATTCCACGACAAGAACATCAGAAAACTTGTCCACTACAATGCCCGGAAGAAAATCAGCTTCTCCAAAAATGACACGGCATGAGGAGGTGTCTACGGTCTGTTTGCGGTATTCCCATGCGTTTTTTACACGCATTTTCAGAAAGGCTTTGTCAATCACAGTGCCTTCTTTACGGGAGAGGATGCGTACCGTGATCTTGGAATTCGTATTGATGAAACCATACCCCATAAAATAACCGTCGAAGTCACGGACGGTGATGAGATCTCCGTTTGTAAACTCGCCCTCTATCTTGTCAATCTCATTGTCATAAATCCACATTCCGCCGGACTTCAGCACTCTTCCTTCGCCTTTTTTCAAGATAATTGTCGTATCGTACATCACATTTCCTCCAATCAAATTATTTGAACCTCTCATGATGAAAGCCACGAGTGTTCTCTTCTTATTTATAAAATAAAAACGTATATTGACTGCCAACAGTATACAGGAAATACAAAAGCAGAGCAAGAAAAAATATTGCAAATTAAATATCAGAATGGTATGATAAAATGTATAGCAAGGAAAGAAATCTTAAGGAGGGATAACTATGAAAGCATGGTGGAAAAAACTATCTTGCTTGGCGGGAATCGGATTTGCATTCAGCTTACTGTTCTCAATGGGAGCATTTGCGGCATCCGGTACAAAAGTGATTCAGACAGATAACTTTGAATCCTTTTCAAAGGCGACAGCTGATCTGAAACAGACAAATGGCGCATCCGCCAAAGAAATGTATGAAGACACAAGTCCATATGCGACAATGCGTCTGATTGTAAAATCGAAAGGTCCAGCGCTGGATCTGAGCGGATACGGTGCAAAGACTGTTGTAAAAGGTCCGGACGGTTATTACATTATGCAGTTTAACACGAAAAAAGAGACAGAGAGCTGCTATAGATCTCTGCTTGGCAATCCGAATGTAAAATATGTAGAACCGGATGGAATTACAAGTTTAAATGATGTGACAGCATCTGAAGAGATGGAACTGTCTTCCATAGATGATGTTGATTCTGTGGAGGAACCGGAAAACAGCAGCGATGCGTATTCCTGGGGAGTTGCAAAAGTGGAAGCAGATAAATATGCTTCTTATTTAAAAAGCCTGAATAAAACTCAGACAATGAATGTAGCAGTCGTAGACTCTGGAGTGTGGAGATCCCATTCGATGCTGAGCGGCCGCGTATATTCCAACATCGGCTATGATTATGTGGAAAATGATTCTTATCCGTTCAATGATGGACATGGACACGGAACACATGTGGCAGGAACGATTGTGGACTGTACACCAGGGCTGAATGTCAAAATCATAGCAGTCCGCGTTCTGGATGATGCAGGATACGGATCTCACTCTGACGTTGGAAACGGAATCCGCTATGCGGCAGATAAGGGAGCAAAGGTCATCAACTTGAGTCTTGGAGGCGGTCATTCTTTTTATAAAGATGATGCTATTGAGTATGCAATTTCAAAAGGGGCAGTTGTCGTAGCAGCGGCTGGAAATGATTCTATGTCCATTGGCAGTTACTGTCCAGCACATATCACAGAATGTATCACAGTTTCTGCAATCGACAGCAGCGGAAGCCTGGCATGGTATTCAAATTACGGTTCTGCAGTTGACGTTGCAGCACCGGGAAGTGATATCCTGAGCTGCGGAATAAGTGGATATAACTCTTACGTTTATATGTCAGGAACATCCATGGCATCGCCGCATGTCTCAGCAATCGCAGCAATGTACCGTCTGATGTATCCGACAGCAGGTCCTGCAAAGATTCAGGAGCTGGTTAAGAGATATACAACAGATGTCGGATCTTCAGGAAAAGATGATTATTATGGATATGGAATTCCGAAACTGAGCAAGGCGATGAGCGTCAAAGTCGACAAAACATCACTTGGAACTGCAACTGCAAGCGGCACATCAGAAGTGCGTCTGACATGGAAGAAAGTAAGCGGCGCAGCAGGATATTACGTTTACCGCAAGGTACCGGGCGGCAGCTGGGCAAGAATTAAGACGATTTCTTCTGGAAGCACAACGGCATACAGAGATACGAATTTACAGCCTGGAACGAAATATATCTATACAGTAAGAGCTTATAAGAAAGTTGGATCGAAAGTCTATCTGGGAGATTATAACACGACAGGAATCTCAGCGATCACAGGACTTTCAACACCTGTTTTGAAGAGCGCTGCAAGTGTGGACTATAATTCCATCCGTGTAAACTGGACGCCGGTTAAGAATGCGATGGGATATCGAATTTACAGACGTACCAGCACGAACGGTTCCTGGCAGAGAATCGGAAGAGTTACAAAACAGTCTTCTTCTTCATTCGTGGACAACACAGCAGTGACAGGAACAAAATATTATTACACAGTCAGAGCAACCTGCACATATGGAAATACAATGAAAATGAGCGGGTATAACACGACCGGAGTGACAGGAAAAGCTGTTTTGGGAACACCGAAATTCACAAATTATGGTGTGGTTGCCGGAAAAGGTGTTCAGTTAAAATGGAATAAAGTTCCGGGCGCTACAGGATATGTGATCGGACGCAGTACAAGCTCTGGCGGAACATATACAAAAGTGGGCGCGCCTTCTGGCAGTACGACAAGCCTGATCGACAAGAATGCAGGAAAATATCGCTATGTATATTACAGAATCCGTGCATATCGCAAAGTGAACGGCAAGAATGTATTTGGCGGATTTTCACCGGTGATTTCTGTATACTCTTATTATAATGCAGTGGAAACAACGGATTATCTGAATACGAAATCAGTAGACCTTGTCAATGACGCGATGGTTCTCACCTCCAAACTGGAAGGAATGAGAAGCGGATATAATAGAGAATATCCGGATTTGTATGAGACAGGAGAAAATATTTCTGTAGGTGTAAATGAAAACGGCGCTGAGTATCGCGTAGAGGTACAGAACAATGGCAATGCCGGACTCTCTATGTACGGACTGAGAATCGGAGACGACTCTGTCACAGTGACAAGAGTACTGAAAGAAAATGGATTTAAAGCTGTGAGCGGTCAGCCATATGACTATATGCGCAGCGATGGAACAAAGCTGACAATCACATTAAAGAACGGACAGTTAGCAGCCTTTGGTTACTACTTCTAAAAGTGAGACATGCCGCAGTGACGATGGAGGTTACTGCGGCATTTATCTATTATATTAGGAAATGTTATTTCCTAATATAATAGATAAAACAAAAGCGCTCTGTGAGGAGCGCATTGCGGCGGAATGGAAATATGTCGCTGATGCGATCAGGCGCAGGCGGAGAATCTCACAGGCGAGATCCTTTGTCAGAGAAAAATTTGAGGAATCTGGATAGGATATGCGAAAAAACAGGGGAGTATAGGAGAACGTATATGATAAGCGACGAAAAAAAATTATTGAAACGGGAACTGCAGATATTATATCAGGATTTATTTAAAAATCAGGATCGGTCTATGGCAAAGATCAATCGTTTTTTTGAGATCACCATGAAGATTGCACGGCCTGCCGTTGCACGCCAAATGGGAAAAAGCGAGGATTCTTATGCAGTGGAAGATATTGTAAGCGTAGGATATGGAATTTTATGGGAGCAGGGAATCATAGAAGGAAAACTGAACTATGACGAAGAACGGGGATATTTTGCAGATTATATTATCGGAATTATGAATAAGCTGGTGCTGCGTCTCTGGAGAAGTGAGGACAGAAAACGTCGCTATGAGAGCAGTCTGTCGGAAGATCAGACACAGGAAGGAGGATTTGCTCTGGAGGATATCTTGGATGCCGAGACACATGGAAGCTTAAGGGGACCAGAGAGTGAACTGGAATACCAGGAAACGAGAAGCCTTCAGGAAAAGGCAGCACGCTCATTTTTAGATTCTGTGATACAGTCAAAAGAGCCGCCGCACCAACTGCTGGCTATGTGCTATGTGAAATTGATGGCGACATTTTTAGATTTTTCTTTTCAATACAATCCATACCAGTGGGCAGAGAGCATCATGAAGGATAAGACGCTGCGTCTGCTTGCAGATGAGTTTTTAAAGACATCGAATGAGAAGCTGGACACGCAGTATGAAGAGTGGGGAAGCTGTTTTGAGAAAGCGATGAAGGGTGGATATCACAAATATGGAAGAGATTTTCCAGTTTTGGAAAAAGTGGTTTTTACCGATCACTTTAACAGAAAAGATCTGGAAAATTACAGCGAGCGCTCGTGTAAGAAACTGATCAGTCAGTGGATGGAAAAAGTGGGACAGGATGAGAATTTAGCAGAGCTGTTGATTCAGTATACAGAAAAACGGGAGATGGAAAAAGAAAAGCAGAAAGCGAGATAGAAAAAGAAAAGGAAAAGGAGGAGCCTCATGCTCAGCGCAGAAGAAATTTATGAAATAGCAAGAAAATTTGTGTTTGATGAGAAACTTACGATCAGGGAAGAGCAGATAAAAGAAGAAATATTGAATAACCGCAGTTATTATATCCAGTATTGCGCCGGTGTCGCTTTGCTGGATATGATGGAGCGGAAAGGAGAGTATGAGCCCCGATATCATGTCCGCAGTGTTCAGAGTGGAAAACAAAAGGCCAAAAAGATTGAAATTCACGAACAGATGGGAAAAAGGGAGTAAGGGGAGCGAAATATGAAGAAAAGCAAAATGAAACAATATTTATTGGGATTTTGCTTTTTTTGTCTTCTTTTCCTGTCAGGAAAACAGGCGAAAGCGGAAGAATTTCAATTTTATTATCAGTTTCTAAATGAAGATCAAAGAGAATTATACAACCGTATTATTGATGCGGCACAGACATACGAGACTGAGGTGGAAGTAAACAGTCTCAGTGAGGCACAGACGGAGCAGGCATATCTGGCAGTATATTATGATCATCCAGAGCTGTTCTGGCTGACCAGCGGATATCAGTACTGGACAGATAGCGAAGAATCTGTGACTGGGATTGAGATGGAATATAACAGTACCTGGGAAGAAAAAGAAGAGCAGAGCAGGCAGATTGAAGCGGCAATTCAGGAAGTCTTGTATGAGATAGACTACGGACAGGACACATATGGAAAAATTAAGAGTGCATATGAATATCTGATTAACCGCATTGACTATGTTGCAGATTCACCGTATAACCAGGATATTCGGAGCGTATTTTTGAACTGGCAGTCAGTGTGTACAGGGTACACGAAGGCAATGCAGGTTCTTCTGGAAAGAATGGGAATTTTCTGCACCTGCGTCAGAGGAACAGCAAACGGCGGACACCATGCCTGGAATCTGGTACAGATTGACGGAGAATATTATTATGTCGATGCGACATGGGGCGACCCTGTATATTTAGGTGAAGAGGACATCAGCAGTGATATTGATTACACTTATCTTTGCTGTACAGAGGAAGTGCTGTTTCGGACTCACACACCGGAAGATATGGCGATCCTGCCGGAATGCAGCTCCGAGCTGTACAATTATTATGCGTTAAATGGAATGTATCTGTACAGTGGGGATCGTGATTCTATATATAATTATGTTGTGGGAATTATCCAGCAGGGAGGGAGAGAAGCTGTGATGAGTTTTCCCTCCGAAGAATCGTATTTTCTGGCAAAGGCAGAACTGCTGGACTATGGGCTGCTGGATGAACTGATGAACCAGTATCTGCAGATTTGGGGTGAAGATCAGATTTCTTTCACTTATGAGACGAGAGATCAGGAATTTGTCATCCGGATATATTGGTGACGGTAACACAATAAAAGCACGATACCGCCTGCGATGATAAAGAGAAACAGCGCCGCTGCACAGTGAAAGAAGTATTTTTCCGGGAGAATATTGATGATCGGGTCCGAAACAGGATCGAACAGCCAAAGATCGTTCTGGAATAAGACCGTGTGCATCGTGACAAATACGGTATGGAAGGACACGATACTGAGAATACAAAGCAAAACAGGCAGAATAAGAACCAGGATACCGGAAACCTTCAGATACCGGAAATCCTGGTTTTTCTTTTTCCGGTACACAACAGGGATCAGCGTGAGAATGGAAGCAAAGGAGATACCATAGATTACATAAAAAATGCGCCGCACTTCATCGAAATGCTGAATACCTGAGGCTGAGGAAGGCATGGTTGGAAGCTGAAAAGTGCCATGAAAAAATGGCAGACAGGTACGAACCACATAAGCATAGTTCTGCAGAATTTCTTCTTTACTATATCCTGTGATCTCAGGAAGATGTAAAAAATGCAGATCAAACAGATAGAGCGGCCGAAAGAGAAGGACAAAAATCAGTCCCAGTCCAATGAAAGAAAATAAAAACAGAAAACCGATAGTAAGATCAATAAAAAAGTGTCTGGAACGTTTCAAAACAGTTACCTCCTGAAAACATACAACTATGGATGAAATATGGAAAGAATGGTAATAGAACGGATCATTTCTGATCATTATATCATAGAAAAAAAGATGCGTCCATATTCAGAAAACTTAAAGAAAAACGGATGACTCTTCTTTTGATCTATGATATTATAAACGATAATAAGAAAAGAGAAAAGGAAAATAAGAGGGAGAGGAAGAAGAAAAGAAGAAATCTGGAAGAGAAGGTGATGACATGCAGGATCAGAAGAAAGATTTTGTGAAGTTAGAGAAGGTATCAAAGATTTATAAGATGGGTGAAGTAGAGATTCGGGCGGTGAATGAGATCGAATTTTCGTTGGATAAAGGTGAATTTGTCGTGATCGTAGGCCCGAGCGGCGCAGGAAAAACGACGGTGCTGAACATTTTAGGAGGAATGGATACGGCGACGAGCGGTCATGTATGGGTGGACGGAAAAGATATTGCGAAATATTCTGGAAAACAGCTGACATCATACCGCAGAGATGATATCGGATTTGTTTTTCAGTTTTATAATCTGATTCCGAACTTGACAGCTCTTGAAAATGTGGAACTGGCGCTTCAGATCTGTAAAGACCCTCTTGATGCGGAGACCGTATTGAATGAAGTGGGGCTTGGAGACAGAATGAAAAACTTTCCTGCACAGCTTTCCGGAGGTGAGCAGCAGCGTGTCTCGATCGCCCGTGCACTTGCCAAAAATCCGAAGCTGCTGCTGTGCGACGAACCGACAGGCGCTCTGGATTATCAGACAGGAAAGGCGATTTTAAAACTTTTGCAGGATATGTGCCGTGAGAGAGAAATGACGGTCATCGTAATCACGCATAACTCAGCGATTGCTCCTATGGCGGATCGTGTGATAAAAATTAAAAATGGCAAGGTATCAAGCATGAAGCAGAATGACTGTCCGATGAATGTGGAAGAAATTGAATGGTAGGTGCGAATATGAAAAAAACTGCATTGAAAAAAGACTTTAAAATGGAAATTAAAAAGACGATGAATCGTTTTTTATCCATTCTGTTCATTGTAGCACTTGGAGTTGCTTTCTTCTCAGGGATCCAGTCTGCTGCGCCGGATATGCGTTATACGGCAGATGAATATTTTGACCAGCATGGTCTTGCAGATATAAAAGTGATGAGCACGCTGGGACTGACAGAGGAAAATATTGAGACGATGCAGGAGATACCCGGAGTAGAACAGGTATATGCCGGATATATGGCGGATGTCTTGTGCGGGGAAGAAAATTCTCAGAAAGTACTGCATGTGGAATCTATCTTTGACGATATCAATAAGCTGGATGTGGAGGAAGGAAGGCTGCCTGAAAAAGTGGGCGAATGTTTCCTCGACACTGATTTTGCAGCCGAAAATAATTACCATGTAGGTGATACGATCGTCTTTTCAGAGGAAAAAGGCGAGGATGAAGAAACACTTTTAAAAACAACGCAATATACGGTATCCGGAATTGGCAGCGCCAGCGCTTATATTTCATTTGGACGCGGCAGCTCCACTCTGGGAACAGGAACGGTGGCTGGTTTTGCCTATATTCTTCCAGAAAATTTTGATTCTGAGATTTATACACAGGCGTATATCACGGTCGAAGGTGCAAAAGAGCTGACCGCATACACAGAAGAGTATGACAATCGTGTGGAAGCAGTAAAAGACGCCTTAGATGAGCAGACAAAGATCATGGGCGAAGAGCGGTATGACTCAATTATGTCTGAGGCAAAAGGAAGTCTGGCAAATGCAAACCGTACGCTGGCAAGCGGTAAGAGAGAGCTGAAAAGCGGAATTGAGGATGCTAGAAAAGAACTGGCAGATGCAAAACTTCAGATGCTGGAAGGCGAGAAGGAAGTCTGGGATGCGCAGCAGGACATTGCCTCTGGAAAAGAGCAGCTTTTGAGCGGACAGGCACAGATTATAAAGGCACAGAAACAATTAAAAGACAGTCAGGAACAGCTCCGTTCCGGAGAAGAACAGTTAGAAGCCGCATGGGAAGAATACAATCAGATGAAAGCCCAGATAGATGAAGCTCAGGTAAATCTGGCATGGCTGGATGAACTGATTGCACAGTGGGCGGCTACAGAGGAACAGATCTGGCAGGCAGAAGAGCTGAGGGCGACGATTGACCAGACACTGCCTGTTCTGGAAGAAAGCCTGACGCAGTTAAATGCACAGCAGGCTGAGATAGATGCTGCAAAAGCGCAGGTCGAGAGCGGACGGAATGAGATTTCCAGCTCTGAGGAACAGATAAAAACATCTCAAAAAGAACTGGCTGACGGCAGTGAAGAGATCCGTCTTGCCAAGATACAGATTGCAGAAGGACAGAAAGAATATTTTGACGGCAAGGAAGATGCTGTAAAAGAGATTAAAGATGCGAAAGAAGAAATCTATGACGGTCAGCAGGAGATTGCAGACGCTCAGGAGGAGATTGATGGGCTGGAAGAAGCAACCGTATATGTGATGGACCGTGATGCAGCATTTTATGATTACAGCACTTGCGGCGAGAATGCAGAACGTATCCGGAATATTGGAAAAGTGTTCCCTGTGATTTTCTTCCTGGTTGCAGCGCTTGTCAGTCTGACGACAATGACACGAATGGTGGAAGAAGAAAGAACACAGATTGGAACGATGAGAGCGCTGGGATATGGAAAAGGCGCAATTATGAAAAAATATCTGGGATATGCGTTTCTTGCAACCGCTTTGGGAAGTTTGATCGGATTTTTAATCGGGGAAAAGATTCTGCCGTTTATCATCATCTATGCGTATGGCATCATGTTCCCGCATATGACAGGCATGGTGATTCCATATAATATGACATATGCAGTCATTGCATCAGGAGCAGCGCTGATCTGTACAATGGGGGCGACAGTCGCCGCCTGCTACAAAGAATTTACTCAAACTCCAGCTGTTCTGATGCGCCCGCCGGCACCGAAGGAAGGAAAGCGCGTCTGGCTGGAATATCTGCCGTTTATCTGGAAACATCTGAGTTTTACCTGGAAATCAACGATCCGGAACCTGATGCGCTATAAAAAACGGTTCTTTATGACAATCCTGGGAATCGGCGGATGTATGGCGCTTCTGCTGGTAGGATTTGGACTGCGCGATTCCATCTTAGATATCGCAAGAATCCAATATAAAGAGATTCAGCTCTATGACGCCACGGCAATCTTTGAAGACGGCACCACAAAAGAAGAGCGTCTCAAAGTGATGGATCAGATGGCAGAGAATGAAAAGATCGACGGATATGGGGAAGCTCTTGTGAAACAGACGACATTGAAAGGCACAGAGAAAGATCAGGATGTCTATCTGTTTGTGCTGGAAGATATGTCACAGATGGAACGCTTTGTAAAACTGCGTGACAGAAAGAGTAAAGAGAAATATGTTTTGGATGACGATGGAATCATTCTGACAGAGAAGATGGCGAAATTGCTTGGAGTGTCCGAGGGCGACACGGTTGTGATTCGGGACGATGACGCAGGCGAAATCGAAGCTGTGATTTCTCATATCACAGAAAATTATATGAGCCATTATCTGTATATGACGCCTTCGCTGTATGAAAAACTGTACGGACAGGAACCGGAATACAACAGTATTTTACTGCAGAGCACAGAGAAAGATCAGGAGACGCTTGACAGTATCGGTGAAGAACTGCTGAAAAATGAGAAAGTAGTCAATCTTTCTTATACAAAATCATTGGAAAAACAAGTAGATGATATGCTTGGAAGCCTTGATATTGTCATTTTCGTTCTGATTATATCAGCCGGAATGCTGGCGTTCGTTGTTCTCTATAATCTGAATAACATCAACATCAATGAACGAAAGAGAGAACTTGCCACGATCAAAGTGCTTGGATTCTATGATGGGGAAGTCTCTGCGTATGTTTACAGAGAGAATATTCTTCTTACGATCATAGGAACGGGAGTCGGAGTGTTGTTTGGAATTCTGCTTCACCGATATATCATAGTGACCGTGGAAATTGATATGTGTATGTTTGGACGGAATATCAACTGGCCAAGCTATCTGTACAGTATTTTATTTACGTTTGGATTTTCTTTTATTGTAAATATATTTATGCACTTTAAATTAAAGAAAATTGACATGGTAGAATCTCTGAAGAGTGTGGAATAGAAAGGATAGAAAGGAACGAAAAGATGAATTTGCCGGAAAAGTTTACAGAAAAAATGAGGGGACTGCTGGGGGACGAGTATGAATCATTTTTAAAAAGCTATGAGGAAGGCAGAAACTTCGGGCTGAGAGTCAATACAGCTAAGATCAGTCCGGAAGAATTTCAAAAGATTGCCCCATTTCATCTGAAGCGTATCCCGTGGGTGGAAAACGGCTTTTATTATGAAGAACAGGACCGCCCGGCACGTCATCCATTTTATTATGCCGGATTATACTATTTACAGGAGCCGAGCGCAATGTCGCCGGCTTCTCGTCTGGAAATCGAACGCGGCGATAAAGTTTTGGATTTGTGTGCGGCGCCCGGCGGAAAAGCGACAGAGCTTGGAGCCAAGTTAAGAGGGGAAGGACTTCTCGTTGCAAACGACATCAGTGCGTCGAGAGCAAGGGCGCTTCTGAAAAATGTGGAGATTTTCGGGATACCGAATGCATTTCTGATTAATGAGGTTCCAGCAAAAATAGCAGATCAGTTTGAAGAATTTTTTGATAAAATCTTAGTGGATGCGCCGTGTTCCGGTGAGGGAATGTTCCGAAAAGATCCTGACGTGGCGAAGGTCTGGAGTCAGGAAAAATCACTGGAGTGTTCCAGAATCCAGAAAGATATTATTTTGTCGGCCGCAAAGATGCTTGCGCCGGGCGGGATGATGCTGTATTCGACGTGTACGTTTTCACCGGAGGAAAACGAAGAAGTGATACAGTACCTTCTGGACAGCAGAAGTGATTTTTCTCTGATTCCAATGGAGATGTATGAAGGATTCTCAGGGGGAAGACCGGAATGGATCAGCGGCGGATCAGAAGAGCTGAAAAAATGCGTGCGTATCTGGCCGCATAAAATGAGCGGAGAGGGACATTTTATGGCTCTGCTGAAAAAAGAAGGTATTCCTGGAAAGAGGAGTATTCCGATGAGAAAGGGAATGTCAGTCACAAAAGCAGACAGAAAGATTTTGGATGAATTTTTCAAAAATGTCAGAAGACCGCTCGATCTGGAGACGGTTGAGATTCGAAAAGATCAGGTATATCAGGTCACAAAACTTCTGGGAGACAGAAAAGGAATCACTTTCTTAAGAAATGGTCTTTATCTGGGCGAGATGAAAAAGGGGCGGTTTGAGCCGAGCCAGTCGCTTGCTATGGCTTTAAAAAAAGAAGAGTATGATTCTTCCATAGATCTGCACTTTGATGATCCCAGAACAGAAAAGTATCTGAGGGGAGAGACGATTGAGACGGACGACATCGAGAGCGTCAGAAAAAATGGATGGCAGCTCGTATGCGTCGATGGCTATCCGCTCGGTTGGGGAAAACTGGTAAATGGTACATTAAAAAATAAATATCATGCAGGCTGGAGAATGAAGTAAAAGAGACAGGAGGAAAGAAAGTATGATAACAATCGTATCAAAAAGTAAACTGGTGGAAGTAACAATTCCATTTAAGAAAAATCTGGACAGAACAGAACGGATGGAGGCTGCTTCAAAGGCAGTAAAAGAACAGAAGACAAAGCAGTTTTCTGTCAATGCAGAGCAATGGATCAATGGATATGGCGCAGAAGCGCTGGCGGATCTTGTTCAGGGCATGATGCTGTCCTCATATGAACAGATTCGTTTTCCGAAAAGAGAGAGAAAAGAACTGGAAATTGAGCTGACTGGCATTTCCGATCCGCTTTTGGAACAGGCTGAAAAAATCGTAAAAGAGGCAGAAGCAGTGACGAGAAATATCTGTTTTGCAAGAGATCTCGTAAATCTGCCTGCAAATTATTTAAGACCGGCTGATTTTGTCAGAGAAGTAAAGGAAAAACTGGCAGGAACAGGAGTGGAAGCAGAATGTTTAAACGAGCAGGAGCTGAGAGAACAGGGACTGAACGGAATCCTTGCAGTGGGAGATGCCTCTGCATTTCTTCCGTGTCTTTTGATTCTGCGCTACAAGAATAATCCAGAGAGCGATCAAACCCTTGGTCTTGTCGGAAAGGGCGTGACATGCGATACTGGCGGATACTGTCTGAAAAGCGCTTCTTCCATGCTGGGAATGAAAGGAGACATGGCAGGCGGTGCAGCAGTTGCAGGCGCGATCTGCGCTCTTGCTGAAAATAAGGTAAAGACGAACGTGATCGGATTGATTCCTCTCTGCGAAAACAGAATTTCACCAGGGGGACTGCTGCCGGGAGATGTTGTAACGGCATACGGCGGTAAGACGATTGAAGTCGTGAATACAGATGCCGAGGGAAGAATCATTCTGGCGGATGCTGTTTCTTATGCAGTCAACAAAGAAAAGGTGACAAAAGTTGCAGACATTGCCACACTGACAGGAGCTGTCGTGCGTGCGCTTGGATTTGGAATGGCCGGCGTAGTGGCAAGCGATGATGAAGCATGGAGCGACCTGGAAAAAGCAGCAGCCAAATCCGGAGAATGGTTCTGGAGACTTCCTGTCACAAAAGAATATGAAAAACGGATTGAGAGCGATATCGCAGATGTGAAAAACTCTGGAGGAGCTGAGTGCGGAGCGATCACAGCAGGCTTATTTATCCGTCTGTTTGCCGAAAATACGCCATGGCTGCATTTAGATATCGCAGGAACTGCATGGGTAGATCAGCCTGTGTTTGAATATCAGAGCAAATACGCGACAGGATTTGGCGTAACAACGCTGTACGAACTGGCAAAAGTGTGCGCAGGGGAACAGCGATAAAACAGAAAAAACAGAAAGAGGGAGAAACAATGAAAAATTATGTGCTGGAGGCGTGCGTGGATTCAGCGGAATCGGCATTTGCGGCTGAAGCAGGCGGCGCAGTAAGACTTGAATTATGCGCAGATCTGATTGTGGGAGGAACGACGCCCAGCATCTGTCTGTTAAAAGAGATACGAAAGAAAAGCGATATCCGGATTCATGTCCTGATTCGTCCAAGATTTGGAGATTTCTGCTATACAGAGCATGAGACAAATATCATAGAAGAAGAAATCAAAATGTTCAAAGATGCCGGCGCAGATGGAATTGTGACCGGAGCGCTCTGTCCGGATGGAACGCTCGACTGTAAAAAAATGGAGCGGTTTGTGAAGGCAGCAGGGGATCGATGGGTGACACTGCACCGGGCATTCGATGTGTGCGCCGATCCGTATCGCACACTGGATCAGGCAAGAGATCTTGGGATTTCCTGCATTTTAACTTCCGGTCAGAAAAACAGCGCGCTGGAAGGGAAAGAGCTCCTGAGAGATCTTCAGAAAAAAGCCGGGGAGACGATTCAGATTCTGGCAGGAGGAGGAATTGACGCTGACGTGATTCCAAAACTGTACCAGGAGACTGGAATTACTTCCTATCATATGTCAGGCAAGATTACACTGGACAGCCCTATGATGTACCGCAAGGAGGACGTCAGCATGGGATTGCCGGCATTCAGCGAATATCAGCTGTTTCGCACATCAAAAGAGAAAATTTCAGATGCAAAGAACGTATTGAAGAATTTATAGATTTGGAGGACAAAAAGATGTTTTCAGAAGCTTGTCAGAAAAGAATTGAACAGGAATATCACGATCTGATGAAGCAGTTTCCGCAGATGGAGGCAGAACTGGCAGAAGGAATGAAAGAGTGTGATGCGGATGTGAAGCTGGCTTTAAAATATTTGTACAGTCATATGCCGCTGAGCGATCTGGGGAACTATGACTGCAGTGTGATGAAAGATTTTGCAGAACATGGAGTAAATCTCTGGAAGGAGCCTTTATTTAAAGAAACTTTGCCGGAGGATTTGTTTTTAAATTATGTATTGTATCACCGTGTCAATTCAGAGGGAATTGAGCCATGCCGTGCATTTTTCTATCAGCAGCTGAGAGAACGCATTCAGGGAATGAATATGAAGGAAGCTGCACTGGAAGCAAATTATTGGTGTGCGGAGGAAGCTACATATAAAAGTACAGATGGAAGAACGCTGTCTGCTATGGGAGTGTACCGGAATGTATTTGGCAGATGCGGAGAAGAATCTGTATTTGCAGTCAATGTGATGCGCAGCATCGGCATTCCGGCGAGACAGGTGTATGTGCCATGGTGGTCACATTGTGATGACAATCATGCTTGGGTTGAAGTATGGTGTGACGGAGAATGGTATTTTCTTGGGGCATGTGAACCGGAAGCAATCTTGAATAAGGGATGGTTCAATAATGCAGCGTCGAGAGCGATGATGGTGCATTCCAGATGGTTTGATACGATTATGCCGGAAGAAGATGTAGTTGGAACAGCCGGAATGGTTACACTTGGCAATCAGATCAGACGATATGCTTTTTCTAAAAATATAAAAGTTACGGTAAAAGATGAAAATGGAACAGCAGTTCCAAAGGCAAAAATCAGTTTTCAGGTACTCAACTATGGCGGTTTGTGTGAAATTGCGATGGTGGAAACAGATGAGAATGGAACGGCACATCTTCAGACAGGATATGGAGATTTATGGATTGAAGTATATAAAGATGGAAAATTCGCAGAGACTTTGCTGACAGCAAAAGAGGAAGAGTGTACTCTGACTCTGGGCATGAAGCACACGATGGAGCAGTGGGAAGACTTTGACATGAACGCTCCGGCAGATGCACCGATGAACAAACAACAGCCGACTCCTGACCAGAAAGCAGAAGCTGCTGTGAAATTTCAGACAGCCGTTGAAAAACGAAACAGAAAATGTCAGGCTTTGCGCTTTAAAGAAATTGAAGATTTTGAAAAGACTCATCAAGATCGAAAACATCTGACAGAACAGTTTTTAAGCGCTCTGTCTGAAAAAGATTTAAGGGACGGAAACTGTGAAGTGCTGGAAGAACATTACAATGACGCATTGTGTTACTGCGATGATATGCCGGAAGAATTGTTTGTCCATTATGTGATGAATCCTCGCATTCACAACGAGATGCTGAAAAAATGGCGCGGGGCAATCCGTGCATGGTTCAGTGAAGAAGATGTTGTACGATTCAGACAAGATCCGAAACAAATCTGGGAATACGTTCAGAAGACAATACAGGAAAAACCAGAAAGAGAACATGGCATTCTCGTCACAACACCGGCGGACTGCCTGAAACTGGGAATCGGTTCCATGCTTTCCAAAAAGACGTTGTTCGTGGCGATTGCCAGAACGTTTGGTATCCCAGCGCGCTTAAATCCGATGGACTGTGCGATGGAGTACTGGAAAGACGGCGCATTTGCAGCAGTGGAAGAAGAGAAAGAAAAGGCGTCTGCAATTCGTGTCTTTGGATCAGACGAAAGCACAACATGGACGTATTATCAGAACTGGAGCATCGCAAAAGAGTGTGAAAATGGTTATCAGACACTGGATCTAAGCGATGAAAAGGTGGAGAAAGAAGGACTTTTGATACCGGCAGAACCGGGAACTTACCGTTTGATCACTGTGAACCGTCTTCCAAATGGAAATGTGTTTGCCAGAAAATATCTGTTTGAGACAGGCACAGGGGAAGAAAAACAGGTGAGCCTGACGATGAGAGAGGCAGATCTCTCTGATATGCTGGAAAATATTGAAATCTTGCCGTTCAATCTCAAAGATGAGGAAGGAAGAGGAATAGAGGCAGCAGAGCTGACAGAAGGAGCAAAAACAGTACTATTCTGGCTGGAAGAGGCAAAGGAGCCAACAGAACATATTTTAAATGAATTATTCGACAGAAAAGAAGAATTCAGGAAATATGAAGACCGTCTGATTTTTGTAATCCGAAATAAAAAGGCATTAAAGAATCCGACGATTGCGAGATGTTTTGAGACATTCCCGAAAGCTTCCATCTATTATGACAGCTTTGAAGAAAATGTGAGCACACTGGGACGCAGAATGTATGTAGATCCTGAAAAATTGCCGCTGATTATTGTCACAGACGGCTCTTTGAATGGAATTTATGCCACAAGCGGATACAATGTGGGAACAGGCGATATGCTGCTGCGCATCCTGAACGCAGAGTGAAAGCAGGAAAAGTAGAAAGAAATAAAGAGAAAAATAAAAACAGAAAAATCTGCCCCCAGCTGAGCTTTTTGTCAGCTGGGGGCAGATCTTTTATAAGATGGATTTATTTTTTATAAAATCGATTTATTCGATTGTGACATCTTCCTGAAGGAGGAGATTGTCAGAAGAGGAACCTACATAGATGGTTCTTTCACCAGTAGCAACGGTCCATTTATCTTTTGTTCCATCTTCTCTTACGTTCAATTCTTCCTGTGGGCTGTTCCAGTAGGACAGTTCACGTTCAGCTACATGGATGGTAACTTCTCTGGATTCACCTGGCTGGAGATCTTTTACTTTTTCAAATCCGGCAAGTGTATATTTAGAAGACTGAAGTCCTTCCGGAACTTCTGCCTCGCCCAGATATAACTGTGCAACTTCAGAACCTGCCACATCACCTGTATTCGTTACAGTGAAGGTTACGTCATAACCATACTCTTCACCTTCAGCCGGAGCTTCTGTTACTTTCAAATCGCTGTAATCAAATGTTGTATAGGACAGACCGTAACCGAAGTCAAACTCAGGTTCGATTTCTTCCTCGTCAAACCATTTATATCCTACATTGATGCCTTCGTAGTAAACAGTTGTCTTCTGATTCAGCTCTTCATTTGTGACTGTCTGATACAATGCCCATGCCTGATCGGAATTTGTAATCAGAGTATCGGTATCCTGTTTTGGAATGGTAAATGCGAGCTTACCGCTTGGATTTACAGCGCCAGTCAGCAGATTTGCTGTGGCATAACCGCCGCGCTGTCCCGGATAGTACATATCGAGAACGGCATCTACGTTGTCGAGCCAGTCTCCCATTACAACTGCAGTCGTAGCGTTCAGAACAACGATCACTTCATTTCCGGCTTCATGAGCTGCGTCAGCGATGGTATTAATCATTTCTTCCTGAGCTTCACTGAGCTGCATACTCATATCTTCTCTGTTTGCTGTCTTATTGTTGGACAGAGATTCTGCATATGCAAATACAACGACTTTATCATTGTTTTTAGCTGCCTCGATGGAAGCGTCGATATTTGCCTGTTTCTGGCTAGGAGTGATCCAGTTGAGGCTCACCTGCAGATCTTTCTGTACATCTTTATACAGCGCCTGCATCACGAGTTTATAACGCTGACCTGCTTTTAATTCAACAGTAAAGTTCTGAACATCCATACCTGTCTCAGATGGAACGATGCTGTTGTGCCACTGTGATCCCTGTCTTGCTGTGCTGGATGCTTTTCCTGCTACAGCCACTTCATCGGTATCGCCTTCATACAGATACATATAGGAAACACCGCCGATACTCTGCAGAGAGAAGGTATATTCGCCGTCTTCCGGAGCTTCGATATAAGTTTCCCATGTATATGCCGGCATTGTCTCAGATGGGAAAGCAGTTGCAGTTCCCTCGTCAGCGCCTGCTACGCGGTATGTCTTGTTTGGAGCGCCGTTGATCGTACCTGTCGTAAAGTTAATATTTTCATCAATCTGGCATAATTCACCGAGTTCATGACCTTCCATCAGAGTATCTTCCAGGCTGGCGCTTCCGAATCCGCCGCCTCCTGCAAAGCCCTGAAGAACGGTTTCTGTTCCTTCTACAGCTGCAACGCCGTATGTTCTTGTAGCGCCGTGTTCTTCACCGTCGATTGTGGTATAGAAGTTTTCTGCCGGAACAGGAGTACCGATGGTATCGTTATAAGCAACGCCTGTCACTTTCTCTTCGCCAAGAGATTCCTGCAAAGCTGCATATGGGCTTGTCATAGCGCTTAATGTACCATAAGAACGTTCTCCGCCTGTACCGGAAGCCAGATTCATACCGGTAACACCGATCACTGCAACGGATTCGCCGTCAGCAACAGGAAGAGCATCTTTTTCATTTTTCAGAAGAACGGCGCCATTCTCAGCGACTTCCTGAGAAACGGCATTGCTGGAGTCAAGAAGTTCAGCAAGCTGTGCAACGGTATCTTCTGTTGTCAGCTGATAAATCGGTTCAGTACGTCCGACTTCCTCTTTTACATTGCCATTTTCGTCCAGTTCTACAAGAGTCAGATAACCAGCCTGACCGTATGCTCTTAAGACACGGGCAACTGCCTGATCAACCATTGCGTCCATCTCTTCCTGTGTATATGTTCCGTCTGCAACGAGTGCGTCCGCATTTTCTTTGCTGTTCAGATTCAGACTAGGCATTTCAATGTCCGTGCCTTTGTCCAATGTATATTCGTGGTTTCCGCCCCAGTCTGTGATTGTGAAGTAGTCATATCCCCACATATCTCTCAAAACTTCTTCCTGTACATAAGTGTTGGCAGAAGCATATGTACCATTAATCAGGTTGTAGGAGGACATAATACCAAGAGCATTTGCTTCTTTTACCGCATCTTCAAATGCCTTGAAGTATACTTCATGAAGAGCCTGCTCAGAAAGGACGTCGTTGTTGGAACCTTCTGTGTAAGCGATGAAATGTTTCAGAACGGCAATACCGCCTTCACTCTGCATACCATCTACGAGCTGCGCTCCCATCTTTCCAACCAGATATGGATCTTCACCTAACTGGTCTTTTGTACGGGAGAACTGTGGAATACGCTGAAGGTCAAGCTGTGCGCTCAGCATCATGCCTGCGCCGATGGCTTTTGCTTCTTTGCTCACCATATTTCCATATTTATAAGCCATATCTCTATCCCAGGTAGCGGCAAGCATTTCTTCGATAGGTGGGTTTGTGGAGTCTGTCATATAATAGATACCGCATGGTCCATCGTACATTTTAATCTGCGGTACACCAAGACGTCCTACACCCGGAAGATTTCCGGCATCACCGACCGTACCCATGCCGCTGCCACCGATAAAGGTATATTTTTCTTCAGTGGTCATAGCCTTCAAAAGAGCGTCCACTTTTGCATTGACGATCTCTGAGTCATGTTCAGGCTGAACCAGATCGGAGGTGTAATATTCCGGGAAACTGACTGCTTCCTCAGATGCTTCAGCAGCATAAGATACGGTCACGTTCACTGGATTTACTGCGCATACAGATGCTGCCATTGCGATGGCCATTGCCATTGCAGAAGCCTTTTTTGTAAATGCTAATTTCTTCATAGTCATAAAACCCCCTTTTGTTTTATATAAAACATATTATAGAGGATTCAAAAAGAAAAAACTTCCCTTATTCCGACTAGAATTTTCATATATCCGACTTATGATGGATGAGCAAAAAAATGGTTTCTGAGAAGAGAGAAAATTTTCGGGAGATGGGGCGGCAGATATATGCTGAAAAAAGGCAATAATATAACGATTTGGTAAAGAAAATTTGTCGCAAAAATATAAATAAAAATAATTTTTTTTTTTGTATAATACATCAATTGAATTTTCGGACGAAAATACTTAAAATAAAATAAAAAATAAAATAATATCAAATATAATTTAAAATATAAGAATTTATATATAAAAAACAGATAATTTTTGAAAAAAATAAACTTAAAAAATGATAGAAAGCTAATAAATAATCATTTTTGTTAAAAATTATAAGTAAAAACTTTGAATAATATTTCTGTACAGAAATTAGATTTAATAAAATTCAGCGCTGAAATAAAAAAGAGAGGAGGATTAAAACGATCGTAAAGAAGAGATAACGAAGACATTGTGATTTGTATACTGGATAAAGTATAGACAGGTATCACAGGAAAGGAGCGAGGGAGCATGAAAAAACAGAAAACATTAGCTGTTTTGACAGCAGCAGTATGTATGGCGACAGCGGTATTGCCAGTGTCAGCATCAAACTATGAAAATAGTAAATTTGGATTTCAACTGCCTGCTCGAAACGGATGGGGAGTTCAGCCGGGAGCCCGAGCAAAAGAAGATTATTCAAGTAGTTATGTTCATTACACAGATGGACCATGGGATACGATATTTATGATATTCGGGAGTTCAACAGACGAATATGTACCAGATATGAATAACTTAGTCAATTGCACTGTAGGTGGAAGCGCAAAAGTAGGACTTGGTGAAGAGCGTGCAGTCAGACAAAACGTTAAAGAGTGGAAGTATACATATGCCTACATAGGAGGAAGTAGCGAAGGATATCCTGAACAATATGCAATTGGAGTTTGGAGTCCGGATTCTATTGGATATTATCCAGAGGCGAACTAAAATATTTGAGAAATAAGCAGTAAAAGATGAAAAATACCCTGTATAAAAACAGCAGCGGATACAGTATGCAGGGTATTTTTCATCTATGTGCATATACCAAATACAACTGGGAAAGGGCGTCTATATGAAAAAAAGAATGAAATCAGCAAGTACATCAGTCATTGCGTTTGTACTTATCATGGGAAATCTGTGGGGGACGACAGGAGATTTGGGAACAGCAAAAGCGGCTGAGTTTTCACCTGCAACGGAAGAACAGCAAGAGTTCTGGGATAAGATGGAAGAAGAACAAAAAGCAGGATATAATCCGTCTATAATAATTTCAGTGCCTGATGAGGAGGCTACAGTAGAGATGAATCATCGGGTGAAAATTTTAGGCTGGGATGGCGATATCATGGAATATCAGGTTACAAAGGCAGAGTTTTATCCGAGCATAGAATCGACAGGATATGAGAAGGATGACTTTTTTCTATCGGAAAGAACGATGGCGGAAGTAGAATTAAGCGAAGGAAAAACGGGAATTTTTATTGTAACAATGGAAGCGAAAATGCTGGAGCCACCTGAATTTTTTCCTATAAAGCAGGAGGAGCTTCAAGGAAAAATGAACATGGTAACTTATTTGCTGCAACATGGAGAAGACTGGGAAAATGAAATCATACTGATGGATGCGGATGATGATGATAAATGGGAGAGAAAAGAAAAAGAAGGCTATTATTTTTACTGTGAGGCAGAAACTCCTACTACTTTAAAAGTAGGCTATGTTGTTGAAAAAGATCAGTTGGATGATGGAATGTATTTGGTTCTGCCAGGATATTTAAATACGTATGTATATGTATCCTTGGACGAAATCGAAATCCATGAATGAAACTGTATCGGAAAGCAGATTATTTTAACTATACGGGAACGGAAGATGAGAGTATGAAAAAATGTTTTTGGACAGAATTAAAAAAAGCTTTTGGAAATAAAAGATTCTGGATCGCAGTGTTTGTGGGAACTGCGATCAGTCTGCTTTCTGCCCGCTCTGTATTAGACAGATACTTTGAGGAAATGGAGTTTCGGCAGTGGCAGATTCAAAATTCTCCGGAGGACTATATGAATTCAGATTATCCGGTCTATACGGTGTACAACAGATGGATCGGAGGGAATTTTGGACAGGTAGAGCGGGATATTTTCTTTTTGCTGCTTCCTATACTGGCGATATTGGCATATGCCTGGTCATATCATGAGGAAAAGAAAAGTGGCTATATCCGAAATGTGGTATGCCGGACGGGGAGAAAAGCATACTTTTTTTCTAAGTATGCCTCAGCATTTGCGGCAGGATTTACCGCTATTTTGATCCCTATGATCTGTAATTTAATGGTGATCTCAGCATTTATGCCGGCAGCCAGACCGGATGTCTATTATGATATCTACAATGGCATTATGACAGATAATATGGGATTTCAGATGTTTTATGAAAAGCCGTTTTTGTTTTTGATTGTAAGGATTGTAATGGACTGTACGGTGGGAGGACTCAGCGCAGCCTGTGTCGTAGCGCTGACCTTTTTTATGCGGAATAAATTTGCATTGATTTTAGCGCCATTTTTAGGTCTGCTGACGATCCAGTATGCCGCGTCTCTTTGGTATTATTATGTCTCGGAAATCAGCATCTCTCCTCTGGAATTTATAAAGGCGGGATCAAGACCAAGCAGCGTGTGGATTGCAGTGGGATATGCGGCTGTCACTTTTTTCCTTTCTTTTGGAATTACGATGTGGAAAGGAGTAAGAGATGATGTTTTTTAAGATGGTTCGGTATGATTTAAAAAATGGATTGTGGAAAGAAAAAAAGAAATATTTTTTCTTTATGGCTCTGGCACTGATTATTTGCGTCGATTTTCGGCTGCGATGGAATCAGATTGATTCGCTCAATGTGCCGTCTTATGGAGATTTTTTGATGTATATTTTTGCCGGCATGAAAGAATTTGGAAATTCTCCTATGGAACAGTTCCGGTACCCGGAAATCTGGATTCTGGTCATGCTTTTAATATCATATCAGATTCTCTATTATCCGTATCAGGACTTGATGGGAATGGGAAAACAGGTATTAGTAAACTCTAAATCAAGAGTATTGTGGTGGATTTCAAAATGTATCTGGCTGGTGTGCAGCGTACTCATTTACTTTGGGATTTTCTGGATTGTCTGTTTTGTGTTTTGCCTGTTTTCAGATGCAAAAATTTCCACAGAAATTTCTGTAAGAATGTATCAGTATCGAGGAATCTCTTTAACGAAAGACACGCCGTTTGTAATCAATGTTCAGATATTTCTGCTCCCAGTTCTGACGATCATCAGTATTGGGCTGGCTCAGATGACATTATCTTTTTTTGTAAAACCATTCTACAGTTTTGCAGTCACAATCACTGGCTTTGTGATAACGTGCTACGATATGAATCCGTGGGTGATTGGAAATTATGCGATGGTTCAGAGAGCGGGTGTTCTTGTCAGAGAAGGAATGGAGATCTCACAGGGACTTTTTCTGACGGCTGCGCTGAGTATAGGATCTGTGCTGATTGGATTGATATTTTTCAGACGGTATGACATTCTGGACAGAGAATAAAGAGAGAAGGGGGAGCGGATTATGGCGATGCTGGAAATACAAGGCGTGACAAAAATTATAAAAAGAAATATGATTATCGACGATATTTCCGTGTCATTTTCTTCTGGAAGAGTGTATGGACTGAAGGGAATTAATGGATGTGGAAAGACGATGATGATGCGTCTGATCAGCGGCTTGATAAAACCGACAAAGGGAAAAATCACGATTCAGGGGAAACAGTTGTGGAAGGATATCAATTTTCCGGAGAGCATTGGAATTTTAATTGAAAATCCAAGCTTTCTGGATGATTATTCTGGACTGGAAAATCTGAAGATTCTGGCGGGACTGAAAAACAAGATTGATGAGCAGACGATTCGGGATATTATCACAGAAGTTGGATTAAATCCAGATGACAAAAAGAAATATAAAAAATATTCGCTTGGCATGAAACAGCGTCTGGGGATTGCGGCGGCAGTGATGGAGCATCCCGATATTATTTTGCTGGATGAGCCGACAAACGCACTGGACAGCACTGGGATTGAGCAATTAAAAATGATTGTGAAAAAGGAAAAGCAAAGAGGAGCTTTGATCATTTTGACGTGTCATGATTTTGAACTGCTGAAAGAATTTACTGACGAGATTTATTATATGGAAAACGGAAAAATCACAGATCACTCGATTGAGAAAAAAGAAGAAAATGAACCGTTGTGACGGAGTGAATCGTGTGAAAAAAGAATGTGCAGAAGCTGTGGGGGACAGGAAAATTATGAAGAAAAAAATAAAAATATGGATATCAGCGGCTGTCCTTGTTTTGTGCATGGTATGGATCGTGCGTGTAATCTGGCTGAATCAGTCAACCGATTTTCCTGAGACAGAGACGTATCAGATGGGAGAGCTTGTAGAATATGAGGACGATATATTTTACAGAACGGGAGAGAACAGGGACGGATACCAGATTCAGGTAAACAGCGCAAGAATTATGCCTTATGAACAGTTTGCCAAGGAATATGATTTGGAACTGCCGGAACTGGCTGAAGGGGAATATCGCGCGGAATATGTATACGATGTGGAGGCTACATTTTTTAATAAAGGGGCAAAAGAAGGGACAGGCATTGACCTGTTCAATACCTGGATGACGACAAGCTGTACAAATCTAGTGATCGACTCGACGCTGTGGGGACTGATGAATCCGAACATCGGCGGCAGCAAAAAATTTGCTATTCGTGAAAATACACAGATGGATTTCCACCTTCCATATGTTGCCGAGAGTGAAATCAGACAACATCTGATCACAAAAGAGTATCTGGAAACAGAGCCGTTTTATCTCACGATTTCTCTTTATCCGGTCCGAAAAAGGATTGAGATTGTTCCGACTTAACCGAATGGAAAAGAGAAAATTCAGATGAGATAGCCTCGGACACTCCAAAAGATAATCGACATTTTGGCAAAAAATGCTTGCTTTTTAAAAAGATAGATGATATAATGATAGAGCTTTAGAAAGCGAGCAAATCGAAGCGTGGCTCAGTTTGGTAGAGCGCTGCGTTCGGGACGCAGAGGTCGTGGGTTCGAATCCCGTCGCTTCGACTCCTTGGCAGGGGCGCCGGAGATCCTTGAGAAATCGAGGATTTCCGGTCTTTTTTTATGCTTTTTTTGAATAAAGAAAACAGTTGAGATCAGGTGGATTTGAGAGATTGGACTTCCGAATGGGGAACATGATATTCTTTTTGAGACGGTATCAGGCGTATAAGACATTAAGATTGTGCAAATATCACAAAATAAAATGTGAATCAACAAAAAAATGAGAGCATTTATCGGTAAAGCGCAAAAAAATAGATAGGTTTTTGAGCAATATTATGATATAATAAATACGAAAAGTCGAGATAAATGCAAATTTGTACAGAAATCCTATAGAGTTATAAAGAAATAGTGATCTATAGAGAGTCTTATGGGAGGAAAAATGATTTCAGTTTTACTTGGCGTGAAAACAAAAAAGATGACAGAAGAATGTCAAAAAACAGATTTTTTAAAAAGTGCTTCGGTAGAAATAGTTAAGACAGCAGATGAAGGAAAAGCAGCATGGGAGCTTTTTTTAAAATATCGACCGGAACTGGTTGTTTTAGAGACAGATCTATCGGGCTTGGATGGGTTTACGTTAGCGAAAAAAATACGAAAGGAGGAACCTAAAACAGCGCTGATTTTTCTGGGACAAAAATCTTATGAAGAGGCTAAGGAAGCATTGGATTTACATGCAGAGGGATATTACATAAAAGAGGAACTTTCGTTGGGGGAATGGAAGGGAATCTTACAAAATACTGCAAAGAAATTGGATCGTCAGAAGTTTTTGGAACAGTGTATGCTTCAATGCCAGCTCAGCAATTATTTCCTTGGAAAGTATGGGTTGGATCAGGAAATTCTGGAGGAAATGTTTCCGAAAAGAATGGATTTTATGGTTTTGGAAGAAGATCATATACCATTGGAGTTTGACGATATCATGCCGGTTCATGAACAAGTATCTAATCCGACAAAAGTAATGGAAATTATACGGCAGGATCCAGATATTTCATATCTGGTTTATCTGGCACCGTATCGATATCTCTGCTTTTACGAAGGTAATGTGGATTCTAATCAGAAAGCGTATGAGATAAAAGAAAATCTGCATGAAGGACTGGGAAAGAGCTTCTCATCATTTTTATTATGCCGAATGGCAAAAATGGAGACGTGTTACGAGAATTATCAGAAGATGGAATGGCTTTTTGAACAGAGATATTTTGAGGGAGAAGGCGTAGTGATGGATTCTCTGTTTTATGAAAAGCCAAAGAATGAAAATAAGGAGATTTCTTTGGAGAATTTCAGAACATCTTTGGAGAGAGAATGTCTGGATACGTGTCTGAAAGAGTTATCTGATCTGTTTCTGCCGGTATTAAAAAATTCAGATTTTAAGAATTTTATAGCACTAGTGAGAGAGATCATGATGATCTTTTCAAAATATGATAATAAAGTGCTGAATATTCAGGACAAAGAAGTGTTTACACTGCACGACGGGGACAGTCAGGAATTTTTGACAGTCAAGGAAACGATCAGATGGATGAGAAATAAGTGCAGAGAACTTCTGTCTTGCAAGAAGAAAGAAATGGGATGTTCACAGTATATCAGCCGAGCAGTACAGCAGATTATTGTGGAATATAAAAAACCGGATCTGAGTGTGGAGGATATCGCTCAGTCGATCGGAATCAGAGTAAATAGAATGAATGAAATGTTCAAAGAAGAACTTGGAGAAACAGCAGGATATTTCCTGACGAAAGTAAGAATGGAAAAAGCGCGGCAGCTTTTGGAGGATGGAGTGCGTGTGGGAGAAGTGAGCAATCAGATTGGCTATTATTCTCCATCTTATTTCTCAAAAGTATTTAAAAAGACGTATTCTTTATCACCGAAGGAATACCAAAAACAAATAGAAGAAGAAAAGTTTTCAACAAAAAATTGAAAAACATATTTTGAACGTATATAAAAAAGATACTGGAAATTCAGTCATGGATTTCCAGTATCTTTTTTTGATGTAGGAAAATACAGGGAATAATTCTAAAAAAATATGAAAAAATAGAATAAAAATGAAAAAATACAAGAAAATTTGAAAGAATTATAAGAAATAAAAAATAATAATAATGAAAAAGCGGAAATTATTGATTAAAATGGATTCAACATTATAAATAAAGTAAAAACGAATTATAAAAGATTTGAGGAGGGAAACGAAATGAAGCAAAGCAAAAAGAAATTAGTCGTAGGTGTTTCGATTATGAGTGCAGCTATGGCTTTTGGTTTTCCTGCAATGGAGGGGATTGCAGCGGAACCGTCAGAAGTAGTATTTTCAGGAGATGAATGGGATGGACATCCAGAAATCACGGAAGTAAACAAGGAACGTCCGAGAGCAACATTTTATCCGTATGAATCTTTGGAGACAGCCAAGACAATGGAGAAGGGAAACAGCCAGTATTATAAACTTTTGAACGGGACATGGAAATTTCATTTTTCAAAAGTTTTGGATGAGCCTGTTGCAGGATTTGAGACATCAGAATTTGATGACAGCGAATGGGATGATATTGAAGTTCCAAGTTGCTGGAATGTTGTGAAAAATGAAGACGGAACTTTCAAATATGAAACACCAAAATATACAAATGCAAATTATCCGTGGAATTATACAGAAAAATTAAAACCTGGCGAAGGTATGAAAATTGGAAACACAATTGGAACGTACCGCACAAAATTCCAGTTGGAAGAGGGCTGGCAGGACCGAGAAGTATTTTTGAATTTTGAAGCAGTAGAATCTGCATTTTACTTATGGGTAAACGGAAAACCAGTAGGATACAGTGAAGATTCTTTTACCCGTGCAGAGTTTGATATTACTCCATATCTTCAGGAGGGAGAAAATACAATCGCAGTGAAAGTTTATCGCTGGAGTGATGGAAGCTGGCTGGAAGATCAGGATTATCTGCGTTTGCCAGGTATTTTCCGTGATGTATATCTGACAAGCAAAGATGCAGCTGAAATTCGTGATTTTAAAGTAGAGACAGATTTGGATGAGAATTATGAAGATGCAGTGCTCAGTGTAAAGACATCTCTCAGAAAATTCAGAGATACAGAAGGATCTGATTATAAAGTAAAAGCGAAGCTTTTCGATGCAGAAGGAAAAGAAGTTCCTGTAGAGGGACTGGAAGCAGCTGTTACATTTGATGAAGACGAGACCGAAGTTCTTTTACAGGGGAATGTTGTAAATCCTGAAAAATGGTCAGCAGAGAAACCAAATCTGTATCAATTAACTCTTTGTCTGTATGATGGGGAGAAAGAAGTAGAAGCGACAGCAATTAAGATCGGATTCCGTGAGATTGAGCTGGTAGATAAAGGAACAAATAAAGCTCGTTTCCTGATTAATGGACAGCCAATCAGTATACGAGGAACAAACCGTCATGAGATGGATCCGTCGGTTGGACGTGTTCCTACAGAAGAAATGATGCGCAAAGATTTAGAGCTGATGAAGCAGCACAATCTGAACTCCGTGCGTACTTCTCATTATCCAAATGATCCTCGCTTCTATGAACTGTGTGACGAATATGGTATCTATGTGATGGACGAGACAAACAATGAGTCTCATGATTTGTTTGGACAGGAAATACACATTCCTGGAAATGGAGAAGAATGGAGAATCATGCTTCTGGACAGGATCGAAAATGTAGTGGAAAGAGATAAAAACCATGCGAGCGTTATTTTCTGGTCTATGGGAAATGAAGCAGGTACAGGTCCAAACTATGGTATGGGAGCTGATTTGATCCGTGAGAAAGACAGTACAAGACCAATACATTATGAAGTTGATAATATCCATGCAGATATGCATTCTGAGATGTATAAACGTCCAAGCACGGTAGAACATTTTGGAAAATTTGGAGATAAACCATTTATTCTGTGTGAATACTGTCACGGAATGGGGAACTCTATTGGAAATATTGAATATTACTGGGATATCATTGATGAATATCCGAACTTGATTGGCGGATATATTTGGGACTGGGTAGATCAGTCTATTTATACCAATACAAATCCTATGGTTTCTTATCCAGAAGCATCTTTACAGAATATGCGTTATGATGTATGGGGAAATAAAGATGCAGAGGGAAAAAATGGATTAGGAATCAGCGGAAAAGTATACTTACATAAAAACGATAAACTTCGCTTGAATGGACCTTTTACATTGGAGTTTGCTTTCAATGAAGAGACAAATATCTGGAGTGGAAATCCGGTTCTGAGTTTAAGTGAGGGCGCATTGAATATCAGATCTTATATGAGTGAAAATTCACCGGCAGGCAAGGAATTGCGTGTATCAGTAGGATCAGAGAAGTTGGCAGTTCCTCTCCCGGAAGACTGGTTTGAACAGTGGCATAAAATTGCATTAGTATATGACGGTGCAGGCATGAAAGCGTATGTTGATGGACAGCTTGCTGCGGAGAAAGAGTTTGTGATTCCGGAAGGAACATTTGATGAAGGTACAATGATGATTGGCGGACGCGGAATGGCGAACGACAGTGTAATGATGGGAACATTAGATGAAGTACATCTTCTGTCCAAAGCATTAACGGCTGAAGAAGTTACAGCAGAGCGCATGGAAGACGAAAGCGCTGTTGTATGGTTTGATTTTGAGGGAAGAACAGAAGAAGAGTATGAACAGAAAACATACTTTGCTCATGGCGGAGACTGGATGGATACATTAAATTCTGGAAACTTCTGCCAAAACGGTATTGTTTTCCCGGATAGAACAATCCAGCCAGAAATTCTGGAAGTAAAGAAAGCTTATCAGGGAGCAGAATTAGAATGGAAAGGCGACAATGTTATTTCTATTAGAAATGAAAATCTGTTTACAAATATGTCAGAATATGATTTTGTATGGACTCTGACAGAGGATGGTCATATGATTCAGGAAGGAACGCAGGTAGTCGATGTGGCTCCACAGACAACAGGAGAGATTACCGTTCCGATCGAAGCGGTAGAAGCAAAACCAGGCTCGCTGTATCATTTGAAATGTCAATTCTTATTAAAAGAAGATACGATCTGGGCGTCAGCAGGATATCCTGTCATTGAGGAACAGTTTGAACTGGATTACAATCAGGGCAGAGCAAAAGCAGAAGATTTGTCTGTTCTCCCGGCAGTTTCTATGGAAGAAACAGAGGAAATGATTACTGTTTCAGCGGAAGGATTTACAGCCGTTGTAAATAAGACGACAGGTGCATTGGAGTCTTATATATTCCAAGGAAATGAACTTTTAAGCGCTCCTTTGAGACCAAACTTTGCGCGTGCCATGAATGAGAACGACAAGGAAGGAAATGGATCACTTCCTGAATTTGCAGTAATCTGGGATGAAGCAGGAAAGAACAGAACGGTGGAATCAGTTGAAACAGAAAAAATCTGTGAGACAGCAGTGCGTATTGACGTAAAAGGTACGCTTGCAAATGGTGTTCCATATGCAACCGGATATGTGATGTATGGAAATGGAGATATCTCTGTAGAAAACCAGATTATGCCAGATGATCAGTATGATGTCATTCCAGTGGTTGGAACAACAATGAAAGTTCCTGGAAAATATAATAATGTTACATTCTTTGGAAAAGGGCCTCATGAAAATTACTGTGACAGAAATACAGGAGCGTATAAGGGAATCTATGAGATGACAGCAGATGATCTGTTTATTCCATATGAAACTCCAAATGAGACAGGAACAAGAACAGATGTGACATGGGTTGCGCTGACAGATGATGAAGGAAATGGACTGATGGCAAGCACAGGCAAACCTATGGAATTTAGCGCACTTCATTATACAGATGATGAGATCAGACAGACGAAACATTCTTATCAGCTGATCAGAGATGAAGACATTACATTCAAATTAAATACAGCACAGCAGGGTATTGGCGGAGATACCACATGGGGAGCTTGGCCGCAGGAAAAATTCCTGAACAGAGCAAATCATAGTTATGAATATGAATACCGTCTGCATCCAGTGACTGGATTTACAAAAGAAGCAGCGACACAGGACAGCAAGAAAGTATACACAGATGGAACAATCTCAGACATTCTTCTGGATGGGGAATCTATGCATGATACATTCCTTGGAAATGATTTTAATGAGTTCTTTAAGGAAAAATATGAATATGAAGTCAAACTTGCAGTTCCGGAAGTTCCAGAAGTAGCAGTGGAAACTTTCAGCGATGATGTGGAAGTAGATATCGCCACACCAGATACAGTTCCTGGGGATATCGTAATTACAGCTAAGAATGCACTTGGAAGAGAACAGACTTATATTGTACATTTGACAGAAGAAAAAGAAGTTTATTTAAGTGATATGGAATATAACCATGTGACAAGATGGGAGCAGGCTGTCCGTGATCGAGCAGTGCGCAGAAGCCGTCTTGATCTGCTGGACGAAAATGGAGAAATTAAGGAATTTGATAAAGGTGTTGCAGGTCCGAAGAATAATGTGATTGTAGTCGATATCAAAGACAAAGGATTTAAGACATTTGAAACATATGTAGGATTAGATCAGAGTGAAATGAGACACAATAAAGCATTTGTGAAGAGCTTTGATTTCTATGTAGATGGCGAATTAAAAGCAAGTACAGGCGTAGTAGAGCGCAATACTCCTATGCAGAAAGTTGTAATTGACGTGGAAGGCGCAAGTGAACTGAAAATGGTATCTGTTCCGGACAGACAGGATGAAAATGAGAATTATCAGTATTCAGATGCTCCGGCAGTTTGGGCAGATGCTAAATTTATTCGCTGATATGTAAAAAAGATATATCTACCCCCCCCTATTGTTATAACAGACAGAAACGGCCAGCCAATTTTGGTTGGCTGTTTCTTATAAAAAAATACTGGATAATGCGACTTAATTAGAGAAAATATGATAAAATTCGCAAATAGATATTGTGATATTATAAAAAATACATAAAAAGAAAATATGATATTATAAAAATATGTACTTTTTCACTATGATAATTAAAAAGTACATATTTTTATGTTTATGACAATAATTTTTTTAAAAAAGACAAAAAATTGGTAAAAAATGATAATTTTCAGGATTTTATTTTGATGAAAAACAAAAAATGGTTTGATAGAATGTACCCGATGATTAAGAAGAGAACAAATCTTATGAGGAGGTAGAAACGATGCATAAAAAAAGATTGATAGCAAGTCTTTCTTTAATGGCAACAGTTATGGCTTTTGGTGCACCAATGGGGATGGTTTCAGCAGAGTCACCAGAAGCAGCAGCAGTAGAATTTACAGGAGACGAATGGGATGGACATCCTGAAATTGTACAGGTAAATAAAGAGAGAGCGAGAAGTACATTTTATCCGTACGAATCTGTAGAAGCAGCAAAAACACAGAAAAAAGAGGATAGCAAATATTATAAATTATTAAATGGTACATGGAAATTTAATTTCTCTGATACAATCGAAGGAAAACCTGTTGATTTCCAGGGAACAGATTTTGATGACAGTGCATGGGATGATATCGAAGTTCCAAGCTGCTGGCCAGTAGTAAGAAATGAAGATGGAACTTTCAAATATGAAAATCCAATGTACACAAACAGTACATATCCATGGACATATACAGAAGCTCTGGAACCAGGTCAGGCAATGAAAATAGGCAACTCTGTTGGAACATACCGCAAAGAGTTTGAATTAGGAGAGGACTGGAAAGATCGTCAGGTATTCTTAAACTTTGAAGGTGTAGAATCTGCATTCTATCTGTGGATTAACGGACAGCCTGTAGGATACAGCGAAGATACATTTACACGCGCAGAATTTGATATCACACCATATCTGCAGGAAGGTGAAAACACAATCGCTGTTCAGGTATATCGCTGGAGCGATGGAAGCTGGCTGGAGGATCAGGACTTTATCCGTCTTGCAGGAATCTTCCGTGACGTATATCTGACAAGCAAGGATGCAGCAGAGATTCGTGATTTCAAAGTTGAGACAGACTTAGATGAAGAATATAAAGATGCAAATCTGAAAATTACAACAGACCTTCGTAAATTTAAAGATGTAGAAGGCGCAGATTATAAAGTAAAAGCTCAGTTATTTGACGCTGATGGAAACGAAGTGGCAGTAGACGGACTGGAAGCAGCCGTTGCATTTGATGGAGAAGAAGCAGAAGTAACTCTGGAAGGAACTGTTGCTGATCCTGCAAAATGGTCCGCAGAAAAACCAAACCTGTATCAGCTTGTATTATGCTTATATAATGGAGAAGCAGAAGTAGAAGCTACATCTATTAAGATTGGTTTCCGTGAAATCGAACTGGTAGATGATGGAACAACAAATGCAAGATTATTAGTAAACGGACAGCCAGTCAGCCTTCGTGGTGCAAACCGTCATGAGATGGATCCATCTGTTGGACGTGTTCCTACTGAAGAAATGATGCGTAAAGATCTGGAACTGATGAAACAGAACAACTTAAACGCAGTCAGAACTTCTCACTATCCAAACGATCCTCGCTTCTATGAACTGTGCGACGAATATGGTATCTATGTAATGGACGAGACAAACAACGAGTCTCATGGTCTGTTCGGAAATGATGTTCATATTCCTGGAAATAACGTAGATGGACAGGATTGGAAGAAAAATCTGTTATACCGCGTTGAGAATGTAGTAGAAAGAGATAAAAACCATCCATCTGTTATCATCTGGTCTCTTGGAAACGAAGCTGGTTTAGGACCAAACTATGGTGCAGCAGCTGATTGGATCCATGAAAATGATACAACAAGAATGGTTCACTATGAATGTGATAACCAGTATGCTGATATTCATTCTGAGATGTATGCACGTCCAATGACAGTAGAAATGTTCGGAATGAACGGAACAAAACCATTTGTTCTTTGCGAATATGCTCATTCTATGGGTAACTCTACAGGAAATATGAAAGATTACTGGGAAATCATTGATAAATATCCAAACCTGATCGGTGGATTCATCTGGGATTGGGTAGATCAGTCAATCTATACAAACACAGAACCAATCGTAAAATATCCAGAAGCATCTCTGCAGGATATGCGTTATGAAGTAACCGGAAATAAAGATGCAGAAGGAAAAGAAGGTTTAGGATTATACGGAAGAGTACAATTCTATGAAAATGACAAACTTCGTCTGAATGGACCGTTTACATTAGAGTTTGCATTTAAAGAAGATCATAACATTACATCAAACAGAATTATCGGTATTGGTGATGGTGTTGTAAATATTAACTCTGTCAACAGCGAAGAATCTCCATGCGGAAAAGCATTAAGCGTAGCTTTCAATGCAGGAGAAGGTGTAAAACTGATGGCAAATCTGCCAGAGAACTGGTTTGATGAGTGGCATAAAGTATCTATCGTTTATGATGGAGCACAGCTGAAAGTATATATTGATGGTGAAGTGGCAGCAGAAGCTCCTTATGTAATCCCAGAAGGAAGCTTTGATAAGGGAACAATGACATTAGGAGGAAGCAGTCTGACAAGCGCAAGAGTTATGTTAGGTACTCTTGATGAAGTACACATGGTATCTAAAGCATTGACAGATGAAGAAATCGCATCTGATAGTGCAGATCAGGCAGACGCTATTATTTGGCTTGATTTTGAAAACCGTGAAGAGACAGAAAGAGAACAGGAAACATACTTTGCTTACGGCGGTGACTGGCTTGAAGCTCCAAACTCCGGTAACTTCTGCCAGAATGGTTTAATCTTCCCAGACCGTACAATTCAGCCAGAACTTCTGGAAGTGAAGAAAGTATATCAGGGCGGAGAAATGACATGGAAAGGTGACAATGTTGTTTCCATGAAGAATGAAAACCTGTTCACAAACCTGAACGAATATAACTTCAAATGGACACTGACAGAAGACGGTGTTGCTATTCAGGAAGGAACAGCAGATGTAAATGTAGAGCCACAGACAACAGCAGATGTGACATTACCAATCGAACCTGTAGAAGCAAAAGCAGGATCTGAGTATCATCTGTACTGTGAATTTAGTTTGAAAGAAGATACAATCTGGGCAAAAGCTGGTCATCCAGTGATCCAGGAACAGTTTGAACTGGATTTCAATCAGGGAGAAGCAGCTCCAGAAGACTTAAGTGCAATGCCAGCAGTGACAGCACAGGAAGATGAAACAGCAGTTACTGTTTCAGCAGAAGGATTCACAGCAGTTGTAGATAAAGCAACAGGCGCTCTGACATCCTATAACTTCAACGGAAATGAACTTCTCGATGCTCCATTAGAGCCAAACTTTACAAGAGCAATGAACGAGAACGATAAAGAAGCAGGCCCTCTGGCAGATTTCTCCGAGACATGGGAAGCAGCAAGAGAAGACCGCAAAGTGGAATCTGTAACAGTTCAGCAGATGGCAGAAGGCGTAGTACGCGTGGACGTTAAGGGAGTTCTTGGAAATGAAGTTCCATATGCAACAGGATATGTAATGTATGGAAATGGAGATATCTCCGTAGAAAACCAGATCATGCCGAATGACAATTATGATGTTATTCCATTGGTTGGAACAAGAATGAAAATTCCGGCAAAATATAACAACGTTACTTTCTTCGGAAAAGGACCTCACGAGAACTATTCTGATAGAAACACAGGAGCATTCAAGGGAATTTATGAGACAACAGTAGATGATCTGTTTATTCCATATGAAACTCCAAACGAAACAGGAACAAGAACAGATGTAACATGGGTAGCTTTGACAGATGATGAAGGAAATGGTCTGATGGCAAGCACAGGAAAAGAAATGGAATTCAGTGCACTTCGTTACACAGATGACGAAATCAGACAGAACAAACATGTTTACCATATGCAGAAAGATGACAGCATCAATCTGAAACTGAACCTGACACAGCAGGGTGTTGGTGGAGATACAACATGGGGAGCATGGCCACAGGAAGAATATCTTGTGAGAGCAAATCATTCCTATGAATATGAATATCGTCTGCACCCAGTAACAGGATTTACAAAAGAAGCAGCAACAGAAGAATGCAATAAAGTATACAGTGATGGAACACTTCAGGATATCTTAATTAACGGAGAATCCATGAAGGCAACATACCTGGATACAGATTACAATGAATTCTTCTCAGAAAAATATGAATATGATGTAAAACTTGAAACAGCAGAATTACCAGAAATCACAGCAGTTCCTCTGAACGATCAGGTAGAAGTATCTGTTACAATGCCGGAAGCAGTTCCTGGAGATGTAACAATCACAGCTAAGAACGGCTTAGGAAGAGAGCAGACATATGTTCTTCATCTGATGGAAGAAAAAGAAGTTTATGCAAGTGATCTCGAATACACAGACGCAACAGCATGGGGACAGTGTGTACGCGACCGTGCTCTGTACAGAAATCCAATCAGTCTGTTAGATGAAAACGGCGAACGTGTAGCATTTGAAAAAGGTATTGGTTCATCCAAGACATCTATCATCACATTTGATATTAAAGACAAAGGATTCAAGACATTTGAAACATATGTAGGTCTGGATCAGGATAGCCTGGAAAATGATACAACATATATCAAAGCATTTGAATTCTATGTAGACGGCGAACTGAAAGCAACATCAGGAGAAATGCATCCAGACACACCAATGGAAAAAATTACTGTTGATGTAGAAGGCGCAAGCGAACTGAAACTTGTTGCTGTTCCAGACGAGCAGGTTGAAAATATCTATCTGGTAACTAATGCTCCAGCTACATGGGCAGATGCAAAATTCATCCGTTAAGAAACAGCAAAAGTACAGCAAAAGGCTGCTGTTCAGAACAGACAGATAGAATAAGAGACAAATAAGAGGGATTCCCGGCAAAATCGAAAAAGATTTTGCCGGGAATCTTTTTTGCGTTGAAATGTGTAAAAAGATGAGAAAGATGATACGGGTTTTCCTATCTGTTTTAAAATAAAAATGATATAATATGCGATAAGTGTGAAAAAAGAGAGATTTTTTTAATAAACAGACAAGAGGAGAAATTTGAGAATGGAATATATGTTTGATTCCGACTTTTACCAGAAAGTTTTAAATCAGACTCATATAAATATTTATATCACAGATATAGAGACAGATGAGATCGTATACACGAACGATTATATGAAGAAAACATTTCAACTGGATGATAAAAAAGAAAAGATATGCTGGAAGGTGCTTCAGAAAGGCAAGACAAAGAGATGCGAATTCTGTAAGATTGATCAGCTGGTAAAATCCAGGGATAAAAAAATTTATGTGTGGGAACAGAAAAATGCAGTCACGGGAAGAACGTATATCAATTATGACAGTGTAGAAAGTTGGAACGGGCGTATTTACCATATCCAAAATTCGATTGATATCACAGATAAAATCCAGCTCTCAAAGGAGGTCTCTATTGATGAGCTGACAGGCGTATGGAGCAGAAATGCAGGGAAAAGACGTCTGGATGAAATTTTAAGACAGATGGGAAAGGACGATAAATTTACTGTTGCATTATATGATATCAATGGCTTGAAATGGGTCAATGATACATATGGTCATCTGGAAGGAGATCGTCTTTTGCAGTTTGTAGCCCAGAATATAAAAAAAGAACTGGAAAAAGGTGACTTTATCTTCCGATTGAGCGGGGATGAATTCATTGTTGTGTTTGTGGGCAAAACAGTGGCGCAGGCAGACAGCTGGATGAAAAAAATGCTCGATCTTCTGGAGGAGAGGAGTATTGCAAATGGGATAAGCTACGGAGTGGCTTTCAGCTATGGCTTTGCGAGCATCTATGCAGGAGGCAACTTGAGCGTCTCTGATGTACTCTCGATTGCAGACACGCAGATGTATATACAAAAGAGAAACTACCATATTATGAAAGGGAAAAAGCGTTTCCTAGAACAAAAGACGAGAATGATCAGCATCCCTCCTTTTCAGTACAATAAAGATTATTTATTCGAGGCATTGTCAGAGAGCATTGACGGCTATATGTTTGTGGGAAATTTAAAGACAGGGGAATTTATGTACTCCTATAAAATGGTAGTTGATTTTGGACTCCCGGGGCAGGTCGTGCCGAATGCTGCTGCATTCTGGGGAGAAAGAATCCATCCTGATGATGAGATGATGTTCACTAGAAGCAATCAGGAAATTGCCGACGGAAGAGCAGAACGCCATACAATTGCGTACAGAGCAAAAAACGCAGACGGGGTCTGGGTATATCTTTTGTGCAAGGGAAAAATGATCCGCAATGAATGGGGAGAGCCCGATTTATTTGCCGGGGTGATTCAAAATCTGAACAGAGAAAATAAATTAGAAGAAAGAGGCGCCAGCCTGACACTTTCAAAGAAAAGCGATCTGGAATTGTTTATCAATTCCATGATTTATACGGAGTATTATTCGGGAAAGAGAAAGGTGATAGAAAAGAAAGAGAAAGCCGCACAGTCAGATCGGAATAAAGCGTTTTACTTTGCGGAGGAGATGGAAGAAGAGAAAAAGGTTGACATAAAAGAAAAGCTTTTAGATTTCTTAAACCAAAATATTCCAGGCGGGATTCTGGCTGTGTATGATGAGCCTGGTTTTCCTCTGTTTTGTCTGGATCATGCCATTCTGGAACATACACAATATAATACATTTGAAGAATTTTATGAAACGACAGGCGGAAACTTCGGCAGCCTGATTTACCCTGATGATCAGAAAATGGTAGCAGAAGAGATTGCAGGACAACTGCAGACAAAAGAAATCTATGAAATACGATATCGGATTTTGTGCAATGGGGGAAGTGTGATTTGGGTTTATGAGAAAGGAAAATATATTACAGCCGATGACGGGCGCAGAATGATTTTATCCTTTTTTGTAGAGATTTCACATGAAGTTCAGGATGAACAGGAACTGCGATTTATCAAAAAAAACAGCATGGATGGTATTTTTAAAGCTTCCATCACAGAGAGTTTTCCTCTGATATATGCGAATGAAGAATATTATAAAATTCATGGCTATACAAAAGAGCAGATGGCAGATGAGAGAAATAATCTTGTGATGATGCTGGTGCATGAGCCTGATAGAAAAGACCTCGAGAAACAGATCGAGGAGTGGATTCAGCATAAGGAACATGAGATTATGCTGGAATATAGAATAAAAAAAAGGGATGGCATGATTGCGTGGGTTCATGTGGATGCAGAGATAACAGCTCTTCCAGATGGGTCGTTTGCGATGATTGGAATGGTGACAGACATTACAAAACGAAGAGAGTTAGAGGAATGTCTGCGCCGCACGGAACAGCTCTTTTCGATTGCAAAAAAGCATACACGGCTGAATCTGTGGGAATTTGATGTGAAAAACAGCAGAGTCATTCAGACGAATGACTCACAGGAAATTCACGGATATGGAAAGGTCGTAGAAAATGTTCCGGAAAGTCTGATAGAAGGGGGATATGTGCATCTTGACAGTATCTCCGCCGTGAGAAGAATGTATAAAAGAGTTCGGGAAGGAGAAAAAGAGGTAAGCGCAGTAGTGCGGGTCAGGGTAAACGGTTCTAAGGATAAATACTGGTGGGAAAAGATTACTTATACATCCACTCAAAGTGAGAACGGCAGGACAATCTGGGCAATCGGAGCTTCCGAGGATGTGACAGCGCAGAAAGAAGCAGAGATCGGTGCATTCAAAGAAGAAATGATGAGAGAAATGCTGGAGGAGGATCTGCTCTTTAGTTTTCGGATAAATATCAGAAGAAACTATCTGGAAGAAGCATGGGAGTGCAGCAAGCAGAAAATGAAGGAAGAACTTCACGATCTTGGATATCACGAAATTTTCAAAAAAATAAAAGAGACGATTGCGAATGAAGACGACTGCAAACGATTCCAGGCGTATTATACATTAGACAAAATCTATGAGTATGCACAGACGATGTATCCGATTCCTGATTTTGAATTTCGCCAGAAACAAAAAGACGGAATGATCCTGTGGGTGATGCTGAATATGAGAATTATGAGATCGCCGAACGGGGAAGAACCGATTTTGTTTGGATATGCCCGCAATATAGATCTTCAGAAAAAAAGAGAGCTTGCCCTCCGAAAAAAAGTGGAGATTGACGAGGTGAGCGGATTCTACAGTCATGCGACAGCGAAGCTTCTGGTTCAAAATATATTGAAAAATGAGAAAGAAAATAAAGGGATCAGCGCTCTTATGCTGTTGGATGTGGACAACTTTAATAAAGTAAACCGCACGGGAGGCTATCTGGCGGGAAATACGATTTTAAGGCAGATGAGCCAGGAGATCAGAAGCAGAATACCGGCATCATGCATATCAGCGCGCCACAATGGAGACGTTTTCTCTGTCTTTTTCTATAACATGAAATCAGACCAGGAGATCTATCGCCTGGCTATGGAAATCAGATCTGCTCTGTGCCGTCGATATACCGTAAAGCAGTATGAGATTAATCTGACGGTATCTGCCGGGATGGTTTACCATTTCGCAGATGATATGACGTATGACCAGATGTATCAGTGCGCGCTCCATTCACTCGACACCGCAAAACGGAATGGAAAAAATATGATGCTTTTTTACAGAGAAATCGAAAATCTGGACTCTGGAATAGAGATTGAATTTATGGTGGAGATGAAAGAATATAACATTATCTACATGAATGTGACAGGACAGATTGCTTTAGGCATGAAGGGAACAATGAGGACGGACTTAAAGTGTTATGAGCTGCTCTATAATCGAAAAAAGCCGTGTCCATTCTGCAATGCGAGAGTTCATTTTGAAAAAGCATGCGCGTGGGAATGTTTTATTCCACGATTCAATAAATTGATGTATGTGCAGGAGAGACTTGCCCTGAAAGAGGGAGAGATCGTGAGAGAAATCCGTCTGCGTGAAAGGCTATTTGAAGAGAGCCGTGAAAGTCTGGATACAAATCTGTATACATTTATGGAAGAGTGTTACAATAACATCGAAAAAGGAGGAGACTTACAGTCTGTTCTTCGATCGTGCATTGCTTACGTTGGGAAATTTTATCATGCCCAGCGCGTTCTCTTTTTCACAAAAGGAGAAGAGGAGGATGAGCTGGAAGAGATGATGATCTGGGGAATGGACAGCTTTTGCACGGTGGATAGTCAGGAGAAAAAGCGAGAAAATGGATGGCTGGAAAAAGTGTTGGAACTGGCGCTGCCAGAAAACAGTATTTTAATTGATACGGAGGAAAGCCTGGGGTATTTGCAGATTCAGAATTATTACGGGAAGGGAAACGTTCCAGGCGTTGTCCTTTTGATAAAGATTCTGAAACAGGAAAGACTGACGGGCTGTCTTGTGCTTGAGAATGTATGCTGTAATAAAAATACGACGAAAACGCTGGAAGCAGTTGCAGCAATTATCCGCCACATACAAAGTGTCTTTGAACTGAAGAAAAATTATGAAAATGCTGTCTGTCGTGACCAGAAGACAGGACTTTTCAATTATAATTATTTCAGACAGAAGAAAGAGAACATAGATGCAGATGTGTGTTCCGCTCTGGGAATGGTCGGCGTTCACATTGTAGATCTGAAGAGATACAATCAAAAATACGGAGTTCGGCGCGGAGATGAACTTGTGATTTTTGCGGCGGAACAGATGGCAAAAATTTTTGGAAAGAATTCATGTTATCGGATCAGCGGAGCATCTTTTTTAGGAATATGTCCTGATATGACATATGAAAATTTCCTGCATCGCTGTGAACGTCTGGAGAAAGAGATCAAGAGGCTGTATCCGAAATGGATTGTCATCCAGAAAGTATGGGAACAGCACACGATATCTGTAGAGCGGCTGCAGCGGCAAATAGAGGAAAAGATGATGGTTGCTGTCAACAAGAAGCGAAATCAGGATTACAGCAGTAATGATAAGACGATGCTGGAGCTTGCAAAAGGGCTGAAAGATTCGATTGGAAATGGAAGGTTCTGTACGTTTCTGCAGCCGAAAGCCACAGCAGGAACAAATGAGATCTGCGGTGCGGAAGCGCTGGTTCGATACGAGCATAAAGAAAAAGGAATCATATCTCCAGGACATTTTCTGCCTGGAATTGAAAGAGCCGGGCTGATCCGGCATGTAGATCTGTTTGTGCTGGAAGATGTGTGCCGGATGATCAGGAAGTGGATGGATGCGGGATGGAAACCATTTCCGATTTCATTGAATTTTTCCAGAACGACGATCTTGGAACCGGGGATTTTAGCGGAGACAAACTGCATCACAGAACGTTTCGATATTCCAAAAGAATTGATTGAAATCGAAGTGACGGAGACGATCAGTTCCATTGACAATGCCAGTCTGCAGGATATTGTAAATCAGTTTATCACAGAAGGATATAAGATTGCATTGGACGATTTTGGAACAGAGTACAGTAATATCTATGTTTTGTATTCTTTAAATCTGACTTCATTAAAATTAGACAGACGGATTGTGAGCGATATTTATCATGACAGCAAAGCCAGAATGGTTGTGGAAAATATCATTGATCTTTGTAAAAAACTGGATATCATCTGTGTCGCAGAAGGAGTAGAGACAGAAGAACAGCTGGATGTACTTAAAAGCATGAACTGTGATACCATTCAGGGATATTATTTAAATAAACCATTGCCGGAACGTGATTTTGAGGCGCATTATATCAAATGTACGATCCTTTGATTGACAAATAAAACGGAAAAAGATAGAATAAATATAGAATTTAAATTTTGCGATAAAATGGGAAACAGGTGCAAATCCTGTGCGGTGCCGCCGCTGTAAATGGAGAATACTTTTCAAAAACCACTGGCGAAAGCTGGGAAGGGGAAAAGTGTGGTGATCCATGAGCCAGAAGACCGGATTGTGAAATGGGAAATGCGATTGATGCGGGTCACGTCAATACATTTGCAGGCTTGCTGTAGATAAGACTATGGGAGGCTTTTTCCGTATACAACAGGAAATGGCAAAACTTTAAATTCGCTGTTTCCTGTTCTTTTTTTGAATATATGGATCGTGAAATAACTATATTCGCAAAAAAGCAGGAAAAGGGCAGACAGGTAAATTGAAAGGAGAGAAAAATGATGAAAAAACACATCAAAACATGTCTTGCACTGATTGCAGCAGGCAGTATGCTTCTTGCTGCAAACGTATCTGCACAGGAGGGGTCTCAGGGAGATTTGACATTTCCATTTACAATCGTCACAAAGAATGAGGAAGAAGTGACATTCGATCATGTACCTGAGAGAGTGCTGAGTACGAACCCAAATACGGGAGAACAGCTGATGGCTCTGGGACTTGGAGATAAAATTATTGCAACGTGCTACAATAATGCCCAGGTTTCTGAGGAATACAGAGCAGAGTATGAGTCAAAGCCTGTGATTGCTGAGAAATATCCAAGCCTTGAAGTCGTTTTGGACCTGAATCCGGATTTTATTTATGGAAGAAGTTCTGCTTTTGGGGATTCCGACAGTAACATTGCTACCCACACGGAGCTTCAGAATTATGGCATTATGTCCCTTTCTTCAATAGAGGGATATAAACTGGGATGTGATCTGGAAGATGTATATCAGGATTTTTACAATCTTGGACAGATTTTTCAGGTACAGGACCGCGCCGAAGAGATTGTGAGCGGAATGAAAGAGAAAGTGGCGGCGGTAGAAGAGAAAGTAAAGGTTCACTATGATGATCCGATTCGTGTCTTTAATTTTGACATGGAGATGGACGGAGGGGCATATACACCTGGAAATAATTTCACATCAAAATTAATCCGCCATGCAGGAGGCGTCAACATCTTTGAAGATCTGGAAAAGACATGGAACACGGTAAGCTGGGAAGAAGTTGTTGCAAGAGATCCGGAAATTATTATCATTAATGATTACGGCGATACAACAGCGGATGAAAAAGTAGAATTTTTGAAAAACAATGAGGCGCTGGCAGACGTGACAGCAATCAAAGAAGACCGCTTTATCATCATCACACTGCCGGAGGTGTTCGCAAGCACACGCGTGGCTGACACAGTTGAGAAATTTGCAGAGGGATTCTATCCAGAATTATTTGAATAGAAATTTGAATAAAAATGAAGAAATTTTGTAATTTTGTAAAAACCCATATGGTATTTTCATGCGTCGTTCTTTTTATCGTACTGCTCCTGTCTGTTGTATTATGTATCGGAATCGGACCAGTCAGTATTCCGTTTGAGACGGTATGGAGAGTGATGTTTTATAAGATGTTTGGAATCGGTGACATCTCGGATATCTCAAACAGCACACAAAATATTGTCTGGTTTTTGAGAACGCCAAGAGTGCTTCTCGGTGTTCTGGTCGGTATCAGTCTCAGTGTTTCAGGAGTGGCAATGCAGGCTTTTACAAAGAATCCGCTGGCAAGCCCGTATGTTCTGGGAATTTCTTCCGGAGCATCGTGCGGAGCGGTGCTGGCGATGGCGACCGGGGCATTGTCATTTTTAGGAGAGTATGCGACATCTCTCGGCGCATTTTGCGGAGCGATGGTTTCGATTTTAATTGTATATTACCTGGCAAAGACAGGGCGTGATATTGCACCGATTAAACTGGTGCTTGTCGGAACGGCTGTCTCTGCGATGTTTACTGCTTTTTCAAACTTTATTGTTTACAAGACGCCGGACGATTCTAAAGTTCGGGAGGTGACATTCTGGATGCTCGGCAGTGTGGCAGGAGCGGAATGGAAAGACTTGATACCGCTTGCGCTGATTTTTATACCTGGAATTATAGTTCTGTATGCAGCGGCAAATTCTATGAATGCGCTGATGATGGGAGAGAGCAGCGCAGTCACATTGGGAATCAATGTAAATCTTGTACGCAAACTGAATGTATTCGTAGCTGCGCTGATGACAGGCGTCTCTGTCGCTGTTGCAGGTTCTATAGGATTTGTAGGATTGGTAATTCCGCACATTGTCAGAGCTATTGTCGGAGCAGATCATAAGAGGGTGATTCCGCTTTCTGTGCTGACAGGAGGAATTTACCTGATCTGGGTCGATGTGGGGGCGCGTATGTTTGATGCGCCGGGAGAGATTCCAATCGGAATTATTACCTCCATCATAGGAGCACCGTTCTTCTTATGGATGATTAAAGTGCGGCGATACTCCTTCGGAAGCAAATCTTAGGAGGAAAAAAGATGCTAAATGTAAAAAATCTGACATACAAGGTGCGCCATAAGACGTTAATACAGGATATTTCTCTTGATGTAAATGACGGAGAGTTTGTCGGAGTGATCGGCCCAAACGGAAGCGGAAAATCGACGCTGCTGAAAAATATCTATAAAATGCTGACGCCGGACTCCGGGGAGATTCTTCTGGACGGAGAATCGATGATCCATATGAGCAATCGGCAGATGGCGCAGAAAATTGCTGTGGTGTCACAGGAAAATAATGCAAACTTTGATTTTACAGTGGCAGAGGTTGTGCAGATGGGACGGTATCCAAGAAAGAAGCTGATGGAAGGCGCAAACGATCAGGACAGGATCATTGTAAAAGAATCGCTTGAAATGGTAGGAATGGAGACATTTCACGACCGCAGTTTTTTAAGCCTGTCCGGGGGAGAAAAACAGAGAGTTTTGATTGCACGGGCGCTGGCGCAGCAGACAGAAATGATTATTCTGGACGAGCCGACGAATCATCTCGACATTGGAAGCCAGATGAAAACGCTGCAGCTTTTGAAGAATTCCAAAAAGACAGTGCTGACAGCGCTGCATGATTTGTCTTTTGCCGCAAAATTTTGCGACAGAGTATATGCTCTGTGTGAAGGGCACGTTTACAATTTTGGAAAGCCGATGGAAGTAATCCAAAAAGAGATGATAAAAAAGCTGTATGGTGTGGACGCAGAATTATTTGAGCGTAAGGGGAAACTATATATTGATTATATATAAATAGAAAAGGACAGATAAAAAGAGGAGCATTGTACAGCGGCCAGATCGTTTGATCTTTGACTGCGAGGCAATGCTCCTTTTTGAAACTATTTAAGAAAGACGCTAATCGCGGTCGTTTGTCAGTTTCAATTTATCAAAAATATAAAACAGAAGGGAGAGAATCATTCCCACGATGCAGGCGAGCACCATTCCTTTCAGCTCTACGTCTCCCAGTGTGATGGCTGCACCTGAAAGACCTGTGACAAACACAACTGAGGTCAGCGTCAGGTTTCGGCTCTTGCTGTAATCCACTTTTGCATCTACCATAATTCGGATACCGGATGTTCCGATCATACCGTAGAGCAGAAAGGAGATTCCTCCAATGACAGGTCCTGGAATGGTATTGATTAAAGCAGACATAGGACCGATAAAAGAGCATAAAATAGAAAGTATGGCTGCACCTGCGATGACGCGGACAGAATAAACTTTTGTCATTGCCATGACGCCAATGTTTTCGCCATATGTCGTAGTTGGGACGGAGCCCACCAGCCCGGAGAGCATCGTGGAAAAGTTATCTGCGAACAGAGAACGATGCAGTCCCGGATCTTTTAAAAGATCACGTCCGACAATTTTGCTGGTGACAACCTGATGTCCGATATGTTCTGAGGCAATCACGAGGATGACGGGCAGAATAATCAAAATGGCGTCAAGCTGGAAGTGCGGAAGCTGAAATTCAGGAATGGAAAACAGTGGTGAGGAAAGAGCTTCACGGATTGTATCCATACTGATGACATCCAGAAATATGGCTGACACATATCCGGCGATGATGGCAACCAGAACCGGTATGACAGACAAAAATTTTTTGAAAAGTACATTTCCAAAGACTGCGACACAAAGGGTAATCAAAAAGACAAGAAAAGCATTCATTGCCACAGGAGTTACCGTCTGGCTGTACAGCCCAGTCGCCTTATCGAGCGTGTAGGAAGTTGTCTTTAAGATTCCGGCTGTGGATGCGGCGCTTCCAGCCAGCTCCAGTCCGATCAGAGCGACAACAGGTCCCATTGCCGCAGGCGGCAGAACGATATCAATCCATTTTGTGCCGAATTTATAGATGATAAAAGCAAGAATACACCCGCACAGACCGACAACGACAAAACCGCCCAGCGCATAAGAGTATCCCCATTTTGCGATGACGATTCCAGCCGGAGCAAGAAATGCAAAACTGGACCCCAGATAAGCAGGGGCTTTTCCTTTTGTGATCAGAATAAACAACAGCGTTCCCACACCATTCGTAAAAAGAACGATTGCCGGGTTGATTCCGAAAATAAAAGGAACAAGAACAGAGGCGCCGAACATCGCAAACATATGCTGGATACTGAGCGGCACCAAGAGACGAAACGGGACTTTGTCCTCAACTTGAATAATTTTTTTCTCCATGAAAAATCCTCCTTTATTAGTGTATTATAATACTACCATAGCTTTCGGAAAGAAAAAAGGAAATTGCAAAGAAAAATGATGAAAAAATTAACAAATTTCCATAGATTTTTTTGCGAAAAATTAATAAGATAGAGGGGAGAACATGGATCAGAATCCATTATAAAAAAATAGAACAGGAAAGGAAGTGTCATATGAAAACACTGGGTATTATGTTTGAACAGGCACAGGATATTGTGAATTTTGTGGATGCCATCAACCGGTTTGACTGTCCGATTGATTTAAAAACAGAAGACTGTCTTGTGGATGCCAAATCCATTATCAGCGCATTCGCTTTATCTTCAACTCCCAATATTGAGATGCAGATTCATTCAGAAGACTATGAAGATATTATTGACAGTGTCAAGCCATTTGTGAAAATTTATGAAGAATAAAAGAAAGACATAAAACTGCCCTGTTTCCATCTGAAATGACAGGGCAGTTTCCAATTATTCTGCAACGTGTTCCAGTCCTTGATTCAAAATAGTGATGACATGATCGTCTGCCAGAGAATAGAAAATTGTTTTTCCTTCCCGGCGGAATTTGACGAGATGACTTTGTTTTAAGACGCGGAGCTGATGAGATACGGCGCTCTGAGTCAATGAGAGCAGATTGGCAAGGTCGCCGACACACATTTCACTCTCCAAAAGTGTCATTAAAATTTTAATTCTTGTAGAATCACCGAAAACTTTGAATAATTCAGACAGGTCAAAAAGTTCTTCTTCTGTGGGGAGTTTATTCGTAATCGATTCAATCAGTTTTTCATCCGCATGAAGATAAAAGGGCGGTGCAGTTATTTTTTGAGATTCGTCCGACATAGGAATCCCTCCTTTCTCTGCTCTATTATATCACAATACAAAATTTTGACGATTTCCTGATGGAAAAAATTGAATAACATTCTGTTTTGGGGTATACTTAAAAAAAGAGTGGGAAATTTAAAGAAAAAAATGGGAAGGTGATTTCTGATTTTGAGGAAAATAGAAAATTTTGTGAAAAATCAGAGAGAACAATGTAGTATCAGATTAATAAGGAGGAAAAAATATGGATTTTTTTGAAAAGTTAAACAACCTTTTGACAGAAGCCGGAAAGGAAGCAGAGCAGAGAGTAAAAGAAGTATCTGACAGTATGAGACTGAACAGCACAATAAGGGAAGAAAAGACTGCTGTGAAAGAATACATGGAGCGGATCGGGCGTCTGTATTATGAAGAACAAAAAGGGGAAGGAACGGGTCTTTACAAAGAACTGTTCGACAGAGTTCATAAATCTCAGGAAGCGATCCGCAAAGCTCAGAAGGAACTGGAAGAACAGAGAAAGAAGACGACGTGCCAGTGCTGCGGGGCACCGCTTCGCAAAGAAGATCTGTTTTGCAGCAGATGCGGAACTCCAAGAGAGATGGAAAGTGACGATTATGAAGAGACAAAAGAGACGCTGAAAGAAGAACAGTCTGAGAACATGACGGAAGAACCAGCGCAGGGAGACGGAAAGACGGAAGAGCCGTCACAACAGAAGACAGGCGCAAAGACAGAGCAGGAAGTGGAAACTTTCCATGAAACGCAGGAGAACTTCGGGGAAATGAAGGAAGAAACAAATACAGAAGAAAGATAAGGAATAGAAAATTCTGCAAAAAAATAATATGTATAGGATAAAAGAATTTAAGATTTTATGGGAGGAACATTATGGGATTTTTAGATAAGTTGACAAATACAATCAGTTCTACAGGAAAAGGAGTAGAACAGAAGGCGAAAAAGGTATCTGGAACAGTAAAATTAAACAGCCAAATCAAGGAACTGAGCGAATGTATTCAGGAATACATGAGACAGGTCGGTGAATTATATTATAAAAAACAGGAAGGTATCTCGGATGATCCAGATATACAGGAACTGTTTGAAAAGATCCGAAACAGTGAGGCAGAGATTGCTGAGGCAGAAAAACAGATTGATACGTTAAAGGGAATCTGCAGATGTAAAAACTGCGGAGCGGAGATGCGCATAACAGATAACTTCTGCATGATGTGCGGAACAAAACGGGAAGACGATTCTCAGATGCTCGAACAGACGACAGTGGATTCTGAGGCAGTTGTCACAGATATTTTTGAAGAAGACGCAGCAGAGGAAGAAGAGACAGCAGAGGAAGAGCAGACAGCGGAAGAACAGCCGAAAGATGAGACGGCAGAAGAAAGAGAAGAGATAAAAGAGCAGACGGCGGATGCAGGAGTAAAGGAAGATGGAGAGGACAGTCAGGCATCTGAAAAAGAAGAAGAAGGAATTGATCCGTCTGAATTTGAGATCTAATAAATTCTGACTGTCACACATAAGATAAGGAAGTGATGACAGGATGTTTTTTCTGATGAACTGGTCAGAAGGTAAAAGCAGGAAAGGAATGTATGTGCATGGCAAAAAATAAAAAAATGTGCAGTTACTGCGGCAGTCAGCTTCAGGCAGATGCCAAATTTTGCAGACATTGCGGAAGACCGTGTGAGGAAGTACAGGAACAAGAAGAGAAAGAGGAAGAGGAAGTCAGATACTGTGCATACTGCGGCAGAAAGACGGGAAGCTGTATACAATATTGTGTTTACTGCGGTACAAAGCTGCCGGAAAACGCACTTTACTGTCCAAAATGCGGCGAGAGGATAAAAACGTGTCAGGAATAATCTACCCGTTTTTATCATAGGATGAGGTAAAAAGAAACAGCAGGTATCTATATGACTGACTATTCTCGTTTTATCGCCTACATATACGAATATGTAAATGGAATAAAACAATATAATGCAGGATTTACAAAAGTGGAGGTTCGCAATGGAATCTGTAAGCTTCAGCTCATGATAAAAAACACGGGCCGTGAAACGAAAGTAAAAGTTTACGGTCTGGTGCGCGAAGGCGGATGGCTGCTCGGCATTTTGCTGGGAGAAGGACAGACGCAGAGACAGAGGCTGGATTTAAGAATGATGACAGATTCAGAAAAAATCGGAGGTACCGACTATCCATTCCGAAAAATCACGGGGCTTTTTATTCAAGGGGCGGAAGGGCGCACATATGCAACTGCCTGGGATGAAGAGCCCATTTTTTTAGACAAATTTGTCACAGAACTGCCTGAAAAAAAGAGTGAGGTACAGGCTCTGGAGATGGAAGCGGAAGAAAGAGAGGAAGAGATAGCGGAAGAAAGAGAAGACAGTGTTTCGGAGAAGATGCGCGAAGAGCGTGAAGCCGAAAAACCGGATGATGAAACGCAGGAAGAAAAACAAGAGGAAGTCATAAAAGAAAAAATAGAAGAGACGAAAGATGAGCTGCTGCATTCGGAAAATCTTCAAGAGCAGACAGAAGAAGAGAACAGGGACAAAAAGAAAATGGAGTTACAACAGGAAATACAAAGTGAGGCGGAGGAAGGGACATCAAGTGAAGCAGACAATGTGACGGATGAAGAAAAACGTCCAAAAAGCAAGGAGGAGAGGTGGAATGCCATTGCCGCTTCTTTTCCGAGAACCGATCCGTTTTCAGATGGGGAGATCACAGAATGTGTACAGATTTCTCCGAAAGATCTGATGCTGATATGTCAGGAGGAATGGCGGCTTGGCAGAAATAGTTTTCTGCTGCATGGATATTATAATTATCGCCATCTGATTCTGGGAAGGGCAAAAGACGGCAGATGGATTCTAGGTATACCAGGTGTGTACGAGAGACAGGAACACTTTGTGGCAAGCCGGTTTGGCTTTGCCGGATTCAAGCCGGCAAAATCAAACCGAACGGAGGAAAAACCGTTTGGATACTGGTGCAGAGTTCTGCTGTAAAGAAGTCTCAGTCGACTCCGCGCAGCTGTGCATGAGGAATTTTTTTGCGGACGATAGAGAGATATCGGTGCAGTTCCTCCGATGTACAGCTGTGAAACCCAGGAAGCAAAACGCCGTCAGAATCTTTGTATGACTGGAGAAAATACTGGCTGCATCCTAAGATCCAGTCGGAGATCGAAAAGAAATCTTTTTCTGTGTGCAGCTCCTGGACGACGGTTGTGCGAAATTCATATGGAATGGCGCAGTGCAGAAGAAAATCAACGGATTCCTCCACCGACTCGATGGAGACGGATGGGCATCCGCAGACAATGGGATACCGTTCTTTGCTGGATTTGATATCCATCGCAACGTAGTCAATCAAATGGGACTCCACGAGCGATTTTACAACTTCAGGGCGGGAGCCGTTTGTATCGAGCTTGACAAGATAACCCATTGATTTCAGCCTTGCGGCGAGATCTTTAAGATCAGGGGAGAGCGTCGGCTCTCCTCCGCTGATACATACACCTTCCAGAATACCATGGCGTTTTTTCAGGAAAGAAAAAATTTCATCGAGAGATAAGACAGGTTCCTGATCGGGTGCGAGAACAAGAGCGCTGTTCTGACAAAAAGGACAGCGGAAATTGCAGTGCCCCAAAAAAAGAACAGCTCCCGTATGTCCTGGATAATCCAGCAGAGTTAGTTTGTTAAAACCGTGTATTTTCATAAATTCACTCAGGCGCTGCTCCATTTGCATAAAAAAACGGAAGCAGCGCCGTTTCTCCTTTCTGGTACAGGAAATAAAACATTTTCTTTTTTATTCTTTTCTGTTAGTATATATCATGGCAGACAATAGAGCAACATGGAGTCTGTGGAAAACGGAGAACTCTATTTCGCATTTTGAAAATGTGGCTGCCGCAATCCCATTGGATTTAGACAATGGAAAATTCACTTGCGCAAATACATGATAAAATAAAAAAATAAGCAAAATTGGAATAGAAACAAGGAAAAAAGGAATAGAAAATGACAACAGAAGAAAAATATATGAAACAGGCAATCCATCAGGCAAAAAAAGCATACGCTCTCGATGAAGTTCCGATTGGATGTGTGATTGTATATGAGGGGAAGGTCATTGCCCGCGGATATAACAGAAGAAATACGGATAAAAATACATTGTCTCACGCAGAGATCATTGCAATCAGAAAAGCGAGCAAAAAACTGGGGGACTGGAGGCTGGAAGGCTGTACGATGTACATTACGCTGGAACCATGCCCGATGTGTGCCGGAGCGATTGTACAGGCCAGAGTCACAGAAGTTGTGGTGGGCAGCATGAATCCGAAGGCAGGATGCGCCGGATCTGTTTTAAATTTGCTGGAGATGGAAGGATTCAACCATCAGGTGAAAGTGACGAGAGGAGTATGTCAGGAAGAGTGTAGCCAAATGCTGACAAATTTCTTTAAGGAACTGAGAGAAAAAAAGAAAAAGCAGAAAAAAAATCTGGAAAAGACAGCAGAAAATGGCATGGAATAAAGTCAAAAATGAAAAGAATGAAGTTGACAAAAATAAAAAAACAGGTTATAGTTAATGTCGCATCAATTAAGATGTCATAACATTTCCGTGCAGCTGGGGAGCTAGCGGTGCCCTGTACCTGCAATCCGCTCTAGCAGGAGTGATGCTAATCCGAGGGTCTTGCATTGTGAGGCTGCCCTTTATAAGTGGCGTTGACGTCTGGGTCTTACGCAACAGGAATCTGTGAACCGTGTCAGGTCAGGAATGAAGCAGCACTAAGCAGAAGCTCTTGTGTGCCGTGAGGGTGCCTGGGCTGAGTTAACTGTAGAGGTAACGCTTGTGGTGGAGATTCAAAGTGCGGCGCACGGATTAAATATAAAAATGTAGAAAAAGAGTGCGGCACTGATTTTCAAAAGGAATAGAAAATCAGTGCTTTTTTTGTATATAGCGTCGATTTTTGCAGGATAATAGCTTGCCTTTTTTTGAGTATGGATGGTATAATAATAAATTGTAATAAATATGACTATTCACAAAGTGACAGGAGGAAGGAAATTTGAAATTTCAGGACATGCCGTATAAACGTGTCGATTTTGCGGAAATTCAGAACAGATTTCAGGATCTGATGAAGGAATTTCAAAATGCGCAGAGCGGAGAAGAACAGTTTGAAATTCACAAAAAGTATTACAGCCTGACAGATGATGTGGAAACATTTTCTACTCTGGCAGAGATCCGCCATGACGGGGATACTGCGGATGCGTACTATAAAGAAGAGAATGATTACTATGATGCTTCCATGCCGGGATATAAGGATATGGTGATCAAATATCAGAAGATGTTATTTGATTCCCCATACAGAGACTATCTGGAAGAGAAGATTGGCCATGTGGCGTTTAAGAGCATGGAGCTTGCGAACAAAGGATTTGATGAAAAGATTATCGGACTGATGCAGGAGGAAAATGCACTGACGACAAAATATTCCAACCTGCTTGCTTCAGCGCAGATCGAGTGGGATGGTGAGGTTTTAAACCTTTCTCTGATGACGCCATATCTGCAGAGCGAGAATCAGGAGATCCGAAACCGCGCATATCAAAAGTATATTGCATACTTTGAGAGCATCGGAGAAGAACTGGATCAGATTTACGATCAGCTTGTCAAGAACAGAACTGCACAGGCAAGAGCGCTTGGGTATAAAAATTATGTGGAATTGGGATATTATCGAATGAACCGCAACAGCTACGGTCAGGAAGAGATAGGGAAATTCCGCAGACAGGTCAAAGAAGATTTTGTACCGTTTGTAAAAAGAGTGCATGAGAGAAGAAAAAAACGTCTTGGTCTGGAAAAACTGACACATAAAGAAGAAGGCGTGTACTTCCCGCAGGGAAATCCAAAACCGGTCGGAACACCGGAGGAGATCTTAAAATGTGGTCAGAGAATGTATGCAGAACTGTCAGAAGAGACGAAAGAATTTATGGATTTTATGATCGAAAATGAGCTGTTTGACGTTCTGGGAAGAAAGACAAAAAGAGGCGGCGGATATATGACATATCTCCCGAATTATCAGGCGCCGTTTGTATTTGCAAACTTTAATGGTACAAGCGGGGATGTGGACGTGATCACTCATGAATGCGGTCACGCATTTCAGGGGTATCTTGCCGGTATGGACCCGATAAAAGAGCACAGAGATATCACAATGGAGACAGCAGAGATTCATTCGATGTCCATGGAATTTTTCACAGATCCCTGGATGGAAAACTTTTTTGGCGAACGGTATCAGGATTTCTTAAAAATGCAGCTGGAAGATGCTATTATCTTTATTCCATACGGTACAATGGTGGATGAATTCCAGCATATTGTGTATGAAAATCCGGATATGACGCCGAAGGAGCGCCATGCGGTATGGAGAAAACTGGAAGATGAGTATCGCCCGTATCTGTCATATGAAGACTCTTTTTTTGACGAGGGGCGGATCTGGCAGAAACAGCAGCATATCTACAGATCACCATTCTATTATATTGATTATGTGCTTGCCGAGACGTGTGCATTCCAGTACAAAATCTGGATGGACGAGGACTACAAAGAGGCATGGAACAGCTATCTGAAGCTGTGCAGACTTTCTGCGAGTGATTTTTATGGAAATATGCTCAGAGAAGTGGGACTGAAAGTACCATTTGAAGAAGGCAGCATGAAGATGATCGCAGAAAAATTAGAAGAGAAATTGTCAAAAATCGTATGAAAAAATATATCAATCAGTACCGGACAGAGACGATACGCGGAGAAAATAACAAAAAAATCCGTAACGTCATTTATACGGGAGATTATTACAAGATAACAAAAGAAAAGACAGCCAGAAAGGTATTTTTTATCTCAGCCGTCTTTTTTATGGCGCTTCACTTTGCGGCAGGGCTTTTAAATACGCCCAGCAGCAGAGTATTCTATGTGGTACTTCCGTATGCCATTTTATTTTTCCCGGGAATCTATTTTGTGATGGGAGCCTTTACATTCAACAGGGCGCCTGAAAAGATGGAATTTCCGACATATGAGAAGTCAATTGTCCGGATTAGAAGAAGTCTCAGAGGTATGATCTGGGGGTTAGGTTATTTGATGATCGCAGAGACTATTTTCATGGTGATCAGAATGGCTCAGAGCGGCCTGAAAGGTCACGAATGGCTGCGGGAAGGTGGATTTTTAGTAATCTGTGCAGTAAACTTTGCAATGATTATTAGAAATAAAAAAAATATAGATGGGGTGGAGTTTACGATTTTACCTTCATCTAAAATTAAAGGAGGATCAGAATTATGAGAAGAACCAAGAAATTGGTGTCCGCTTTACTGACTGGAACAATGGTAGCCGGTATGGTAGGAAGCATGGCGTATGCAGCAGAAGATACGCCGCTTGTTGTTGGAGTGACAAACTTCAACGAAAAATTTTCACCTCTGTTCGCAGAGCAGGTTTATGACAATGACGTTGCAGACATTATTACACCATGGCTTCTGACACTGGACAGAAGCGGTCTGCCTGTATGGAACGGAATCGAAGGAGAGACAAGAGAGTATAACGGAACAGATTATACTTACTATGGAATGGCAGATGTCACAATGACAAGAAATGAAGAGACAGATGAGACAGTCTACAATTTCAAACTGCGTGATGACATTTATTTTACAGATGGTGTGAACCTGACAGCAGATGATGTAATCTTTACTCTTTACGCATTCTGTGATCCAAGCTATGATGGAAACCAGACTTTATATGCTCAGAACATCAAGGGATTAAAGAACTACCGTGCAAACTCCACAGCAGCAGATTCTGTTACAGAAGAAAAAGTTGCAGCAGCTCTGGAAGAAATGCCGGAAGGATTAAAGACAAATATTGTAGATCAGGTAATCACTCCACTGCTGACATCCGAGATGGCATGGTGTGAAGAAAACTACGAAGGATTCGAAATGGAATCTGCTATTGAGCTGTACGTTGCATCTTACGCTTTAGACGAAGCATATGATCCAGGCGACAAGACTCAGGAAGAAGTAATCGCAGACGTAATTGCAATGTACGATGGAGATTACGCAACTCTGGGTGCAAACTACGGAGATGAAGAGACAATCACAGGGCAAGCAGCAAGCGTAGCTGAAACATACCTGATTGAAGAAATGAAAGCAAACGGTGAAGGAGAAGAAGTTCCAAACATCGAAGGAATCAAGAAATTAGGCGATTATGAAGTAGAAGTTACATTAGAAGGATATGATGCTACTACACCATACCGCTTCAATTTCGGTATCGTACCGCTTCATTACTATGGTGATGAAAGTATGTATGATTATGAAAACAATCAGTTTGGATTCACAAGAGGAGATATTTCTGCTATGAAAGAAAAATCTACAAAACCTCTTGGATATGGACCTTACAAATTTGTAAAATATGAAAACAAGATTGTTTATCTGGAAGCAAACGAAGATTACTTCTTAGGCGCTCCAAAGACAAAATATATTCAGTTAAAAGAGACAGATAACTCTGATAAAATCCCGGCAGTTCAGCAGGGTACAGCAGATATCTCTGATCCGGATGGAAACAAATCTGCATTTGAGCAGATCGCTGGCATCAATGGAAATGGAGAATTAAATGGCGACGTACTGAACACAGTTACAACAGAGAACTTAGGATACGGATACATTGGAATTAATGCTTCTACTGTAAACGTAGGCGGAGATGTAGGATCTGACGCTTCCAAGAACTTAAGAAAAGCACTTGCTACAGTAATCTCTGTATACCGTGATGTCAATATTGATTCTTACTATGGAGAAGCAGCAAGCGTTATTGATTACCCAATCTCTAATACTTCCTGGGCAGCTCCTAAGAAATCAGATGCTGATTACAGAACAGCTTACTCTGTAGATGTAGATGGAAATGATATCTACACACCTGATATGTCAGCAGAACAGAAATATGAAGCAGCACAGCAGGCAGCTTTAGGATACTTAGAGGCAGCTGGATACACAATCGAAAACGGCAAAGCTGTTGCAGCTCCAGAAGGCGCTAAGATGAGCTATGAGATGATGATCGGTGCAGATGGAAAAGGAGATCACCCAAGCTTTGGTATCATCGCAGATGCAAAGAAATCTCTGGGAGAAATCGGAATCGAATTAATCATCAATGACTTAAGTGATGCAGGACAGTTATATGAAAGCATGAGCGCTCATACAACAGAACTGTGGGCAGCAGCATGGGCAGCAGATGCAGATCCTGATATGTATCAGGTTTACGCTAGCAACCAGCCAAGTAACCACTACTGTATCGCAGATCCAGAACTGGATGAGATCATCATGGAAGCAAGAACAAGTGATGACCAGGCTTACAGAAAACCTCTGTATAAACAGGCACTCGATATCGTAAACGATTGGGGTGTAGAAATTCCAATTTACCAGAGACAGAACTGTGTTGTATACAGCCCAGAACGTGTCAATGCAGATTCCTTTACAAAAGATTCTACACCATTCTACAGATGGGTAAAAGATATTGCTCTGATTGAAATGAACTAAAATAATGCGGCAGTTCGGCATTAAAAATAACAGAAAAGACATAAGGAACTGATGGTTTGGGCCCGCCTGGACGGGCCCAAATGTAGGTGAAACGGGAGGAGAGAAATCCTTTCCCCTCGCTTCACCTACAGTAAACAGAAAGGATTGGATATGAAAAAATTTGTTATTCGAAGATTAGCGCTGTCTGTGGTAATCTTGTTCTTTGTTTCGTTCATTATCTATTCCATTGAACGCTGCCTGCCATCTTCTTTCGTAGAGACAAAAGCAAGGACGATGTCAGAAAAACCAGGAGCGAAATCATATGATGAACTGGTAGAAGAACTCAATGCAGCATATGGACTGGACAAATCTATCGTACCGGGATATTTTCACTGGGCAGGACAGGCGATCCGCGGTGAATTCGGTGATTCCTGGGAGTGGAATAAACCTGTTACAGAGAAATTCAAAGAAGTAATCTGGTATTCATTTGCCGTGGGATTGATTGCATTTATTCTGCAAATCGGAATCGCGGTGCCGCTTGGAATTCTGGCGGCGAGAAAGCAATACAGCAAGGTAGATTATGGAATAACCGTGTTTGCCTTGATCGGTATCTCATTGCCGTCATTCTTCTTTGCAACCCTGTTAAAATATATTTTCTCAATCAAGCTGGGATGGTTTGACTTGTACGGCGTCGTAGGACGTATGCACGAACAGTTAAGTCCGTTTGGAAAAGTCATGGATATTGCACAGCACTTGGTTCTTCCGATTACCACTCTTTTGATTGTTCAGATCGGTAGTTTGATGCGTTACACAAGAACAAATATGCTGGAGGTATTAAACGCAGACTATATTCGTACAGCGCGTGCAAAAGGATTGCCGGAAAGCCGTGTTATTAATCATCACGCATTCCGAAATACTCTGATTCCAATCATCACAATTCTTGCAAACCAGCTGCCAGCTCTGTTTTCCGGAGCTCTGATCACAGAAACACTGTTCCAGATTCCAGGTATCGGCTACACTTCCTATCAGTGTCTGACAAAAGGAGATATTCCTTTTACAATGTTCTACATGACATTTATCGCATTCCTGACATTAATGGGAACACTGCTTGCTGATATTCTATATGCAGTGGCTGATCCTCGTGTCAGAGTAAACTAAGAAGGGAGAAGGAGTATGAAAAAAGAAGACACAAAAGCCGAAAATAAACACATAAGTACTTCAAAATCCCTGGATGATGAACAGAGAGTAAAAGTACTTTCACCGGGAGCAATGGTTGCGAAGCGATTCTTCCGAAACAGACTTGCCATGGTGGGGCTGGTGATTTTGATTTGTATGTTCCTGTTTGCATTTGTAGGGGGGGCATTGACTCCGTACAAAGAAGATCAGGTATTCCGTAAGACAGACACGATTTTAAAAGACTATGTCGGAGTGACGAAAAACAGTGCATATCGTCTGATTTCTGCGGAAGGAAAAAAACTTCCTTCCTCTATTGTTTCAGCACTGACAAAAGCAGCCGATAATGGAGAAGAATCATTTGAGGCAAATAATACAACGTATTATCTGACAAAAGAAGGAGAAGAATTTTATTCGATTGCCGGTGGTTCACAGATTGCAACTGCACTGGCATTAAAAGGAAATTATCGATTCAACGAGAGCGGAAATGTTCCGCTGACTGATGAAGCGAAAGAGGCGATTGCGGAAGCAATCGATAATGACAAGACCGTTGCTGAGGTCGGTGATACAGAATACCAGATTTCTAAAAAAGGAAAACAGTACATGATTTCCGTTGTAGAAAATCTGGGAATGGCAACAAAAAAGGTATTCTCAACTGCTTCCTCAGATACTGAAATGACATATGATTTTCAGTTTGCAGTAGAGAAAGCAATAGATGCCGGAGAGACATCTATAACAGTGGACGGAGAGACGTATGAGCTGGATGTGGATAAAGAAAACCATTCTGCAATGATCTCTAAAGGCGGAGAAGAGTACGCCTATGTTTCATACTATGTGATGAACATGATCCAGAAATCAGACTTCCTCAGCCTTGATTTGAGAAGAGAGATTGAAAGAGCGGTAAGCAGCGGAGAGACAGTCCTCACTTTTGCAAGTGCAGCAGGAGAAGAGGAAGAATACCGCATTCAGGTAAGAGATAATCAGTACACAGTTAAGAAAAATACAGAGACACATTTGAATGATACGTTTGCATCCCCGTCAAAAGAACACTGGCTGGGAACAGACGGAAACGGTATGGATATGCTGACACGTCTGATGTACGGCGGAAGAATTTCCCTTCTGATCGGATTTGTCGTTATCCTGATTGAGATCGTTTTAGGTATGCTGGTCGGAGGAATTGCCGGATACTTTGGCGGATGGGTAGATACCATCCTGATGCGTGTCGTGGATATCGTAATCTGTATCCCATCCATGCCGCTGTACCTGATCTTAGGATCTGTCATGGACTATATGCAGGTAGACCCGAGAATCCGTATCTTTATGCTCTGTATTATCCTCGGACTGATTGGATGGACAACGATTGCGCGTATGACAAGAGGTCAGATCCTTTCTCTGAGAGAGCAGGAATTCATGGTTGCTACAGAGGCAACAGGTATCCGCGTCAGCAGAAGAATTACAAAACATCTGATTCCAAATGTTATTCCTCAGATTATTGTAATTGCTACAATGGAATTAGGTTCTGTCATCCTGATGGAGGCAACCTTAAGCTTCCTTGGATTAGGTGTAAAATTCCCGTATGCTTCGTGGGGAAATATCGTAAATGCGGTAAATGACAGTTATGTATTGACGAACTACTGGTTTGTATGGATTCCAGCCGGATGCCTGATTCTGCTGACTGTATTAGGATTCAACTTTGTAGGTGACGGTCTGCGTGATGCGTTTGACCCGAAGATGAAGAGGTAGGTGAAACCATGGGATTATTCAGTAAAAAGAAAAACGCAAATTATATCTCCGGAAAAGAAGCAAGACGCATCTCAAAAGAAAATCGAAAGATTACAGATGAGATTGAAAAACAGAGAAAACGCAAACATATTCCGGAAGAAGAATATATAACAAAAATGAAAGACGACAACAATGTCGTTGAGTTCGACAACGTTCAGACATACTTCTTCACGGATGTAGGAGTTTCAAAAGCAGTGGACGGAGTCAGCTTTAATGTTCCGAAGGGAAAGACAGTCGGAATCGTAGGAGAGTCCGGATGCGGAAAATCAGTTACGAGTTTATCTCTGATGCAGCTGGTACAGCGTCCTCAGGGTCAGACGGTAGGCGGAGAAATCCGCTTCCAGGCTGATGGAAAATGTTACAATATCGCAAAGACCCCATCTTCTGTGATGCAGGGACTGCGCGGAAATCAGATTTCCATGATCTTTCAGGAGCCGATGACAAGCTTAAACCCGGTATTTAGAATTGGAGATCAGGTAGATGAAGTAATTCAGCTTCACAATCCTTCCATGACAAAAGAGCAGGTGAAGGCGCGTACAATCGAGATGCTTCAGCTTGTTGGAATCGCAAACTGCGAGGGTGTCTACAAAATGTATCCACATGAACTGTCCGGTGGTATGAGACAGAGAATCTGTATTGCGATCGGATTGGCATGTGATCCAAAGCTAATTATTGCAGATGAGCCAACGACTGCTCTTGACGTGACGATTCAGGCGCAGATCCTGGATCTGCTGCGTGGATTGAAAGACAGAATCAATTCCAGTATCATGCTGATCACGCATGACCTTGGCGTTATCGCAGAGATGGCAGATTATGTTGTTGTCATGTATGCAGGACGTGTTGTGGAGCAGGGAACCGTACAGGATATTTTCACAAATCCTTCCCATCCATATACAATTGGTCTGATGAACTCGAAACCAGTTGTAGGAAAAGAGATCGACCGTCTTTACAGTATTCCGGGAAAAGTTCCAAACCCAATTGATATGCCGAATTACTGTTATTTTAAAGACCGCTGTGAGATGTGTGTAAAACAGTGTTCCGGATCATATCCAAAGGAAATACAGCTTTCACCGACTCATGTGGTCAGCTGCTATCGTTATGCAGATCAGAATAAAAAGGAGGTAAAATAGGATGAGTGAACAGAAGAACATGTCCTTGGAAAAAGATTCAAAGGATAATATTCTGGAAGTATCCCACCTGAAAAAATACTTCCCGATTAAAGGCGGACTGGTATCAAGGGTAGTGGGTCATGTCAAAGCAGTAGATGATGTTACTTTCAATATCAAGCGCGGTACGACAATGGGACTCGTAGGAGAGTCCGGATGTGGAAAATCTACGACAGGCCGTACGATTTTAAGACTGATCAATAAGACAGATGGAGAAGTAAAATTTAATGGACAGGATGTCTATGCAATGGATAAAAAACAGCTGAGAAGTTTGAGAACAAAAATGCAGATCATCTTTCAGGATCCATATTCTTCTCTTTCTCCAAGACTTCCGGTAGGAGAAATTATCGGAGAGGCAGTCAGAGAACACAATCTCGTTCCAAAAGAGGAGTTTGATGATTATATAACAAAAATCATGAGCGAATGCGGACTTCAGGAATATCACAAAGACCGTTATCCTCATGAATTCTCAGGCGGTCAGCGTCAGAGAATCTGTATCGCAAGAGCGCTTGCGCTGAATCCAGAGTTTATCGTGTGCGATGAGCCGGTATCTGCACTTGACGTTTCTATTCAGGCACAGATCATCAACTTGCTGAAAGACCTTCAAAGAGATCGTAATCTGACATACCTGTTTATCTCTCACGACCTTTCAGTCGTAGAGCATATCTCAGATACGATTGGCGTTATGTATCTGGGAGGGCTGGTAGAGACCGGAGAAACAAAAGACATTTTCTCTAATCCTCTTCACCCATATACACAGGCATTGTTCAGTGCAATTCCGATGCCGGACCCGAATCTGAAGAGAAATCGTATTATTCTGGAAGGAAGTATTCCATCTCCGGCAAATCCTCCGAAAGGATGTAAATTCCATACAAGATGCAGTAAATGTATGGAAAAATGTAAGACGGAGGCGCCGCAGCCAAAAGATATGGGCAATGGACACGTTGTCCGCTGCCATCTGTATGACTAAATAAAAAAACAGACAGGGGGACTGCCGCAGTGCACGGTAAAATTGCACTGCGGGGGTCCTCCTGTTTTAAAATCCCAAGCTGGCGGCGCTTTGCAGCTTAGAGGCAGTTACTTGACAGGATCAAAAAGATAAATGAAGAGAGGAGATAAAAATTGGGAAAAAAAGAAAAATTTGAAGACGATGGACGGCAGATTGCTAATATGAATATTGAAGGAATGCCATGGTATGACAAAGAGCGTGCAATGCGGGAGAAAATGGGGGGTGATATCCCGCAGGAAATCGGAACAGAAAAAAGAAAATCACCGCTGGATGAAATGACAAAAAAGGAACGCTGGGTATTATATCGAAGCGTAATGGCAGCGTGCCTGGCGATTGGATTGATCTTTGCGGGAGCGGCATTTTTATTTATCCTATTTTGTGTCTATGTCTGGCTGTGAGAGACGGGGCGGGAAACGGCTGCAGTTTGACAGCAGGTTCCAGTATGTACAAAAATGGGATAAATGGCAAAAATGCAGAATTCTCATCGGGAAAATTTCCATAGAGAATTCTGCATTTTTTATTTGTGGGTTGGATTTTTGTATTGCGGTTTTTCTATATGATTTATGACTGAATCATTTTTTCGATTTCTTTTTGGGATTTCAGTCCCACGGAGCGGTTTAAAACCTTTCCATCTCTCATTACAATCAGTGTCGGGATGCTCATCACACCAAATTCCTGTGCCAGTTCAGGGTCTTCATCAATATTGACCTTTCCTACTTTTACACTGCCTTTATATTCTTCTGCTATTTTATCCACAACAGGTGAGAACATTTTGCACGGTGAACACCATGGTGCAAAAAAATCAATAACCACGGTTCCGTTCTCTTCTAATACTTCCTGTTTAAAATTATTTTTATTGATCATATATGCTGACATTGTTCTCTGCCCCTTTCTTATTTTCCATTTTTGTATCTCTGTTTTATGTCTATACTATACACAGAAAAAAAGAGTTTGACTGTGACAATGTCACGTTTTGAAAAAAATATAGGGTGCAGTTCGTTGAATGGGCTGCAATGCAATTACCGAGCGGTTTATATTACAATCTCAGACTGTCCGATGCCGTCTCCCTTAATTTTTTTTCATCCAGGATCAAAATACTGCTGCGTCCCAGCTTTACAATTTTTTCATTTTGAAAATATTTCAGCATTCTGCTGATCACTTCTCGTGCAGATCCAAGATGCTGGGCAATCATTTCATGCGTCATTTTTAATTCGTCTGTCTGCTGCAATTCCATCTCTTCCACCAGAAATGCTGCCAGTCTCGAATCGAGACGCTTATATAGAATCTGGTCAAACAGCCACATAACATTGGAAAAACGTGAAGCCATCAGCTCGTTTGTATAGTTTGCGACAGCTGCTGATTCTCTCATCAGCTGCTGATAGATCTTGGGCGGAATATGATATAATACAGAATCGGCATCAGCGGAAACAGCGATGTCAAACTGGATGCTGCTCATGATGCATGATGCTGAAAAAAGACAGATATCTCTCTCAAAAAGACGGTAAAGAGTGATCTCACGGCCTTCATCTGAAATCGTATATACTCTTAACTGACCTTTCTGAACGACAAACAGCCCGACACAGTCTTCTGATCCATTATGAAGGATTGTCCCTTTGGGGACTTTTCTTTCATGGATAGAATAGGAAAGGCGATTTTGCTGCTCTTTTGTAAGATGTTTCCAAAAAGGAAAATATTCATGAATCTCCATAATCTTTCTCCGTTTTTTTCTTTTATAATACCCCTATTATACACAGGATTTTTTTAATTTTCCAGTTTAGAATCAATTTTCTTTCCCCTGTTTTTTTGACAGCTGCCATGATATAATAAAAAAAGATATTTGATATCTATTTTTTAGGAAAGGACTCTCAATTTCATGAATCTTTTTGATATTATCGGTCCTATTATGGTAGGACCTTCCAGCTCTCATACAGCGGGCGCCGTGCGGATTGGACTGATCGCCCGAAAATTGATGGGGGAACCGATTCAATCGGTCACAATCGTTCTGCATGGTTCTTTTCGTGCGACCGGAAAGGGACATGGCACAGACCGTGCTCTGGTCGCAGGACTGCTCGGAATGGAACCGGATGATATCCGTATTCCGCAAAGCTTTTCTTTCGCAAAAGAAGCAGGGCTGAATTTTCAGTTTTCATGCACCGATCTGCGGGACGTTCATCCAAACACAGTGCTGCTGCAGATGAAAGGGACAAGCGGACGTACTGTGGAGGTGATGGCGTCTTCCATCGGCGGAGGCAGAATACAGGTCTGCCGGATCGACGGGCTGGAAGTTCATTTCAGCGGCGAGCTCCCTACATTGATCGTTCACAATATAGATCAGCCCGGTTATGTGACAGAGGTCACTTCCGTGTTGGGAAGCAAGCATATTAATATTGCAACGATGCAGCTCTACCGTGACATCCGCGGAGGAAATGCGATTATGGTCATTGAATGCGACGAGGAGATTCCGCCGATTGTGATTCAGTGGCTGGAACAGATGCACGGTGTATTAAAAGTAACATATCTCAATTTGGAGGGTTCCCATGAGTTTTAGATCTTTAACAGAAATTTTAGAACAGTCGCAGCAGAAGAAAAAACCATTTTGGGAGATCGTGGTCGAGGATGATATGACGATGCGTCAGGTCTCAAAAGAAAGCTCTTTTTCCAAAATGAACACGATGTATCAGGCTATGCGGGAAGCAGATCTGTCATACGACGCTTCTCTTCGGTCAGCGAGCGGTCTTGTGGGAGGAGACGGACAGAAAATTCTGGAAGCTTCTAAAAACAAGACGTTATTTTGCGGTGATTTTCTCTGCCGTGTGATGGCGAGGGCCGTTAAAATGGGAGAGTCAAACGCTTGTATGCGCCGTATCGTGGCAGCTCCGACAGCAGGATCATGCGGTGTTCTGCCAGCTGTTCTGCTGACGTGTGAAGAAGAAAGAAATATACCGAATAAAACGATGCTGGAATCTCTTTTTGTGGCGGCTGGAATCGGAGAAGTCATTGCGGCCAGAGCTTTTATCTCAGGGGCGGAAGGCGGATGCCAGGCGGAGATTGGGTCTGCAAGCGCAATGGCAGCAGGTGCAGTAGCATATCTGAATGGAGGGGGCAATGAGGAGATTGTCCATGCAAGTGCGCTTGCATTGAAAAATTTGCTTGGTCTTGCATGTGATCCGATTGCAGGACTGGTGGAGGTTCCTTGTGTAAAGAGAAATGTGATCGGCGCAGTCAATGCAGTCACAAGCGCAGATCTTGCCATCGCTGGAGTTCGATCAGCTGTTCCAGCAGATGAAGTGATTGACGCCATGCGTGATATTGGAATTCAGATGCCCTGCTCTCTGCGGGAGACAGGCGAGGGCGGACTTGCAGCGACGCCGACGGGTCTGAAAATTACACAAGACCTGATGTGAGAGATAAAACAGGAAGATCTGGGGCTGTAAAAAAACTCCCCTAATAGAAAAATCGCCGTAAAATAAAAAGGGGCTGTTTTTTACAGCCTTTTTTTATTTTACGATTCTGCCTGTATACACCATTTTTCTAATTCTGATTTTTTTACGGCGCCGGTCACTCTTTTTTCGGGTTTACCATTTTTTATCAGAAAGAATGTGGGGACAGACATGACCTGAAATTCTCTTGCCAGATTCGGGTATTCGTCAACATTCACCTTGCCGATTGGGCAGTCCGGGTGTTCGGAGGAGAGTTCCTCCAATACAGGAGCCATTGATTTACACGGTGCGCACCATGGGGCATAGAAATCGACGATTACCGGTTTTTCACTGTGCATCACATACTGCTCAAAATTCTGTTCTGTTAATTCTAAAATTTTCATCTTCATCCTCCTTACTATCTCAAATATCTAAATTTATCTGAAATTTTATTGATCGCTTTGTTCCTGTATTATGCCCGATTTTTAAATTTCTATGCCGGTATAGAACAGGATGAGGAGATCTTGTGCACACGGCAGATCGACAGTCACAGATGGAGCGCTGAGTGAAAAAAATTTATTTCTGCGCTGAGTAAAATTATGAAAATCTTAAAAATATTCTGCACAATTTTCGTAGAATAAAAGAAGTAAATATGGTATATTAAAGCTATAAATTTAATCCCAGGAGGAAACGATTATGAAAAAAAGATTTTTGTCCCTCAGTGCCATTTTAGGAACAAGTTTTCTGCTTCTGACAGGCTTTGACAGTGCTGTGACACCGGAAAGTATTATGCAGGACTCTATGGCTGCAATGCAGAATGTATCATCTTTTGATATTGATGCAGGATTTGATATGGTTTTGAATATAGAAATGATTACAGGAAGCGGAGAAGATGCAGTTCCTACAAGCATCGGCACAGGAATAGGCGGAAATTTCGGCATGAAGATTTCAGAAGATATGGGAATGGCCATGAATATGGGCATGGATGTATCTGCGATGGGCGTGACAGAATCCATGGAGATGGATATGTATGCCGTTCCAAACGCAGAGGCATACGATCTCTACAGCTATGACTCTGAGAGTGGAATGTGGATGTACGAACAGGCGCTTGCATCTGAGGTAAAGCAGACAATCAATGAAATTATGAATACTCTCACTGCTGTACAGGGATCAGGCATGTCAGAAGAACAGCTTGCTGGTCTGGATTTTGTTTTATCCGATGAACTGGTCACAGTAAATGGAGTTTCCTGCTATGAACTGAAGACGACGCTTGACAGCTCGGACATTGCAGGAACTGAAGATCAGATTATGGATCTTTTCGGACAGTCAGGCATGCTGACAGGGGATCAGGAAATGTATGACTCTATGATGAACGGACTTCACGCTGATCTGACATATTATGTAGCGGCCGATACAAAAATGCCGGTGCAGATAATAATGGATATGAGCCAGACAGATATGTCCGCATATGCTGATATGATGAACGATTCTCTGGCACAGCAGATGGAGGGCGCTTCAGAGGCAGAGCCAGTGGAGACTTCCGTCAATGTTTCTATTGATCCATGTATGGTTACAATCAATATGAGTTTCAACAATACGCCAAGCATCACAGTTCCGGAAGAAGCAATCCAGGGTGTGCAGGAAAGCGAGTCAGAAGTATCTTCTGTAAACTAAATACGGTTTAAAGTTTGGGAAAGAGGGGATTTTTATGAAGAAAAAGTATATAGCTGCTCTTCTCTTAGGCAGCAGCTTTTTCATGCTGACAGGTTTTGATTCCAAATTGACTCCTCAGGAGATTTTAGATGCGTCTGCTGAGGCAAGAAGCCAGATCGGAGAGTTGAATTCTGTGAATGGGAGCATCGAGTGCAGAATGAAAGCGGAGGTATCCATGTCCTCAGAAGATGGTTCCATTCCAGAGGTTTCAACAGCTGTTCTGAATCATATAAACGGTGATTTTACGATTCTGGATGACAGTTCTATGGGAATGGATTTAAAATGGAAAGTTGTGCTTCCAGGCGCACAAGATACATTGGCGCTGCGTTTTTATCGTTTTCTTGGCAGAGACGGTTTTCAGAATTATTTTTATGACAGTGCGGATGACGAGTGGATAAAGACTGCTCTTCCAGAAGAGATGGATGACCAGTTAATGACCATTATGAAGTCTGGATTTTCAGCTTCCACAGGAAAAAATACAAGTTTGTTCCTGCCGGAAGGAGAGCTGGATGCCGAAGATATTTTAGATTATCTGCCGAAAGATCTGTATTCTGGTCAGGAGATAGAAGAACTGGAAGATATCTATAAACAGCTTTTTTCTGTGATAAAAATAAAAGCAGACCGTGTCACAGTCTCTCCTCTTCCCGAAGAGATAAATGGCGCTTCCTGCTATAAATTAGAACAGAATATTTCATGTGATATAGATGGTCTATCCGATATGTTAGAACAGCTCTTCTTTGAGATGAATGAGGCATCTTCGGCAGAAGCGTCACAGGATATCTGTGAAGAGGAAATGGAAGAACTGTTCATGCTGTGTGATCTGGCAGAAGAACTGATAAATGATATTCCAATTAAGATGACGTATTACATCGATGATACTACATTTATACCAGTCAAAGAGATACTGGATATGAGTGGATTGGATTTCTCTGTCTTCTTGCAAGAGCTGGCAGAATGGTCTGTAGAATATGAGATGTATGGTTTAGATTCAGAGGAAGATGCAGTGATTCCAAAGATAGGAGTTTCTTTCCCGGAATATAAAATGGAAATTTCATATAAATTAAACGAGACCGATGAAATTAAAATTCCGTCTGATGCGCTGTATGCGAAGAAAATAGAACTGGGATCAGATACAGAATTGGAACCGAATACAAAACTGGAATAAAAACAAAAATAGGATATTGCAAAATCATCCAAAACCAGATGATTGAGCGATACCCTATTTTTTTATGACGGAGAGTGTGGGATTTGAACCCACGTGCCCAGAAAGGACAACTGCATTTCGAGTGCAGCTCGTTATGACCACTTCGATAACTCTCCATAAATTTCTGAAGCAACCTGTAAAATTGCCTGTATTAAATAGTATATCATAAATCTGATAAAATGCAAAAGATTTCTTCCTGATTCACAAAAATTTTTAGAGAGTGTCCTGGTTTTTCTATCGTTTGATGCCTTGATCCAGCTCTTGAGCCCACATCTGGAGATCATAGGCGTTTCCGTCAAATAATTTTAAGATTGTTCCATAAGGAGCAGAATCATTTGCAAAGGCATTTGCTTCATCCGTATCGACGTGCATGGCAAGTTTAAAAGAAGGGCTGACTCGGACGACTACATCTGCAAAAATAAGAGCCCGTTCAAAACTCTGGGTGATCACAAATACGTCGTCATTGTCTTTTAAGTTCATGCGGATTGCCTGATCAGGAGTCATGTGGATATGACGTTTTGCCACAATGACTCCTTTTTCAATATTTAAAGATGCAGAAGGGCTGATCAGAGTACAACCGGGTGTTCCCTCGATAGAACCGGATTGGCGGATCATTCCGGGAACCCCTAATTTTCTGGCATCAGTCATTGAAATTTCAATCTGCGTATTGGGACGGAAAGGACCAAGGATCGCAACGTTCTCAAAGCGTCCTCTCGGTCCTTGAATCGTCAGCCGTTCTTTTGCGAGAAACTGACCCGGCTGGCTCAGCTCTTTGACAAAAGTTAATTCAGCTCCAGAACCAAAAAGGATTTCAAAGTCTTCCTTTGAGACGTGGATATGGCGGGCAGATGTCTCAATAGGAATTTTTCGAGGCATAATATTTTCCTCCTTATACAATAAAAATTTTTGATTATATGATACTGGATTCAGAAAGGCAGGTCAAGCGATAAAAAGAGAAAAAGAAAAATGGAAAGTATTGTGGTAAGAACAAAAGTATTATATAATAAATTATCATATAAAATTAGAAAACGAGGTGTTTTGAAACTATGAAAAGAATTGGGTTGTTGACAAGCGGCGGTGACTGTCAGGCTTTAAATGCAGCGATGCGTGGTGTTGTAAAAGGGTTGTCATCCAACCTGCCTGAGAACGAACTGGAAGTATACGGATTCTCAAACGGATATAAGGGGCTGATCTATGGAGATTACCGTATGCTGACAGCAAAAGATTTTTCAGGTATTCTGACAAAGGGCGGAACTATTTTAGGATCTTCCAGACAGCCGTTTAAAATGATGCGTGTTCCGGATGAAAAAGGTCTGGATAAAGTAGAGGCAATGAAGCAGAATTATTATAAACTGCGTCTCGACTGTCTTGTTATTTTGGGAGGCAACGGAACACAGAAGACAGCGAATCTTCTGCGCGAAGAAGGATTAAATATTATTCATCTTCCAAAGACAATTGACAATGATATCTGGGGAACAGACATGACATTTGGATTCCAGAGCGCCGTAAATATAGCGACAGAGGCGATTGACTGCATCCACACAACGGCATCTTCTCATAACCGTGTCTTTATTGTAGAAGTCATGGGACATAAAGTTGGATGGCTGACACTTCATGCTGGAATCGCCGGAGGAGCCGACATCATTCTGATTCCTGAGATTCCGTATGATATTGATAAGGTGATTGCTGCAATCAATAATAGAACACAGGCAGGAAAAGGATTCACGATTCTGGCTGTGGCAGAAGGAGCGATCTCAAAAGAAGACGCGAAACTGTCCAAAAAGGATTTAAAAGAAAAATTGAAGAAAAAAGCTCATCCAGCCGTATCATATGAGATTGCAGCAGCAATCCAGGAAAAGACAGGAATTGAAGTGCGTGTAACGGTTCCTGGACATACGCAAAGAGGAGGAAGTCCTTGCCCATATGACCGTGTTTTGACGACAAGACTGGGAGCGGCAGCTGCAAAATTAATCTTGAATGATGAATATGGATACATGGTCGGCATTGTGAACGGAAAGACAAAGAAAGTTCCTCTTGAGGAAGTGGCAGGAAAGCTGAAAATGGTATCACCGGATGCCCAGATTGTAAAAGAAGCAAAAATGATAGGAATCAGCTTCGGCGATTGAGTTAGTCAAAAAAGATAGGAGAATCAGAATGAGCTATACTGCTTTATACAGAAAATTCCGACCGGATGAATTTGATGACGTCAAAGGTCAGGATCATATTGTGACAACACTGAAGAACCAGATTAACGCTGATCGAATCGGACATGCGTATTTATTCTGCGGTACAAGAGGAACTGGTAAGACAACTATAGCCAAAATTTTTGCAAAAGCAGTAAATTGCGAACATCCTGTAAATGGGAGTCCCTGTAACGAATGTGATACATGCAAAGCCATCACAGCAGGGACTTCCCTGAATGTAATAGAGATTGATGCGGCTTCCAACAATGGAGTGGACAATATAAGAGAGATCAAGGATGAAGTCACTTATTCCCCGACGATGGGAAGATATAAGGTCTACATCATTGACGAGGCTCATATGCTTACCATAGGAGCTTTTAATGCGCTCTTGAAAACATTGGAGGAGCCGCCGTCCTATGTCATCTTTATTCTGGCTACTACAGAAGTTCACAAGATTCCAGTCACGATATTATCGCGATGCCAGCGATATGATTTTAAGAGAATTTCATTAGATGTGATCAGCGACCGCTTGCGGGAACTGATGGAAAAAGAAAATATTGAGGTGGAAGAAAAAGCAATCCGCTATATCGCAAAAAAAGCGGACGGAGGAATGAGAGATGCACTCAGTCTGATGGAACAGTGCATTTCTTTTTATCTTGGACAGAAACTGACATATGAGAAAGTGCTGGAAGTCTTAGGCGCTGTGGACACGGATGTGTTCAGCAGTTTTCTGCGGGAGATTTTAAATGATGATGTAGCAGGAGTGATCGCACACCTGGAAGAAATTGTGATGCAGGGAAGTGACCTGGGACAGTTTGTAAATGATTTTACCTGGTACATGAGAAACTTGCTTTTAATCAAAGCATCTGATAATATGGAGGAGATTCTGGATGTCTCGGCTGAAAATTTAATTCAGCTCAAAGAAGAGGCAGGAATGATCCGTCAGGATACGCTGATGCGCTTTATACGAATTTTTTCAGAGCTGACAAATCAGCTGAAAAATGCTTCCAACAAGAGAATTTTAGTAGAGATGGCTTTGATTAAGCTGTGCCGTCCACAGATGGAACGTGACACCTCTTCTCTGCTGGAACGTGTGCGCAGACTGGAAAAGAAGCTGGAACAGGGCATTTTCATGGCTGAGCCCAATACGGGGGACACGCACAAAAGAAATGCGGATGTACAGCAGAATTCGTCTGATAATGGGGCAGAATACTCCGGTGAGATGCAGACGGCATCGCAAAATACAGTCATGGATAAGGCTGCGCCAAAGGATCTGCAGCAAGTGCAGTCCATGTGGAGAAGCATTGTTGCAATGACGAGCGGGAGATTTAAAGTAGTGCTTTCTTCAGCACAGATTAAATTTAATGCCGCTTCAGAGGACGATAATCGACTGTATATCGTATTTGCAGATTTTCTGGCGGAACCTTATATCGGTAATCAGGAAAAACAGCATGAGCTGGAAGAGCTGATTGCGAAAAAAATCGGCAAGAAAGTCGAGGTTAAGATGATTCTTCAGGAGGATGAGGCGCTGACCGCAGGGACGCTTGCAAAAATCGGTGTAGATGAAGCGATTGAACGTTTTATCAATACGGATGTAATTGTAGAAGATTTTTAAAAGAGTGAGATCAATTTTATTTCAGGAGGAAGAAATATGGCAAAAAGAGGAGGATTTCCAGGCGGAATGATGCCGGGAAACATGAATAATCTGATGAAACAGGCGCAGAAAATGCAGAAACAGATGGAGGAAAATCAGAAAGCGCTTGAAGAAAAAGAGTTTACTGCAACTGCCGGAGGCGGCGCTGTGGAAGTGACTGTGTCAGGAAAGAAAGAAGTCACAAGAGTGAAGCTGCAGGAAGAAGTAGTAGATCCGGACGATATTGAGATGCTGGAAGATTTAATCATGGCTGCCACAAATGAAGCGATGCGCAAAATGGAAGAAGAGGCGGCTTCTACAATGTCAAGACTGGCAGGCGGTCTTGGCGGTCTGGGCGGAGGCTTCCCATTCTAATGGATTACTACAGCAGTTATATCAGCAAGTTAATTGAGGAACTGTCAAAGCTGCCGGGCGTTGGTACAAAATCAGCACAACGCCTGGCTTTTCACATCATAAACCGCCCGATGGAGGAAGTAAAAGGATTATCAGAGGCAATCATCCAGGCGAAGGAAAAAGTGCGTTACTGCAAGGAATGTTATACGCTGACGGATCAGGAAATCTGTCCGATCTGTGCAAATCCGGGGCGTGATCACAGTACGATTATGGTGGTGGAAAATACGAGAGATCTGGCAGCGTATGAAAAGACAGGAAAATTTAATGGTGTTTATCATGTACTGCACGGTGCAATCTCTCCGATGTTAGGGATCGGACCGAATGAGATTAAACTGAAAGAATTGATGAAACGGCTTCAGGGAGAGATTAAAGAAGTCATCATAGCTACAAACTCCAGTCTGGAGGGAGAGACAACCGCAATGTACATCAGCAAACTGATCAAACCGACAGGGATAAAAGTAAGCCGTATTGCAAGCGGAGTGCCTGTGGGCGGAGATCTGGAATATATTGATGAAGTGACGCTCCTGCGTGCCCTTGAAGGAAGAATTGAACTGTAGAAATATGCGGCATGAAAGGCTATCAGGGAAAGATCAGGGGAATAAAGCTTGATCTTCCGCTGAAAAGCCCTTATAATAGGGTCGCAAGTAATAGCCATAACAGAATAAGGAGAATGAACATGAACAAATTAGAGCTTCAAAAAGTTGCTAATGAGATTCGGAAAGGAATTTTGACAGGTGTACATAGTGCAAAAGCGGGACATCCAGGCGGTTCCTTATCGGCAGCCGATCTTTTTACTTATTTGTATTTTGAAGAAATGAATATCGATCCTAAGAACCCGAAAAAACAGGACAGAGACCGTTTTGTACTCTCAAAAGGCCACACAGCGCCGGGATTGTATTCAACATTGGCACAGAGAGGATATTTTCCGACAGAGGATTTAAAAACACTGCGAAAAGTCGGCTCTTATCTTCAGGGGCATCCTGATATGAAACATATTCCAGGTGTGGATATGTCAAGCGGATCTCTGGGACAGGGAATCTCAGCGGCAGTTGGAATGGCACTGTCCGCAAAAATTTCAAATGAATCCTATCATGTCTATACACTTTTGGGAGACGGAGAAATCCAGGAAGGACAGGTATGGGAGGCTTCTATGTTTGCAGGTGCAAATCATCTGGACAACCTGACTGTCATTGTGGATAATAATGGACTTCAGATTGATGGAAGAGTAGAAGAGGTATGTTCCCCGTATCCGATTGATAAAAAATTTGAAGCATTTAATTTTTATACAATTTGTCTGGAAGACGGCAATGATTTTGATCAGATCCGCGCTGCATTTGAAGAGGCAAAGACAGTGAAGGGAAAACCGGTTGCGATTATTGCAAAAACAGTAAAAGGAAAAGGCGTTTCCTTTATGGAAAATCAGGTTTCCTGGCACGGAAAAGCTCCAAACGACGCAGAATATGAGACAGCGATGGCAGAATTAGAGAAGGCAGGTGAAGCATTATGTCAGAAGTAAAGAAAATTGCAACGAGAGACAGCTACGGCAGCACATTAGTAGAGCTGGGAGAAAAATACGAGAATCTGGTAGTGCTTGACGCCGATCTGGCAGCTGCTACAAAGACAGGAATGTTTAAAAACGCATTCCCGGAACGTCATTTTAACTGTGGTATCGCAGAGGGAAATATGGTTGGAATCGCAGCAGGACTTGCAGCAGCAGGAAAAGTGCCATTCGTAAGTTCTTTCGCAATGTTTGTAGCAGGAAGAGCATTTGAACAGATCAGAAACTCTGTCGGCTATCCTCATTTAAATGTTAAAATAGGGGCAACTCATGCCGGTATCTCTGTCGGAGAAGACGGAGCAACTCACCAGTGCAACGAAGACATTGCGCTTATGAGAACGATTCCGGGTATGGTTGTGATTAATCCGGCAGATGATGTGGAGGCCAGAGCAGCAGTAAAGGCGGCATTTGAATATGAAGGACCTGTCTATTTGAGATTTGGACGTCTGGCTGTTCCGGTCATCAATGATCGCCCTGATTACCATTTTGAATTAGGAAAAGGCGTTGTATTGAAAGAAGGAAAAAATCTGACGATCGTGGCTACCGGTCTGACGGTCGCACCAAGTCTTGAGGCAGCTCAGATGTTAGAAAAAGACGGAGTGAGTGCGAAAGTAATCAACATTCACACGATCAAACCATTGGATGAAGAGTTGATTGTGGCAGCGGCAAAAGAGACGGGAAAAGTAGTGACTGTGGAAGAACATTCTATCATCGGAGGACTCGGAAGCGCTGTCTGCGACTGCCTGAGCGAAAAAATGCCCACACTGACGAAAAAGATCGGAATCCGCGACGTATATGGAGAGTCAGGACCAGCTCTGGAACTGCTTCATAAATACGAACTGGATGCAGAAGGAATCTATCGCCAGATCAAAGAATTTTTGAATAAATAAAATAAGATTTTCTGCGTATGAAATAAAAATACTGCAGAATATACTGTCAGGGGGAACTGCCGGAAAAACTGAGCATTTGATGAGATCAGCTGAAGTCCGGCAGTTCCTTTACATTAAAAGAGAAAATGTCTTTTTTCAGGAAAAAGATTTTGACAGGAAAGGCAGATCCCTTTTGAGATACATTCTGCAAGCATCATCACGATGGAAATGCGCGTAGTCTGAAGCATAAGATGGGAAAAACGATTGTTGATATTCACAATGCCGGTGATGGAAATATCCCCTGCGGACTCTAATGTTTTATTGACTCCAGCGCCGGGAGAAAGACTGCCGTGCGCCACTGTGACGTATCCCTGATGTTTTTGCGTGCCGAGTGAGGCGTCAACTGCAATCAAAAGGCGGTCAGGATGATTTTTATAGATACTGTGCAGTGTGTCCGAGAGATTGAGGGCATGTACAGGGCGCTCCAGGGTGCCATAAATAGAAAAATATTCAGGAAGTAAGGAAGAAAGGCGGCTTCCTATGATGGGACCGAGGCTGTCTCCTGTTACACGGTCACTGCCGATGCACAGAAAGACGGGAGGCAGATGATTCTTATCGGAACGTTCCTGCAATAGAGTGGTTAAATAAGAGCCAAGGAAAAGAGAAGCATTTCCTTTTGCCGTATTAATATAGTAAGTTTCTTCAGACAACTTTGGATTCATAGCGAAATTCCTTTCTTGTTTTTCTAAAGTGTATCCAGAAAAAAAGAAAAATATTCTGGAAATAAAGCAGGAAAAAATGTCGAAATATTTTTTTTATCGTGTACATAAAATGATAAATTCTGCGGAAAAAATATGGTAGGATGAGGACAGGAAAGGAGTGGACGGATATGCTGGAAGTAAAGTATAAGGAAGAGAAAAATCCATCGGAGAAATCAACAGATGAGGCGCCGGAAAAAAATGCAGAGGAATTTGAACTTCCCAAAAATGTAAAACAGGTCGGAGAAGTAGAAAAAGAACGGAAGCTGTACATAGAAGACTATGTGATCACATATCTTCAGCAGCTGACAAAAAATACGGAAGGAACGAAGACGGCAGTCTTTCTGGGAGAAAAAAAGGTACAGAAAGATTGCCATTATCTTTTTATCAGCGGAATCCTGGAGATCGAGGACGGAGAATTTGGCGAAGAACAGAAAAAAAAGATGGAAGAAGAACAGAAAAAGTATTTTCCTGAACTGAGCAGTATGGGGTGGTTTCTGTCCACACCGGGACAAAAACTGGAACTGACAGCCGATCTGGAACGGAAACATCGAAGCCTGTTTCCGGAGGAAGATTCTGTTTTGCTGATACGAGACACGGTGGAACAGGAAGAGATCCTGTTTTTGATGGAAGGTTCCATGCTTCATGACCAGGGAGGATATTACGTCTATTATGAACAGAATCCGGGAATGCAGGAGTATCTGATGGATCATAAAAAGCAGGAATCGGTGGAGGAGGAGACGAAGGAAGAGAGGGTAATTCAGAGCTTTAGAAAAAAATTCCGACGCAGACAGGAGAAAAAGCATGGGATCGGTATCAAATGGGTGTATGGGGCAGGAACCATGCTGGTTATGACGATTCTGGTAATCGGTATAACAATCATCAATAATTATGATAAAATGAAAAATATGGAAAAAACGCTGACGGACATCTCAAAACAAGTGGCGGAGGAGCCGGATGTCAGAGATTTGCCGGTATCGGCACAGATAAAAATAGAGACAGAGAAAATAACAGAACGGCAGGCTGATACAGAAGCAGAGTCCGTTACAGAAATGGAGTCAGAAACAGAAAAGCGTCAGACGGAAAGCCAGCGTCAGACGGAAAGTGAAAAGCAGCAACAGGCAAAGGTGCAGGAAGAAAAGGAAAAAAGACCGGTTCCTGAGACAGAAAATATAAGAGAAGCCTCCGTGCGTCCTTCTCAGGCTGTGTATATCGTGAAAAATGGAGATACGTTAGCTGATATCTGTCAGAAGTATTATGGAAATTTGGACAAGGTAGAAGAGATCTGCGAATTGAATGATATCATAGATCAAGATGAAATATGGGTGGGAGAAAAGATCGTACTGCCTTAAAAAAAGGAGACAAGATATGCAGGGACAGTCGGATACCTATTATAAAGAGGAGATGAATTGCAACAGCCATTAAAAAATGATATAATAGACAAAATCATTTTGCACAAAGAAAAAGCAGATAAAGAAAGACGATGACAGAAAAGGGATATCTGCAAAAATACAGAAAAATAACAGAGATGAAAATAGGAAAAAATGAGTGAAGAAAAAAGTACAGACGAAAAAAAAATAGACGAAAAAAAGATAGATGAAAAAGAAATAGAAAAAGAAGAAAAAGGTCACAGCCGATATACAGCTGCCATAGAAGGCAGCGATGAAATCCGGGATATTTCGTACCTGAATCGATCTTTTTCGGACAAATTCATGCAGGGAGTGCATAAGTTAAAAGATATGGTCACGGGCAGAAAAAAGATTTTGATATTATTTGCAGTCGCAATGTGCGTGGTCGGATATCTGATTTTAAATAATATGCGTGTATTAAACAATTATGAGATTCTGACAACTTCAGAGAGATCGGATGTTCTGGCGACGAATTTTGTGGAGATGAATGGAAAATTATTAAAGTATAGTCCCGATGGGGTCGTATATATGGATGGAGAATCTGTTCTATGGAGCGCTGCGTACAGTATGCAGACCCCGATTGTAGATATCTGTGAGACAATGGCTGTTGTGGGGGAACAGAAAGGATCACAGGTTTATATTTACAGTGCAGAGGAAGGACAGATTGGAAATTTCCAGACACTTTTGCCGATTCAGAAAGTACAAGTTGCCTCGCAGGGAGTCGTAGCAGCCGTATTGGAGGATGGGGAAGTGACATGGATCAATTTGTATGATACAGAGGGAAATGAGATTGCAAAGCACAGAACATCTGTCGCTGAATCAGGATATCCGATCGATATCTCGATCTCACCCGATGGACAGAAGTTAGCGGTCTCTTTTCTCAGGATGACGAACGGTGTGATGAACACAAAAATTGCCTTTTACAATTTTGGATCTGTGGGGAAAGCGCAGACAAATAATGAGATGAACAGTGAGATTTATGAAAATACAGTTGTTCCGAAAGTAATCTATATCAACAACACAGAGGCAGTTGCATTTCGGGATAATGGATTTACCGTGTATGAGGGAAAACAGATTCCTGAAAAAAAAGCAGAGGTAAATATGGATCAGGATATCATCAGTATTTTTTATGATGATGAAACACTGGGATTCGTATTTCAGAGCGATCTTTCAGAACATAAATATAAGATACAGCTCTATAATTTGAACGGCAAAAAAACGATGGAGCAGTATCTGGATCAGGAATTTCAGAATATAAAGTTCAGCTCTGGAAAAATTATTGTATATAATGCAGACACTTTCTGTATCTACAGCAAACAGGGGAAAAAGATATTTGAAGGGAAGTATCGTGAACAGATTACAGATATCATAAAAATATCGGGGTTCCGAAAGTATCTGATAATTACAAAGGGAAGTATGGATCTGGTCAGACTGAAATAGAAGGGGCGAAAGAAAATGAATATATTAAGCATTGTTATTTTATTGATAGTTTTACTGTTTATGGTGAGGGGATATCGGAAAGGTCTCGTTCAAATGGTTGCTTCAATGACGACACTGATACTTGCAATTTTTTTGGTCAGCATTGCCACACCGCATATTTCAAACGTTTTGAAGACACGGACGCCTGTCTATAATATGATTGAAGAAAAATGCGAAGATCTCATCAAGAGCGGTACAGACCAGATCAGCAGTAAAATAGAAGAGTCCGAATGGATTGAAAATTTGAAGGTCCCAGGATTTTTGCAGGAGATGATAAAAGAGAACAATAATACCGTTTCCTATGAAAAAATGAATGTGGATAGTTTTGGAGAGTATATTTCACATTTTCTTGCCACGATGATTTTAAATGTCGTTTCCTATATTATAACATTTATTGCAGCCTTGATTCTGATTAAGGTGATTGCAGGAGCGCTGGGACTGCTGACTCATCTCCCTGTTATTCATAGCATGAATCGGATTCTGGGAGCGGTCATGGGGTTGATACAAAGTCTGCTTTTGATATGGCTCTTTTTATTGGCAGTAACTCTTTTTGGAAATACAGAATGGGGAGATTACATTATGAAGATGATCAATGACAGCTCCGTATTGACAGCACTGTATGATGCAAACATTTATATTGGAATTTTTGACAATATTATGAAATTTTTTGTGTGACAGGGATTGACAAAACAAAAAAAGAGTGATAATATAAGATCCACCGTGTGATGCGGTGGATCATTCTTTTTTGAAATCAACATTTGAAAATAAAAAATAAAAAAAGTGTTGACAAAACAAAAAAGAGATGATATACTAACAAAGTCGTGTGTGAGACGGATGAAAAGAACTGAAAAAAATAAATAAAAAAAGTTCTTGACAAACAGAAAACACTGTGATAAAATATAAAAGCTGTCACACAGAACAGCAAAGAACCTTGATAACTGAACAGTGAAACAACCTTGAAAATTCTAAAAGAGTTAACAAGAACGTGTTGAAAAACACAAACCTAAAAACAGTAAAACGGGA
>JAGZHZ010000026.1 GCA_018366495.1 Clostridiales bacterium
AGCGAACTGTCAAAACTAAACATAGAGTAAAACGCTTGCATCTATCATTTTGGTGCAAGCGTGATTCATGGGCAGCGTAGCAATATTTTGCGCTTACGAAATATGTAATGATATTTTATTTGCTACTACAAATTTTTCTCCTATTTCTATTGCTTCTTGTATAATACCAGTTTGTTTTTCTTCTATTTCACTTTTAATTAAATAAATCATTCCTGTTTCTACAAACGGTTTCTTATCTAAAGCATGATACAAAATGTCTAATTTACATTTAGGATCTTCTAAATATATCACTTTATTCTCTCCTATAAAACAAAACGGAGGCTGTTTGTAAATAAAAAATTAATATTTTCAAAACAGCCTCTGAATATTAACCAATTAAACTCTATCTATGCATCCCCAAGCACAAGCTCCTGCTGCAAGTGTAAAATCTACATTTTTAATAAACTCTAAATCCTGAACAGTAATCTCTTTCAATTCTTCCTCAAAGAGTTTTTTAATTTCTTCCATGGCATTTTCTCCTTTCTGTAATTTTATTAAAATCAGCTGTTTTTAATAAAATCATAATATATCTATTAAACTTTAAATTATAAAATCTGTCATAAAAGCTTAAATTTTGTCCTTAAAATTTTAATTATTAAAATGAAACTTCAGAAAAACATTCCATCCTAATTTACAGGGAATACATATTTTGAAAAACAAGACATCTTATTTTGACCATTCTTTGATCTTCTATAAATATTATAAAGAGAAAAAATATCTATCTTTTTATTGCCTCTTTCTCTCAACTGTGTTAAGATTTTTTAAAAAATAAGGATGAATTTTTATGATGAAAAAAAGACAAATTACTATTCTGGCAGTTTTATTGCTAGTACTGCTCTCATTGAGTGCATCTGCCGCTGACTCTTCGCATTTAGAAGAGATTTCTAACTCTGCAGCAGAGCCTGCAATCTATCTTGACACAGATGGAAAAATCCTCTCTTACCAGTATTTTTCCATAGAGGATGATTTTGAAGGCAAACCTGCCCTTCTTCTCCATTTTGAATATACAAATAATACGGACAGTCCTGCTATGGCTTCCACAGATTTTTTTACCAGCGCTTATCAGAATGACACTTCTCTTCAGCCTGGCGTCCTGGCATATGATTCGGAATATACACAGGAAGTAAATAATCTGCTTGTTTCCATTCAAAATAAAGAATCGCTCCCTGTCTGTTTCGTATATTCGCTGGATGATCTTACTTCTGATGTGGAAATTCATGTACAGTCATTCCTGGATTTTTATTCCGAACCGCAAAAATTGACACTTTCTCCCCTGGAGACAGCAACACCTTCGGATGCTTCCCTTTCAGCTGAGGCATGGGAGAAAAAATATTATGCTCTGCTGTCGAAATATAAAACGCTTCAGCAGGAGTACAATAATTTAAAAAAGAAGCTGGATGAATTGACAGCTTCGTAAGCTGAAAATAAAAAGGTATGTTTTCCCCAGACATTCTTGTCTGTCGAAACATACCTTTTTGATTTTTTGATTTATTTTGATTTTGTTCTTTGTTTTGATTTTGTCATTTTAATTTTTCTTATTTTATTCCAATTTTTTCTGCTTTTGCTTTTTTATCTTTGGAACTTTTTCCTTTTTCTCTTTTCTACTCTTTTATCTTTACTGTTCTGTTCCATTTCCGGTAATACCAGATTCCTGCCAAGTCAGCTAAAATCCATCCTATCGGAACCGCTGCCCAGATTCCATTTACACCGAAAGCCGGGATTGCCGACAGTACATATGCCAGAACAACTCTCGTTCCAAGTGAAATGACCGTGAGAACAACTGACATTCCCGGTTTCTTGATTGCACGGTAAAATCCGTAAAATAAGAACAGAAGACCAATGCCAAAATAAAATGTCCCCTCAATTCTGAGATACTGTACGCCAACGGAGATAATCTCTGTCTGTGACGGATCTATAAAGATCGTCATCAGCGGTCCTGCAAAAATACAGACAATCAGACTGACTGTGATACAGAATAAGAATGCAAAGATTACAGAACTTTTGATTCCCTTTTTGATTCTGTCCTGTTTTCCGGCGCCATAGTTCTGGGCGATGTAAGTAGAAAACGCATTTCCAAAATCCTGAACCGGCATATAAGCGAAAGAATCGATTTTAACTGCCGCCGCAAACGCTGCCATCACTGTTGTTCCGAAACTGTTTACCAGTCCCTGCACCATCAAAATTCCAAAATTCATGATCGACTGCTGGATACAAGTCAGGAAAGACAGCCCCGTGATCTCTTTGAGCACTTCCGAACTCCAGCGCATATGGCGTCTGTGTATCCGCAGTTCGGGGAACCAGAAGAAATAATAAATCATGATACCTATTCCGGAGACAAACTGAGAGATTACCGTCGCTGCCGCCGCACCGGCTACCCCCCAGCGGAATGAAAGCACAAATACTAAATCCAAAATAATGTTTAATATCGCTGACACTGCCAGAAAAATCAACGGAACAAATGAATTTCCAACTGCACGCAGCAGATTGGCAAAATAATTATATAAAAAAGTAGCAAAAATTCCCGCAAAAATAACAAGCAGATATTCTTTCATCATCTGTGTGATTTCCGGCGGAATCTGCAGCAGACGAATAATCGCGTCTATATTAAAAAATACAAGCAAATTCAGCGCAATCGTAAAAATTCCGATCATCACGAACGATAAGAAAAAACTGTTTTTCAGTTTCTCAAAATCTTTCTTTCCAAATTGAATAGAAAAAAATGCGCTGCTTCCCATACACAGACCTAAAAGAATTGAGGTCAGAAAAACCATCAGCGTGTAAGAAGATCCAACCGCAGCCAAAGCATCCGCTCCTAAAAATCGCCCTACAATCAGCGTATCTGCCACATTGTAAAGCTGCTGCAAAAGATTTCCCACCATCAGCGGGAAAGCAAATCTCAGCAGATTTTTTGTTATGCTTCCCTCCGTCAAATTATATTTCATCTCTTTATCCCTTTCGTAAGTTTTATCATACTATTTGATAATTATCATACGGAAATACCATCATATTGTCAATAAATAATTACTTTTTGTTCGGAAGCTTATGTGATATAATGGGAGAAAAATGGAATTTCCACTGATACATATTGTTTTCATTTCCATTTCTATCTATTTTTTTCTGATATTTATTTTTTATCAAATAGATCCGTCTTCCTCTGCTTTCGCTTTGGGGAATGTCAATTAATAAGGAGGATATAATTAAAATTTATGTATTTAGATCATTTAGATGCACTTGATCAGCAGATTCTGGCTCTGCTCACGAAAAACGCCCGCTATTCCTATTCTGAGATCGGCGATATTATCGGTCTTTCCCGTGTCGCCGTAAAATGCCGAATCGATGCGCTTGAGAAAAAAGGAATTATTGAGGAATATACCACAATTATCAATCCACAGAAAATCAGCGGGGCAGTCTCCTGCTATTTTGAAATCGAGACAAAACCAGAAGCGTTAAATCAAATCACAGACCGTCTGTATCGCAGCGACACGGTGACACAAATCTACCGTATGAGTGGAAACTGCTGCCTGCACGTCCATGCAGTTGCTTCTTCTCAGGATGAATTAGAGACCTTTATCCGAAATGAGATTGACTGTCTCGAAGGAGTTACCTCTGTCAAAACACATGTCATTCTTGCCCGCATCAAAGATGTAAAGGGCTTACGCCTGTAAACCCTGATTTTTCTGATATAGATATCAAAAGCTGTACACCTCCTTCTGATGAAGGGTCTGTACAGCTTTTATATTCTTATTGCTGACTCCGCACGCAAATTGATAGAATCTGCACCATAAATTTATAGCGAAAACAGGCTCATCTGATAGCAGCTCTCCTCTTTTTTTCTCTTTCCCGTCTCTTCTTCCTGTATCATCGTTTTTGGCATTTCATTTAAAAACTTTGACGGTTCTCCGGAGGATGTTAAAATCAGTTCTTCTTTTGCCCGTGTCATCCCGACATACAATAATCTTCTCTCTTCTTGCAGATCAGCAGGATGAGCTTCGCTTTCAAATGGAATCATTCCGTCGCGCACACCGTAGAGGATAACAGCGGGAAACTCCAGTCCCTTTGACCCATGCAGCGTCATCAATGTGACTGCGCCCGACGTATAATTTTTGTTTCCGCACCGTCTTAAATCACTCTCCGTTCCCAGACAGAGTGCGTCCACAAACTCCGGCATGGTTTTATAAAATCCAGTCATATCTGCCAGTTTTTTCATAGCTTCCTTTTCTTCCAATTTCATCTCTTTTATCCAAAGCTCTACAAATTTCTGCGGCTTTTTCTTTTTATACAGCGGTTCAAATGTTTCTGCCGCCTGTTTTGCTATCGTTTCGCTGACCTCGCTTTCTTCCAGTCCCCAAAGTAACGATACCGCCCTCTCTTTCTCGGAGACGTTTTCCAGATCTTCCAGATAGCGGAAAAAATGAATACTGCCGCGCACCGTCTCATCCTGAAGAAACGATTCCTTTCCTGCCACGATGTAAGGGATTCCCTCCTGTCTCAGACATTTTTCCAGCAGTTCTCCTTCTCTGTGCGTTCTATATAATACAGCAATCTCATCAAAACTTCTGATTTTTCTCTCTTTCTCTGCTGCCTCATGCGCCTCCAGCATTCCAATTCCCCCAGCCATTCTGTTAATCTCTTTCGCTGCAAAGATCGCCTCTCCCATCGGAGTTCCTGCCTTTATGAGACGCACCGGCTCACAGGAGGCAAGATTTGCTTTTAAGTTTCTCTCTTTTCCCGGATTATGTGAGATCACTGCGAGCGCTGCATTTAAAATTTCAGGTGTAGACCGATAATTCTCAACGAGCCGAATCAAACATACATCCTTAAAATCCTTTTTCAGTTTTTCAAAACATTCGCTGTCCGCCCCGCGGAATCCATAAATCGACTGGTCTGGATCGCCGATCACAAACAGCTCCTTTCCTCCTTTATTCCATGCTTTGATCAGACGATACTGTAATGGATTGATATCCTGAAATTCATCAACTAAAAGATAAGAAAATCGTTTTCTCATATTTTTGCTTTCATTTTCTTCTATGATCCGCAGTGTCTCAAGAAGCAGATCGTCAAAATCCATCTGATTCCGTTCTCTCAACGAATTTTGATACCACTTTGCTGTCTCTTCCATTGCAGAATCCCATTCTATCTCCACGCCTGATTTTTTCAGAGAAAGCTGTTCCAAAAATGACTTCGGCTTTGCATCAAGCGAACAGGAGCAGATTGCTTCTTTTGCTCTCTCAACAGCTTCCGCCTCATCAATGATAGAAAATTCTATCCCCTGCTCTCTCAGAAAAGACATACAGACTGCATGAAACGTTCCGATCTGAATATTGTTGATCTGTCTCTTTTTTGATGCCTGTGATTTCAGACGCTCTTTCATTTCTGCCGCCGCATAATTTGTAAAGGTCACTGCTGTGATCTCAGATGGCTTTATTTTTCTGTTCGCAATCAGATCATGGAGATGCGCAATCAATGTCTTTGTCTTTCCTGTCCCCGGACCGGCAGCCACAGCAATGATACGCTCCTGTGCGTGAACTGCTGCTTCCTGTTCTTTGTTTAATTCGGTCTTGACCGATATTTCTCGCATATTTTTCGCGTTTCTTTCCAAATTTTCTTTTCCCGATTTTTCTTTTTCCGGTTTTCCTGCTTCCAACGCTTCTCTTTTGGCGCTGTCCACTTTTGAAAATTTATATTCTTTTGAAAAATCTTTTTTTGTCTTCTGTTGATTTTCTTCTGATAAATCAATTCCCAACACACTGAAAAAATCCATTTGGCCTTCTGTGGAGTTTAGTTCTTCTTTTCCAAATAATTGAATTGTTCCATATTCTCCATCAAATCCTGGAATTCGCTCTACTTTTCCGAGACGAAGTCTCTCAATTCCTTCTGAAATCAGATACCCTGATGCACTTTTAATTTCCTCCAGCGGAATCGTTCTTAAGATCTCAAACTCTGATCCCAGTGTGCGCACCATTTTTTGATATTCTTTCTGAACTGCCGCGCTTTGAGCCGAATGTCCCACAGAAGATGCAATTACTTCCGGAAGCGGAACGAGACTCTCAAATTTTTTCGCATTTTCTTTTTGATATCCCTCTGCTCTGTCTGCGAGCTGTTCAATCCGATGTGATACGCCGATTGTTATTTTTCTTCCGCATACCGGACAGATGCCTCCAAACTTTTCGGTCTCCTGCGGTGTCAGGCAGATGCCACATTTTCGGTGTCCGTCTAAATGATATTTTCCTTCCTCCGGGAAAAACTCAATCGTTCCATACAATCCCCTTCCTGTCTGAATCGCTTCCCGAAGTCCTTCATAACAGAAAGGAATATCAAGCAGATTTGCTTCCCGCCCCAATTTTGCCGGAGAATGTGCATCGGAATTAGAAATCAGCTGATAAGCGTCAAGAGCAGAAACTCTCCAGTTCATCGGCGGATCAGAAGACAATCCCGTTTCCATCGCATGAATATGAGAAGACAAGTCTCCAAAACATTCTTCGACAGAGTCAAATCCGGAAAAAGCTCCAAACAACGAAAAATGAGGCGTCCATATATGAGCCGGCACATAGATTGATTTTGGACAAAGCTCCAGCAGAATCTCCAGAAGGTCATGGCAGTCCAGTCCTAAAATAGGACGTCCATCCGAATGGATATTTCCGATCTGTTCCAGTTTTTTAGAAACCACTTCTGCCTCTTCCAGACCTGGAAGCAAAATCAGACTGTGAACTTTGCGAACTCGACCATTCTTTTTATAGATGGAACTGATCTCCCCTGTAATAACAAAGCGCGGAATAAAGTGATCTGGAGTCACTTCATCCCGTATGCGATATTCCTCTTTTAAAATATAAAATCCTTCTTCTGCCGGAATCAGTTTTTCTCTCAATTCTTCCCTCCATGCAGGATGAGTGAAATCTCCGCTCCCTATAATCTGAATTCCTTTTCTGCGCGCCCATAAATCCAAATATTCTGGTGTGCAATCTCGGCTCGTCGCACGCGAATAGCGTGAATGAATATGTAAATCTGCTATGTACATTTTTTACCTCTCCTAGTGTTTCGCTTATTCTTTTTTATTATCTATTTCTGTTTCCTTATTTTTTATTCTTTATCTGCTTTTGTTTACTCATTCTTTTTTATTATACCAAAATTTTTATATTTGAAAATAAAAAAAGAAGCATACCTCTGCATAGAAGTATGCCTCTTTTTTTCCTAGCAGCTTGCTCCGCCTGCCAAATGCAGCTTTGCAGCTAAGATTTCTTCTTTTCTCTCAAACAATTCATTTGAGAGGAGCTGTCTCTCCACTTCCTCAAAGCCGATTCTTTTGATGGTATCGGCAAAGCGCTCACCTGTTCTGCCCTGCTCGCGGAACAAAAGGATTGCTTTTTCTACCACGTCAAGCACTTCTTCCTCTGATGTAAAGATCTTTGAAAGTGCTTTACCCTGTGCAATCTTTTTACCCCATCTTCCGCCGATATAAATCTTGTATCCCGTCGTGCCGTCTTCAATCGCATCAAATGGACATTGGCCGATACAGCGTCCGCAGTTGTTGCAGATCTCTTTGTCAATCTCAAGAACGCCATCCTCCACTTTCGCAGCTTTCATCGGACAAGTCTTCTCAATCTTACACTTCTTGCATCCATTGCACAAATCTTCATCGAAATTAGGGATGAGCTGTCCTACGATTCCAAGATCATTCAGATCTGGTTTTACGCAGTTGTTTGGACATCCGCCTGTCGCAATTTTAAATTTGTGCGGCAGTTTTACAGTGTGATATCCCAGATAAAATCTCTCGTGAATTTTTTCTGACAGTGCAAATGTGTCATACAGCCCATACTGGCAAGTCGTTCCTTTACAGGAAACAACAGGACGTACTACAGAACCAGTTCCTCCCGTCTGTAGACCTGCCTGCGCAATATACTCACGGAACGGTTCAATGTTGTCGAAATGGATGCCTCGAACTTCCACCGTAAGACGTGTTGTAAATTCAACATCTCCATTTCCAAACTTCTGTGCTGCCTCTGCAATCACTCTTGTCTGCTCTGCATTGATCTTTCCATTTACTGTGATAATACGTCCGTTAAAAAGATCTGTACCCTTATTGTTTAGAAAGCCTAATGCTTTTACTCTTTTAATTTCATCTGCACTGATTGTACATGCCATAATTTCTACCTCTCTTTTTCTATTGACTTTTTATTGACAAACTATTCTTCAACTTCTACATCTGTAAAAATATTGCCGCCTTCCAGAGCCTTTGTATTTTTATATCCATAAAATTTCATGCGGTTCTGGAGCAGGTATGCACGTTTTCCCTTGTTGCACACAAGCAGAAGCTTCTCATCCGGATCAAATCCGTCAATCGGACCATTTACCGTTGTGAGATCTACATATGGCGCTCCTTCTGTCGTCGGCTGAATAGACGCATCAATCAGACGATACCCCTCTGCTGCGCCATCTGCATATTCTGCCGGCGTAAATGTCTCAAATGTGCCTTTCAGCTTATTCTTTAAGACATTCAGGGTATGTGCAAACGGATGGATTGCTGTCGAGAACGGCGGTGCATATGCAAAATCGAGGTCAGAAAGGTCTTCCAGCGTTCCTTTCAGCATGATTCCAGTCACCGCAATATCTACAATCTTGTCCACTGCGCCTGCGCCGATCACTTGGATGCCAAGCAGACGGTGTGTCTCTTTGTCTGCAATCATCTTGATGGCAAATGAGCTTGCCCCCGCATAATAATGTGCTTTATCGTCCACAATCGTAACTACGCTGATCGGATCAAATCCTTCTGTCTTCGCCTGTTCTTCTGTCAGTCCCGTCCTTCCAACATTAATTCCAGGAAGTTTACACACTGCTGTTCCGAGAACTCCTCTGTATGGTATTTTCGCACCCATTATGTTCTGTGCAATCACACGTCCTGCAATGTTTGCAGTGGAACCCATCGGAGACCACATCGGTTTTCCTGTTATTGCATTGTGAACCATTGCGCAGTCACCTGCTGCATAGATGTCTGGGATATTTGTCTCGCCAAATTTATTCGTCATGATCGTTCCCTTAAACATCTCAAGTCCCGTATCCTTCAAAAATTCTGTGTTTGGTCTGATTCCTGCGCTCAAAACTACTAAATCTGCTTTATACGCTTTTTTGCTTGTGATGACTTTTTCAACCTTGCCATCTCCTTCAATAGCTGTGACAGCGACACCTGTCACAACCGGAATTCCGCTCTCAGATAATTTTCCCTCAGCATATGCTGCCATTTCTCTGTCAAATCCAGGGGAAAGAATCTGCGGAGCCATATCCAGCACAAAAGGCCGAATACCCATCTTTTTCAAATTCTCGGCGATCTCAAGCCCAATATATCCAGCTCCCACTACAACTGCTTTTTTGATGCTGCCTTCATCTACTGTCTCACGAAGCCGGAATGCATCATCTGGAGTTCTCATAAAAAATACGTTTTTCAGATCACACCCCTCAATCGGAGGTTTTACAGGACTTGCACCTACGGCAATCACAAGTTTATCATACTCGTATTCTTTTGTCTCCTGCGTTTTCAAATCAATAGCCGTCACTTTCTTTCCTTCCGGATCTACTTTTACTGCTTCTACTTCTGTCAGCACTTTTACTCCGGTCAGCTTCTCATATTTCTGCGGCGTATTGACAATCAGTTCTTCTCTGTTCTCAATCACATGACCTACATAGTATGGAAGTCCGCATCCCGCATAAGAAATCTCTTTTCCCTTATTCAGCACTGTGACTTCATTTGCACGATCTTCTCTCATCAACTTTGCGGCAATTTTTGTTCCGGCAGCAACGCCTCCAAGTACAAGTACCTTCATCATTTCTCCTCCTGTCTCTCTGTCTCATTTTTTAAGTATGCCCATCAAAATTTTATTACAATGCTAATAATATCACTTGTTATTTTATAAGTAAAATAGTAATATTTTATGTGATATATAGGCATTTACCTATATTAAATATATTTAGTATAAACTTATTGCAATAAAAGGGGGCATCATTCTATGGCAACAATCCGACAGCTGGAAGCATTTATTGCCACAGCTGAGTTTAAAAAAATGAGTGAGGCTGCAAAACATTTATATATTTCACAGCCCACAATCAGTCAGATTATTTCTGAATTGGAAAAAGAGTATCAGACAAAACTGTTTGAGCGCCACACAAAGGAGCTGCAGATTACCCCTGCCGGTTCTCTTCTCTTAAAAAGCGCCCGCGAAATCATTGCAATTCAAACTGCTTTAAAACAGAATATGAAAACGATCAACTCTATCCGTTTTCTTCATATCGGCGCTACTATGACTGTAGGCGCTAATATTATCGGAAAAATTGTAGCCTGCATGAATAAACTTTATCCGGATATTGATATTTCAGTCACTGTTACAAATACAGAAAATATCGAACATATGCTTTTGCACAATGAGCTGGATCTTGCTCTTTCAGAAGGGATGATCACAAATACTGATCTAATCGCCAAACCGGCATTTCTTGATAAACTTTGCATTATCTGCAGCAAAAATCATCCTTTTGCCAAGGCTTCCTGTCTCCATGCTGAAGATCTTCGCAATCAAAATTTTATTCTGCGCGAAAAAGGCAGCGGCACGAGAGCACTTTTTGAGACATTTATGAGAGTTCAAAATATACCATACCATATAAAATGGGAAAGCAGCAGTACACCGGCAATCATAGACGCTGTCTCATACAATCTCGGTCTTGGTTTTGTCTCCCAGCGCTGCGTGGCTGAAAAAGTGGCAGCAGGAGTTCTATTTCACTGTCCTGTACAGGAAATCAATCTTGACCGTTTTTTCTATCTCTGTTACAGTCGCACACATCCATTTACAAGTCAAATGAAAGATTTCAGCGATTATATTTTTTCTCTTCCTAAAGATTTCAGATAATCTCTCGCTTCATTTTTATAAATGGTGAAAAAATACTTGTGACTCTCTTCATAAGAGATTTAAAAAAGAAAAAATCTCTGGAAACAAAAAGTTTCTGAGATTTTTTCTTTTGTTTATTTTACTTTTAATTTTTTGTTTAAAACACTTTTTTCTCTATTTTTTTCAATTTTCTGCCGAACTCCCTTAAAGTTCTAAGCTCTAAACTAGATTATAATAAGAAATATTTTCCTATAAACAAAATGGCTAAGACGATCATCAAAGCGCTCATTTTCTTTTCTTTTGCTTTGCCCGCAACCAGATTTAAAATTACATAGGAGATTACTCCCATCGCGATTCCTTCTGAGATACTGTAGAAAAATGGCATTGCTGCAATACAGATAAAGCAAGGAATTCCTTCTGTAAAATCAGAGAAATCAATATTTACAATATTTGTCAGCATATAAAATCCGACAACTACCAGAGCCGGTGCAGTTGCAAAAGAAGGAATTGCCAAAAAGATAGGGGAAAGCAATAAAGATGCCCCAAATAATACAGCGGTTGTCACAGCTGTCAGTCCTGTACGTCCTCCTTCTGAAACACCAGATGCACTCTCAACAAATGTTGTCACCGTTGATGTTCCAAGAACTGCTCCTGCTGTTGTTGCTACTGCATCTGCCATTAATGCTCCTTTGATTCTTGGCAGCTTTCCTTTTTTGTCCAGCATATTTGCTTTTGTGGAAACTCCAATTAATGTTCCAAGTGTATCGAAAATATCTACAAATAAAAACGCAAATACAACAACAACAAATTGTCCAATATTAATTCCTGAAAAACTTAGTTTTCCAAAAATTGGTGCTAAACTTGGCACACTGATTCCGTTGCTGAAATCTGGAAGTAAACTAAACATACCCAGTTCTGCATTTGGAACGTACAGACCTGTCAGCTGACAGACAATTCCCAGAATCCATGTAATTAAAATACCCCAAAGAATATTTCCTTTTACGTTTTTCACTACCAGAATGGATGTGATAATAATACCAATTACTGCTAATATTACAGTAATTCCAACATCATTCATGGAAGCGCTCACACCATTCAGCTCATTATATCCATCGACAGAAAAAAGCTGAACCAGAGTAGATCCACCAATTACAATCTTTGCATTCTGCAATCCGATAAATGCAATAAACAGACCAATTCCCACACTCACTGCTGATTTTAAATTCATCGGAATCGCATTAAAAATAGCCTCACGCACATTTGTGATTGAAAGCAGAATAAAAATCAGACCTTCCACAAAAACTGCCGCCAGTGCAACCTGCCATGTGTATCCCATACCAATTACTACTGTGTATGCAAAATACGCATTCAGTCCCATTCCCGGTGCAAGTGCAAATGGATAGTTCGCAAAGATCGCCATCAGCAACGTTCCCAAAAATGCTGACACTGCTGTTGCTGTGAATACTGCTCCCTGATCCATCCCCGCTGCCGCCAGAATGCTTGGATTTACAGCCAGAATATATGCCATTGTCATAAATGTCGTAATTCCGGCTAACACTTCTGTTTTCACATTGGTGTTGTTCTCCTTCAGCTTAAATAGTTTCTCAAACATCTCTCTTTCCTCCTAAGATTGTATTCCTGTCTTCTTTCGTGACGGGCACTTTCTAGTTTATCAGAGAAATGGCGGAAAGTAAATCTTTATTCTGGCAAATCAGGAAAAAGGGGGGCGTAAAATCATCAAACTTAGATAATTGAGCGATACCCTTGTAAAAAATAGTTATTTCAACTCCTGACAAATAGCAAAAAAACTCCCCAGAACCGAAGTTCTGAGGAGTTGAAAATTCTTTTCTGAAATTTTGATATCTCGAAAAAGCTCTGCTTTTTCTCGTTGTCGCTTCGCTCCAGATTAACGTTTGGAGAACTGTGGAGCACGACGAGCTGCTTTGAGACCGTATTTCTTTCTTTCTTTCATTCTTGGATCTCTTGTCAGATATCCTGCTTTTTTCAGAGCTGGTCTGTAGTCATTGTCTACCTGCAGTAATGCTCTTGCGATACCGTGTCTGATAGCCCCAGCCTGACCAGTGAATCCGCCACCGTGTACGTTTACTAAAACGTCAAATTTATCTGTTGTCTCAGTAGCTGCTAATGGCTGACGAACAACAACTTTTAATGTTTCCAGTCCAAAATAATTATCAATATCTCTCTTATTGATTGTAATTTTTCCTGTTCCTGGTACTAAATATACTCTTGCGATAGATTTTTTTCTTCTTCCTGTTCCGTAGAATTTTGAATTAGCCAATGTTCTTTACCTCCTTACTTAAAATGTGAGTACTTCTGGTTTCTGAGCTGCATGATCATGCTCTGCTCCAGCGTAAACGTGAAGTTTTTTGCCCATAGCTCTTCCCAAAGGTCCCTTTGGAAGCATACCCTGAACAGCCAGTTCAATTACTTTTTCAGGTTTCTTTGCCATCATCTCTCTTAATGTAGTTTCTTTCATTCCTCCTACATAATCAGAGTGTCTGTAGTAAATTTTCTGATCTAATTTTTTTCCTGTTACAGTAACTTTGTCAGCGTTTACAACGATCACATAATCTCCTGTATCAATGTGTGGTGTAAAGATCGGCTTATTTTTTCCTCTCAAAACTTTAGCTACTTCAGATGCTAAACGACCTAATGTATATCCTGTAGCGTCAACTACGTACCATTTTCTTTCAATTGTTGCTGGACTAGCCATAAAACTCTTCATTGGTTTACCTCCTTGAATATTTAAACTGGTTATATGATAAAATGTTCTGCCGGGGCCTTGGCCAAAACATTCCTCTCCATTTCATGCCTTTCCATTATATTATACAAGAGAAATCATGTCAATATCTTATTTTTTTATTTTTCCTGAAAACTCAAGGTTTCCTGCTGTTTTTCATCTGGATATTCAATCGAAACCAATGTCAATCCCTCCGGTCTGGCCGTCGGTCCTCCCGCGTTTCGATCTTTCGCCTCTAAAATTTTTTCCATATCCTGCGGCTGAATGATTCCCTGTCCCGCCTGCATCAAAGTTCCCGCAATGATACGTACCATATTATATAAAAATCCATTTCCCCTGATTCGTATCCGGATCAAATGCTCTTCTTTTGTGATGTCAATGCTGTAAATTGTTCTGACGGTATCCGGCACTTCTTCTTTCCATGTGCTCAGACTTTTAAAGTCATGCGTACCTACTAAATAGGAAGCTGCTTTTCTCATAGCTTCTATATCCAGCTTATAATAGGTAAAATAAGAATACAGTCTTTTTGTGGGATCAGGAAATCTTCTATTATAGATACAATATTCATATGTTTTGACGGTATGGCACTTTCTCGGATGAAAATCAGGCGCCACCTCCTCAGAATCAATAATCCGAATATCTGCAGGCAGTCTTGTATTCATCGCATAAGAAATCTTTTCTGCAGGCATTCTGGCATTTGTGTCGAACACAGCCACATTTCCAAGCGCATGGACACCGGAATCTGTTCTGCTTGCCCCGATTACCTTGATCGGCTCTTGCAGCAGGTCTGACAGATGACGGTTCAATATTTCTTCTATCGTCACTCCGTTTGGCTGAATCTGCCATCCGCAATAATTTGTCCCGTCATACGATACAATTAATTTCACACGTTTCATCTTTTCATGCTCTCCATTTTCTTTCTGTTTTTCCTATTCTTTTTCTTTTCCAATTCTCTGTTTCGATCCATTTCCCAGATAGCAGCTTACATTCTCAATAATTAGAAAAGACTTGAATACCGCTTGCTTCTTCTGTTTACTGGCTAAGTAGAAAATCATTGACTCAAATTCTTCTTTTGTATTTTATCTTTGAGCATCTCTGATCTCTTCTTTCTGCTTTATCTCTCATCTTTTAAAAACAGCCTGCCTCACATTCAAAATCCTGTGGGCAGACTGTTTTTATACAAATTTTACGACACAGATCATCATTACAATATACAATGCAATGACTCCATACGCAATTTTATCCCTATTTTTGTAAACCAGAGGCTTCATTTTCGTTCTTCCATCGCCCCCACGGTAGCCCCTCGCCTCCATTGCCATCGCCAGATCATTGGAACGGCGGAATGCGGAGATAAACAGAGGTACCAAAAGCGGCACAAGACTCTTTGCTTTTTTGATCAATCCACCGCTTTCAAAATCAGCGCCTCTTGCCATCTGTGCTTTCATAATTTTATCTGTCTCCTCCAGTAGAATCGGAATAAAGCGCAGGGCGATCGACATAATCATCGAAATCTCATGAACCGGAACCTTTATTTTTTTCAAAGGATTCAGTCCCTTTTCCAAACCGTCCGTCAGATGATTCGGCGTTGTCGTCAATGTCAGCACAGAGGAACCGATAATCAGATACATCAGGCGGAAAATCATAAAGACAGCAGTCACAACTCCTTCTTTTGTGATTCTCAGCTTCCAGATCTGTATCAATGTTTCTCCCGGTGTCAGAAACAAGTTAAAAATTACCGTGATCAAAAGCAGAATCACGATTGATTTCAGACCTCTGATCATAAATTTAAATGGTACCTTTGAAATTTTAATCACTGCTGCCAGCACTAAAGTTGCCAGCACATATCCGACCCATGAGCGAAATACAAACAGGGATATAATGAAAACAATAGTTCCCACTAATTTTACTCTTGGATCTAATTTATGGATGACGGAATCCGTCGGATAATATTGACCTATTGTAATATCTCTTATCATACGCTCTCTACTTTCCCAATGATCTTAAAATCGCATTTTTTGCTTCCTCTACCGTTGTGACGTCATCATTGATTTTCCATCCTTTTTCTTCCAGTTCCTTTACTACATACGTCACTTTCGGCGCAGCAAGCCCGATCTGTTCCAGTTCTTTGTAATGCCGAAATACCTCTTTCGGTGTCCCATCCAGCATGACATTTCCCTTATTCATCACAATAATCCGATCCACATAATTTGCGACGTCTTCCATACTATGAGAGACTAAAATCACAGTAATTTTTCTCTCTCTGTGTAATTTTGCAACCTGGTCTAAAATCTCATCTCTTCCCTTTGGATCAAGACCTGCTGTCGGTTCATCCAAAACAAGCACTTCCGGATGCATTGCAAGAATTCCAGCAATCGCCACACGTCTTTTCTGACCTCCAGACAGTTCAAATGGAGATTTTTGATAGTACTCTTCTGGCAAACCTACCTGTCTCAGCGCTTCCTCTGCTCTTTGTTTTACTTCTTCTTCCGAAAGACCTTCATTTTTGGGTCCAAAGCAGACATCTTCAAAAACCGTAGCTTCAAACAGCTGATATTCTGGATATTGAAATACGAGACCTACCTTTTCCCGAAGCTTTCTCATCTCAAATTTTTCATCATAAATATACTGGTCATTGTAAAAAATCTTTCCTGAGGTTCCTTTTAAAAGTCCATTCAGATGTTGAATCAGCGTTGATTTTCCCGATCCAGTGTGTCCGATAATGCCGATAAACTGTCCATCCGGAATCGTCAAATGAATGTGATCCAATGCTCTTTTTTCAAACGCATCTCCCTCACTGTACACATAAGACAGATCTTCTATTTTAATTGCCATAATGCGCCCCTTTCTGCTTTCGGATTTTCTCCAGCTCTTCAATTAATTCTTCCGTCGTCAGAACACAATCTGGCAAAGGCAGTCCTGCCATACGAAGTTCATATGCAAGCAAGGTCACCTGAGGTACATCAAGACGATATTTTTTAAGCTGTTCTACCTCTGCAAATACTTCTCTCGGCGTCCCCTGCATCACAATTTTTCCTTTATCCATCACAAATACTTTATCTGCATCGATTACTTCTTCCATATAATGTGTGATCAGGATAACCGTCACACCTTCTTTTTTATTTAATTCCTGTACGGTGCGAATAACTTCTTTTCTTCCATTTGGGTCGAGCATCGCCGTCGGCTCATCGAGAACAATACATTTCGGCCGCATCGCTACCACTCCTGCGATTGCCACTCTCTGTTTCTGTCCCCCTGACAATTTATTTGGGGAATTTTTTCGATATTCCCACATACCGACTGATTTCAGGCTCTTCTCGACACGTTCCCAGATTTCCTGAGTCGGCACTCCCATATTTTCCGGTCCGAATCCTACATCTTCCTCCACGACCGTTCCTATGATCTGATTATCTGGATTTTGAAATACCATCCCTGCTGTCTGTCGAATCGGCCAGATATTTTCTTCTTTTTTCGTATCCTTTCCGTCCACATACAAAGTGCCCTCTGTCGGAGTCAAGATGGCATTCATCTGTTTTGCAAGTGTTGATTTTCCTGATCCGTTGTGACCTAAAATTGCAATAAACTGTCCTGGAAAAACATCCAGATCCACCCCGTCGATCGCACGCACAACCGATTCCACACTTCCTTCTTCGCTGTATTTTGCATATTCAAATACCAGCTTTGCCGCTTCAATTATTCCCATTTCTGTTACCTCATCCTTTCAGATTCTCTCCTGTTTTTCGAGTGCAACGAAGGTTTGCAGTTCTCGTTCATTATACACATTTCCTTTTTTGTGCGCAAGTGTCAATCCGTCTTTCTTTTTCAGGCACAGTCTTTTCGTTTTTACAATTTTTTTAAGAACCAACACCTCTTTCCTTCTCTTTTCATCTGAAATCCCAATTTTTTCGCCAATGCTGCCGATGCTGTATTTTCTTTATCTGTTTTTAGATAAACGTATTCTTCTCCCATCTCTTCTTTCACATATTTTAAAATTGCACTTGCTGCCTCAAAAGCATATCCTTTTCTCTGCCATTCTCTTCCTATGATATACCCTATTCCTAAAACGGGCTGTCCCTCCCACTCTTCATTTTCAACTCCAGCCCTTCCAATCACTTTTCCACTTTTTTTCTCTGTCACCGTCCACATCCCGTATCCATAAAATCCGTAAATTTTCTGAAAATAATTTTTGAGAATTTCTTTTTCTTCTTCAACCTGTTCTGGAAGCTGTTCCAAATACTCCCCATTGCCATTTCCATAAATCTGATAAAACGCTTCCGCATCCTCGGGAATTGTCTCCCGCACTTGGAGACGCCCCGTCTCTAAAATCACAGCTGGTATCCCATAGTGACGATTATATACAGATTGACACAGCTTAGTATCTATCGCCTCCTCTGTATCCGTCACACAATCTGCCCCATAAATTCGTTTTTCCTCTGTCTCAATGCAGATACACGGATATCCTAACTCTTTGGCAATTTTCATTTCTTCCTCACTATCTGTTATACATAAAAGTTTTCCCTCTCTCCTCTTCAAGCTGTATGATGAATACCATAAAATACAGCATCCTGCATTCTGTAAATCTGTGTTCCAGTTTTTCCCTTCTTTTTTCCGCCATTTTTCTTCTAATTTTTTTCCTATCCAAAGATTCATATAGCGTTCTCCTTTTTCTTTTTTGCAAATTCTAACTCATTCTTATAGCATCATCCCAAAGATTACTATATCGTTCTTCTTTTCCCTCTTTTTTCTTATTGTATTCATTTTTTTCTTTCCATACAAGCCCATATACTTTCTTATCTGTCTTCTGTTTTCCTGTTTCTTCTCTTATATGACAGATAGCAAAACAAAACTCTCCTGCCGAAAATCTCTTTCGACAGAAGAGTTTTGTTTTTTTCTATTCCATTATCCTTCTCAAATTTTTATGTTTCTTATTATTTACTCAGCCCCAAATCCACAAAATATTGGTTTCCATTCATATATTCTGCTGGAATTTTCAAATATGTCTGCCCCATCTGATCTTTATCCACTAAAAACAGCATTGTAAGGCTCAGTTCCTCATTTGCTTTTATATTTCTCCACAGCGCCTGTTTCTGTCCGACAATTCCTTCAAAATTCTGCCGTGCATCGAAATAGATCTGGGATTCATTCAAAATATAATCTGCCACTGGATAGTATGTAATTTTTGGCATCTGGTATTCTTCTCCCACTTTTTCCAATGACTGCACTCCAAAATAAAATGGACTGTACAAATCTTTCTCTGAAATATTCTTTGCACGCATCTTTACTTCCAGAAAGACCTGCTCCGCCTGTTCTTCATCAGAAGAATTTGGATTCTTTCCATCATAGACCGGCTGTCTCCAGTAAGGCTTTACTGTTCCGTCTTCATTTAAATATGGAAGAACTTCTTCTTCATAGTTTACAAAGAACTTTGTATCATACTCTTTGCAGGAAGCGACATACTTTGCAGATTCCACTGTAAATTCGATCTCACCGCCTTCTGCCTGCGCATAGAATGATTCGTTCAGATTAAGAATGCTTTCCGCCGAAACTGCATCTCCACTGCCTAGTTCTTCCTCTTTTTCTTCTTCTTCTAAATCTTTCTCATAGGCGATTATCTGAATCAGATCTTCCTTTTCATACTGATGGCTCTCCCACCATGATTCCTTTTCCCCTGTGTTGGTCACTTTCAGTCCTTCTGCAATCTTTTTTGCCTCATCCGTTGAAATATCATCCGTCGTGAATAATGAGATCACATATCCCTCTTCCATATTGAATAAGAACATTGGATTATAATAGGAACCATGACTGGCTTTTTTCGTAAAGATATAAGTATCCATGCCATTGATCGTCGTCTCTTCGATGTTCTCAACGTTCCAGATCTCTGTCACTCCTCCATCTCTAGAAGCCCATACCGCTGTATTCTCTACAAATGCTGTAATACCGCTTTCGATCCCCGGCTTTGGACCGTCCTTATGATATTTTCCATCCTCTTCTTCATATCCTTCCGGCAAATAGGTCACTTCCAGATCAAAGATATCATAACACGGCTCATATCCTTCCAGGTTGAATACGCCTAAGATCTCTTCATCATTTTTTGTAAATGAAAAAAACTGATTCGATGCCACTGTTCCAATTGTCGTTCCCATGACCATCACCGCTGCTGCCGCAATGACAGCAAATCTTCTCTTTCTTCGCTTCATGAAAGTAAAATCTGTTTTTTCAGATTTTTTTCTCATACTTTGTTCCCTCACTTTCTGATAGGCGCCCTGAATTTTGCTCTCCACTTGTTCGGAAAGTACAATATCAGAACGCAGTCCTTTTTTTATTTCTTTTTCGTTCATCTGTTTTACCTCCCTGCATACATAACTTTCATATCAAGCTGCTCTGCATATCGTTTTCTGCCTCTTTGCAGTCTTGCTTTCACTGTCACTTCTTTCATATCCAGCATTTTGGCAATTTCCTTTATGGAAAATCCTTCTACATAATAGAGAATCAGAACAACCTGATATTTTTCTCCCACCTTTTTTAATGTCTCCAAAAACTCCACATTCTGTCTCTCTTTATCCTCTGTTGGAATCTCCACGTACTCCTCCATCGGACAATTTCTGTTTCTCTGTTTCAGCATATCATTGCAGGTATTGATTAAAATTCGGACCATCCACGTTTTAAAATATTTTGGCTGTCTCAAATCCTGTATTTTTTCAAAACATGTCAAAATTGTATCTGCCACTGCATCTGCAATGTCTTCTTCATTGTGCAGATATGCTTTTGCAATCTTATACATATTTACTTTATATAATTCTATCAGCTGAATAAACGCCTCTGCATCATTTTCCTGGGCCCTCTTTACTAGTTTTATCAAAATGTCTCCCTCCTCTCAAGACCGATCGGATCTTTTTGTCTTCTATCTATTAGACAATTCATATCATTCAAAAGATACATAAAAAATCTGATATTTATCCAATGTGTCGTAAAAACCCTTGTTTTAGCTGTAAGGAGTGTCAAAACGCAAACTTTCCATTTAGCTGGATTATTTTTATTATCCCAAAAGAAACACCGAAATTGAATTCCGATGTCTTATAAAAATATTTTACCCCACTCCTTGAAAAAGAGCAAAAAAAGACAGATTCCGAAGAATCTGTCTTTCCTGTTATTTATGGTCTTGTTTTTAGTTCTGACCTTCTGTTCCTTTGTATTCTGTTCCATAGTATGCTGCAAGATAGATCTCTTTGATTTCAGACATCAGTGGATATCTTGGGTTAGCGCCTGTACACTGATCGTCGAATGCTTTTTCTACCATTTCATCCAATGTATCCAGGAAATATTTTTCATCAATACCGTAATCTTTAATACATTTCTTGATTCCGATTCTTGCAATCAGGTCATCAAGCGCCTTGATTAACAGCTCAAATGTCTCTCTGTCATCTTTTCCGCAGATGCCTGCAAAACGTGCTGCTTCTGCATATCTTGCCAGAGCGTGCGGATACTGGTACTGTGAGAATGTTCCCATCTTTGTCGGAACTTCTGCTGCGTTGTAACGCATTACTTTTGTCAGCAGCAGAGCGTTTGCAACACCGTGAGGCAGGTGATGGAATGCGCCTAATTTATGCGCCATAGAGTGATTCAGACCGAGGAACGCATTTGCGAATGCCATACCAGCCATGCAGGCAGCATTTGCCATTTTTTCACGGGCAATCGGATCATTTGCTCCATTTTCATATGCAGACGGCAGATACTCAAATACTGCTTTGATTGCCTTGAGAGCAAATCCATCTGTATATTCTGTTGCCATGATAGAAACATATGCTTCCAGCGCATGTGTCATAACATCGATACCAGATGCGCTTGTCAGTCCCTTTGGCTGATTCATCATATTGTCTGCGTCTACGATTGCCATATTTGGAAGCAATTCATAGTCTGCCAGAGGATATTTTGTTCCTGTTGTCTCATCTGTGATGATCGCAAATGGTGTCACCTCAGAACCTGTTCCGGAAGATGTCGGGATAGCTACAAAATAAGCTTTTTCTCCCATCTTAGGGAATGTATATACTCTCTTTCGGATATCCATGAAGTCCATAGCCATCTGCATAAAATCAGCTTCTGGATGTTCATACAGAACCCACATGATCTTTGCAGCATCCATAGCAGATCCGCCGCCAAGTGCGATGATTACGTCAGGCTCAAAAGATCTCATCTGTTCTGCACCGGCTTTTGCACATCCCAGTGTCGGATCTGGAGCTACTTCATAGAAGCAGGTATGCTGAATTCCCATGCTGTCCAGTTTATCTTCAATCGTTTTTGCATAGCCGTTTTTGTATAAGAATGTATCTGTAACGATGAATGCTTTTTTCTTGTGCATGATCGTGCCCAGTTCGTCTAATGCTACTGGCATACAGCCTTTCTTAAAGTAAACTTTTTCCGGAGCTCTAAACCACAGCATATTCTCTCTCCTTTCAGCTACCGTCTTAATGTTTAACAGATGTTTCACTCCAACATTCTCAGAGATGGAGTTTCCGCCCCAGGAACCGCATCCCAGTGTCAGTGACGGCGCCAGCTTAAAGTTGTATAAGTCACCGATTCCTCCGTGGGAAGAAGGTGTATTGATCAGAACACGGCATGTCTTCATTGCTGCTGCGTGTTTTGCAATTTTTTCTTTCTGTGCCGGATGAATATATAAAGAAGAAGTATGACCGTATCCGCCGTCTGCGACAAGTCTCTCTGCTTTTGCGATTGCCTCGTCAAAGTCAGCTGCCTTGTACATAGCAAGGACTGGAGAAAGTTTCTCATGGGCAAATTCTTCTGAGATGTCTACGGATTCCACTTCACCGATCAGAATCTTTGTGGATTTTGGAACATCCACACCGACTAATGCTGCAATTGTATGAGCAGACTGTCCTACGATTTTTGCATTTAATGCGCCGTTGATGATGATTGTCTTGCGCACTTTTTCCAGCTCTTCGTCATTTAAGAAATAGCATCCGCGGTATGCAAATTCTTTTTTTACTTCATCATAGATATCGCCTACAACTGTGACGGACTGCTCAGAAGCACAGATCATACCATTATCAAATGTCTTAGAATGGATAATGGAGTTTACAGCCAGTTTGATATCTGCTGTGTCGTCGATGATGACCGGTGTGTTTCCGGCTCCAACGCCCAGCGCCGGTTTTCCTGAAGAGTAAGCAGCTTTTACCATTCCAGGTCCGCCTGTTGCCAGGATGCAGTCTGCTTCTCTCATTACTTCATTTGTCAGTTCGATCGAAGGAACATCAATCCATCCGATGATTTCTTCCGGAGCGCCTGCTTTTACTGCTGCGTCCAGTACTGTTTTTGCTGCTGCGATTGTGCAGGCTTTTGCACGAGGATGCGGACTGATGATGATCGCATTTCTTGTCTTCAGGGCAATCAGTGTCTTAAAGATTGCTGTGGAGGTCGGGTTTGTTGTAGGAATAACAGCTGCAATCAGTCCCAGAGGTTCTGCCACTTTTTTGATTCCATATGCAGGATCTTCTTCAATTACGCCGCATGTCTTTGTATTTTTGTACGCATTATAAATGTACTCTGCTGCATAATGGTTTTTGATAATTTTATCTTCCACGATTCCCATGCCAGTCTCGGCAACTGCCTGTTTTGCAAGCGGGATACGAGCCATATTTGCAGCCATAGCAGCTTCAAAGAAAATCTTGTCAACCTGCTCCTGTGTATAGGATGCAAATTTTTTCTGTGCTTCACGCATAACAGCCAGCTTTGCTCTCAGGGAATCTACACTATCTACTAAATTTGAGGTGGTATTGACAGTTTCATTGTTTGCTGTTTCTTTTGCCATCTTCGTTCCTCCTTTATAATCCGCGGTTTCAGACAGTGTCTGTTTCTTCCGCATCGTTTCTATTTGTCTATATGGAGATTTCTCCATTTCTTACCTTTGTTTCTTGTTAATCATTTAACAATCTCAGAATATCACATTGTTAAATGTTTGTCAATATTATTTTTTCAAAATAAATCAAAAATTTTTTAACATTTTTCCGGTTCTGGATATTCTTCCCCAAATGTTTCCACCGTCATGGAACAAATTTTCTGCGGAACCAGCGGACGGTCAGAATAATCTGTATCTACCTGCGCAATTTTATCCACAATATCCATTCCTTCAATCACTTTTCCAAATGCCGCATAGGCTCCGTCTAAATGTGGGGAAGCTTTGTGCATGATAAAGAACTGAGATCCTGCTGAATCTGGGTGCATCGCTCTTGCCATGGATAAAACGCCAGGTGTATGTTTGAACTGATTTGTAAATCCATTTTGGCTGAATTCTCCTTTGATGCTATATCCTGGATCTCCCATTCCATTTCCGTTTGGGCATCCTCCCTGAATCATAAATCCTTCTATTACTCTGTGAAAAATCAGTCCGTCATAAAAACCTTTTTTTACAAGGCTGATAAAGTTATTTACTGTATTCGGAGCTACATTTGGATACAGTTCTGCTTTCATGATATCACCATTTTCCATAGTGATCGTTACGATTGGATTCTGTGCCATAATCTTTTTCCTTTCTTTTTACCAGATGCTTTTTTATTCTGTATCATTCAGAAAAAGGTACTGCAAAACATTCTTTTGTTTTTTAGCTCCTTCTCTGCTGTGTTTATTATAATATGCCCGGCATGACGTTGCAAGAAAATTCCCATATTTTCATGTTTTATTCCAACATCTTTTCTTTACTTTTTTATTTCTCCTGCAATTTCTGCAGAGCAATCGCAAACGCATTATTTAAAGGCTCTTCTTCTTTTTTCATTTTATTCAGATATCGATTCACATCTTTTTTGGATACACCGGCGCCCTCTTTCTTTCTGCGTTCCTGGAAAGAAGTCAGTTTTTCCTTATAGCCGCAGCCGCATACAAAAATCTGAGCTTCTCCTTTTCCTCTCAGTTCCATTTTCTTATGACATTTCGGGCACCTCGCATTTGATGTGCGTGAGATCGTCTCCCGGTGGCCGCATTCTCTGTCCTGACATACCAGCATCGTGCTGTTTTTTCCTTTTACCAACAGCATCATTTTTCCACAGTCCGGACATTTTTTGTTTGTCATATTGTCATGACGAAACTTTCCTTCCCCCGTCTTAATTTCCTCTGTGATCTCATCTGTATACTGTTCAATTTCTTTCATAAATGCATCACGCCGCAGTTTTCCCTCCGAAATCTGTGCCAGCTTTCGCTCCCATTTTGCAGTCAGTTCTGGTTTTCTTAAATCTTCGGGAACAAGCTTTAATAACTGTTTTGCTTTTGATGTCAAGTAGATATCTTTTCCTTTTTTCTCCAATAGAAAACTGTGAAACAATTTTTCAATGATATCGGCTCTCGTTGCAACCGTCCCAAGTCCCCCTGTCTCTCCCAGTGTTTTGATATCTTCTTTTTTATTGCTTTCCATATATTTGACCGGGTTTTCCATTGCAGATAATAAAGTTGCCTCATTAAACGGAGCTGGAGGAGTTGTCTTTCCTTCTGTCATAGTTAAAGAAATAATCTGGCACGCACTTCCTTTTTTCAGATCCGGCAGTGTCATCGTCTCCGCCTCATTCTCCTCTTCTTCGTCCGTCTCATTCTCATAAATTTCTTTCCAGCCCAGATTTTTTACAATTTTTCCCTTCACCGTAAACAATTCTGTTCCGATTTTTATTTGAATTGTCGTCTGTTCATACTCAAACGGCGGATACATCACAGCCAGAAATCTCCTGACAACAAGATCATAAATCCTTCTCTCCTCATTTGTCATATGATCCAGCTGTACAAACTGTTCTGTCGGGATGATTGCATGGTGATCGCTCACCTTACTGTTGTCGACAAATGGCTGTTTTCCCTCAAATTTTTTTCTCATCAAAGGAGCTGCCAGTTTTCTGTACGGTCCTACGCTGCACGCCTGCAGTCTCTCATGGAGTGTGCCGACGACATCGCTCGTCAGATATCTGGAATCTGTCCGCGGATACGTCAGAACTTTATGATTTTCATACAGACGCTGCATAATATTTAATGTCTCTTTTGCTGAATAATTGTATCTCTTATTGGCATCGCGCTGCAACTCTGTCAGATCATACAGCTGCGGCGCCATCTTCTTTTTCGCCGCCTTTGTAATCTCACTGACAATCCCCTGTTTTCCATTCAGTTCTTTTAAAATCTTTTCCATTCGCTCTCTGTCAAAGGAACGTGTGCTCCCTGATTTTGCATCCTGCCATGTCAGGCATACGCCCTGCATCCTCGCCTTGATTCCATAATAAGATTGAGGGCGGAAGTTTTTGATTTCCTCTTCCTTTCTGGCAATCATCGCAAGGGTCGGCGTCTGTACACGACCGCACGAAAGCTGGGCATTGTATTTGCATGTCAAGGCTCGGGTCGCGTTCATTCCGACCAGCCAGTCTGCCTCTGCTCTTGAGACAGCTGCACGGTACAGATTGTCATAAGCAGATCCTGGCTTTAAATTTGCAAATCCTTCTTTGATTGCCTTGTCTGTGACAGACGAAATCCAGAGACGGCGGATCGGCTTTTTATTTCCGGCTTTCTCTAAAATCCATCTGGCTACCAGCTCTCCTTCCCTTCCTGCATCGGTAGCAATGATAATATCCTGCACATCATTTCTGTGAATCTGTGTCTTGACCGCCTGAAACTGCTTTCCGGTCTGTCGGATTACTTCCAGTTTCATCGGCTTTGGCATCATTGGCAGATCTTCCATTTTCCATTCTTTATATCGATCACTGTACTGCTCCGGTTCCGCCAGTGTGACGAGATGTCCCAGTCCCCACGTCACAATATACTGATTTCCCTCCAGCGTTCCATTTCCATTTTTTGTACATTTGAGTACGCGTGCGATATCTCTTCCGACGGAAGGTTTCTCTGCTATCACTAAAGTTTTTCCCATTTTTCTACTCCTCTGCTGTTTTCTTATACTTTTTCTGATTATATCATATTTTCCGGCCGTCAGTTCATTTTTTCTTCTTTCCTCAAAAGCCCCTTGCACTTCTGTATATTGTCGTTTAAAATAAAGATAAAGTATACGATTCCGATTCGTTTTTAATATAATGGATGAAAGGGGTTTTTTCATGAGTACAAAACAACGTTATTCTCAAAACGGCAGAAAAATCATTCAGTATAACCGCGCTTCTGCCGATCACTCTTCGCAGCGCAGAAAAAATTTAAGAAAATCCCGCAGCTCTCTCACAGTCCGTGAGCAGCAAACAATACGGCTTCTCTTATTCGGAACAGGCGCTCTTGTGATCCTTGCGGCTGTCATTTTTTTTATCTTTTATTCCCGTTCCAGATTGATTCCCTACCCTATCATTGAAAATCTTGCTCCAGAATCCGCACTTTTTGAGGAATCTGCCTACAGTCTTTACAGGCTTCCAGAATCACTTTCTGAATATGAAACCCGCATTAATAAAGATTTATCCTCATTGATCCCCGATTATGACTGTTCTGAGGCTCATATTTCTATCTTCTACTATCCAAACTGGGATGAAAAGGGAGATCTGGGCAGAATCACCTATACTTCCAAAAAACATTCTGCACTCCTCTCCATCTCAAAAACTGCCTCACCAGCCCCGGCAGAATTATTTGTCTCTGCTGGAAAGTCTGCGATTGGCTCTACGGATGTCTATTTTGGATATACGCAGAGTCCTGAAACCTTTTATGCCGCCTGGGAAAAAGATGGCATTTACTATTGTCTTTCCCAGCAGGATGTCTCTCACAGCAGCTTTTCCAGTCTTGTCGAATCCATTCTGGCATAAAAAAAGAATTCTGATGCCTCTGTCGGTGTCAGAATTCTTTTTTTATCTTTTTTTATTTTCTTTAATCTACTTTTGTGAAGTCACTCTCGTCCATTTCTTCTTCTTCCATTCCTTCTTCCATTCCTTTCTCCACTTCTGCGAGAATATCCTCCATCATCTTCCATTCTTCTTCCGTCTCAAGCGGATACAATTCTTCTGTTCCTTTTTCTGCATCAAAAAATGAGGCGTATACATTCACATATCCTTCTTCACTGATGGAATTGTCCGTATATAATACATAACTTCTTCCATTGTCTTCATTGTCAATCGTAAACAACGCTTCAAAATTTCCTGTTGCTTTGCTTTCTTTTACATCTGCTAATTTCCACTTTTTCATTTTTTTATCCCTTCTTTTATCTTATTCCTGTTTTCTGCTGCTTTACCTGTTTTTCAAAATCCCGCAGCACCCGATATCGTCTCACAGATAAGACGAGTCCAATCTCTGAAAACATAATCAGAAGCGCGCTTCCTCCGTAACTGATAAACGGAAGGCTGACGCCGGTGTTTGGAAACACGTTCAGAGAAACGGCTACATTGACAACCGTCTGAAAACTAAGGTGAAGCGCAACGCCGACGACAATCATTGAACCGTAGAGATCTTTCGCAGCGATAGCGACACGCACAATCTGAAGGATCAGATATCCCAGTAAGATCAGGACAATCATTCCTCCAAAGATTCCGAGCTCTTCACAGATAATCGCAAAGATCATATCATTTTGCGGCTCCGGGATTTTTCCCAGTTTCTGCATACTTTTTCCGAGTCCTTTTCCAAACAGTCCCCCTGAGCCAACTGCATACAGAGACTGTAGAATCTGGTCGCTGAAAACGTCTTTATATTTCTCAGGATCCATCCATCCTAAAATTCGTTTTGCCTGATATCCCATCTGATTTGCTGTCTCCGGATCGGGCAGGTTGTAGTACATATAAATTAAAAGCGTGCTGACAAGCACTGCTGCGGCTGCCCCGACAACAAGATGAAACTTTTGTGTGTTGGACCAGATAAATGTCATTCCATATGTAATCATCAACATAATCAGACACGATGACAAGTTACTGGAAATTTTCAAAATCAGAAGTGCAAGGACTCCGGCATACAGCCATATTTTAAAAACATTTTTCCAGTCTTTTGTCGGTCTCCCATACTGTGCCATGATAAATGACAAAAATAGAATCAGCAGCAGCTTTGACATTTCTCCGACGTGCAGCTGAAAAACAATCAGATCAAGCCATCGAACGGCTCCGTTTGCTTCTACTCCAAGCGGAGTCTTCAGCAAAAGAATCAAAATCACATTTATGACGAAGACTGCCCAGCCCATCCAGTAGAAAATATGATAGTCCAGATGCACAAGAACAACTATACTGATAACTCCAAGTACAATGAACTGCAGCTGTTTTTTCAGCAGATACATATCATCGTAATTGAAATCTGCACTCGTCGCACACACATAGCTGGACGCCGAATAAACCATCATACATCCAAACAGGCATAAAAATATGAGCGCTATTATAATTTTCAGATCTACTCGTTCTGTATTATTCAAAAATTCTTTAAATCGTTTTCTCATCTGCTTTCTCCTAACCGTTTACTATACCGGCTTATTTTCCAAAACAGTATGGCCTGCCTGATGAAAACGGTTTTTCTCTTTCTGAAGCTCTTCGTATAACTGTCTGGAATTCCAGAAAATATTATACGGTGTCAGAACAGCTTTCAGTTCCACCGGAGAGATTCCCATATTTTTATAATCATTTAAAAATGAATCTATCTCGTTTGTATCCATCCCTGAAAAGACCATCATCTCTTCTCCCAGCAATGTTCCTGAATCTTTTGTCCTATTCTGTGGAATTTTACTGATTCTTGCCAGGCTTCCCAGGGACTGTGCATATTCTAAAAGCTGTACTTTTCTGACAGTGATCTGTCTCTTTCTGCAGATTGTTAATACTTTTTCTTCTTTTTCTTTCTTCATCTCATAGATCAGAATTGTTTTTTGAGACTTCATTATGCCATTCCTTTCTGAAATTTCTTATACGATGCCTGTTTTCCTGCTTTTACGCATTCTGGCTGACATCACGAATCTTTTTTCATTTTTATATTTGTTCTCTATGGTATCACAAAATGCAGAATCTTACAATCTTTCTGAATCAAAAACAGCCCCCTGAAGCAAACTGCCTCAGGGGACTTTCTCTCTTTTCTTTTGGAAATGCTGATTTTTATTCCTGATCTCCATATCCGTTTGGATTGCTGGACTGCCATCTCCAGGAATCTGCACACATCTCATCAATGCCATATTTTGCTTCCCAGCCTAATTCTGCTTTTGCTTTTGCTGGATCCGCATAGCATGTTGCGATATCGCCAGGTCTTCTTGCTTTGATTTCATAATTGATCTTCTTGCCGCATGCTTTCTCGAAAGCGTGTACAACATCGAGAACACTGTATCCTTTTCCTGTTCCCAGATTGTAAACCAGAACGCCCTTGTTCTCTTTGATTTTTTCAATCGCTTTCACATGACCCTGTGCTAAGTCTACAACGTGGATATAGTCACGCACACCTGTGCCGTCCGGTGTATCGTAATCGTTTCCGAAAACACCGAGACATTTCAGTTTTCCGACAGCCACCTGTGCTACATATGGAAGCAGGTTGTTCGGGATTCCTTTTGGATCTTCTCCGATTTTTCCTGATTTATGTGCTCCGATTGGATTGAAGTAACGAAGCAGAATTACGTTCCATTCTGGATCTGACGTATGAATATCTGTCAGGATCTGCTCCAGCATAGATTTTGTCTGTCCATATGGGTTTGTAATTTTTCCTTTTGGACATTCTTCTGTAATCGGAACGAAAGCTGGATCACCATAAACAGTTGCAGAGGAACTGAATACGATATTCTTCACTCCGTGGTTTCTCATCACATCACACAGAATCAGTGTTCCTGTGATATTATTGTAATAATATTCGATTGGTTTTGCTACAGATTCACCAACTGCTTTCAGTCCTGCAAAGTGAATAACAGAATCAATATCTTCTTTCTCAAAAATCTTTTCCATAGCGTTTCTGTCAAGCAGATCTGCTTCGTAGAAAGTCAGTTTCTTTCCTGTGATCTCTTCCACTCTCTCCAGAGATTTTTTGCTGGAGTTTGCCAGATTATCAACTACGACAACATCATATCCCTGATTTAACAGTTCTACACAAGTATGGCTTCCAATATAACCAGCTCCGCCTGTAACTAAAATTGACATATCATTTTCCTCCTCTGATTTCTCACGTCATGCCAGCTTTGTCTGGCTGGCTCCTGTTTTCTTTACGTCTATAGTGTAACACTCTTCTTTTCAAAAGGGAAGACAGAAACCGTTCAATTTTATGTAATTTTGTTGCATTATTGTAAAAATCTCATTATACTGTCTTTAATATATTTTTTATCCGTGGAAATACTGCTCTCCAGATTTCTTTGCGGCAGCTTGATGTCTGAGAAAACAGATTTTTGTATTTTACCATTAGAGATGAGCAAAACACATTGATTCAAAAGTAGAATTTGGCAGTCAGCTTCTATAAAGTTTGAGGTTGCGATTTTATGGCATAGCAAAGCTAACGTAA
>JAGZHZ010000056.1 GCA_018366495.1 Clostridiales bacterium
AAGCTGACTCAGGATGAAGTAAAATCTATTGATGAGATGCTTGCCCATATGCCGATGTCGCAGGTGTTTGGAGGTTCAAAAATACAGAAGAAATAAAAGCGGTGAGCAATGAAAACAAGGAAAAAGATAACTATCGGGGTAATAGTGGCTTTCTTAGCGGTAGTCATGGTGGGTTGTATCTATCTGTTTACAGGGGCTAAAATAAAAAATGTAAGCAATGATGTCATAAAGGGGGATGAAGAGACAAAGTCTCTGGTTGTTTATTTCACGAGGCAGGGAGTGATTCCGGGAGATGTAGATGCAGTTTCATCAGCAACACAAAGCTCTAATAAAGGCATGGAAGGCAGTGACACAGAAGGCGCTGCACGTATGATACAGAGCCTTACAGGGGCTGACATGTATCAGATATACACCGCTCATTACTACAGAAGATCCTTTGTGGGAACAGCTGCAACTGCATGGATTGAGGAGCTGCTTAATTTAAGACCAGAACTTGCTGTTAAACCGGATAATCTGGATGATTATGACACAATTTACGTGGGATATCCGATTTGGTGGTTTAATGCACCGATGGCAATAGGAAGTTTTCTGGAAAGCTATGATTTGTCAGGTAAGACAATAATTCCATTTTGCACAAGCCAGGATAATGATATTAGCGTCAGTATGGATTATATAAAAGCGGTTGCAAGTGGAGCAAATGTGCTGGACGGATACCGGATTCATGCAGCGGATGTTGATGATGTGAAAGAATGGCTTCAGAGGATTGGTGTGTTAAACGAAAATAATACAAAAGATCTAAATGCAGAAGGAAACTCAAAGATGGAAACAGAAAATTCAGATAAACGCTATGGGAGTGGTATCGTACCGGATGAGCTGGAATATATCCCTGATGGATATGAAGCTCCGGCAGATCAGCAGGGAAATCTCCAGAAAATCACCTATAATACATGGGAATCTTTTACCTATGATCAAAAGAGTCAGAAACTTACAAAAGAAGCATGGGTATATGTTCCATATGGATATGATGAAAATAAAAAGTATAATGTTTTCTACCTGAGTCATGGTGGCTGGAGCAATGAAACGACGATTATGGGAACCGATAAAGATCCGCATTCTTTTAAAAATGTGCTGGATCATGCAATTGAGGATGGAAAAATCAAGCCGCTTATTATTGTTTTACCAACCTATAACAATACGAGCAAAGAGGACAGTGGGGATTACAGTCTGGCAATTCAGCTTACCAATCAGTTTCATAACGAGCTTGTAAATGACTTGATCCCGGCAGTAGAGAGCAAATACAGTACCTATACGGAAAACGTAACGAAAGAAGGATTAGAGGCTTCACGTGATCACAGAGGTTTCGGTGGATTTTCCATGGGTTCTGTAAATACCTGGAATACATTTCGTTATTGCATGGACTATTTCAGATATTTTATGCCAATGAGTGGAAGCTATAGTACAGATGGACAGTATATGGCAGATTTGGTTAGACAGCATGGATATGGCTCAGATGATTTCTTTATATTCGCTGCTTCTGGAACAAGTGATTTTGCATATCATGCATTTAAAGCTCAAATCATGGCAATGGCGCAGGATTCAGATGGAATGTTTAAGTTCGCGAATAATGAGACAGACGGCAATCTTTCCTTTTTGGAGAGAGAAGGTTATGAACATAATCAGATGGCGTGTGATGAGTACACGTATAATGGACTACGATTTTTCTGGAATGCACAGTGAGATAAAAATACAAGAAGAGAAAGGTGATGATTTATGCTGAAAAGACGATTTTTAATTATGTTAGCAGTTGTGATGATAATCAGTATGTTTACTGGATGTGGTTCTGCTTCTGTAAAAAATAATCAAACAACAAAAAATGATTCTACGGAAAAAAGTAGCGATATTGATAGTTCCTCAAATGCCGTTACGGAGGCGGTACAAAATAATACAGACAATGAGAATATTCTAATTGCTTATTTTTCGGTTCCGGAGAATGTTGACACAGATGGAATTGATGCAAATTCCGGAGCAAGTATAGTAGTAAAAAATAAGGATGTACTTGGAAATATGCAGTATATGGCGATGACAATACAAGAAGCAATCGGCGGGGAATTATTTAGAATCGAAACAACGGAAGAATATCCTTTAGAGCATGAAACATTGGTCAATCAAGCAAAAGAAGAACAAAATGAAGATGCAAGACCTGAGTTAGCAACACATATTGAGAATGTGGAACAATACAATATAATATTTTTAGGTTATCCAAATTGGTGGGGAGATATGCCACAACCATTATATACGTTCCTCGAAGAGTATGATTTTTCGGGAAAAACAATTATTCCTTTTAATTCCCATGGAGGAAGTGGCTTTTCTAACACGATAGAAGAAATAAAAAAATTGCAGCCCAATGCAACTGTAAAAGATGATGGGTTAAGTATTTCAAGAAATGATGTAGCTGACAGTGAACAGGAGATTACTGATTGGGCGAAAGGATTTCAGTAATAGGAAAGAAAGGAATGGATATAAAAATGAAGAAAATGTTGGTTGTATATTATTCCTGGTCAAATGGAAATACCAAAAAAATTGCAGAGCAGCTGGCGGATGAGACAGGTGCAGATATTGCAAGAATCGAAACAACAGAGCCATACAGGGGCAGCCATGAAGATGTAGTTGAACAGGGGAAAAGAGAGGTAGAGGCGGGTTTTATGCCTCAGATAAATCCTCTATCTGTGAATCTTGCAGATTATGATGTGATTGCTATCGGAACACCAACATGGTGGTATACGATGGCACCTGCAGTGCTTACATTTTTGACAACAAATGATTTTACAGGAAAGACAGTGATTCCATTTATGACAAATGGTGGATGGCCG
>JAGZHZ010000057.1 GCA_018366495.1 Clostridiales bacterium
TCATCGCAAGTTAATTTTAACACAAAAAGAGGACCTTTCGTTCATTTTGAACGAAAAGTCCTCTTTTTTCATAGAGACTGTTATTTCACAGCCCCTTTTAAAATCACGCAAATTTTGCCCAGTATCCCTGAATAAAAATAACTAACACAATAACAGGAAGAATCCATGTCACATAAAAACGGATTGCTTTTGGGAATTTCATTCCTTTTCCCTCATTTACTTCCTTCATGAAATTTTTAAATCCCCATCCGTAGCGGCTTGTGCAGAAAATAAGATAAATCAAACTTCCAAGCGGCAGGATATTATTGCTCACAATAAAATCTTCCAGATCTTGAATTGTACTTCCGCTTCCAAACGGCTGGAATCCGCTCCAGAGATTGAATCCCAAAATACATGGCATAGACAGCGCAATGATAATGATTCCGTTGATAATCGCTGCTTTTTTTATACTGCATCCCGTCAGATCTCTTGCAAATGTGATAATATTCTGGAATACAGCCACCACAGTAGAAATTGCTGCAAATGTCATAAAAATAAAGAATAAAGAACCCCAAACACGACCGCCTGCCATATGATTAAACACATTCGGCAGTGTGATAAAAATCAAATTCGGACCACTGTCTGGCTGAATGCCAAATGCAAAGCAAGCTGGAAAAATAATCAATCCTGCCATAAATGCCACTAAAGTATCAAGAACCGTAACACTGACTGCCTCACCCAAAAGTCTTCTCTCTTTTCCGATAAAGCTTCCAAAGATCGCAAGCGCTCCGATTCCGATGCTCAATGTAAAGAATGATTGACCAAGCGCCGCAAAAATAACTTCTCCGATTCCTGCCTCTTTCATTTTTTCGAAGTCTGGTTTTAAGTAAAATGCAAGTCCTTCTGAATTTCCTTCCATTGTCAAAGAGTTAATCACAAGGATAACCATCAGCCCCAACAGACAGAGCATCATCCATTTCGTAATATTTTCTACTCCTCTTTTCAGTCCCAGACCACAGATTGCAAAGCATCCCACAACGATGATCACCATACCCACAGTCATGATCACCGGATCAGAAAGCATATTGGAAAACTCTCCTGCAACCTGATCTGCATTGAGTCCCGTAAAATCTCCCTTTGCCATCTTTACAAAATAAATCATCATCCATCCGCCGACCGTTGTGTAAAACATCATCAAGATATAGTTTCCTGCCATCGCCATATATTTTGACAGATGCCATTTTGATCCTTTTGGCTCCAACACGTCAAATGACAGCGCCACACTCTTCTGGCTGGCTCTTCCAACAGCAAATTCCATCGCTACAATCGGAAGCCCCAGAATAATCAAGAATAAGATGTAAATAAGTACAAAGGCGGCGCCTCCATATTGTCCCACGATGTATGGGAAGCGCCATACGTTTCCCAGCCCAATGGCACATCCTGCTGAAATCAGAATGAATCCTAACCGGGAACCAAATTTCTCTCGTTCCATACTTCTCTCTCCTTATACAATAAATAATTTTTTCTTGTATATTTTAACTGATATTTTTTTGTTTGAAAAGCTTTTTTTCGTTATTTTTTGAATTTGATATAATTTTAAAGCATTAACGCTTTAAATTGTAAATATCCTTGACAATTTTTCTATTCTCTTCTAAACTAAAAAAACAGATATTACAGAAACAGTGAGGTTTTTTCTATGAAACGAATTTTTCATTATACAGTTTCTTCCCCTGATGAAGGACTGAAAATATATGAGTTTTTAAAAAAGCAGGGCTACTCAAAAGCTGTTTTGACACATATCCGCAAAACATCGGGCGGTATTTTACTCAACGATTGCGCCGCTTTTTCCTCTGTCCGCCTAAAAAAAGACGATCTCCTGACCATCTCTCTCGTAGATGAAAAGCCATCCGAACAAATTGTTCCTATGCCTGTTCCCATCCATATTGTCTATGAAGATGAAGATTTAATGGTTCTGGACAAAGAAGCAAATCAGCCGATTCACCCTTCCATCAACAACTACGACAATACGCTTGCAAACGGTTTGGCATGGTATTTTTCTCAGAAAAAGGAACCGTTTGTCTATCGCTGTATCAACCGTCTTGACCGTGACACAACCGGATTGTTGATTGTGGCGAAAAATATGCTCAGCGCTGCCATTTTATCTGAGATGGGAAAACGTCGCGAGATCCATCGTGAATATCTTGCTATCGTACAAGGTGAAACGCCTCCTGAGGGTACAATCGAAGCTCCGATCGCCAGAATGGAGGATTCTGTGATTGCCCGCTGTGTCGACTTTGTACATGGAGAGAGCGCTGTCACCCACTTTCGTCGCATCTGTTTTCAAAATAATCTGTCTCTTGTCTCTTTAAAACTAGAGACAGGAAGGACGCACCAGATCCGGGTTCATATGAAATATATCGGTCATCCTTTAATCGGTGATTTTCTGTATCACCCTGATTTTTCTCTGATCCGTCGGCAGGCTCTCCATTCTCACAGGCTATCTTTCTTTCATCCGATCACAAAGGAATGGCTTTCTTTTACCTCGCCTCTCCCAGAAGATATGCAGCTTTTCTGATCCAAATTTTTCTAAAATACAGCCACGGCACGTTTTTTCAATAAAATATAAAAGGGGATGTGAAAAAACTCGATTGAGTTTTTTCACATCCCTCTTTTTGCTTTTGTTGTGTATAAATTGCTAGAATCATACGCTGAAAAGGCGCA
>JAGZHZ010000027.1 GCA_018366495.1 Clostridiales bacterium
ATCGCAAGTTAATTTTAACACAAAAAGAGGACCTTTCGTTCATTTTGAACGAAAAGTCCTCTTTTTTCATAGAGACTGTTATTTCACAGCCCCTTTTTTATGTGTTCCTTACGGCGCACGTTTCTGGTTTTTGAAAAGAAAAAAATGGGCTATCTCAAAATTGTTAAAAAATAAACAGAAAATATAGATAAAAATAGTTTGTTAAATAAACAACTATTTCAAATTGCTTATTTTTTCTATGCAATTTATAAAGAGTATGATATACTGTATCTATCATTGTAAAAACAGATTTTGAATATAAGAGAGAAAGCGTCTGGTGTCGGACAAGATTTCTTCTCTGTATTCAAAGAAAAAAACGGGAGCATGGTATTGATCCTGAAAAGAAGGTTCAAAAAAACACTTTTTTTGAGGCAGAAAACGGCCTGTTTTGGATACATAACATTCTTCTGGCTTTGCAGGACGCCGGTGACGGCGATCCACATAGGAAGACAGACTTTTATGGATGACGCGTTCTTCCATAGGAAGATAGTCATAATTTTTATAGTCAGGGAAATAATGCTTCAGCGCAGTGCAAATTCCATAGATTAGAAAATGGCATTCCTGTTCTCTGGCGGAAAAAGCTCCATATGAATTTTGAAAAGAAACAGGCAGAGGAAGTATATATGGCAAAGTGACTGACACTTTCAGTGCAAATCCGTGAACAGGATCTTCAATCGGAAGCACATTTTTGAGAGAAAAATTTCCTTCTTTTAAAGCATGATAGGAGAGAAGGGGAACAATCGCTGCCATGCCGGTCAGATCTTCACGATTATGGAGAAAAAGAGCTTCTTCCAACTGAGGCGAAGGTTCTTTCTGATATGCATCATAAACGGAGATCAGCTGTTTTCCGCTGTAGGCGTCAAAACGGTGAATATCGAGATACTGTTCTAAATAGTTCTGTGTGAGTTTTTCAAGTTTCAGAAGTTGTTTCAGCGGGCGGATATTCTGATACAGGTCAAATTCAGAAAGACCAGAAAGAGGACAGAGCAGATGAAGCTGTCGGCAGCGTTCCAAAATAAAGGGAAGATCAAAACGCCTTCCATTAAAATGAATCATTGTCTGATAGGGGGTGCAGAAAGAAAAGAAACAATCTAAGATAGAAGATTCCTCAGATTTTTTCTGGGCAAGCCACTGGTGGCAGTGCCAGGAATTATCTTTCAAAAAGAACACGCCTATCAGATAAATATAGGAATTTTTTGGAGAGAGGCCTGTCGTCTCAATATCAAAGAAAAAAGAAGAATGCAAATCCGGCAATTCGTGAAAAACGGGAGAAGTATTCAGATTTAAAAGTTGTTTCGTGACTTTCATAAAAAAATCCTTTCTAAAATTCAAATATAATAATTGTATACCAAAATTCATCTACAGTGTATACTTATTATACCTGATTTTTAAAAATAAGGGGAAACGGAGCAATAGAAAAAAAAGAAAGGATACGGAATAGCCGTAAGTAAAACAATGTGGGATTTAAAGATTGGCGGAATAGCATGTTACAATTTATTGAATTGGTTTTTTATCTACAGTTTTTTTGGATGGATTTGGGAGAGTTTATACGTATCATGGAAAGAAAAACGGCTGGTAAACAGAGGATATGTGACAGGACCCGTTGTGACAATCTATGGTGCAGGCGCAATTTTGATTTATTTAATTTTCTATACTCTTCCACGCAGTCCGATTTTTCTGTTTTTTGGAGGAATGGCAGTTACTACGCTGCTGGAATATCTGACTTCTGTTGTGATGGAGTGGGTTTTTCACACAAGCTGGTGGGACTACAGTGAAAAAAAGTTTAATTTTCAGGGAAGAGTTTGTCTGGAAAGTTCTATATGCTGGGGATTTTTTACGGTAGTAATGATGTTTGTTCTTCATCCTTTTGTGGAATGGATTGTAATGCAGTATTCTGTAGAAAAAGGAAGAAGACTGGTGTCAGCGGCTCTGGTGATCTATGGAATCGATTTTACTCTTTCTACTATTTCAGCGGCAAACCTGGGACAAAAGATAAGGCGGCTGGAAGAATTGCTGTGTGAATACAGCGAAGCGATTCAAAAATCCAGAATTTATACATCGGCAGAAGAATGGATGGAAAAGCTGGAAAGTTACACAGGGGCTTTTACACGAAAGAATATTCAGGAAAAAATAGAATGGTATCAGAAGGCTATGTTGGAAAAAATAGAGCATTTTGGAGTTTTGGAATACCGAAATGAATTGAAGCAGAAACTTCAGAGTGTATCAGAGCAATGCGAAAAAATGGTGGAAAAAGAAGATCTGCCTTTAAAACGATGGATGCGGGCATATCCATATCTGGAAGAATTTGGGGAAATCAGAAAAAAGATACATTTATTTAAAAATAAAGAGGAAAGAAGGTATGGCAAAATGGAACGATTCACTTTTAGAGGAGGAATCCATCCATATGATGGAAAAGATTTGTCAAAGGATAAGCCGATCCGAAACGTACTGCCAAAAGGAGAACTGGCATATCTCGTGTCACAGCATATCGGGGCGCCGGCAGTTCCAATTGTGAAAAAAGGGGATCACATTCTGGTGGGGCAGAAAATAGCAGAAGCAGGAGGATTTGTCTCAGCGCCGATTCACGCGTCCGTCTCAGGAACAGTGAAGGGAATAGAGCCCCGACTGACAACGACAGGTACGATGTGCAATGCGATTATTGTGGAGAACGACGGATTGTATGAATCAGTAGAATTTGAAAAGAGAGAGTCTCTGGATAATCTGAGTCCAAAGCAGATTATTCAGATCATACAGGAAGCCGGAATTGTCGGAATGGGAGGCGCAGGATTTCCGACTCATGTAAAACTATCTCCGAAAGAACCAGAAAAAATTGAATATATTATTGCAAATTGTTCAGAATGTGAGCCATATCTGACGTCAGACTACAGGAGGATGATTGAAAATCCTGAGATGGTTGTGGGAGGCGTGCGCGCTGTCCTGAAGATTTTTCCGCAGGCAAGAGGGATTATTGCGGTGGAAGATAACAAAAAGGATGCGGCAGAAACTTTGCGCAGACAGATTCAGCCAGAAGATCATATAGAAGTGATGGAATTGAAGACAAAATATCCGCAGGGAGCAGAACGGCAGTTGATTTATGCAGTCACTGGCAGAGCAATCAATTCCTCTATGCTTCCGGCAGATGCAGGATGTATTGTCAACAACTGCGATACGATCTGTTCTATCTACCGTGCAGTGTATGAAGGACGCCCTTTGATGCACCGAATTGTGACAGTGACAGGAGATGCGATTGCAAATCCCCAGAATTTCTGTATCTGCACAGGAATGAATTACCATGAACTGATTGAGGAGGCTGGGGGATTTAAAGAAAAGCCTCAGAAGATTATCTCAGGGGGACCAATGATGGGATTTGCACTGTATAATCTGGATGTTCCTGCCACAAAGACTTCTTCTGCGCTGCTTTGCATGACAAAAGACGAGGCAGCCCAATATGAACCAAGCGCTTGCATTAACTGCGGAAAATGCGTGGAGGTATGTCCGGGACGTGTGATTCCGGCAAGACTGGCTGATTTTGCAGAGCGCCATGATGAAAAAATGTTCTTGAAATATGATGGAATGGAATGCTGTGAATGCGGATGCTGCAGTTATATCTGCCCGGCAAAACGCCATCTGACACAGTCGATTAAATCTATGAGAAAGATTATTCTCGGCAAGCGGAAAAAGAAATAAGAGATAGAAGGGAGAACAAAAATATGGGTGAGTTATTTCATGTCTCATCGAATCCTCACATCCGTGCTTCTCATACGACAGGAAGGATTATGATGACTGTGCTGATCGCATTGATGCCTGCGGCCGTTTTTGGAATTTTTAATTTTGGAATGGATGCGCCGGTCACGATTCTGCTTTCCATGGCATCATGTGTGGCGACAGAATATATTTATGAGAAACTGATGCACAAGAAAATTACAATCTCAGATTGCAGTGCAGCTGTGACAGGATTGCTGCTGGCGCTGAATCTTCCGGCATCTGTGCCGTGGTGGATTCCTGTTTTAGGCGGAATTTTTGCAATTTTGATCGTGAAGCAGTTATTTGGAGGGCTGGGTCAGAACTTTATGAATCCTGCTCTGACAGCACGATGCTTTCTGCTGATCTCATTTACAGGCAGAATGACAACGTTTACATATGACGGGATCGCCGGAGCAACGCCTCTTGGACTGTTGAAAAGCGGGGAATCTGTCGATGTTTTGAGTATGTTTTTAGGAACGACAGGAGGGGCAATCGGAGAGACATCGACACTGGCTATTTTGATCGGGGCAGCTTTCCTGCTGTGGAAAAAAGTGATTTCTCTGCGTATTCCAGGAATGCACCTGGGAGTGTTTGCTATCTTTGTGATTTTGTTCGGCGGTCATGGATTGGACTTGTCTTACCTCGCCGCACAGTTATGTGGAGGCGGATTAATGCTGGCAGCATTTTTTATGGCGACAGACTATGTAACTTCACCGATCACAAAGAAAGGGCAGCTGATCTATGGAGGTATACTTGGAATCCTGACAGGATTATTCCGAATTTTCGGAAACTCTGTGGAGGGTGTATCGTATGCCATCATTTTTTCAAATCTCTTGGTTCCTTTGATTGATCGAGTGACAATTCCGAAGGCATTTGGAAAAGGAGGCGAAAAACATTGAAGAAAATCATAAAAGATACGTTTGTTTTAATGGTTATTACCTTAGTTTCCGGATTGCTCCTGGGTATGGTGTATGAAGTCACGAAAGATCCGATCAAAAAACAAGAGGAAGAACAGAAAATTGCAGCATATCAGAAGGTATTTGAAGATGCAGAAACATTTGAAAAAACAGAGGATCAGGAAGCAACAGACCAGATGATTGCAGAATCTTTAAAAAAAGCAGAACTGGAAGGAAAGGCGCAGATTGATGAAGTGCTGAAAGCGGTCTCAAAAGACGGAAATACGCTCGGCGCTGTAATGCAGATCACATCGAAAGAAGGATACGGCGGAGATATCTGCTTTACTGTCGGAATTCAGAACGACGGGACGGTAAATGGAATTTCAATTTTATCAATTAGTGAGACAGCAGGACTTGGAATGAAAGCAGATACAGAAGAATTCAGAAATCAGTTTGCAGGGAAAAAAGCAGATGCTTTTACATACACAAAGACAGGAGCAACGGCAGAAAATGAGATTGATGCAATCAGCGGTGCTACTGTGACAACGAATGCGGTCACAAATGGCGTGAATGCAGGACTGAGCTTTTTCAGAACTTTAAGTGAAGGGGGCGTATTAGATGAATAAGCCGATCGAACGTCTTTATAATGGAATTATAAAAGAAAATCCAACGTTTGTCCTGATGCTGGGGATGTGTCCGACCCTGGCAGTTACCACGTCAGCGATGAATGGACTGGGTATGGGTCTGACAACCATGGTGATTTTAGCGATGTCCAACATGATGATATCCATGCTCAGAAAAATTATTCCTGATGGAGTGCGTATGCCGGCATTTATTGTTGTTGTCGCTTCTTTTGTGACGATTGTGCAGTTTTTATTGCAGGCGTATCTTCCTTTCTTATATGACAGTCTTGGCATCTATATTCCTCTGATTGTTGTAAACTGTATTATTCTGGGAAGAGCAGAGGCGTACGCCTCTAAAAATCCGCCGGTTGCTTCCTTATTTGACGGGATAGGAATGGGACTTGGATTTACAGTAGGTCTGACTTCAATAGGTCTTGTCAGAGAACTGATCGGTGCAGGAACTGTTTTTGGAGCGCAGATTATGCCATCTTCTTACGAACCAGTCACCATCTTTATCCTGGCTCCAGGCGCATTTTTAGTTCTTTCTATGCTGACAGCAGCACAGAATAAGATAAAAATGAAAGCGGCGCAAAAAGGAAAAGAGACAAAAATTGGATCAGGCTGTACAGGAACGTGTTCCTCCTGTTCTTCCTGCCCAAGCGGTAAAAAGACATCGTAGAAAACAGGAAGGGGGAAAGAAAAATGCAGGAACTTTTAATGATCGGTATTGGAGCGGCATTTATCAACAATGTTGTACTCAGCCAGTTCTTAGGACTTTGTCCATTTTTAGGCGTTTCAAAAAAAGTAGAAACAGCTGCCGGAATGGGGGGAGCTGTTATATTTGTCATTACCATCTCCTCATTTATTACAGGATTGCTTTATGAATTTTTGCTGGAACCTATGAATGTGACATATCTCCAGACAATCGTATTTATTCTGGTAATTGCAGCGCTTGTTCAGTTTGTGGAGATGTTTTTGAAAAAGGTAAGTCCTGGGCTTTATAATGCACTGGGAGTCTATCTGCCGCTGATCACAACAAACTGTGCCGTGCTTGGCGTTGCGCTGATTAATGTTCAAAAATCATACAGCCTGATTGAAGGAGTTGTAAATGGATTTGCGACAGCATTTGGATTTACGGTATCTATCATTTTAATGGCGGGGATTCGTGAAAAGACAGAGCACAATGATGTCCCGGCAGCATTTAAAGGATCGCCGATTGTTCTGCTGACAGCGTGCCTGATGGCAATCGCATTCTTTGGATTTTCAGGTCTAAAATAAGGAGGGACAAAGATGAGTGTGGAAGGAATTCTTTTAGCTACGGTGATTGTTGGCGGTACGGGACTTCTTTTGGGATTGTTTCTGGGAGTTTTTGGAAAAAAATTCCAAGTAGAGACAAATGAAAAAGCGGATGCAGTCAGAGATGTTCTTCCGGGCAATAACTGTGGCGGATGCGGATACGCAGGATGCAGTGCACTGGCAGAGGCCATCGTAAAAGGGGAAGCTCCGGTTGGAGGCTGCCCGGTTGGAGGAGCCTCGGTGGCAGCTCAGATCGGAAAGATTTTAGGAAAAGAAGTGGAAGAGAAAAAACGGATGACAGCAGCAGTAAAATGTGCCGGCACATGTGACAAGACATCGTTGCAGTATGATTACTATGGAACGAGAGACTGTGAAACGATGGCATTTATACCTGGAGGAGGAGCGAAACAATGTAAAGATGGATGTCTGGGATATGGAAGCTGTGTAAAAGCATGTTTGTTCGATGCTATCCATGTTGTGAATGGGGTTGCTGTGGTAGACCGTGAAAAGTGCAGGGCATGTGGGAAGTGTGCCGCAGTGTGTCCAAGGCATCTGATTGAGCTTATACCGTATGAAATGAATCATTTTGTACAGTGTTCTTCACAAGAAAAAGGAAAAGCAGTGATGCAGTCATGTGAAGTGGGATGTATCGGATGCAAAAAATGTGAGAAGGTATGTCCTTCGGACGCTGTAACAGTAGAAAATAATGTGGCACATATTGATCCTGAAAAATGTACGAACTGTGGGGCATGTGCAGAGGTCTGCCCAAGAAAAATTATTTTTTAACAGAATTTTATCAAAAATATGCGAAAGATATGATATAATAAAAAAAAAAGAGACAGATGGAGGAAAAAATGAAAAAACCTGTATTAGTAATTATGGCTGCAGGAATGGGCAGCAGATATGGCGGATTAAAACAGATTGATCCAGTTGACAAGGAGGGACATATCATCATTGATTTTTCGATCTATGATGCAATCCGCGCCGGATTTGAAAAAGTTGTCTTTATCATTAAAAAAGAAAATGAGGCAGACTTTAAGGCAAGTATTGGGGACCGTATGGAAAAACAGATTGAAGTGGAATATGTATACCAGGATCTCCACAATCTTCCAGAGGGATATGAAGTGCCTGAAGGCAGAGTAAAACCTTTTGGAACAGGTCATGCCATTTTGAGCTGTATGGATGCGATTGATGGACCATTTGCAGTAATCAATGCAGATGATTATTATGGAAGACATGCGTATGAGATGATCTATCAGTACCTCTGCGAAAATCAGGACGATGAAAAATATCGCTATGCGATGGTCGGATACATTCTGGAAAATACGCTGACAGAAAATGGCCATGTGGCAAGAGGCGTCTGCGAGACAGATGAATATCATCATTTGGTAGGTATTCATGAGAGAACGCATATTGAAAAACATGGAGAAGAGACACAGTATACAGAAGACGAGGGAAAAACATGGGTAACGATTCCACAGGGAAGTACGGTTTCCATGAATATGTGGGGATTCACAAACAGTATTTTACAGGAGCTCAAAGCTCGTTTTCCTCTGTTTCTGGATGAAAATTTAGAAAAGAATCCACTGAAATGTGAGTATTTCCTTCCATCCGTAGTGGGAGAGCTGCTGAATGAAGGAAAAGCTACCGTAAAAGTTCTGAAATCACAGGATCGTTGGTATGGAGTTACATATAAAGAAGATAAAGAGTTTGTTGTCCGTGCTATTCAGAATCTGAAAGATCAGGGCTTATATCCGCAGAAATTATGGGAAGATAAAAAATAAAGGAAAGAAAAAGCACAGAAAAAGCGAAGAAACAGGAAGAAGCTTCTTATTCTGTGCTTTTCTTTTATTTTTTCCAGAAAGTTTTTAGAAGAAAGGCGGGAGGCGGATGCAGATAATTTATGGAAAAAGCGTATATGGGGGAACAGCGATCGGAAGAATCTGTGTTTACAAAAAAGAAAAAAGAAAGGCAGCACATTGGAAGATTACAGACATAGACATGGAGATCAGACGATTTTCCAAAGCAAGGGAAAAAGCTTTAGAGCAGCTGCAGGAATTATATGAAAAAGCGGAAAAAGCAGCTGGCCAATCAAGTGCGGCAATCTTTGAGGCGCATCAGATGATACTGAAAGATGAGTATTATATAGATGCAGTGGAAGAAAGGATAAAGAAAGAGAAGGTTAATGCAGAATATGCCGTAAGCAGGACAGAAGAAGAGCTGGAGGCTATTTTTTCTTCAATGGAAGATTCCTACATAAGCGAGCGGGCCGCCGATATCAAAGATGTCTCAGAGCGGATTTTATCTATTCTGAGCGGGCAAACAAAAGAGAAAAGTAAGGAAAAGGAGCCAGTCATTATTGTGGCGGATGATCTGACGCCGAGTGAGACAGTTCAGCTTGACAAAGAAAAAGTATTATCTTTCGTGACAGTACATGGTTCTGTAAATTCGCATACGGCAATCTTAGCGAAAACAATGAATATACCGGCATTGATCGGCGTTCCGGTCACAGCAGATGAGCAGTTGGATGGAAAGATGGCAATCGTAAACGGGCAGGAGGGATGGATCTGCATTGATCCGGACCCGGTTACATTAGACCGGTATGAAAAAAAGCAGGAAGAAGAGAAGGCGGAGAAGGAAGCTCTCTGGGAACTGAAAGAAAAAGAGAGCAAAACATTAGATGGAAAAAAAGTTTTATTATGTGCAAATATCGGGGATTTAAAAGGACTGAAGACAGCAATGGAAAACGGAGCGGATGGAATCGGACTGTTTCGCAGTGAAATGCTGTATTTGGGAAAAGAAACCTATCCGACGGAAGAAGAACAGTTTAAAGTATATAGAACACTGGCAGAGACGATGAAAGAAAAAGAAGTAGTTATCCGGACTCTCGATATCGGAGCAGATAAACATGTCGATTATTTTCATATGGAGCAGGAAGAAAATCCGGCAATGGGATGTCGGGCGATCCGCATCTGTCTGAAACGGCCTGAGATTTTTAAAACACAGCTTCGGGCGCTTTTTCGTGCCAGCGTGTATGGAAAGATTGCAATTTTGTATCCGATGATCACTTCTGCGGAAGAGATAGAGAAAATTCAGCAGATTACAGAGGAGACCAAACAAGAATTAAAAAGACAAAAACTGGAATTTGGAGAGCCAAAGCAGGGAGTTATGATTGAAACACCGGCCGCTGCGCTCATCAGCGATCTGCTGGCAAAGCAGGTCGACTTTTTCAGTATAGGAACAAATGACCTGACACAGTATACATTGGCAGTAGACCGCCAAAATCCAATGATGGAAGAATGGTATCATCCATATCATGAGGCAGTTGTGCGTTTGATTGAGATGACGGTTCAAAATGGACACAGAGCAGGCATTCGTGTTGGAATCTGCGGAGAGCTTGGATCAGATCCTGCTATGACAGAGACGTTTTTAAGAATGGGAGTAGATGAACTTTCTGTTAATCCGGGGAGTATTCTTCCGCTTAAAAAGATGATTTGTGAGATGGATCTGTCCGTTTCAGACAATTAAAAAGATAGCGGACGAAAAATTAAATTTAAAAAATCAAATGATATAGTGAAAAAAATCAATATCTTTTTTAATTGAATCTTTGTATAATTGCCCCATCAAATGACGAAAAAGGAGAAAAATGATGAAAAGAAAACAAGTTGTATGCCTTTTACTGGCAGGTTTGATGGGGATCGGATGTGGAACATCTCAGATAGCAGCACAGGGAAGCATCGCTTATGCAGCAGAGACTGCAGCAGATGCAACAGTGGCAGAAGCAGGGATTGTATTCCCAGAATATTATCCGGATTCTGCTCTGGTAGTAGATAGTGATGAAGTGATTGAACAGAAGATCAGCGCATTGCTGAAGAGTATGACGCAGAAAGAAAAATTCAGTTTCCTGGGAGGAAATGGTACAGGTCTTCAGGGAAATGCTGGTTCCCTTCCAGGCGTTCCAAGATTTGGTATTCCGGAATCTAAAATGTACGATGGACCTGCCGGGGTACTGTCTTTATATGATACAACAAACCCTCCCATTGAGCAGATGCTGGCTTCCACATGGGATGCAGATCTGGCATACCAGTACGGAAAAATCCATGGAAGTGAAAATAAAGCAATCGGCGGAAATATGCAGCTGGGTATTCAGATTGATATCACAAGAAACCCATACTTTGGACGTGCAAAAGACCAGATGGGTGAAGATCCGTTCCTGCTCTCCGATCTTGCAGTAGCAGAAGCAAAAGGAATTCAGGATCAGAATGTAGTTGCCGTATTAAAACATTTTGCGGCATTTGCACAGGATGCCAATCCATCTACAAATACAAACGTAGTTGTGTCAGAACAGGCTCTTCATGAACTGTATCTGCCGGCATTTGAGGCAGCAATCGAAGAAGGCGGAGCAGCAGCGGTCATGAGTTCTTATAATATGATCAATGGAACATTTGCATCATCAAATGAATATCTCCAGCTCGATGTCTTGAGAGATATGTGGAAATTTAAAGGGTTCACGATCACAGACTGGGGCGGAAATGACGGTTTTACTCTGAACAAAGGTACCGATATTGAAATGCCGAATGTCAACAGCAATTCTCAGGAAAATGCAGAAGCAAAGATTGCTTCCGGAGAGATTACACAGGAGACGATTGATGAGGCAGTTTCTCACGTTCTGTATGCATATGCAAAAGCAGGTTATCTGGGTCTTGTAGAAATAGATGAGAACGGATATGCAAAAGAAGAAGCGGGCCGTACAGAGCCGATTAAACTGGCTGAAGATACAGAAAAACTGGCTCAGGTAAGAGAAGAAAATTCTTTGATTGCCCGTCAGGTAGCAGAAGAAGGAGCTGTTCTTCTGAAGAATGAAAATGATGTGCTTCCTCTGAACACAGAAGAAGACAAGACAGTAGCTGTGATCGGATTAAATGGTATGAATTTGATTTCTGGTGTAGGCGGAGAGCGCTCTTATGGAACAATCTCAAAAATGACAAGTCCATATGAAGAACTTGTCGCACGTCTTGGAGAAGATAAGGTAGAAGGTCAGGCAGCTATGGATATCGTCGGAGAAGCAGTTCCGTCTGAATATTTATATACAGATGCGGAAGGAACAGAAAACGGCGTAAAACGTACCTATGGAATTGCAGGAGCAGAAGGATCTTCCGCTGATGTTCAGGGACAGATGAGAATGTTTGGCGTACAGATGGCAAAGGCAATGGGAGACCATGAGATCGGAGAAGATACAGGAATCGTTGACCAGACGATTGATTTTACAACAGGAATGATTGGCGGAAAGCCAAATAAGACATATAAAGCAGAAGGAGCAGACGAAGGAACAGCAAATAGTTTCACAAAAGAAAGCGGAGCTGTCTATACATGGACAACATATCTGGAGGCTCCGGAAGATGGAGAGTATTCTTTGGTTTTGGAAGGAATTGGAGGATCTATAGCTGGAAAAGTAGAAGTATCTGAGGAAGAGACCGTAAGCTTTGGACTTGCAAATATCAATCAGGGAACGCAGTGGCCGTCAGACAGTTGCATTAATACAGAAACTGGTATGAGTATTGTACCGAAGAGTGTGACGCTGGAAGCTGGAAAACGATATAAAGTAACTGTGACAGCAGAGGCATCCTTAGAAGAAAAAGATCTTCAGGTGCGTTTTGCATGGATTACACCGTCTCAGAAGAAAGCAAACTATGAAAATGCTTTAAAAGCAGCAGAGACAAATGATACCGTTGTTGTATTTGCTTATCATAAAGGAGAGAGCGTTGCCTCTACATTAGAAGAAAGTACCTGCGCACTGGATGCAGAGCAGGAACAGTTAATTTTAGATGTGGCAGAGAAAGCACACTCAAATGGAAATAAAGTAGTTGTTGTATTGAACAATGACACGGCTGTCACAATGGAAAACTGGATTGATCAGGTAGATGGTCTGCTTGAGATGTATTTCCCGGGACAGGAAGGCGGCGTTGCTACGGCAGAAATTCTGACAGGTGAAGTAAACCCAAGCGGTAAATTGGCATATGCCATTCCAAAGACAGACAAGGATACAATGGTGACGTGTTCACAGGAGGCATTTGATGCTCTTAACATCGAAGAACCTGGCAAAGCTTATTCAGAAGAAGACTATCAGAAAGAAATCAAAATGGGAAGATATGATTCTCTGGAAGCAGCGATTGAAGGAATGGGAGAGACACGCACAAATCACACAGCAGATTATGCGGAAGGAATCTATACAGGATATCGCTGGTACGATGAATATGATATTGAACCACAGTATGATTTTGGATATGGTCTGTCTTATACGACATTTGAGTACAGTGGTCTGACGGTAGAAGAAAATGCACTGGATGGAGAAAGTGTTGGATATGATGTGACATTTACGGTGACAAATACAGGCGATGTGGCAGGTACAGAGATTGCACAGGTTTATCTGGGAGAGACAGAAGTTCCAGAAGGTGTTCAGATGGCAGAATACCAGCTGTGCGGATATGAGAAGATCGAAGATATGGAACCGGGAGAGAGCAGAACGGTGACTGTCCATGTGGATGAAAGATCTCTGTCTTACTGGTATACAGACGCAGAACTGACACAGAGAGAAGACGGAACAAAAGATAAATGGACTGTCGCAGAAGGAACACGCAAAATTTATGTGGGAGCAGCTTCTGACAACTTGATTCTGGAAAGCGATATCACAGTAGAATAAAAAAGGGAAAGAGATTTAAATAAAAAAACTGGCATCTTTTGCAATGTATCGTCTTGCAAAGAGATGCCAGTTTTTTGATGATGTTGTGAGATGAAAAGAAACTTAAAAAAATAAGAAAGAATGGTTTTTCCGCCATGACTATCCCCATTGGCGCTCCAAAAGCCAACGGAAAAAGGTGTTTCAGGCGGCCGGCGCTTTATATGTTTTGTCTCTTAGATTTTCCAGTAAAACGAAGCAGGTAAAAGAAGAAGAATCGCTTGAAAAACTAACGGAACCATTGTACTTTTTGACAATATTCCGGATAATGGTGATTCCGAGTCCATGTAAATTTTGGTCTTTTTTTGTTGTTATAAAAGAAGGATTTTTTTTCAGCACATCCTCTTCTGTGCGATTTTTTACAGTCAGTGACAGGTAGCCTTTGATTTCTTTGAGCTGAATCTGAATCAGAGGATCGGCAACAGAGACGCTTGCCTCGATTGCATTGTCACATAGATTTGACAAAATCGTGCACAGATCTAATTTTTGAACGGACAGATGATTTGAAATCTGAACGTCTATCTTCATCGGAATTTTTTTATTTGAAGCCATTTTCAATTTCTGATTCAGAAGTGTATTCAAACTTTCATCCGCACAGATTGTCTGAAATGGGATAGTCAGGAAATCAGAATGGCTGAACTGATGAAGATAAGATTTTAATTCATCATATTTTTTCTGTTCGATCAGCCCTTCCATGCAGAAAAGATGTGCCTTGATGTCATGACGAAACTGCCTGGAAGCAGTTAAAAGGTCGCGGGTCTGATCCAGATACTGTTTATGGAGCATCCATTCTTTTTCCATAAGCCGATAACTGATATTTTCTTTATAATTTCGAATCATAGAGGTAAAAAGATAGAAAAAACATAAAATCATTGCAAATGTACCCGCCATAAACAGAGAGAGAAATGGAGTAGCAGCGATTTTAGGTTCTATGGGACTGATATAGAAAATCTGTAACAGCATGAGTAAGATATCAAATCCACAAAATACTGTCAGACAGGTGGAGTATACAGAAGGAACCGAACTGTCCAGATCAGCTGCATTTTTCAATAAAAAGCGGATGATAAAATACATAAAAATTTTACAGATGATTCGCTGAAAAAAGAAAACCGTCAAAGAAATCGTATTTGGTATCTCCTCAAAAGAGGCAGTAAGATAGCGATAAAGAGACAGATAGACGCCATCTAACATAAAATAGACGGAACAGTAAATACAGCTGATGCTTAATTTCATAACGAAACTGCCGCGAAAGAGCAGGAGGCTGTAAATAAAAATAACAGAAAAAATACTAAGTACAAACCAGAAAAAATCTCTGGAAAATCCTGTGACATAAAGAAAGACACAGATACAGAAAAAGCTGAATCCATAGAAAAGGACAGGTTTTTGCTTCAAGTTTGAACGGCGCAGAGAAAAATAATGGTTGACTAAAAATACAATCAGCGCTGCGTCAAAAAAAAGACCGCACACATCAATAAAACGGAACAGAAAATCATACGTTGTCTGATTGAACTGCATCATAAATATACTCCTTAAATTTTGTCTGTACTTCAGAAAGACGATAACGGCTGACAGGAAGTGTCGTACCATTTTCCAGAGTGACCGTTTTGCCCTGAAGTGTATAGATATAGCGATAGTTGACCAAGTAGCTTTTGTGAATTCTGAGAAACTGATAGGATTCCAGAAGTCTTTCCATATCAGAAATTTTATAGCGAATCAAAACGTGATTTTTGTCTGTAACGATATCCAGATAATTATCTTTTGACTGAATATACATAATATCATGGATGGAAAAACGATAGATTTCATTCTGAATCTCCAGTGTGAGAATACGATCCTCTTTTTCTGTCTCGTTCTGACGCAGATATTCCTCTAAAGCTTCGGACAAATCAGACTGAAAATGGCTTTTTCTGATAAAACGAAAAGGCTGTACTTTGATTGCATCAAAGACGTATTCTTCCTTGGCAGATATAAACATAATGGATGCTTCCAAATCAAGGGAACGAATCTTAGAGGCAAGTGTCAGCCCGTTAATTCTTGGCATATCAATGTCAAGAAAATAGAGATGGAAACGCATTCCTTCCTGAATCAGATTATAGAAATTAAAACTGGAGGAATAGGAAGAGATGACACAATGCTGCCCGTGTGACGACAGAAATTTTTTGATTGACTGTTCTATATAGGAAAGAGAAGAAAAGTTATCTTCACATATGGCCACTGAGATACAGTTCATAAGAATACCTCCAAAAATTAATACAAATATTATAAGATTGAAAGGTCCAAAAGTCAAATATTTGTAAAAATGACCATTTGCCACACAGAATTGCGATTCACCACATAAAAATTGTAGAAAAAATACTTTCATTGTACGATGAAAATATAAAAAACGCAGAGGATTGTGGGAGGAAGACGGCATGCAAAAATCACAGAAAGTCATAGAATGTGCAAAAAAATATATCATAGAAAATTATCAAAATGCAGATCTTTCCGAAGAGATGGTCAGCAAGGCAGCGGGGGTATCACCTATTTCTTTTTCCTGTTTGTTTAAAAAAGTGACGGGGCAGACGTATATTTCGTATCTTAGAAAAGTACGGATGAACTCAGCAGAGAGGATGCTTTGCCAAACAGAGGAAAAAACGTATGTGATTGCGAAGCAGGCAGGAATTGATGATCCGAACTATTTTAGCTATCTGTTTAAAAAACAGTATGGAGTTGCACCGAGCGTTTATCGGGAAAAACAGAGAAAAGAGCTTTCTTCTAATAAAAAATGGGAGACAGAAAATGAACTTCTGGTAAAACGAGCAGAAAAGTATATTGAAAAACACTACAAAGATTCAAACCTGTCTGCCGAAGAAATCAGCAAAGAGTTGGGGATCAGCCGTATCTATTTTTCGAGTTTGTTTAAAAAAGTGACAGGGCAGACATATGTTTCTTATTTAAAAAAGATACGGATGGATGCAGCAGCAGAAATGCTTTTGGAGACAAAAAAGAAAGCGTGCGATATTGCAGAGGAGACAGGATTTGAAGACTGCAACTATTTTAGCTTTTCATTTAAAAAATATTATAAGATGTCTCCTATTCAATATCGGGAAAAGAACTGCAGTCAGAGAATGATTGGCTGACAGTAGAAAATGAAGGGTTATCCTATACAAAACGGTCAAAAGATAGAAATAATCGATACTTGTAGGAGAAAGGTGATACGAAAGATATATGTATAACCCAGACAGAAATAAAAGTGCAATTTTTGTAAATATGTGGTACGATAAAAATAATTTTGATCAAATGTATCGAAAAATTTATAGCTTGTTGCTATGAGGAGCGTCAATAAAAAACGAGAAAGGAATAAAAATATGGAAACAGCCGCAATGCTGGATGAACTGCAAAGAAAAGCAAATCAGGACAGCGATATAAAGAAAGCACTTTTAAAGACAAGGGAACAGAAAAATCCGGTAGCTGCATTTTGCAGAAAATGCCAGGAACTGGGATATCCGATCTATGAAATGGATCTAATCAGCGCAGGGGAAGATTTTTATGCCTCCATGCGCAGGAGCACGAATGGAGGAGGAGAAAACTCTCCGATGCTGGAGGGGGAAGATGATTTTTATGAACTTTTTTTCGCAAGTCTTGAAACAGTGACTAAGTAACAAAAATGGAAAGAAAAAAGCCAGGTATGTATTCGTTCAAAGAAACGGTTCATATCTGGCTTTTTTTATAGAAATATTCTTATAAGAATACCAGCAAAATAAAAGAGATGGTCGGTCAACGGGGGGACATTGAAGCGACCATCTTAAGGGAGGGGACGGTGCAGATTAGTGCACCGTATATGAAAATGAAGTATTAAAACAAATTTCTTTGTTTGATTATAAGATACATGAAAAATGTGAAAAATTTGTGATTGGAAAACGAAGATTTTGTGAAAGAATTGTGAGCAAAAAACGAAATTTTTCTTTGCCCATGCGCAATTCTCTGACAATCTTTTTGTATTCAGGCAGGACCTGTTTTTAAAAATTTTTTTCGATAGGCAGAGGGTGTCATCCCTTTTTGCTTTGTAAATTGTCTCGAAAAATAGGGAGCATTTTGAAATCCGACAGCATAGCTGATATCGGTAACGCTTAGGGAAGTTTTCATAAGCAGCATACAGGCTTTATCAAGACGATACTCAAGGAGATATTGGCTGGGGCTTGTATGCTGATATTTTTTAAACAGTTTAAAAATATATGTCCGATCAATATTATTGTCTGCTGCCATAGAGGCAATCGTGATATCCTGAAAGTAATGCTGATGAATATAGCGAAGCAGTTCATTATAGTGGACTTCGCTTTGAGAGAGCAGCGGTATGAAAGAGTCCTGTTTACTATTTTTGACATAGTCAAGAAGATGGTATAGATTGCCGATTGCTTTTAGATCTTGCTTCTCTTTACAAGCGATATACACTTTTTCAAAATAATTTTCCAATTCGGAATTGACCTGATGGCGGATGCAAAAATGATCCTTTGTCAGACCGCAGCTTTTTAAAATTTCTTCGGCAGCTTTGCCGCGTACGCCCACCCAGCGATAAAACCAGGGGTTTTCTGGAATCGGAAAATATTTGTTTGGAGTGTGGGGAGGAATCATAAAGATATCTCCCGGATAAATATGCTGAACATCATTTTGAACCTGAAAAATTCCCTCCCCTCTCAGACAATAATGGATAGAATAGTAATCAATGGGAATAAATTCATATGGTTTTGTGGGGCGGCATTCCTCATATCCAGCCTCACAGATATTCAGATCTTCTCCAACATGCGTCTCATAAAAGGAAAGACCGATACGATTACGAAAAACAGAAGACATAAGAACCTCCTTTTTAAAAATTTACTGCTAAAGAGATAAGAGAATACACAGTATCTTTTGAACGCTCCAGATATTCAAGTGTCTATGGACAAAAGACAGAATCGCACAAAGAAAATATTCTCTTGCATAAAAGATTGTTTTGTCAACATAAGTATAAAAATGTGCAACTTTTTTATATAGCATATTATATCACAATATAGTAGAATAACAAAGCATGAGTGATATACAATATCATGAAAATAAAAAATAAAAATCACTTAATATGAGAAAAAATAACGAAAAAGCTGGAAACCAAGAAAAAATAGAAGAGAAAATTTTGGGAAAACAGCCTTTGTTCAGGCATAAGACAAAAAGGAGAAATCAACCAGAATGATAATTTAAAAAGGATTGTCTCCTCAGCATCAGAAGAAGCTGAGAACTGCGAGACAGGAGAAAGATATGGTTGAGTGAAGGTCTGAATCAGATTAGAAGAAGTGATAAATCATTGTCTGAAGAGAAAAGGAGGGCAGAGGAGATATTTTACAGACAATAAAAAATACAAAATCAGAGTTTTGGCTCATGGGCATAAAACTCAAAAATAACGATTAAGAATGGGGAAAATGGATTATGAAGCGTAAGAAATTAGTTAGTCGTATGATAGTTTCCGTATTAGCGGCATCTATGGCAATCATGAGCAGCAGTGCAGCGCTTGCAGCAGAGACAAATCCGGCAGACGCAGCAGCAGCAGCTTTAGCAGGAACAACAACTACAGAGTCAACTACAACAGCAACAACAACAACCACAAATACTGCAGAGGCAAATGATGGAAGTGGACAGAATGTAGGGGCTGATACTGTTCAGGAAGAAGTAGCTCCAGCTTTTCCTGGAGAAGAATGGTATGATCAGAGAGATGTATTCCAGGTAAACCGTGAAGATGCACACACAATTTTTAAATCTTATAACAGCGTAGAGACTGCAAGAGTACGTCAGGAAGACACAGCAGTTGACTATCAGCTGCTGAATGGAAAGTGGAAATTTATGCTTTCTGAAAACCCATCAGGAAGAAACAATGAATTCTTTGATCCTTCCTATGATGTAAGCGGATGGGATGAGATTACAGTTCCTTCAAACTGGCAGACAGAAGGATATGACTATCCAAAATATACAGATACGCGTCTCCCTTGGGAAGGTGTAGAAATTCCAGAACTTGGCGTATCTCCTACAATTTACAATCCAGTAGGTCATTACCGCAGAACATTCACAACACCAGAAAACTGGGATGAGAGCAAAGAAGTATTTGTTTCCTTCCAGGGTGTAGAATCTGCATTCTATGTATGGGTAAACGGACACAAAGTTGGATACAGCGAAGACAGCTATACAGCAGCAGAATTTGATATCACTCCATATCTGAATCCAGCTGGAGAAGAGAACGTGATTGCTGTTCAGGTATATCGCTGGTCAGATGGAAGCTATCTGGAAGATCAGGACTTCATTCGCTTAAGCGGTATCTTCCGTGATGTCTTCTTATATGCAAAGAATAAAGAAGCATCTTTATTTGATTTCAACTATACAACTACATTCGATGAAGATTACAACAATGCAACAATTGATCTGGACGCTACACTGAGAAGATATAATGAAGTAGACCCAGCATTGCAGGGATGCACAGTGACAGCTACATTATTTGATGCAGAAGGCAAAGAAGTATTTGCAGAGACAATGGATGCCAGATTCCATGGCAAAGAAGCAGAAGTGGCAACATCTGTAGAAGTAGAATCTCCAAGACAGTGGTCTGCAGAAGATCCATACTTATATCAGTTAGTTTTCTCTTTACAGGATCCGGAAGGAAATGTAATTGAGACAGCAGGATGTAACGTTGGTTTCCGTCAGATTGAAATCGTAAAAAAAGGAACAAACAAATCTCAGATCCTCATCAACGGACAGCCAATTATGTTCCGTGGTGTAGACCGTCATGAGACAGAATTAGATACAGGAAGACATATCACAGAAGAAAGCATGATTCAGGATATTGAATTGATGAAACAGCATAATATCAATGCTGTCCGCAATTCCCACTATCCAAATGAAGGAAGATGGTATGAGCTTTGTGATGAGTATGGATTATATGTTATCGATGAAGCAAATATCGAGTCTCACGGTGTAAATGATTACCTTCCACAGAGTGATCTGAAATGGATTGAAGCTTGTAAAGACAGAATGACAAGCACAATCGAGAGAAGTAAGACACATCCATCCATCGTTTCCTGGTCATTAGGAAATGAATCTTATAATGGAGATACATGGGCAGTTCTTGGAAATCTGTGTAAAGAATTAGATCCGACAAGATTCGTTCATTATGAGGGAGACAGAGAGATTCCAGAAGTTGACGTATGGTCCAGAATGTACCGTCGTGTCAACCAGGATGATTCTTATGTTGATAAGAGATACAACCCAATGATCTGGTGGGGAATTTACGGTGACAAGCCAGCTATGGAATGTGAATATGCACATGCTATGGGTAACGGCGTTGGTAACCTTCAGGAATACTGGGATGTATTTGAAAAATATCCGAATATCCAGGGTGGATTTATCTGGGATTGGGTAGAACAGTCTGTATCATGGGATGTTAAACCTTCACAGATGCTGAAAAACGATGGACAGGATATCGAAGTTACATTAAAAGGCAACTTGGTAGAAGACGGACAGAGCGGAAAAGCGATGGAAGGATATGCAGAGTGCCAGGTTGACAAAGCACTTGTATTTGAAGATTCAGAGCCATTTACACTGGAAGCTTGGGTAAAACCAGAAGCATCTGAGACAACTACACCAATCATCACAAAAGGTAACGATGAATGGATGAGCACAGAGTCCTACGGTCTGCAGAGAAAGATCACAACAGACGAAGAGACAGGCGAGACAACAGACGTTCTGGAATTCTATATCTACAATAATGTATTTGACGAAGAGACAGAGTTATACGGAAAAGTATCTGCTTCTATCCCTACACCTGAAAACTGGGTAGGCGAATGGCACCATGTAGCAGGTACATTTGATGGAGAAAATGTAACATTATATCTGGATGGAAAAGAAGTTGCAACTGTTGCTGACAAGAATGGTATCATGGCAGGCGGAAACGCAGTTGGAATCGGTGCAGATGTTACTTATGACGCACAGAATCCAAACGTACCTGGAACATTCAAAGGTCTGATCGACAGCGTACACATCTACAACAGAGCTTTATCAGCAGAAGAAATCGCTGATACAACTCGTACAGCAGATGAAAGTGCAGTCGTATGGCTTGACTTTGAAGAGACAACAGAGAAGACATACGAAGCAGAAACATTCAGCAGCTTCGGTGGAGATTGGCAGGATATTCCGGAAGGAAATCCAAACAACAAGAACTTCTGTGCAAACGGTCTTGTATCTCCAGACAGAACAGTACAGCCTGAATTAGTAGAAGTTAAGAAAGTTTATCAGGAACTGGAAGTTAGAGAAGGCGACCTGAATAAACAGGAAATCGTAGTAGAAAATGAATTCTTATTCACAAATATGAACAAATATGCTGGTTCTTGGGAATTAGTAGAAGACGGTGTTGTAATCCAGTCCGGTGAATTCGATGAAGCACAGATGGATCTGCCACCACTGACAGAAAAAACACTGAAAGTTCCTTATGAAATCACAGAGCCAAAAGCAGGAGCAGAATATTTCGTAAATGTAAGCTTCAAGCTGAAAGAGGATGAGTCTTGGGCAAAAGCTGGTCATGAGATCGCTATGGGACAGTTCAAACTCCCAGTTGAAGTTCCGGAAGTAGAAGCTGTAAAAGCAGAAGATATTGCAGATCTGACTGTAGAAGAAGCAGAAGATGCTGTAACTGTAACAGGTAAAGATTTCACATTAAACTTCAACAAAGTGACAGGAACAATTGATTCCTTCAACTACAAAGAAACAGAACTGATCGAAAACGGACCAATCCCGAACTTCTGGAGAGCTGCTACAGACAGTGACCTTGGATTCTACTCTATGCTGACATGTGGAACATGGAGATATGCAGGAGAAGATCGTCAGATTCAGGATGTCACAGTAGAAGAATTAGGAAGCAATGCAGTACAGTTCACAGTTACTTCCAAACTGCCTACAAAGACAGAATCTGATTACAAACAGGTTTATACTGTATATGGAACAGGTGATGTGAAGATCACAAGTACACTGACACCAGGCGCAGATCTGCCGATGATCCCAGAAGTTGGAAACTTACTGCAGATGCCATTAGAATTTGACAATGTGACATACTATGGTAAAGGACCGGATGAGAACTACATCGACAGACAGACAGGATACAATGTAGGAATCTACACAAATACAGTAGATAACTTCTTCGTAGACTATATCAAACCACAGGAGACAGGAAACCGTACAGGCGTAAGATGGGTAAGCATGACAAACGATGAAGGCATTGGTTTACTTGCAAAAGCAGACGGAACAATGGAAATCAACGCTCTGCACTATACACCAGAACAGTTGAATACACACCTGCACTCTTATATGCTGCCTGAACCAACAAGCATCACTCTGCGTCTGAACCAGAGACAGATGGGTGTCGGCGGAGATAACTCTTGGGGAGCAAAACCTCTGACAGAGTACCAGAACCCATCAGATCAGACATATGAATATACTTATACATTAAAACCAATCGACAACAGCGATCCAGCTGCTTGCATGGAAGATTATAAGACAGCATTACCAGATTTAACAAAATAATAGTAATACCTAGATAACTGAATAAAAGGTGAATAGGGAGAGAACGGTTTCGCTTTGAGCGAAGCCGTTCTTTTGTTTTATAAGCATCTTATCAACCTTGAAGTTGAACGTTAAATTGAAACTTGACCAATAAAAATGTTTTTACTATAATAAGATAACGCAGCAAAAATGAATAAAAATTAAAGCTGTGCTGGATCGGAAAACAGAGAAAACCTGTTGAGACATAGCAAAAAATAAAAATCAAGGAGGAAAAAAGATGCTGAAGACATTGGCAGCTCAGGTGAAAGAATTTAAAAAAGCGTCTATTTTGACACCATGTTTTATGATTTTAGAAGTGATTATGGAAATGATTATTCCGTTTTTAATGGCTTCTATTATTGATGACGGTGTTGAAAAGGGAGATATCTCTCATATTTATACAGTAGGCGCATGTATGGTCGTGGTTGCGGCAGTCGGTCTTTTTGCAGGTGTAATGGGCGGAAAATACGGTGCGAAAGCTTCGACTGGATTTGCCAGAAATCTGCGAAAGGCAATGTATGACAATATTCAGACATTTTCATTTGCAAGTATTGACAAATATAGCACTGCAGGACTGATTACGCGTCTGACGACAGATGTGACGAATCTTCAGAATGCGTATCAGATGATTCTGCGTATGTTTACAAGGGCGCCAGCAAGTTTGATTTGTGCTATGATTATGGCATTTTCAATCAACGCAGAACTGGCAACGATCTATTTAGTCGCAGTTATATTTTTAGGAGGATGTCTCTGCCTGATTATGAGCAGAGCCACAAAATATTTCCAGCAGGTATTCCAGAAATATGACGATTTAAATGCGAGTGTACAGGAAAATATTACAGGAATTCGTGTTGTAAAAGCATATGTGAGAGAAGACTATGAGAAACAGAAATTTAAAAGGGCGAGCGAAAGCGTATATCGGATGTTTATAAAAGCAGAAAAAATTCTGACTTTTAATGCACCTCTGATGCAGCTGACGGTTTATTCTTGTATTTTAGGAATCAGCTGGCTGGGAGCAAAGATGATTGTGAGCGATTCTTTGACTACAGGAGAGCTGATGAGTCTTCTGGCATACTGTATGAATATCCTGATGAGTCTGATGATGCTTTCTATGATCTTTGTCATGGTTACGATGAGTATGGCGAGCGCGCGCCGCGTCAGCGAAGTAATCAATGAAAAGACGGATCTTGTAAATCCGGAAAATCCTTTGTCAGAAGTAAAAGATGGAAGCATTCGCTTTGAACACGTTAATTTCAGCTATCGTAAAGGAAGCAAAGAATCTGTCTTAAAGGATATCGATCTTTCCATTCATGCCGGTGAGACGATCGGAATTATCGGTGGAACAGGAAGTGCAAAATCGAGTCTTGTCAATTTGGTCAGCCGATTATATGATGTCACAGAAGGGGCAGTCTATGTGGGCGGAGAAGATGTGCGCAGATATGATCTCGATACACTGCGGAATGAAGTTGCTGTCGTACTGCAGAAGAATGTGCTTTTCAGCGGAACCATACTGGATAACCTTCGCTGGGGAGATGAAAATGCAACGGAAGAAGAGTGCCGCCGTGCGTGTATTCTGGCATGTGCCGATGAATTTATTCAGAAAATGCCGGATGGATACCATACATATATTGAACAGGGCGGAAGCAACGTTTCCGGAGGTCAGAAACAGAGACTTTGTATCGCAAGAGCGCTTTTAAAGAAACCAAAGATTTTAATTCTGGATGATTCCACGAGCGCCGTCGATACGGCGACAGATGCAAAAATCCGAAAAGCGTTTGCAGAAGAAATTCCGGATACGACGAAGCTGATTATTGCGCAGCGTATCTCCAGCGTTCAGAATGCGGATCGGATCATTGTCATGGAAAACGGAAATGTACATGGATTTGGAACACATGAAGAATTGTTAAAGAGCGATCAGATTTATCGTGATGTATATGAGTCACAGATGAATGGAAGCGGAGACTTTGATCAAAATGGAGGTGACAGATAATGCCGGGACCGATGGGAAAAGCTCCAAGAGGAGTCAAATCAAATGTGAAAAATCCGGGAAAGCTTCTGGCAAGAACACTCGGATATATTTTAAAGAGCTATAAGATCCATATTCTTGCTGTTGTGATCTGCATTTTTATCGGAGTACTTGCAAATGTTCAGGGAACAATGTTTATGCAGACGTTGATTGATGAGTATATTCTTCCAATGCTCGGAAGCAGCAATCCTGATTTTGGACCGCTGGCAAGTGCGCTTCTGCGTGTGGGCGGATTCTATGCTATTGGTATCGTTTCCACTTATATCTATAACCGTATTATGGTCAATGTTACGCAGGGAACGTTAAACCGAATGAGAAATGATTTGTTTTCTCATATGGAAAGTCTTCCGATCCGATACTTTGACACCCATCCGCACGGAGATATCATGTCTGTCTATACAAATGATATTGATACGCTGCGTCAGATGGTCAGCCAGAGTATGCCGCAGATGCTTTCCAGTGTAATCACTATTATCAGTGTACTGGTCAGTATGATTATCCTGAATGTTCCGCTTACAATTTTAACGCTGGTGATGGTTTTTATCATGATGATGGTGACGCGGAAGCTGGCTTCCCTAAGCGGAAAATATTTTATGGAACAGCAGATTAATCTTGGAAAAGTGAATGCTTATATTGAAGAGATGATGGAAGGACAGAAAGTTGTAAAAGTATTCTGCCATGAAGAAAAAAGCAAACAGCAGTTTGATGAAATTAACAACGCTCTGTGCGAGAGTGCAAACAATGCAAATAAATTTGCAAATATCCTGATGCCGACGAATGCTCAGATCGGAAATATCAGCTATGTGCTGTGTGCGATTGTCGGAGGAATTTTAGCCTTAAATCAGATCGGCGGATTTACACTTGGAAAGCTGGCAAGTTTCCTGACTTTTAACAAAAGCTTCAATATGCCGATCAATCAGGTCAGTCAGCAGTTAAACAGTATTATCATGGCTCTTGCAGGCGCAGAGCGTATCTTTAATCTGCTTGATGAAAAACCAGAGGTGGACGAAGGTTATGTGACACTTGTCAACGCTGAAAAAGTGGACGGAGAGCTGAGAGAGACGACGAAACAGCATACTGGATGCTGGGCATGGAAACATTATCACAAAGCAGATAATACGACAGACTATATAGAATTGAAAGGAGATGTCGTATTTAACGGAGTTGATTTTGGATACGATGATAAGAAGATTGTACTTCATGATGTCAAATTATATGCCACTCCGGGACAAAAAATCGCATTTGTAGGATCAACAGGTGCGGGAAAGACGACGATCACAAATCTGATCAACCGTTTTTATGATATTCAGGATGGAAAAATCCGATATGACGGAATCAATATCAACAAAATCAAAAAAGCAGACCTGCGCCGTTCGCTCGGAATTGTTCTGCAGGATACAAACTTGTTTACAAATACAGTGATGGAGAATATCCGCTATGGAAAATTGGATGCGACAGATGAGGAAGTGATTGCAGCGGCAAAACTTGCCAATGCAGATGGGTTTATCCGCCGTCTTCCAGATGGTTATCAGACGATGCTGACAGGAAACGGAGCAAATTTAAGCCAAGGTCAGAGACAGCTCTTAGCGATTGCCAGAGCAGCAGTTGCCGATCCTCCGGTGCTGATTTTGGATGAAGCGACGAGCTCTATTGATACAAGAACAGAACGGCTTGTCCAGGACGGAATGGATAAATTGATGAAAGGACGGACAACGTTTGTCATCGCCCATCGTCTTTCCACCGTGCGCAACAGCGACTGCATCATGGTACTGGAAAATGGAAGAATTATTGAGAGAGGAACGCACGATCAGCTGATCACAGAGCATGGAAAATATTACCAGCTCTACACAGGAAATCTTGCATAGAAAAACATGAAAATCATCATAGCTCCGGCAAAAAAGATGAAGGAAACAGACCTGCTTTTGCCGACTCATCTGCCTGTATTTTGGGAGAAAGCAGAGGAGCTGAGAAAGTGGATCTGTACACTTTCCTATGAAGAGGCAAAGAGTCTTTGGAACTGCAGTGATAAGATTGCAGCAGAATCATACAGAAGGTTTCAGGAAATAGATATCAAAGCAGCATTTACACCGGCTATTCTGGCATACGAAGGAATTCAATATCAATATATGGCGCCGTCTGTGATGGAGGATAGCTCTCTTTTTTATCTCCAGGAACATCTGCGGATTCTCTCTGGTTTTTATGGAATTTTACGTCCGATGGACAGGGTAGTCCCGTATCGGCTGGAAATGCAGGCAAAAACGCAGAGATTTGGACAGGTCTCCCTGTATGAGTACTGGGGAGATATGATCTGCCGACAGCTGTGCAAAGAGACTGATTGCATCTTAAATCTATCATCAAAAGAATATGCTCTTGCCATAGAGAGGTATCTGGAAAAAAGGATATCGTTTGTGACGTGTATCTTTGGAGATTTGCAGGAAAATAAGGTTGTTGTAAAAGGAACGAAAGCAAAGATGGCAAGAGGAGAGATGGTGCGATTCTTGGCAGAAAATAAGATTGAAGATCCAAAAGAGATGAAAAATTTTGAGAGATTGGGGTATCACTATGACAAAGAGCGCTCTGATAAAGGGACGTATGTTTTTATAAATTTTTAGCCAGAAAACCCATTACCTTTAGGCAATGGGTAGTTCACAGGTGTATAAGGTACGCCGTTATCTTAGAGACGATCAGTGAAAAAAGGTGAAAACAATGAAACTGGAAATTATGACGACGAAAGAATACAGAGAAAAGAAAGAAGACAGTTTACAAAAGAGACGGCTTCAGGAAAGTATGGAGCGGGGAAAACACTGTAAAGCAGAGTTGTTTTCAGATTGTATTGTGGGAACTTTTGCCATTCCGGATAAAGCAGATCTGTTTCATAAGAAACAAATTTTAGGATATTATCTGGATCAGGAAGAACTTCTTCTTGTCAGTGATCAGAAAATGAAAAGCGATCTTCGCAAGGAAGTGGAAAAATATTCTCTGGACAGTATGGACACACCGGCACAGTTTCTGGCCGGGTTTATTGAGTATCTTATCAAAGAAGATATCATTTATCTGCAAAATTTTGAGGAGAGACTTTCCAAAATGGAAGAGCATCTGATTCAGAAAGAGATGAAACGATTTGATGTGCAGATCTTGAATATCCGCAAGGAGTTGCTGATTCTGGATTCTTATTATCAGCAGATGATGGATTTGTGCGGTATTTTGGAAGAGAACAGAAATAGTCTGATGACGGAGCAGGAGTGCAGAGTATTTGGAATACAGGCTGCGCGTGTGGAAAGACTTCATGATTCTACCCATGTCTTAAAAGAATATTCGCTTCAGCTTCGAGAGCTGTATCAGTCCAGAATGGATGAAAGACAGAACAAAGTAATGCAGATGCTGACGGTAGTGACAACCATTTTTATGCCATTGACACTGATTGCCGGATGGTATGGTATGAACTTTACAAATATGCCTGAACTGAGCAGTAAATATGGGTATCCGATTGTGATTGCCGTCAGTGTAGGAATGATCCTTCTTGAGATTTTATGGTTCAAATGGAAGAAATGGTTTTGATGGATAAAGCTTGCGGACTGCTGAGAAAAAGAGTATAATAAACGTTGACATAAAAGAAAAAATGTCAGACTGCTAGACAGGATGATGATCAGACAGGGGGCATTTGTATGACAATGGATGAATTAATTGCAATGTTGGAGATGCAGGAAGAGATCTTACAGTTTTCTCATTTTACAAATGAGGACGCTTGGGAATTAGGATGTATGCTTGTGACAGAGGCAAAGAGAAGAAAACTTCCGGTGGCAGTCAGCATCCGGCTGAACAATGGATGTATTCCATTTCAATATGAATCAAATGGAATCACTCTCGACAATGAAGAGTGGATGGAAAGAAAGCAAAATACAGTAAAGAGAATGGAAAAAAGCAGTTTTTTGGTCTGTATGCTGTTAAAAAAAGCAGAGCAGACATTGAGCGATTGGAGACTGGATTCAGGAGAGTATGCGGCAGCAGGCGGCGCATTTCCAATCCGTGTTGAGGAAGTCGGAGTGATTGGATCTATTGTAGTTTCAGGATTGGATCATATTTCAAACCACGATCTTCTTGTAAAATGTATCAGTCATTACCTTCATATTGATGAGGTACCGCGTATCAGGGGAAATGTTTTATAAAAAAGACACAGTAGAAAAGGGGCTGTGAAATAACAGTCTCTATGAAAAAAGAGGACTTTTCGTTCAAAATGAACGAAAGGTCCTCTTTTTGTGTTAAAATTAACTTGCGA
>JAGZHZ010000028.1 GCA_018366495.1 Clostridiales bacterium
TGCTTTCAACTCGGCACTGGTGGCATCCAGCTCGTCCAGGTCTAAGTCGATCTCTATCGTGTCATCTGGTTTTTGTTGGGACAAAAGAACAACCGTCTCCACATGACAGGTGTGCCCGAACTGGTCGACTCCCCTGACTCTCTCAATCGCATATCCTCTCTCGCACAGCCATTTCAGATCTCTTGCCAGAGTTGCGCTGTCACAGCTCACATACACAACTTTTTCCGGACTCATCTTTACAATCGTCTCCAACAGTTTTTCATCGCAGCCTTTTCTTGGAGGATCTACTACAATTACATCGGCAGAGATTCCTTCTTTTTCATACTTCTGGGGCAGGACTTCTTCTGCTTTTCCTACATAAAATTGTGCATTTTCAATTCCATTTCGCTCTGCATTTTTCTTTGCATCCGCAATCGCATCCGACACAATCTCCACGCCATAGACCTGTTTTGCTCTCTGTGCCAGAAACAGAGAAATCGTGCCGATTCCGCAGTACAGGTCCCAAACCGTCTCTTTTCCCGTAAGACCTGCATATTCTAAAGCAAGCTGATACAATTTTTCTGTCTGAACAGGATTGACCTGATAAAAAGACAAAGGGGAAATCTGAAAGGAGATTCCTCCTATGGTATCGGTGATATAAGTCTGTCCCCAGAGAAGTTCGATCTGATCTCCTAAAATTACATTTGTCTGTTTTTCATTGATATTTATTGTGATGCTTGTCATCCCAGAAATCACTTTCAATCTTTCAATCAATTTCTCTGCCCTTGGAAGTTTTTTTCCATTGATGACAATACAGACCATGATCTCTTTTGTAAAAAATCCATAGCGGATCAGCACATGGCGAATCAGTCCCTTGCCGCTCTTTTCATCGTAAGCAGAAATCTTCTGCTCTCTCATGAACTCCAGCACTTCATGCAAGATCACCTTGTTCTCTTTTACTCCTAACAGACAATCTTCAACTGGGATAATACTGTGCGTTCTCCCTGCATAGAAGCCAGCAATCACATTTCCCTCTCTGTCTGTTCCAATTGGAAACTGTGCTTTATTTCGATACCGATAAGGATCTTTCATGCCGACAATCGGCTCCATCGGCACATTTTCAAATCCTCCGATTCTTCTGAGATGGTTTCTGATCAGATTCTCCTTAAATCTCAGCTGCGCTTTGTATTCCATCTCCTGAATCTGACATCCTCCGCACTGTCTGGCAATCGGGCATTTCGGCGTCACACGGTCTTTCGATGCTTCTATGATTTTCATCAATCTGGCAAATCCATAATTTTTTTTCATTTTCATGATCTTTGCCTCAATCACGTCACCGATAACGGCGTCTTTTACAAACAGCGTATATCCATCCGCTTTTCCGATACCATGCCCTTCCGCACTCATATCTTCTATCGTTATTGTCACTAAATCATCTTTTTTCATTATTCTCTCTCTTTACTGCCACTGTGTCGTCTTTCTGATATTGGATTCAAAAAGGCGGTTGTATCCCAGCCAATCTGTATTGTCTTTTGCTGCTGAGAACAGCTCTTTCATAGTCTCCATCTTTGCATCTGTGTCATCGGCATAATTCAACGCTACCGCCTCGGCAAGCGCCGGCTTTTTCGGAGACCCGTATTCCAGTTCTCCATGATGTGCCAGAATACAATGTTTCAGCTCACTCGCCAGTTTTTTCGGAAAATCAGGAATTCTGCGGATGCTTGCCCCCACAAGTTCCGTTCCAATCATAATATGACCGAGCAGCTGTCCGTCATCTGTGTAATCATTTTCCGGAAAAGCAGACAGTTCCTGAAGTTTTCCCACATCATGAAATGCCGCTGCCGTAAATAAAAGATCTCTGTTTAAAAAAGAATATGTTTTCACATAGAAATCGCAGATTCTCAAAACGCCAAGCGTATGCTCCAGCAGCCCTCCGACATATCCATGATGTACTGTTTTTGCGGCTGAATGGAATTTAAACCGTTTGATAAAATTTTCGTTCTGAACAAAATACGCATCTGTGAGCCGTTTTAAATATGGATTCTGAATCTTTGAGAGATATCCCAGCAATTCCCGATACATTTCCTCAATGTCATGTTCACTGACCGGCAGAAAATCTTTCGGATCATATTCTCCTTCATGGGCTTTGCGGACACGTTTGATATTCAGCTGAAGCGTTCCCTGAAAATTTGTGACTTCTCCCATAATATCCACATAATCCATTACCTCAAATTCATCAATTCCCTGAGAATTCGGGTCCCAGATCTTCGCATCGATCGTCCCTGTCTTATCTTGAAGAATCACATTTTCATATGTTTTTCCATTTTTTGTTACGGCTGATTGTTTATATTTACACAAATAAATGTTTGCCACGCGTTCACCTTCGCGCAAAGTTTCAATATATTTCATGACTGTTCCTTTCTGTTTTTACTTCGCTTCTAATCGCACTTTCATCTCCATTTTGGAGTATCCATCCCGCACCTTTCTCATGATTTCAACCGGAATTTCCTCACCTATTGTACACTGTTTCAATACATTTTGGTAGTCCTTTTGGCTTGAAATTTTCTCATTCTTCATGGAAACAATGATATCTCCATTCTGAATCCCATTATACATTGCCGGAGAATCCGGTGCGACAGACATGACATAAAATCCCTGAGGCATTTCCAGTTCTTCGGCAACATTTTCTTTTATCTCTTTTCCGGTGATTCCCATCAAAATTTTTTCTTCTCTGTCAGCCATCTCATTTAAAATCCTTTTGATATCGCTGGAACAGATTGCCCTCGTTCTGTACGGCTCGTCATCTCCAAATTTCTGTGTGATGAAGCCCGCCACCTCTCCGTTCAGATCAACCAAGATTCCGCTTGCCTCATCTCCTCCTATAATATCTGTATTGATAATCTGATAGATATCATCCATCACAGGCTGATCCATCCATGAAGTCACAATACCTGAAGCTACAGAATCTGTATTTCCCAGAGGACTTCCAAGTGCAAGCACCGGTTTTCCTTTCCACAGATTTCCATCCGAACTCAACTGTAAAACTTTCATTTCTTTTTTCTGCTCTTCCCCGATTTCATCTGCATCAATCTCCAGAACTGCCAGTCCGGATGCTGGATCTGTCTTTTTCACCTCTGCCTCACAGATCGTATCATCTGCCAATGTCACGATCACACGCTCTGCTTTGTCCAGAATCCACATCTCTGTTAGAACAAAAATATGTTCCTCATCCATCTTGACAATCAGACCGCTTCCTATTTTTTCATTTTCATAAATCTGCTGAAACAGATCGATACCGCTGTGTGCGCCAGTCACCTGCACAACTCCTTTCAGAGTTTCAGCCGCCATATCTCTGATTTTTGTAAACAGTACTTCTATCTCTTTCAGATTAATATCATCCAGGCTGTCGCCCTGCCAGATGATCTTTGATTCTGTGCCGCCTGTTCCACTGTCTATCATCTCTGTGCTGATCTCCCTGCCAGCACTGTAAACTTCCGGGGTTCCAAAAGTTTTTTGTGCCCATGGTATTGCGATACTGAATCCGACCGCTGCTGCTGCTCCGAAAACACCGCCTATACACACCCCTCCGGTAATTCTGATAAACCACTTTCTTTTATAAAAAGGTTTCTTCTTTATGTTTTCTCTTATGAATGATGTCATAGCGATACTTTTACTCCTTTAAATCTCCGATCCAAAAATTTCTATTTTTTATTTTACCAAATAAATATGAATAATTTATGAAGAACAGATCGGATTCTCACAAAGATTATCCTTCCGTTTCCCTTTATTTTCCTCTATAACTGCATATTCTATGAACGTCTTGTAAATTTATAGTAAATATTTGTTTTCTTTTATGTATTTTATGTTACAATAAATTTAGAGTAGCTTCAAATTATTTCTGCTGTATCCCACACGTTTGCGCAGTCAGCAGATGAATCTGCTCGAATGATCATAGATAGAAAAATAGGAAGGACAACTATGAACGAAAAAGCTTTAAAAACTTTGGAATATAATAAAATCATTGCACAGCTGACGGACTTCGCGGGATCTGCCTTGGGAAAAGAGCTATGTCGTAATCTGCTGCCCTCCTCAGACCTCGATACCATTCGTCTCTTGCAGAAAGAAACAAGCGACGCTTTAAAACGTATATACCAAAACGGATCGCTTTCCTTTTCCGGAATCTGTGATATCCGTGGTTCTTTAAAATGTCTGGAAATAGGAAGCAGTCTCGGAACTGCAGAACTGCTTCGCATCTGCAAAGTACTGGAGGTGTGCAGCAGAGTAAAGGCATACTCCAGACATGAGCATAATGAAGATCTTCCCGATTCTCTCGATGAAATGTTTGATGCTCTGCAGCCCCTCACGCCACTTTCTTCCGAAATTCGACGCTGTATCCTGTCCGAGGAGGAAATCAGCGATGATGCAAGCAGCAATCTGCGCCAGATTCGCCGCTCTATGAAACTTGTACACGAAAAAATACGCAGCCAATTAAACTCCATGGTCAACGGTTCTTCCCGCGTCTATCTGCAGGATGCCGTTATCACAATGAGAAACGATCGCTATTGTATTCCGGTAAAGGCTGAATACCGCGGACAGGTTCCCGGCATGATTCACGATCAGTCTTCTACCGGTTCTACTTTGTTTGTAGAGCCGACTGCCGTTGTCAAATTAAATAACGATCTGCGGGAACTGGAGTTAAAGGAAGCAAAAGAGATTGAAGTCGTTCTGGCTTCCTTAAGCGCTCTTGCCGCCGAAAATCTGGAAGCGCTCTCAGACGACTTGTCTCTTCTGACTAAGCTGGATTTTATCTTTGCAAGAGCTTCCCTCTCAAAATCATACAACGGAAGCGAACCCGTATTTAACACCCATGGATATATTCATATCAAGAAAGGGCGACACCCTCTTCTTGACAAAAAGAAAGTCGTACCGATCGACATTTATTTAGGAAAAGAATTTGATCTGCTGATCATTACAGGACCAAACACCGGCGGAAAAACCGTTTCCCTCAAAACAGTGGGACTTTTCACACTGATGGGACAGGCAGGACTTCATATCCCTGCATTTGATCAGTCAGAACTTGCTGTCTTTGAAGACGTCTATGCCGATATCGGAGATGAGCAGAGCATTGAGCAAAGTCTCAGTACCTTCTCCTCCCATATGACGCAGATCGTCTCCATTCTGGAACACGCAGATCAGAACTCTCTCGTTCTCTTTGATGAGTTGGGTGCCGGGACGGACCCGACAGAAGGCGCTGCGCTTGCAACTGCTATCTTATCTAACCTTCATCGCCGCCAGATTCGTACCATAGCGACAACTCATTACAGTGAATTGAAAGTATTTGCCCTTTCCACTCCGGGTGTGGAAAATGGCTGCTGTGAATTTAATGTGGAGACTCTCCGTCCGACTTATCGTCTTTTAATCGGAATTCCTGGAAAAAGCAACGCATTTGCGATTTCAGGAAAGCTCGGTCTTCCAAGCGAAATTATCGACGAGGCAAGAAATCTTTTAAGTGAACAGGATGAAAGTTTTGAAGATCTGATCACGGATCTGGAGAACAGCCGTGTCACGATCGAACAGGAACGGGAACAGATCAATGAATACAAAGCACAGATTGAAGCGCTGAAGAAAAAGCTGGAACAGAAACAGGAACGCCTTGACACCAGCCGCGATGAAATTCTGAGAAAAGCAAATGAAGAAGCTCATGCGATTCTGCGCGACGCAAAAGAGTATGCTGACACTACGATCAAAAACTTTCATAAGTTCGGAAAAGAAAATATTTCTGTCCGTGAGATGGAAAAGCAGAGAAGTCAGCTCCGTGAAAAGATGTCTTCTGTCGAAAAAAATCTTGCAGTAAATAAAAATGTACCGAAAAAGAAGACGCTTTCTGCAAAAGATCTTCATATCGGAGACAGCGTAAAAGTTCTGAGCATGAATTTAAAGGGCACGGTCAGTTCTCTCCCTGATGCAAAAGGGAACTTATTCGTTCAGATGGGAATTCTCCGCTCCAAAGTATCAATCAATGATTTGCAGCTGATTGACGAAGCAGTGATCACTGGACCGCATCTGAACCGTACTGGAAGCGGAAAAATCAAAATGTCAAAATCTGCATCTGTATCCGCTGAAATCAATCTGCTTGGAAAAACGGTAGATGAAGCGCTGGCAGAACTGGACAAGTATCTCGATGACGCTTATCTCGCCCATCTTCCTTCTGTCCGTATCGTACACGGAAAAGGAACCGGAGCCCTGCGTAAAGGAGTGCATAATTATTTGCGCCGTATGAAGCATGTCGCCTCTTTCCACCTCGGTGAATTTGGTGAGGGGGATGCCGGAGTCACGATCGTGGAATTCAAAAAATAAATCCCATGCAAAGTGCTTCTGAACTCATATACTTTTATGTAGGTGTGCTATTCAAAGCATATTTTTGTTTTCTACTTTATATTTAAAACTCAGGAGGTTTTTGTTATGGTAAGCAGACAAAAAATTATGATCGTGGATGACGATGCGCATATTGCAGAACTCATCTCACTGTATCTGACAAAAGAATGCTTTGACACCAACATTGTCTTGGATGGTGAGGAAGCATTGAAACAATTTGAACTTTATCAGCCCAATCTGATCCTTCTTGATCTGATGCTGCCTGGTATGGACGGATACCAGGTATGTCGGGCAATTCGTCAAAAGTCTTCTGTGCCTATTATTATGCTTTCGGCAAAAGGCGAAATTTTTGACAAAGTGCTGGGTCTGGAGCTCGGCGCCGACGATTATATGGTAAAACCTTTTGACTCAAAGGAATTAATCGCCCGGGTAAAAGCGGTATTACGGCGTTACCACAAGGAAAAACCTGTGGAGCAGAAGCCAACCGGAAAATATGTGGAATATCCCGACCTGATTGTAAACCAGAGCAATTACTCTGTCATTTACAAAGGGAAAAATATAGAAATGCCCCCTAAGGAGCTGGAATTGCTTTATTTTCTCGCCTCCTCTCCAAATCAGGTGTTCACAAGAGAACAACTTCTCGATCACATCTGGGGCTATGAATACATTGGCGACAGCCGCACAGTCGACGTGCACATAAAACGGCTTCGTGAAAAAATTAAAGACAGTGCCTCCTGGTCCCTTGCCACAGTCTGGGGCATTGGCTACAAATTTTCGGTAAAACAGCCATGAAAAAAAGAACATTTGTAAAATTTCTGGCAGCATATCTTCTATGTGCTTTGCTGGGTTTTCTGTCAGCCACGATTGTCTGTTCTATTCTCTCTGAAAAACAGCTGATCGAGACAAAGGCAGAAGAATTATATTCTGAAGTATCCAGAATGGCAGCCGGACGTGTTGGAAGTGCCTATCTTGAATCAGATGTTTCAGCAGATGATATCTATGATAATCTCTGCGCACTTTCTTCTTACCAGTCTGCTGTGTTCTGGCTTATAAACTGCGACGGCGATATTTTGATTGATAGTTCTGCGCCGTCCTCATCCGAATCTGTACAAAAAATTCCTGATTTCAATCCGTCTGAGTTTGAGTCGAGATATTATCAGATCGGCAGTTTTTTTGGTATGTTCCGCGAAAAGACATTGAGCGCAGTTGCTCCGATCACAGATAATTTTACGACACGCGGTTATTTCTGTGCTCACTTTGATCTGGAAAATTTAAATCATGAAAAGAACGGGATCATGAATATCCTCTGTCTGGGATTTGCTATCATCCTGATTATTTTCTTTTTGCTTGTTATCTTATTTTACCGTAAGTTTTATCATCCATTGGCTCGCATTACAAAGGCAGCAGGGGAATATGCCTCCGGAAACCTAAATTATCGTCTTTATTCTGATATGCAGGACGAATTTTGCAGCCTTTCTTCTTCTCTGAGATATCTTGCCGATGAGATCAATCAGTCAGGAGAATACCAGAGAAAATTCATCTCTAATATTTCTCACGATTTTCGCTCCCCGCTGACTTCCATCAAAGGATATTTAGAGGCGATGCTGGACGGCACAATCCCATATGAATCTCAGGATCATTATCTGCATATCGTATTATCTGAGGCGGAGCGCTTAAGCAAACTTACAAACAGTCTTTTGACTTTAGCTACATACGATGAGCAGAAAGTGCTTCTGGAGCTGTCCGATTTCGATATCAATGATGTGATTCGCCAGACGATCGCCACATTTGAAGGGCTATGTCTGCAGAAAAATTTAAGAATAGATTTATTTTTCGATCAAGGTCCTCTGTATGTCTCAGCCGATCTCGGCAAGATTCAGCAGGTTCTCTGCAATCTTCTCGATAATGCAATCAAGTTCAGCAAATCAGATTCTTCCATCCGTATTGAGACGACAGAGGTGCATGATAAAGTCTTTATCTCCGTAAAAGATCACGGTGAGGGAATTGCAAGTGAAAATCTTTCTAAAATCTGGACTCGTTTTTATAAGACAGACCCTTCTCGTGGAAAAGATAAAAAGGGAACAGGACTGGGACTGGCAATCACAAAGGAAATCATCCAAAGCCACGGGGAATATATTGATGTGATCAGCACACCAAATGTTGGAACAGAATTTACATTTTCTCTTCAGTGTGCCCATCCGGAATCATCTTAAAAAAGCGTCTCAGAACAGATCAGTCATCTGTCCTGAGGCGCTTCTTTTTATTTTTTATTTCTTTTTATGTCTCTATTTTTATGTTTCTATCAAATAAAGGTTAGAACACTCCTGACTTTTGTCATGAAAGGTTTATTCTTCTCTCCAGTTATATTTTGTCAGCTTTCCTTCCAGCCGCATATGGTCAAAATTATTCTGTCTCAGTGCTTCATACAACACAATCGCTACTGAATTTCCCAGATTTAGCGAACGGATATCTCCGATCATCGGAATACGAATCGCTGTCTCCTGATGTTCTAACAAAATTTCTTCCGGAATTCCTGCGCTCTCTTTTCCAAACATGATAAAGCAATCTGGTTCATACTTTACATCCGTATAGACATGAGGCGCCTTTGTCGTAGCCATATAAATTTTAGCTCCCGGATTTCTTTGTAAAAAGTCTTCAAAATTAATATACGTTGTGACATCCAGATCTTTCCAGTAATCCATACCGGCGCGCTTCAATGCCTTTTCTGTCAGATGGAATCCAAGCGGTTCAATCAAGTGCAGTTTTGTTCCTGTCGCCACACACGTTCTTCCAATGTTTCCTGTATTTGCCGGGATTTCCGGCTCAAATAAAACGATGTTTAATTCTGCCATTTTTATTTTTCTTCCTTTGCACTGTGCTGATTTTCTTTTAATCTGCGGATAAATTTTCCAAGTCTGCCAAGTGCGACTTTCAGATCTTCCAAAGAATAAGCGTATGAAATGCGCAAAAATCCTTCTCCGCATTCTCCAAATGCACTTCCCGGCACAACGGCAACTCTCTCTTCCTCCAGAAGTCTCGTCGCAAATTCCTCCGATGTCATGCCAAATTCTTTGATACATGGGAATACATAAAAAGCGCCGAACGGCTCAAAACATTTGAGTCCCATCTCCTCAAAAGCGTGCATCAGATACCGTCTGCGGCAATTATACGCCTCTCTCATTTTCTTGACATCTTCGTCCCCGTGGCGCAGCGCCTCTATAGCAGCATACTGACTGTTTGTCGGTGCGCACATGATCGCAAACTGATGAATTTTTGTCATCTGGGCAATGATCTCCTGCGGTCCGCATGCATATCCGAGACGCCATCCTGTCATTGCGTATGCCTTGGAAAATCCATTCATTGTGATGGTACGCTCTTTCATTCCAGGAAGGCTGGCAATCGAGACGTGTTCATTATCATATGTCAGCTCCGAGTAAATTTCATCCGACAACACAAAAATATCTTTTTCGATCACGACCTCTGCGATTTCTTCCAGATCTTTTCTTGTCATAATCGCTCCCGTCGGATTGTTCGGGAAGGGAAGAACGAGAATTTTTGTCTTGTCTGTGATCGCATCTAACAATTCCTGTTTCGTCAGTCGGAATTGATTTTCCTCCTTCAGACTGATCGTCACCGGCACACCGCCTGCCAGAATAGCACACGGCAGATAAGATACGAAACAAGGCTGCGGAATCAGTACCTCATCGCCCGGATCCAGCATTGCACGCATGGCAAGATCAATCGCCTCGCTGCCCCCCACTGTGATCAGCACCTCCTTCGCCGCATCATAGGAGATATTGCATCTTCTCTTCAGATAAAGGCAGATCTCTTCTCTCAACTCTTTCAGCCCGGAATTTGAGGTATAGAAAGTGCGGCCCTTTTCCAGTGAATAAATTCCCTCATCGCGGATGTGCCATGGCGTGTCAAAATCTGGTTCTCCAACTCCAAGTGACACAACGTCATCCATTTCACTGACAATATCAAAAAATTTTCTGATTCCAGACGGGGCAATGCCCACTACTTTTTCTGCAATTGCATTTCTCACGGTGTCACCAGCATCCTTTCGTCTTTGTTTTTCTTGGAGAGAATGATTCCGTCATCTTTATATTTTTTCAAAATAAAATGTGTGGCTGTGCTGAGGACGCTCTCCAGTGTGGAAAGTTTGTCGGATACAAATCCAGATACTTCTTTCAGGGTTTTTCCCTCCAGAATAACAAGCAGGTCGTAACCTCCTGAAATCAGATACACAGACTGTACTTCCGGATAATTATAGATTCTCTCTGCGATGGAATCAAAGCCCTGTCCTCTCTGCGGCGTCACACGCACTTCAATCAGCGCCGTCACTTTCTCAGAAGACGTCTTATCCCAGTCAATCAGCGTATGGTAGCCACAGATAATCCCTTCTTTTTCCATCTTCTGTATTTCATTTGCAATCACTGTCTCATCCGATCCGAGTAAAATTGCAAGCTCTTTCAAATCAATTCTGCTATTTCTCTCTAAAAATGTTAAAATCTGTTCTCGCATCATAGTTCTACTTCCTTTTTCAAAAATTGTTCAAAGTTTTCCGGTTTCGGGCGGTCCAGGAAACGAATGTCTTCCCCATTGCGAATGATTCTTTCTTTTTTATCTGTCACTTTTCCAATCACAGACGCTTTGATCTGCAATTTTTCCAGTTCTCTCACCAGACCGTATCCATTTTCTGTGCCGATCAGGAGAGCTCCCGACGACGGCATACTGTAAGGATTAGCGCCTGCATATTCGCTGATCTCCACTGTCTCCTGTCTGACCGCAATCTGTTTTAAGTCCACTTCCAGCCCTGTCCCTGAACGCTCCGCCATCTCCCATAGAGCTGTAAGAACTCCTCCCTGGCTCACATCGTGCAGAGCAGCAGCGCCGAAGTGGATGGCCGCTCGTGCCTCATCCTCTACTGTCAAGTATTTCGTAAATTCCTGTGCTTCTTTGATCAGTGCATACGGATATCTCTCCAAAAGTTCTTTTTCTTTATGCACAGCCAGAAGCGCTGTCCCTTCCAGTCCAATCCACTTCGTCATCACAAGATCATGACCGCTTTTCAGTTTTCCTTCCCAGACTGCCTGTGCCTGTTGTACATAGCCGATTCCAGTAATTGTCATGATCGGAACACTGACTGCCCCCGTCGTCTCTGTATGACCGCCCAGAACAGCTATTCCACGGCTTTGACATATTTTGTGAACCGCTTCCATCATCTCATTCCACTCTTTATGATCCATGTCAGGCGGCAGGACTGCCATGCAGAAAATACCTGCTGCCGTGCTTCCGCTGCAGAATAGATTGTTGAGGGCCCGCGCAACCGCAAACGCAGCATCTTCTCTTCGATAACAGACTTGCACAGCCGATGCGCCGCTTACCCATTCTTTTCCCTGTATCAATGCAAAGTCCTGACCGATGCCTGGTCCTGCTGCCACTTCATCTCTGTGCGCGCCAGATTGTTTTAAGATGGAATGTTTCATCACCATCTCTGATATTTTTCCTATTTTCATCTCTTTTTCACTCTCTATCTTTTCTTCGTCCGTTTTTCGGCGTTCGACTGCCAAGATTCATCTTTTGTGAACTGCTCGGTAATTGAATCACCAAGCATCTGGTTGCAAGGTTTCGCCTTACACGAAACAGAACGAATTTTTTCCTGAAATATTGCTTTCTATTTTAATACATCATCCCGTTGAAGTCAAATAGGAATGACAGACAGCCTGTTTTTTAAGTAAGAATACCAGCGCCTTTCGTCATGAACGGTTCAAAAGGGAATCGAAAAAGAAAAAGGAAACTTGCATATTCCCATCAAGTTTCCTTCTTTTCCATCCCTTTTTCCGCTCTTATCTCTTTTAGGATTCTGTCTGCTGATCTGACTCTGGTATTGTTTCCGGATCAGTCACAACGGGAGCCTCTGTCTCGAGCGGATCTGTCTGATATGTCTCAGTCTGCCATGTCTCTGGCTGCCATGCGTCTGTCTGATATGTTTCACTCTGCCATGTTTCTGTCTGCCACGTCTCCGGCTGCCATGCCTCAGTCTGCGGCGTTGTTGTTGTTCCTCCTGCAATCACGCTCTGTACCTGATTTAGATCTCCACTTGCAATCGCTGCATACATTGCTGAGGATGTCGATCCATCTGGAAGAAGAACACCCACCTCATATCCATTTTTCATCGGCTGATAGTAGCTTGTATTTACCTGCGTCTCTGTCGTCTCACCGTTCTCTGTCACAGATTTCCACAGTGTCGCTGTCATTCCCTTCTGCGCATACTGTGTCTGAACCAGATATCCTACAGCGGCATCTGGTTTAGCAGATAATACGGTGCCCTCCGGTTCCGTATAGCTTTCCACTGTGCTGTAATATGTGACCGTTCTGTCTGGAGATCTCGTTTCTTTTCCATAAATGTAGAAAGAAACAGTGCCGCCATACGCATTTCCTGAGATAAAAATCGGTGTGTCATAATTATTTTTAAATCTCAAATCCATCACATCTTCTGCAATCGCTGCATCCATGGAAGCATCTACATAGCTGACGCTGTATGTATGATTATGACGCTCCACAATCTCAAGTTCTGCATCCAGAAGCGCATTGTATAATGTCGTGGAAACCTGACAGATTCCTCCGCCGTATCCGTCTACGACACGGGCTCCGCTGTACTCGGGAGCCAGATTATACCCATTTTCCGGTGTAAACGGAACAAGATGCTCTGTCACAGAAAATTCTTCTCCTGGATACAGCAGATGACCAGAGATCTTCTGTGTTCCAATTTCAACATTCTTTCCACGGTCGCCCACTGTATAATATGTTGTAGCTGAACCCAGACAATCCTGGATCTGGCTTAACTCTTCTGTACTTCCCTGCGGAGCATCTTCCTCCACAACAAGTGAAACCGTGCCGCTTCCGCCCTGCCATTCATTTTCTATATAATTTAAAACAGCCTTTACAGATTCTTCCACGTTGATTTTTGTACCTGCCACACCTTCGATAATATTAAATCCACCATATCCGTCATCTTCAATCGTGGCATCCACTCTCTCTGTCTCAAACTCTGTACACTTATTTTCAATAAATGACTGTATCTTACTCTTGTCCGCAGAAAACTCCAGCTCAAAATTGTACGGCTCCTTTTCCAGATCCTTTTTATCTTTATAACGCTGGATCAGATTTCCTTTCATTCCAAGCAAAGATGCATCGTCCACCACATCGGTGTTGCTCCATACAATTCCCAGCTCCTCAGCTGTAGCCTGTGTCTCTTTAGAACCGATCTTTACAGTGATCACATCTGCTTTCATGGTTTCAACTTTTGAATCCACAGCGGCCTTTGCATCCTCCTCTGTCATGCCCGACACGTCAACGCCGCCTATGCTGATTCCCTGCTGAATCGTATTACTGCCTTGTGCCTGTACATTGATGCAAAAGTTAGAAACCATTCCCACTGTCAACACTGTAAACAGTAACTTCTTTACTTTCATATTTTTATACTCCTCTTGCTTTCACATTTACATAAAACTTATAACAGCGCTCAGTATCATTGGAACTACCATCACAACCACTAAAACTCCGCACATTACTGCTGCTGCCATTTTCTTTTTCTTTGTGTTTAATTTCATCATAATTATTCACCTTTTTTCCTTCCATACTGTAAAATAATCCGATCAATCATCCTCGATGCCTCGCTTCTGCTCAGCTCCCCTATTGAGACATCTATGTGTATTTTATGATATTTTATCAAATCTATCAAGTAGCGTTTTTGGGATTCTGTGGCTGCGCTTTGTTTCTTTACCTTACAATTCATAGGAACCGGTTCAAAATATTTGGGATTCGCCTCAAAAAACTGTTCTTTCATACATAGAAACAAATCTGCTGTTGCGCTCGCATCATCAAATGCACGGTGATGTTTCTCCTGTGGAATCTGATAATTTCTGCAGAGACATTCCAGTTTTCTGCTGGGCAGCTCAGCAAGACACGCTCTTGCAATTTTCAGTGTATCAATCCCTGCCCGTTCAAACACCGTCCCGTATCTGGCAAAACCCCATTTTAAAAATTTAAAATCAAACAAGAGATTATGACCGATCAGCGGGTCTTCCCCTGCAAACTTCAAAAACTGTTCTAATGCTTCCCTTTCTTCCACGCCGCTTTCACACATCTCTTTTGTAATTCCAGTCAGCTCAGATACAAACTCCGAAATTTCTGTCGGACACTTCACCATAATTTGAAATGAGTCTGTCTTTTTTCCCTGCTCCAGTCTGACAGCGCCAATCTCTAAAATTCTGTTTTTTTCAGGTGACAGTCCTGTCGTCTCCAGATCAACTACAACGTAGGATTCATTCATTATTTCCTTATCCCCTTTTTTTCTGTTCTGTGCTTTTTGTCTCTCACCGTATTCCACACAGTACGCTTTTAAAAAACATTCTTCACATTTCGGACTTCTGGCAAAACAGATGCTTCTTCCAAATGTAATAATCTGAATGTTATATAAAATCCAGTGATCTTTTGGCAGTACTTTCATCAATTCGTATTCGATCTTCACCGGATCTTCTTCTTTTGTCAGTCCCAGTCTTTTTGAAATCCGTTTTACATGAGTATCCACCACGATACTCGGTTCATGATAAATATTCCCTCGGATTACATTTGCCGTTTTTCTCCCCACACCTGCAAGAGCTGTCAGTTCATCAAGATCAGACGGCACTTCATCCTGATATTTTTCATGAATCACTCTCATGCACGCAATAATATTTTTTGCCTTGTTTCGATAAAATCCCGTCGGTCTGATGTCCTGTTCCAGTTCCTCCTGGTCGGCATACGCAAACTTTTCTACCGTATCATACTTGACGAACAGATCTTTTGTCACGATGTTGACACGGGCATCCGTACACTGGGCGCTGAGCATCGTCGCCACCAGAAGCTGCCATGGCGTCTCATAATTTAAATAGCATTTATATTCCCGCGTATACTGCTGATCTAACAGCTCCAAAATTTCCTTTGTCCGTTTTGCTGTCATCGTTCCATCTCCTTCTTATCTCTTTTTATTCTATTCACATGATTTCTGCTTCTTTTATCAAAAAAACAGCAGAATCGTTTGTCAGAGGATTTCGTTTTTTATAATCAAACAAAATGGCTGTTCTCTGTTTTTTTCCGTCTCCAAGCACATCGAAGGAAAATATTTCCAAATGCGTCATCTTTGCCATCTGACGATGATTATATCCTTTATATTCTTTCAGATAATATGGATTTTCCTCTTCTTTTTTATAAAACTGCCCGGCAAACTCTTTCCATTGTCCCGGATCCGGTGCCCACGATGGACGGCTTTTACTATTCTCTCTCAAATACAAATCATAAATCATCCATTCATCATACCATTTTTCTCTTTCTGTCCCCAGCTGCGCAATAAACTGTCTCAAAATTTCAAATCTTGCCATGCGTGAATGATTCTGGTGATTCAGTCCCTCTTTTTCATAATATTGCGCCAGCTCGAAAAACAGATCAAACGGCTGACGAAACTGTTGCTCCAGAGCACGGATCGTGTGCGTGAACTGACAACTATTATAGTACACCTCCACCATTTCCTCCACTCCTTTTAAAGCAAGCAGTTCATCGTGGCTGAGCCATCTCGTAAACAGCACTTCATATTGAGGATCATTGCGGTATACAATTCCATATTTTTCTGCATTGCGGTACATTTTTGACCCTTTCAGCACTTTCAAGAATCCAAGCTGAAGCTGATTCGGACGCATTTCATACACTTCATTAAATGAGCGAACAAAACTTTCATATCCTTCATATGGAAGACCTGCAATCAGATCAAGATGCTGATGAATATTTTGAAAACTGTGAATCTGCGCCACAATCCGTCTCAGTTTTTCCAGATTTGTCACGCGGTCTATCTCCTTTATCGTATCGCTGTTTGTTGTCTGAACACCGATTTCCAGCTGCACCAGCCCTGGTCTCATACCGCTTAAAATTTCAAGTTCTTCTTCATTGATCAAATCCGCTGCAATTTCAAAATGAAAATTTGTAATTCCATTGTCATGTTCTCTGATATACTTCCAGATGCCGACAGCATGCTTGTGATTGCAGTTGAACGTACGGTCCACAAACTTTACCTGCGGCACTTTTTTATCCAGAAAAAACTGCAATTCCTTTTCCACCAGCTCAAGGCTTCTGAGACGTACTCTTTTATCAATCGAAGAGAGACAGTAACTGCAGGAAAAAGGACATCCTCTGCTGCTCTCATAATATACAATCTTGTTCTCAAACTCTTTCATATCATGATACATAAACGGAATCTCATCCATCGGCAGAAACCCGCCGCATGAATTTGCAAAAATCTCACCATTCTCTCCCCGGTATGTGATACCTGCGATTTCTTTTCTGTCTCCCTTTCCCGCTATATAATAGTCGAGCAGAGCCAGAAAGCTTCGCTCCCCTTCCCCTGTCATCACACCATTTGCCTGCGGCATCTCATCCAAAAAAGATACTGCATCGTAAGATACCTCCGGACCTCCGACCCAGATCACGGTATCCGGAAGCAGTTTATGAATCTCCGGTATTAGTTTCTTGACGAATTCCAGATTCCAGATATAACAGGAAAAGGCAAGTAAATCCGGTTTTTTCTTGTAAATCTCCTCCATAATATCATCTGCATAATGGTTAATTGTAAATTCTGCAATCTCTATCTGATCTCTATATCGCTCTGCGTAAGCCCTCAGACTATACACAGCCAGATTAGAATGAATATATTTTGCATTGATCGCACATAATAAAATTTTCATCGCTTCTTCTCCTCTTCCTGTTTTTTATTGTTCTGATTTTATCTTTTTCTGTTTTTATCTTCTGCACGTTATTTCTAAAAATTCATTGACTGCATCTTTCTGTTTTATCTTTATTTTGTTCTCTATGAAAATCTGTCACCGCATCTTTCTATTTTTATCTTTTTCTATCTGTGCTGAAATCCAGCCAAAATCTGCTGATAATTAAGAAACGCTTTATCCCCTCCCGGAGAAAAAGCGTTTCTCTTATCATCAGGCATTCACATTTGCCTTTTTCTTTATTTTAGCTCTTCCTTTATCGAATGCTCCCTGACACTTATCAAATTTGCTCTCCACCATACGGTACAGCGTATTCATACCGTCGAGCAGCATTGGAGAGAAATTTAAAATTGCAAGCAGAATGATGACGGAATTGAAATTTAAACTTTCCAGTTCCAGCAAATCCTGTCCTACAATCATACAGATCAGATAGATCGTCTGCATTGCGTAAATCACGACCTTGCGGTATGGCGTCATCGGAGAATAAACTTTCTGCAGAGCCATCATATACGTCCATCCTGTTGTCAGTACTACAACCGTTGTCAGCATATCCATCGGACATTTCAGCCATTCTCCGACATACATCGCCCCCATGACTGTCAGTGTTATCGTCAGCGCCGGAGGCGCAGCATTCCTCAACACCCTTCGGAAGAAGTGATGATCCACCTGCTGAAAACTCGGTTCAATCGTCATTAAAAATGTCGGAATTGCCACAGCACATCCATTGATGATAGAGAGCTGAATCGGTTCAAACGGATAGGCACGACCCACAAAGATCGTTTCCAATGCAAGAAGAACTGAAAAAATCGTCTTGATTAAAAACATGGATGCAGACAAGCCAATATTATTGATGACACGTCTTCCCTCATTCACGATATCCGGCATTACACTGAAATCAGAATCCAGTAAAACCACATTTGCACAGTTCTTTGCCGCATCGCTTCCTGAAGCCATTGCAATACTGCAGTTTGCCTCTTTCAGAGCCAGCACATCGTTTACACCGTCTCCCGTCATCGCAACCGTATGGCCTTGCTGTTTCAAAGCAACAACCATCTGCTTCTTCTGTTTCGGCGTCACACGTCCGAACACGCTGTACTGCTGAACAGCATCTGCAATCTCTTTCTCTGTCTTGAGCAGCGTCGCATCAATATAAGCATCTGCATTCTCAAGTCCAACCTTTTTCGCAATCGCAGCAACAGTTGCCGGATCATCTCCGGAAATTACCTTTACATCTACTCCCTGCTCGCGGAAGTACTGCAGCGTTGCGCTTGCTTCCGGACGTATGATATCACTCATCAGAATGATCGCCAAAGGTTCCAGATTCTTCGGCAGTTCCGATTCATGGCGGATCTGCTCGCTGTGAGCCAGCACGAGGATACGATATCCCTCTTTTGCAAACGCCTGACATTTCATTTTCAAAGCTTCCTGCCCTTTCGGGAATAAAAACTGGACAGCTCCGATATAAAAACTGCCTCGTTCTTTAAATGATACTCCACTGTATTTTCGCTCGGATGAAAACGGAATCGTGTTTACTGCCTGGTATGTACTGATCGGAGTAAATCGCTCTTTTAATGCCAGAAATGTTGCATTGTCATCGTTCAATGCCCCCATGATATTTCCCATAATCTGTTCCATGTCATGCTGTGTGATCTTTGGCGATCCCTCGATCGTCTCCTCTGTCTGATCCAGTATCAGATCTGTGTGCTCTCCCTCTGTCTTGTCTTCCAGTCTCAGCACGTCGTCCAGAATCTCCACACGCTCTACGCAGATATTTCCTTCTGTAAGCGTACCTGTTTTGTCAAGGCAAAGCACATCCACCCTCGCCAGTGTCTCAATACAAAACAATTCCTGAATCAGTGTTCTTCTTTTTGCAAGACGCAGCACGCCAAGTGTCATCGCCACACTCGTCAGAAGAACAAGACCTTCCGGGATCATTCCCAGCAGAGCAGCAACTGTATTTAATACGGCATCTGTTCTTCCCACCTGCGTAATATAATACTGTTTATAGAACAGACCGATTCCCAATGGAATGATAATAATACTGATCACTTTTAAAATACGATTCAGATTTTTTTTCAGAACAGAATCGTGTCTCTTAAACTGCTTTGCTTCTTTTGTAATCTGTTCCATGTAATTGTCTTCTCCTACATGGATTACTTTACATAACGCTTTTCCTGAAGTGACAAAACTTCCTGAAAAAAGCTGGGCGCCCTCTTCTTTATTTAAAGAGTCCGATTCACCTGTCAAAAGAGATTCATTTACTTCCAGATGTCCTTTCTGAACTACTGCGTCCGCTGGAATCTGATCACCTGTCTTTAAGACAATCAAGTCATCCAGAACAATCTCATCCACATTTAATGTTACATACTTTCCACCTCTTACCGCCTGCACCTGACTGGCTGTCAGGATCGCCAGTTCATCCAGAGCTTTCTTTGTTCTTATTTCCTGAATGATACCGATTACCGTATTTATCAGGATAATAAAAATAAACATGGTATTTTTGAAAGAACCTACAAACAATACCATCGCCAGAAGAATCAGGTTGATAATGTTGAAGAACGTCACCGTGTTTCCCAGAATAATCTGCTTATAAGAACGAGTGGCATTTCCTGTCGTCTTATTGACCTTTCCTTCTTCTATTCTCTTTTGAACCTGCGCTTGGGTAAGACCTGTAATTTTTTCTTTTTTTGCTGCCATATAGTCCTCCAATTTCTTCCCTTTCCCGCATTTTGCGGGTATCCCACGCTTGTAATTTATCATAACTCAATTCTATCGATTTGGAAAGCCTAAATCTATTAAATTTCTTTATCTGCCACAAAGAAATCAGAAAATGCTTCCTGGTGTTTCATTGACACTGTCTTAAAAATGAGCTATGATAATTTTGATTGCAAAAGTTCTTTTTGCCATTCATTTTATTTCAAAAAACTCTATTTTTCCTCAAAAAAAACAAATATTTTTCTGTTTTTGTTATTCTTTATTTTATTTTTTATTTCAGGAGGATTTATGAACCGAAACGATTTTTCAGAACTGGGGGAACAGATTAAAAATCTGGTTCAGGATGCTGTAGACTCCCAAAATTTTGATCAGTTAAGCCGTACCATCGGCGCTGCAATTAATCAGACATTAAACACGGTAGGTGATACCTTTAACAACACCGTAAATAATGTCGGAAAAAATATCAATGATACCATTGAACACGTTGGTCAGGCATTTCAAAATGGAACCCACGGCTATGACCATGCTCCCAAAAGAAAGCCTGTTTCTAAAGAACCATATTACGGTCCTAGAAAGCGCTCTGCCAATCGCAGAGAGCCTGATGTCGCCCGCACTTCCTTTCCTCCAAATCTTGTAAAAAACTGCACTTCGCTCAATATCGGCGGAACGGCTCTCGCTGCAATCGGTACTTCCTGCTCTGTAATGTTTGGACTGGTATTAATGCTTGTGGCAATAGCTGCCCCTGAATTTCTGATTCCAATCGTACTCTTCTCCGTCTTTTTCGCTGGAAGTCTCATCATGGCGCTCACGGGATTCCGTATGCGGAAACGATATGAACGCTTCCAGTTCTATCTGGCTCAACTTTGCGATAAGACGTATATTTCCATCCAAAGTCTGTCAGATTCACTCGGAAAATCAAAACGTTTTGTGGTCCGTGACCTGCAGAATATGATTCGAAAACGTATGTTTCTGCAAGGTCATATGGATGAACAGAAGACGTGTCTCATGATCAGTGATGCCTCCTATCAGCAATATCAACAGCTGATTCAAAATACAAAACTTCAGGAAGAATCCCGCAAAAAAACAGCCGGTTTTTCTTCCGAAAAAGAAGAAAACACCTCCAAAAAAGAGGAATATTCCGAAGAAGTGCGAAAAATTATTGAGGAAGGCAATTCTTATATTGAAAAAATCAGATTCTGCAATGACCAGATTTCGGATGCACAATTTTCGGCAAAACTTTCCCGTCTGGAACTGATTGTGACAAAAATTTTTAACTGTGTAAAAGAAAATCCTGACTTTGCCTCTGATCTCAGAAAATTTATGGATTATTATCTTCCAACTACCTGGAAACTGATCGATGCTTACCGCACGTTAGATCAGCAGCCGGTTGAAGGTGAAAATATTTCTTCATCAAAAAAAGAAATTTCTGACACACTCGATACGATCAACGCCGCATTTGAAAATCTGCTTGACCGTTTCTTCCAAAGTACCGCATGGGATATCTCGACTGACATCTCCGTACTTCAGACTATGCTTGCACAGGAAGGACTTACAGATCAGGGATTTCCAGGATCAAAAAAGAAAAAATAAATGACCGTCAAACAGGAGGAGATTAAATATGAAAGACGCATTTGAAGATTTCAGCACAACCCCAACTTTAACTTTTGATCCTCTCCCTGAGGAAAAAGAACCAGAACAGCCAATCCCACAGGAGCAGGAGAAACCAATCCTTGATGACAGTATTCTCTCTGACGAAGAAAGAGATATGGTCGATCAGTTTTCCAAACAGATTGATCTTCATAATTCAAATGCTATTCTCCAATATGGTGTCGGAACACAGAAAAAAATGGCCGATTTCTCCGAGGCAGCTCTGGAAAATGTAAAGACAAAAGACCTGGGTGAAGTCGGTGATATGCTTTCACAAGTCGTGACAGAATTAAAAGACTTCGACGCCTCTGAGGAGCCGAAAGGATTTTTCGGATTTTTTAAAAAAAGCGGCGATAAGATGCAGACTATGAAAGCGAAATATACGAAGGCAGAAGGTACTGTAAACAAGATCTGTCAGGCGCTGGAACAGCATCAGATCACACTGATGAAAGACATCGCTTCTCTTGACAAGATGTACGAGATCAACAAAACATACTTTAAAGAACTGTCAATGTATATTCTGGCGGGAAAGAAAAAATTAGAGGAAGTAAAGAAAACAGAGCTGATTCCTCTCGTTGCAAAAGCGGAAGCTTCTAATCTGCCTGAGGATGCGCAGGCGGCAAAGGATCTCCAGTCCCTGTGCACACGTTTTGAAAAAAAAATTCATGATCTGGAACTGACCAGAATGATCTCCATTCAGACCGCTCCTCAGATCCGCCTTGTTCAGGACAATGATACAATTATGGTCGAGAAAATCCAGTCCACCATCGTCAATACAATTCCTCTCTGGAAAAGTCAGATGGTGCTGACACTTGGAATCGAACATTCCACCAGAGCTGCAAAAGCACAGCATGAAGTTACCGATATGACAAATGAGCTTCTGCGCCGAAATGCAGAACGTCTCAAAACAGTTACGATTGAGACAGCCAGAGAATCCGAGCGCGGTATTGTAGATCTTGAAACGCTGAAACAGACAAATGCTTCCCTGATTTCCACTTTAGATGAAGTGATGAAAATTCAGACAGAGGGCCGCCAGAAACGTCTTGAAGCGGAACGGGAAATCAACCGTCTGGAAAGCGAGATCAAGCATACGCTTCTTTCCATACGAAAATAAACGATATGATATTTTTTTATTTTCGGGGCACACTATTATCAGAATCTTATCGGAAATCCAGTTTTTCTATATCTTTTTCACTGCTTTTCGATTAGATTCGATTCTTTCTTACCCGAAAAACTTTCTTTTATTTTATTGTATCACGAAGGAGGCATATCATGTACGATAAAGAAAAAAATAATCGTATCATCAATGAGTATGATTTTTTCTCCAGCGCCTGTTCTTCTACCGACTGCACCGGCTTAATTCCATCTGCAGTTCAAGACATCAGCGAGTGGGAACATTACAATGATCTGTATCCTTTCGGTGTGCCTGACCTTACCAGAAAAGACCGCTGATTTTTTTATTAAAAAACCGTCCCCCCATCATCAAATTTCAGATCCGATGATGGGGGGACAGTTTTTATTCTTTAAAGTCAAACAATTTTTCCAGCCACGACGATGACAGTTTTACCCAAGCGGCACACTGTTCATTGACTGTCCGCACTTCATGACAGCACGTTGAACTGCCATGTATTCCCTCGGCAAACAGATGGCATTCACACATTACATGATTTCTGTGCAGAGCCTGCAAAAACAAGATGCTGTTCTCGACAGGAACAGACGTGTCATTCATCGTATGCCATAGGAATGTAGGAGGTGTATTCGGACTGACATGCTTTTCCAGCGACCAGAACTGTCTGCTCTCCTCATCGTTTTTATTCCCACATACCCTTTCAATGGAACCCCTGTGAGCAAACTCTCCCGCTGTGATCACCGGATAGCATAATAGCAATGCATCTGGTCTGTTTTCCTCCTTTTTTTCTCCCCGTACTACTTTATCAAAATGAACGCCCAGACTTGCCGCCACATGGGCGCCTGCTGAAAATCCTGCTGCCGTGATCTGATCTTTTCTTACCAGCCACTCCTCACTGTGCGCCCGAATCATCTGTACCGATTCAGACAATTCTCTCAATGGATTTTGATCTCCCGCTTTTTCCCTGATCGAATATCGAAGCACAAACGTCTGAAATCCTTTTGCAAAAAAAGCAAATGCCGGAGGATCTGCCTCTCTTTCTGACAGCTTCTCATATCCTCCTCCCGGACAGAAAATAATTGCTGGACGCATCGTTCTGTCTGGAACCTCCGGCATATATTCATGGAGATATCCGGTGAGGAGCGCCTTTTGTTCCCCTATTTCTTTTTGTATCACTTTCATCTGTCTGCGTTCTCCTTTCCCGTATCTATGTGTAACTGTATCATATCATACGAAAAAACTACAGACAAGAAGCTGTCATTTTTTCTCACGATTTTCATGATTTCTGGCTGACAATCTTATAATAGGTCCGTGCTGTCACAGCGTAAATCCATGCGTAAAGCACTGCAAACACAAGAACAGTAATCATCAGCACCATCTTAAATAGTGATGCGTTGGACAGATTCAGCAGAGCAAGCAGTCTTTCCAGAATCGGAAATGCTGCGATAATATGAATGACTGCCATTACCAGAGGCAGGAAAAATACCAGCAGGATCTGACTGTGAATCGAATGTTTTACTTCCTTGTGGCTCATTCCCACTTTCTGCATAATAATAAAGCGTTCTCTGTCCTCATATCCTTCTGAAACTTGCTTGTAGTAGATAATCAATACCGTCGCCATCAAAAACAAGATGCCTAAAAAGATGCCAAGGAAAAAAATACTTCCGTACAGCGCATATACATCTTTTCTGTTCTCTTCCCTGCATTCTGTGTAGATATTAAGATTTACTTTTTCCAGTTTCTCAGACAGTATATTTTGGAATTTGATTTCTTCCTTGTCGTCCCCTTCAAAATCAAATCCATAATACCACCGCAGAGCATCCACCCCTGCATATTTCTGGGTAAATGAGACAGCCGTCTCGTAATCCGGCACGACGACAACATAATAATTGCTGATGAATGCAGCCATTTCTCCTTCTGGCACTGCCCCTTCTATCGTACGCTTGATCTTAAACGTTGTGTCGCCAAGCTGAACTTCCTTTCCTTCATATTCTTTTCCTCTCATCTGAGCAAATAAAATTTCATCTTTCTCCAAAGTCTCCGCCGCATTTGTATTTCGGTTATACTCCTCCAGCGGAACGATAGCTATGATGCAAAGTTCATTGATCAGCGACGCATTCCCCGAATTAATTTCATTTTCAACGGATTCCGTATCGAATGAAAATCCATTTTCTTTTTCAAACGCATTCAGGGTTGCATACTGGCACGATATCTGATTTGTCACCTCGACAAGCTGTTCCTGAATCGTCTCCTCGATCACCTTGGAAGCTTTTTGGGCATCCTCTCTCGGAATCTCTATGCTTCCTACACCAATCTCTCTTGGGTATCTCGTCTTCATTGCATCTTCCAGTCCTGCATACAGACTGAATGTTGTCGATACGGAAAGCAAAACACCTGTGGATAAAATACAGATATTGGCAAGTCCTGCTGCATTTTGTTTCATACGGTAAATCATTCCAGATATCGTTGTAAAATGCTTTGGTTTATAATAATATCTCTTATTTTTTCTCAAAATCTTTAGAAATACAATACTTCCCGATATGAACAGACAGTATGTTCCGATGATTACAAGAATGATTGCCAGAAACAGTTCTCCTATTACTTCTATCGGGTTCTTTGCAGTGGCTGCCATTCCATAACCTGCCAGCAGACAGATCAAACCAATCAGAGCAATCAGCCATTTTGCCTTCGGCTCTTTTTCCCCCTGATTTCCCCCTTTAAGCAAGTCAACCGGTTTTGTCAGATGAATCTGACGAAGAGTATTGAGATAAGAAAGCACAAAGATCGCTGTAAATAAAATCACTGTTGTTTTTAATGAAATCATTGGAATTGAAAATCCCAGTTCTATCTCAAATTGCATAATTCGCAGCAATAAAAGGTACATCCCTTTTCCCAGCACGATTCCTAATACAATTCCCAATCCAAGACTGATGATAATCGTGTATAACGTCTCAAACAGCAATACTCTTGCAATATGTCTCTTTTCCATTCCCAGAATGTTGAACAAACCGAATTCTTTTTTTCTTCTTTTTACCAGAAAACTGTTCGTATAAAACAGGAACAGCACTGCAAAAAATCCAATGATTCCAACTCCCATTCTCATAAAAGCCCGAATAGTATCTCCGGCAAAAACATTTTCCATACCGCCGCTCTCTGCGATGGCGCTCATCATATAAAACATAGCAATCGTTCCAATACACGAAAGCAGATATGGGATGTACGTCCTTCTGTTTTTTTTCATATTTGTAAAGGCAATCTTCATATAAAAAATACTATTCATGATGTACACCACCTGTCGCAATAATTGTAAGTGTATCTGAAATCTGCTGATACATCTCCTGATTATTCTGCATTCCCCTGTAAATCTGGTGGAAAACTTCTCCATCTTTGATAAAAAGAACCCTCTGTGCATGGCTTGCCGCACGTACGCTGTGTGTCACCATCAAAATGGTCTGTCCTTCCTGGTTAATCTCATTAAAAATGCGAAGCAGTCCATCGGACGCTCTGGAGTCAAGCGCTCCAGTCGGCTCGTCCGCCAAAATCAGCTGCGGCTGTGTGATCAGGGCTCTCGCCACAGCGGCTCTTTGTTTCTGTCCTCCGGAAACTTCATATGGAAATTTTTCTAAAATCGGCGTGATTTCTAATTTCTGTGCAATCGGAATCAGTCTTGCCTTCATCTCATGGAAATTTTTTCCTGAAAGTACAAGGGGCAGAAAAATATTGTCCTGTATCGAGAATGTATCCAACAGGTTGAAGTCCTGAAATACAAATCCCAGGTTTTCTCTTCGGAATGTGGAAATTTCTTTGTCTTTGATGTTCACAATACTCTTGCCGTTCAATTTCACTTCCCCAGATGTCGGTTTGTCAAGCGCTGCCAAAATGTTGAGCAGCGTCGTCTTTCCGGAACCTGACTCTCCCATAATTGCAACGTACTCTCCTTTTTCCACTGAAAAAGTAACATTTGTCAACGCCTGAACATGATTTCCTCCAAGACGTGTCGTATATACTTTTTTCAAATCCTTCACTTCTAAAATCATACTCTTTTCCTCCTGTTTTCCTGGTCTGTTTCCTTTTTTTGAACCCCTTGCTAAAAAACCAGGCTGTCTTTTTCATTTCCTGTTTGTATTCAGTATATAAAAAAGGAAAATGCTCCGCCATAATTTTAGCTTACATTTTCCTGTTTAACCTTACAATCTGGTAAGATTGATGTTTATTTTATTCATATTCCAGTGAAATGGTATCCAGCCCCAAAATTACTCTTGTGCCTTTTCCAAGTTCGGACTCGATTCGTATTGTATGGGAAAGCTGTCCCATAATTCTCTTGCAAAGGTACAGCCCGATTCCGGTAGCACGCTTGTCTTCTCTTCCATTATATCCTGTAAAGCTTGACTCAAACACACGCGGCAAATCCTGCGCTGCGATTCCGATTCCCGTATCCTCAATCACCAGTTCTTTTTTCTTTTCATTCAGAAGATAGATCTGAATTTTACCCTTTTTCGTATATTTCAAAGCATTCGACAAAATCTGGTCAACCACAAAGGAAAGCCATTTTTCATCGGTGACCACCTTGATATCCGTTCCTTTATACTCCAAAGCAATTTTCTTGCTGATAAAAAGCCGCGCATATTTTCGGATACTCTGACGTACAATGGCATCCAGATCATACTGCCGGATCTGATAGTCGCTTCCTTTTGCCTCCAACCTGACATACTGCAAAACCATATCGACATACTGTTCTATTTTAAATAATTCCATAAGCACTTCCCTGTTTTGCTCCGTATCCTCTTTCAGCAGAAGTCTCATCGCAGCAATCGGGGTCTTGATCTGGTGAACCCATGTCGTATAATACTCTGTCATCTCTTTATATTTTTTCTCTTTTGCCAGATCCTGAAGCCTTTTATCTTCTATTAAAAAGCGGATTACATTCTGATACCTCAGCTCCAGTTCATCTTCCGTCTCTGGAAATTCCTGTATTCCATAGGAAACTTCTTCTTTCATTCTTCCGATTTCTTCACACCGGTTTTTATAACGAAGAAAATTCCGTACTTCCAAAGCTCCGGCAAGGCAGAGGCAGATAAATCCTCCATAGAGACTCCCTTCCATCGGAAGCTGATACAGAAAAAAAGTGATGATAAATACGGCAAGGCAGAGGTATACCATGATTCTGCCTTGTTTCTGTGTCTTCCAGTATGAAATCCATATTTTCTTCTTCCTCATTTATTCCACCAGATATCCAATTCCTTTTTTCGTTGTGATAAAATTTTTCAATCCTGCCTGTTCCAGTTTCTTTCTAAGCCTCGCCATATTAACAGTCAATGTATTTTCATCCACATAGCTGTCTGTCTCCCACAATCTCGTCATCAGCATATCTCTGGAGACGACATTTCCTTTATTTTCCATTAAAATCTGCAGAATTCGATAATCGTTTTTTGTCAGTTCAATTCGTTCTCCCTGATACATCAGCGTAGCATCGCTTGTGTTCAAAATCGCTCCCCTGTGTTCAATCAGATTCATCTGACCGGAAAAGTCATAGCTTCGCCTGAGCATCGCCTGAATCTTTGCCGTCAGAACGTTGGGATCAAACGGTTTTGCGATAAAATCATCTGCGCCCATATTAATCGCCATCACAATGTTCATATTGTCTGCCGCAGAAGATAAAAAAACAATCGGAACTTTGGAAACTTTTCGGATCTCTTTGCACCAATAGTATCCATTAAAAAACGGAAGGGAAATATCCATCAGAACAAGCTGCGGTGAAAAAGAGACAAACTCTGCCATCACCTGTGTAAAATCTTCAATCACTTTTGTCTCATATCCCCAGTTCTGAATCTGTATGCTGATTTCTCTGGCAATCACAAGATCATCTTCCACAATTAAAATCTTATACATATGAATTCCCCTATTTTTTTATTCCCTTTCGGACTGCACGGGCAAAAATAAGAATGACCAGCACAGCAGCCCAGATGAGCACGACGGTTTTCATCCATTCTAATTTGGCCAGCTCTCCGATCGCCATCAAAATCGTCAGAACGGCAACGCCTCCAAAAATTAAACTCATGGAACGACATTCTTCCTTCGATTTCATCTTTTTTCTTCCTTCTTTGTCCATCGCAAAATAGGCAGCCGAAAAGATCGGACCTTTTCCAAAAAAGATACAGACCGCATAGACGGTACAAAATACTGCGATGGCAAGATAAAAAATGATACTTCCTTCCATTTCTTTCCTTGTATGATGTATTTAGTCCAAATACATCAATACTCTCCTTTCTTCTCAACTTTGATATAATCGTTAGTAACACTGTGGATTTTTTATTTTATAGCTTTGACTATTTGAAGGAGTGTATTGCCACAGTTTTATCTTAATCATTTATAGTTGGTCTTCTTATGATTTTTATTTTTCAAAAAATTATTTATAGTATCCACTCCCCTGTATTTAAATTTAGCCATGAGCAAAACTCCACACATTCAGTATTTATGCGGGTTTGCGAGACATGGCAACCTCATTTATCACTTCAAATTTATAGTAACAATCAGCT